>JAZDLQ010000035.1:0-5061 GCA_043801855.1 archaeon | reverse complement strand
ACCTCCATCAGCCTTAAAATGCCTTACAGCAAACTCTGTCATTGGTGTAGAAGCAATTCCAATATCTATACTATCACAATCAAGCGCTTCTACGACAGCATTTTTCAGTATATCTTTAGAAGGCCTTGTATCGGTTCCAATGACTATTTTTAGATTCTTTTTATATTTGCTTTTCAATAATGAAAGATAAGAATATGCATATTTTAGAGCAACCAGTTCATCTAAACTATCATCGTAAATACCCCTGATACCTGAAAAAGACTCTATGAGTTGCATATAAACAGGTTTATTTTATAGGTATTTAAGGTTTTTTGTGGGTATTGCCTATTTGTAACGTAATGTATGTCACCCACTATGTTCGTTCCTTGACATTAGTGTTACTTGTTTTACTCGTAACGTAATGCGTCTACAGGTTTTAATTTAGAGGCTTGGTAAGCTGGGATAAATCCTGCAAGTACTCCTATTACTACCGATACAGATAATGCTATGAATATCGAATCAATAGAAACAAATGTCCCTCCCCTTAACATCCCAACTTCGCCCATCATTGCTGGCAATACTCCAGAAAGAATTGTTCCAAAAATTATTCCAAGAAATCCTCCAACTAGGCCGATTAGTGCTGCGTTTAGCAAAAAAATAGTCATAATATCTTTATTCCTTGCGCCTATAGCTTTCATGATACCAATTTCTTTGGTCTTTTCAAGGACCGATGTGAACATTGTATTTGCTACGCCAACAGCCCCGACAATTAATGAAACAGCTGCGATAGCTACTAAAAAAGCATTCATCGATGACATCATTTCTGATCTTGTTTCCTGCATCTGCTTGCTTGAACTAATTGAAAAGTCCTTTGTTTTTTCAGTAACATGCCTTACCATCATAAGCTTGTTTTCAATTTTTGCAATTACTTCATCTAATCTTTCTTCATCTTTAACTTTGATAACAATTGAATCATAAATACCATTTTCTTTATCTTCTAGCATCTGGTAAGCCATCTGTATTGGCATGTAGATATTGGTGCTTGTATCATCAAGTATTCCTACAACCCTAAAGACATTTTCTTCAATAGTAATCATTTGGTTAATGCCTATTGGCTTGTCAAAATATGACTCAGCTAACCTTCCCCCTATAACAACAACATTTTGGTCAGCAGAATCAAGAAATCTTCCTTCCTTTATTTTGGAAGTAGTTATCCTGGACCATACTTTCTGATCTACGCCGGTTAATGATACTGAGCCGGATTTTCCAAGATAAGATATTTTGACATTTCCTCTAATATTTCTATCAATGAGCGCAATGTCAGGTATTCCCTTTAATGCTTGCAAATCACTTCTACTAAGAACAGTTTCTTTTTCAGTTGCTGTTGCGCCTCCTCCTCCAGAATTTCTTCCCCCTCCACTAAACATGCTAAATCCTCTTGAAGAGCCAGCACTAAGCGTTAGGATATCTCCTCCTAATCCACCCAACTGATCAGTTATTGTCTCTTGCATGCCGCTACCTATGGACATGATTGCTACAACTGAAGCAACACCTATAACTATCCCAAGTATTGTTAGCCAGCTTCTAATCTTGCTGTGCAGAACCATTCCAAAGGCGTGCTTCAGGCATTTCCGTAACTTCATTTTTTATTTTTCTTAAAAATTTTTTTTATCTTGATCATATCCTTGATGTTAAAATTTGGATCAAGGAGTTTCTCTTTTCTGTATTTCCAGTATCCTAAACCAACAACTACCAGTACTGTCAGCACTGCTATGTACCATTTATACTTAGAAAAGAAACTTTTCTGCTGAACCACGCCTCTTCCTCTAAAGTTAGCCATTGCTGCTTGGGTGCCTGTGGCTTGTGAATCTGCTGCTTCCGAATCTGTGGTTGCTCCCATAATGGCTTGAGTATTCATGATTACTTCTTTTTCAACTAATTCCCTTTTTCCCATTGTGTCTGTGTAAGCAATTTGAATTTTCAGAGTGTTTGATGTTTGCGTGCTTGCTCTTTGCGCCATTAATTCTTCCTGGCTCGTAGCATTTTTTTGGTCTGCAGTTATTTGCCTCGTCTGCGCAGATTGCAAGGCAAAGCTTGCAACAGTATAATCTCCCGTATTTAAGTTTCCAATTATCATTGAGTTTGAGCCAGTAACTTGCCATCCCTGCTGCTGCGGAACAATTACTGAAACTGAGAATGAAGGATTGCTGCCAATATTTGCAATAGTAAAAGAAGTAGTGCCGCTTGAGCTTTCAGAAAAGGCAATATCAAAATCAGTACCACCTCCAACATATATTCCTGCAATAGTATTAATTTCCTTGTCTGTGTCGCTTGTAGGATCATCATAAGTCAGCTGCAGAGCCAATTCATATAATCCTGCTTTAGCATTTGAATCAGCAATAACTTGATATTCTAGGTCAGCGCTGTCGCCAACATCAATGTACTTAACATACTTGGTATTGTCGCTTCCTACAGGAAGAACTATTTTGTCTTCATTTATCCAACTGAAAGTAAGGTCTCTTAGCGGAGCATTGCCTACATTATTTACGGTGAATTTGAGGCTGGTTTGCTTTCCAGGGATAAGTGTTGTTTTATCAATATAGATTACTTCAGCGTTCTCCTTGCTCCGTATATCAATATTGAAGCTTTGCATACCACCAACAGACGCTTTTCCTTGCTCATACTCCTTGACCTTCAATGCATAGGTGCCAGCTGTCACATCCTTATCCACTTTTAATCTAAATTTGACAATGGCCATATTAGATACAGTTTGATATGCTTTCAGAGTCCCTACATTATAAGTATAACTATCACCCGGAACTGTTGTAAAAGGGTATGCGGGTATTACTTCTAAAATGAGATTTTCAGCCGCAACCCCGCCACTGTTTTCAACCCCAAGCCTTATTTCCATTGTGTCTCCTGCAAGAGCTGGATCAGGATCTTGATTTACCAAGCTAACTGTAATAATCTTATCTTGACTTACTGCAGCCTGTACAAGATTTGAGAATACAACTAAAATAACTGCAAAAATCATATATTTTAAAATTGGTTTTTTCATTTTCTCACCTCAAAACTTTATGTATCTTTATTATTTGTCCATCTTTTAATTCAATAGTTGTATGAGCGTATTTAGCTAATTTGAGATCGTGAGTTACCATGATTATAGTCTTGCCTTCTTCTTTCCATAGTTTCTGAAAAATTTCCATTATCCCTTTGCCTGAGTTTGAATCGAGATTGCCTGTCGGCTCATCTGCAAGTATGATTTCAGGGTCAGTAACAAGGCTTCTTGCTATTGACACTCTTTGCTGTTCCCCTCCAGAAAGCTGGGTAGGCAAATGATGCATATGATTTTCTAAGCCTACTGTTTCGAGAATTTTCCTTGTTTTTTCTAAAGCGGTTTTATCATCATACTCAAGAAACTCCATTGGCAAAAGGACATTAGCATAGGCAGTCATGCTTGGGATAAGGTTATATTGCTGGAAGATGAAGCCTATTGTTTTGCCCCTAAGGGTTGCCAAATCAGATTCTGACATTTTTGTTATATCCTTGTTTTTAAGAAGTATTCTTCCTTTAGAAGGTATGTCAAGGCATCCAATCAAGTTCATCATAGTTGATTTCCCGCTACCTGACGCTCCAATTATTGCAACAAAATCACCTTTTTTAATTTCAACTGTTACACCTCTAAGGGCTGGTACATCTACTTCACCCATTTTGTAAATTTTCCAAATGTTTTCTAAATGAAGAAGTGTTGAATTTTGTTCCATATACCTGCCCCTTACTATAACAAATACACTAAATGCATATTTATAAACAAAGTGGACTATAAGTCCATATTTTTTATATATAAATTTAAATACAACTAAAGATTGGTGATTAAGAATGCCTATTCATATGATGCCGATAGACTCGTTTTTTGGCCCACCTAGATTTGGAATTGAATTTGCTTATACAGTTATAGTAGTATTACTCTGTTTTTTGGTTTATTACAAAACAAGAAACATTTATGACCTAACACAATACAAGGGAATAAAATTTTTTAGATATGCTTTCTTATTTTTTGGATTGGCGTATGCTTCCAGGTTATTTCTTCACTTTTTGCTTGTTGGAAATATCACTTTTGATTTGGATTTATCCAGATGGATAATTATGCCTTTTTCCAGTTTAATTGTGGCCTATTTCAGCACTATGGCAATCTTTTATTTGGTTTACAGCACAATATGGAAGAGAATTAAGTACAGCCATTTTATGGCTTTTTCAAATATAATTGCATTGTCTATAGCTTTGATAGCGTTTATTTCCAGATCTCCAATTATGGTATCATTAATTCAACTCATTTTATTGGTATTTGCTGTTGTTGTTAGTTTTGAAATGCATAAAAAAGTCAAAAAGATATCTCATATTAGGTTGCTTTATTTGCTGATACTTGTATTTTGGCTATTAAACTTATTTGTGCTTGGACCAAGCAGATTTTTGCCATTTGAGATTAAATTATTCTTTCAGGCAATATCAATAATTGTATTCATTCTGATTTATTACAGGGTTTCTAAATGGGTAAAATGACCAGGAAAAGGGATCGTTTAGAGGTGGTATACAACATTTTGAAGATTATCCAGGACCATAATAATTCTATTAAGCCAACACCATTATTAAGATACTCAAATTTGTCCTCGCAAAGCTTTTCAGAATATTTTAAAGAATTATTTGAAAAATGTTTTATAAAAGAGGTGCTCGATAAAAAAGGAAGAAAATATATCACCTTAACTGACAAGGGTTTTCAATATCTTGAAAAGTATAAAGTAATTACAGGATTTATTGATGAGTTTGAATTGTGAAAATTTTTGTTATGTTTGTTGGATGATAAGCTTTTTTATGAGAGTGCCAATAATTTATTCTTAGTTTTCCCAGAAAGCGCGTGAGAACAAAAGAATAACAGTAACTATCTCCAACCTGCCTATCAGCATTAAGAGGCTTAGTATCACTTTTGCAGCTGCTGGAAGAAATGCATATGTCTCTACAGCACCCACTAAGCCTAGGCCTGGGCCTACATTGCCAAGTGTTGCTGCTGCTGCGCTCATAGAAGAC
>JAZDLQ010000032.1:0-2777 GCA_043801855.1 archaeon | reverse complement strand
GATAAGGCAGAGCTGGCAGTTAAACCTATGCAGATTCAAAATGCATTGCCGCTGCAAAGTGCAGCCGGAGTTTTTTCTAAAAAATCGCCTTTATCAGAAAATGTTCCTGAAATTGTGATCAGTAAGCAATCCGTAAAAATGTTTTTTATGCAGCCTGAAATGGTTGAATCCTCAATTTAGTTCCTTGTTAAAATTTTAAACGCTTTTATGGGAAGCGGAAGCTTATAATATTATTAAAAACGGTTAAAAAGTCATGCAAGAAAAAAAGGAAAGAAGAAAATATAAAAGAATTAAAATCTCCAAAGTCGGAGCTGATTACCGGCTTGTTGATTTCAACTTCTGGGCGGAATCCCGCTCTCGAGGCAGCAATGCACTTAAAGATATCAGCCTGGGAGGTATTTCATTCAGTACAAATGATGCTATGCCTCAGGATTCTCTGGTCAGTCTTAATCTTAAACTTGGAGATATTATAAAAATAGACGATGTTTACGGCCGGGTCATCAGGATAAGAGAACTCAAAAATAATGAATATGAGATCGGCATAACTTTCTCCTGGTGGGATAAAGAAGAGGATAAGAAAAACCTTGCTGTCTTATTAGAAAATACGGTTATCTCTGCATAAGCTTGATTCCAATAATCCGCCAAAGTTCATGACAAAACAAAATATAATGAAAATTATTATAACTATAATTGTCATATGTATTCTTTTCCAACCACAGTCTTTAGCCTCAATTATTGCAAACAAATCCCCTGAACTGCAAGCATTTTGCTTGTCCCCAATTATCAATTTAGAAAATATTACGATAAGGAATGCCTTTATCCAATTAAAAAGTAGAAGCGATATAATAAAGCAAATAGGGCAAGGCTTAATGTATAGTCTGAATAAAGAATTATTTGATTATGTCTCTGACTTGACCTGGGGCGAGAAGACATTTCTTTTTTTGTTATCAAAAAAACAACTAGTTGAAAGAATTCAAAATTTAGGCGTGAAAGTCTCAGGAGTTAATTTAAGCAAAAAAAAACTTAGATCACTCTTGGAAATTATTACTGATAAAATAATTTTGAATCAACTTAAGAAATTCAAAATTGAGGTTATTGAATTAAGGCCTTTGATCAATGATGATAAGTTGCCCTTAATGTTATTGTATGAAGAAGCTTTGCTAATCAGTGAAAATTTTTTCAAGTATTTGAATGGATTTAAAAGCAGAAGAGAGAAAATGCTTTTTTTTAAATATTTTCTTTGTGATATAGGAGGCAGATCTGTTTTGCTTGGGCCTAGGTCCATATATTATTGGCAGAGTAATGATGTAATGAAGGAAGCAACATCTTTGCAATTAAGGCTTTCTCAGGGGGCAGAAGAAGTGATTTCGGCTATTGAGGAAAAATCTAAAAAAGCTTTTGTTCATGAAGGCGAAGGCTTCAAAAAAATCGTTGTAGGAAAAGTTAAAGACAAATCAGCGGTTGGATTCGTATCGGAAGAACGCAGAGAAACGCTTACAGTAACAGATGATGCTATTGCTCCGTTTGTAAAACTTTATCATACTGCTCCAAAATTATTTGATGAGATGGTTACGGTTTTTTTATTGCATGAGGGTGGTGCTGTGGGGCATCTGATGAGATGGCCATTGGTAAGTGATGATGACGTTAATAAATTTTTCAATTATGAAAAGCTTTCTGAAGATGAATTTGCAAAAGCTATCCAGGAATTTACTCTGCGTAAATGGCCGAAAAATTTAGAAAGCGAACATTCTGTTAATGAATGGAAAGCAGCTTCTGAAATAATAAAAAAAGCCTATTCTGATTTTACAAGTAAGTACGAGGGAGGAGAAGACTTTATCTCAATAATAGAATGGGTGGAGTATCAAGCATGGTTTGGGGTATTTCAAAGAAGTGGAGTGAGAGGATTAGCTTTGTTTCTCTGGTTTCAAAGTGAAGCAAGAAAACTCCCTATTGATTATTTTAATGAGTTCATTCGAAGCTTTGCTTTCTTAACAGAAAGTGAACGTGAATTAGTTTTGAAAGAGGTGGAGAAGATCAAAGAAGAGTATTTACATACTACTAAAACAAACGTATTAGATTTTTCAGCGCATTTGAGAAGTAAGGACATGAAGCTACTTCATAAGGCTGATAATTTTAAAACTCATCCTTTCATCAGAAAAAGTCACCCGGCTTTTGTTGAGATGGCAATATAAGCACCTCATAGTATAGCCTACTTTTTATTTGTATTGAATTTCTTAAAGATAAACATATAATATAGTAGTTAAGGGGTACTTCGCTATATAATATGCCATTAACAAATCCAATTCTAATCACAAGTTTTACTCTTGCCCTGGGACTAGGGATATCAACCGGGCTGCATATATCGCGCAGGCCAAAAGCGCTTTTTTCCAAGCTGGAATTATTGACTGAGCTTAGCGGGATCCCGATACAGGGATTTAACAAAGAAGGTACTATTTTCCTCTGGAACAGGGCGTCTGAACTAACCTATGGTTATCCGCGCAAAGACGCAATTGGAAAAAAAATTATTGACCTTATTCTCATTGATTCAGAAAAAGATGTATTCATGGACAATGTCGCTAATATTTATGCAAGCGGTAAACCCATTCCCCCCAGACACTGGCTGATAACTACCCACTCCGGCAAAAAACGAAACATGTACTCAACGATGTTTCCCTACATGGCCGATGAAAAATGTCAGGGTATATTTTGTATTGGTATTGATATAACTGATATGAAACAACATCAGGAAATGCTTGCGGATTCCCGAGCTGATTATG
>JAZDLQ010000029.1:0-2908 GCA_043801855.1 archaeon | reverse complement strand
CAAAAAAGTATTAGAAACAATGACACAAGAACAAATACAAATATACAACACATTAAATCTACAACAATTTATTTTATAAAAAACAGTTAGGTAATACATAAGTAAAGACGATAAACCTATTCAAATTGGAAACTCAAGTATCACCTGGGTAATAATATTCGGCCGACTTATACGATCCGTAGTAGTGGTTTGGGCCATACACCCATAAAAGATTGTTAAGATGCTTGGTATAGGTAAAATAATTGAACATATGTTGATAGAGAGCGATAAATTCTGCCTGATCCTGATTGGCCCACCACCACCAATTGCCATTCATTTCGTGAAATGGCCGCCACAAAACCACGACGCCATTTTGTTGCAGATCGTCCAATTCTATGGCTTTGATGTTAAGATAGGAAATCCACCTTGTATAGACGCTGTTGCCGGGAGTATACAGATCAGAAAGATGGTTGCCTGCAGGGATATAAGCATCATAAACATTTTGCGTCCAAGGATTGTCCGGCCACCAGTTAAGAGTAACCAGCCCGCCTTTTTTCCAGTGGTTGATGTAAACAGAATTTTTTCCTTGAACCGTCCATTCCGGTGTGCCCGAATAACCGGAATAATCAGAACCGGTTAGAGCAATCCATTTACCATTTGGATCTCCGCCAGTCATGGTATAGACACCGCCAATATATGTGTCATATCTTAATTGTTGGTTTGCAGGTAACGAACTTGGTATATATTGCCCGGAAATGACTTTTTTTATCAGTCCTGCCTGGCAGAGAATAAAGATAATCTAAAACATTTTTGGTGGCATTAGAAGCATTCGGGTTGGCAGTTAGTACCGTAGCAATTGATGAGGTAAATGTTAATAGAAACATAATTACTAAAAAAGCAAGTCTAATTTTGTAAATTATTTTTCTTTTCATATTCTTCAATTGCCAAAGTTTTTGTAATAATAACCAAATCAAGCAAACTCACTCTTCCATCTTTGTTTACATCAACTCCTGAATCAATATATTCTATATCTTCATTAAGAAATTATAATTAAAAAAATTCTTTTTACACTTATTCTTATTATTATTCAAATTAACAAACATCATTTATTCACATCTAAATAAATTTTCTCAAGCATTTTTTCATCATATTTTTGTGAGATAAGCTGATTTTTAATTTCCTGCCATCGATATCCTTTATTTAGATTAGATTTAATATAATTCAAGAGTTCTGTCTCATCGATATTTTTTCCTGCTACAATTTTTTTTATATCGGTTACATCTTTTTCGAATTCCTTAAGATCGATCTCCTCTTCCTTCAGTAGGTTTTTTTCTTCCTTCACAAAAGCCTGTTCGTCTTTTAGAATATTTTCTTCTTTATTCATTATTTTTTTTAATTCTTTAATTTCATTTAATATGTAAAATATTCCGTATAATAAGACAACGAGTCCGATAAAAAGGAAAACTAGTAAAATCAGCAGAATTTCAAACATGGGAAGATCAACACTTCCAAAAACAAAAGTCATCTTTCATTCACCTTTTTTTTTATTACCTTGATTAAGATAAGACTCGTAGTGAAAATAATGGCTGAGATAATTATAAAAATTAGAATCGATCTAGTTATAAAAACATTAACTGGTGGTTTGTTCATGTTTAATTCTATCTCATAATTTGCTAGCGGTTTTCCTTTATCAATTATTTGAGCATCTATCTTATACATACTGTTTTCTTTTAACATGTAAAGAGGTAGATTAAATTCATTTGTATAAATACTATTTTCTTTAATAGATACTGGACCAAATATCTCTTCATTTACTACTTTTCCAGAAATATCATTTATGTTTATTTTAAACATTACATTATTCTTTTTATTATTCTTCAAATTATTGTAAACTACTCCAATTTTACTCTGGCTAATTTTTTTGTCGTCAATAATAATTTTAAGTATCGAATTTTCGTTTGTAGCAATGCCTGTTTTAGATTTTGTATTAGAAATAGTATTATCTACACTATTTACATTCTCTTCAGTTGCAACGCTGCATTCTCTTAGCGTGACAGGAAACATTATGGTGGTTCCACAGTTATTAACATCATTACACTTTCTTGTTTGCATTTTTTCAATGCAATCTGACCAAAATTCACACACCCAGTTTTCTATGCACACTGCCGCATCATCTTCTGTTTTAAATTGGGAATAATCGTTGCTGCTACCTTTGTCTGATGATGTTTTTTCGTTATCAATATTTTTGTCAGTAACACAGATATTTTTATTTAAAATTTTGTCAGTTATTTCATCACACGAATCTTCAGTACAATCATTGTTGTCATTTGTTGACTTAGGATCAGAAGTGCATTTTCCTAACGAGCACCTGTTGTTAACTGTACACCAGAAACCATCATCACAACTGTTAGTATCATTATTTTTATTCTGGCATGTTAATTGTGCAGTGCAGATATCATCCGTGCATGGATTATTGTCATTGCAGTCAGCATTGCCTGTACAACCGCATGATGTTGTAGTGAATAAACAATTGCCTCTATTATCATTATTGTCTTCGCCTTCATTGCATGTCTCTGCCGTGCAATCTATATTATCATTGCAATCTGGTTTTGATTCTGTGATGCAATTATCCGTAAAGTCGCATTTTTCTATTCCGTTGCACCATAATCCGTCCAGGCATTTGGAATTATCAGCCAAATGTGTAATTTTGTCAGTTGTCTCATCGCACGTATCTATTGTACAGCTTACATTATCATTAATATCAGGCAACACCCCATTTTTACATCCGGTTAAGGCATCGCAGGATTCCACTCCATTACAATATAGTCCGTCATCACAAGCCGCTCCATCAGGATAATGCACAACAGTATGTGCGTTTTCATTGCAGCTGTCTAGCGTACATCCAATAGCATCATCTACAGGCTTAGGA
>JAZDLQ010000023.1:0-11280 GCA_043801855.1 archaeon | reverse complement strand
ACTAATATATAAATCTTTCTCTTTAAAATACTATCTAAAGTTAGGTTATACAAAAAAATGGCATAAAAAATAAGACATTTAACGAGATAAAAACAAAAATCAATCATGAAGAATTAATAACCAAATTGGAAACTCAAGTTTGAAATATTAACTACGGCAGCAGTATTTATTATTCAATTTGCTGACTTTATCTTTTTTGCCTCCTTTTCGAGTATTATAGTGTTTTTATTAGTTTTTTTAAAACATTGCCGCTTGAGCCTCTGAATAAGTGTATTTCTTTAAATTTAGTAGTTTTTTCTTTTCTCTTTCCAACATACTATTTTCGAAAGTCTTATTGTTTTCATCATCTATCTTTTCCCACAAAGGATTGTCTCTGTTATTTATTTATTGTTTTCGCTTTTCAAGTTCTCCTAGATAAATCAGTCTATTAGTTTTAACCGATGAGAATAATAGATGAAATTAAGGATTATCCTCCAGATTAGAAAGAAAATTCATGGACTAATTTAGGAATATGGGGAGGATAGGGATGTCAAAAGTGAAGAGAGGTATTACTTATTTTTGGATACATACAGTATGAAGATAATTATTTATTTTCCATTAGTATTTGTTTGGTTATGGCTTCTTTCTGTTTTTGAAATAGATTAGGCAAAATAATACACTTTTCAGAAATATGTCTTTTTCAGCATATTATTATTATACAAAATTTTATATAAAATAAAGAATTTAGTTCACAAATTGAACTAAAAAATATATTCTCTATTATTGTAAGCTTACTAATGATTATTTCTACTTTATTAGTTTTACTTTCTTCTCAAAAATACTATACTCAAGAATACAACACACAAGAGGACAATATTGCAACAGTATCCATTTTTTTCAATGCTTCAGTTTTCAACATTCTCGCAATAACTTCCCTACTTGTGGGTTTATGTTCATTATTTGGAATAATTAGCTTTGTTATCCAGAAAATCAAACATATAAAAGAACATTCACAATTAAATGAATGGAAAAATTTTATTTTTTTAATTTTAATTCTATTATATATTATTTTATTAACATCAGAAAGAATTTCATATAATCTTCAAAATTATGACATATTAGATCCGATGTGGTGGCCAATCGATAGCGGTAAAGAACTATCATATTTTTTCATTCAATTTTTTTTAATAAAATTTTTAGCATTGATTTTATTCTCAATAAGCACTAATAAAATTTTTAATTTTTTTATAAAAATTAAAAATTTCTATAGTAACAGGCAGGGTTAATCAAGTGTAATCCCTTAACAGCAAAGCCGTATCTACAGTAAAAGTATAAATACGGCTGCCGGGAATTGAACCCGGACAGCAAGCTTGGGAAGCTCGAATCATAGCCTTTAGACCACAGCCGTATGCAGATTCAATAGAATTTAAGGTATTTTAAAAATGTTTTTTTATTACGCTTTAGGCTGATTTCTTTTCTGCAGCACTTCATGGAGCTTTCCTCGCTGCCAGTCATACAGGAGCTGCCTTGAAAGCCTGTCAGTATCAGGCTCGCCACCCTTTCGTAGGATATTTTTCTTGATAGCAACTTCCTCAATATAGGCAAAAGCATCTCCACTGTATTTTACGCCAAGATATTTTTCAAACATTTCTGGAAAAGCCTCAATTATTTTCATGATATCAAGTTCAGGATTTTTAAGCCCTTGTGGGTTTATCGCACCAATTATCAGCTGTTTTAGCCTGTCTTTTTCACCGAATGGCAAAACACCAGGAGTATCCATAAGCCTGATCTTATTTCTTGCACGTATCAGCTGCTTGCCTTTTGTAAAGCCTGATTGCGATGAGACTCCAGCTGATTCTTTTCCTCTTATAAGATTGACAACTGAACTCTTACCTACATTAGGATAGCCAAGGACACCTACATTGCATGGTTTTCCTTCTGAGAGCTGAAGGATTTTTTTAAAGAGGATTGTTCCACCAAGCCTTTTTTTGGATGACACAAAAACAGAATTAGGATATTTTTTCTGCATCTCTTTACTGATATCATTTCCAACAAGGTCGCACTTATTAAAAACATAGATTAATTTTTTATCGCTTTGCTGTATTTTTCGCTCTATTTCTAAATTTCTTGTCTCTTCAGGGTATCTTGAGTCTATGACTAATAAAAGTATATCTGCATCCCTGATTATTTCATTGACAAGCTTCCAGTAATTGGTCATAAAAAAACTAAAATATGTGTTAAATTAAAAACGTTTGTTTATTGATCATTTTGATGGGTATCCTTCATAAGGGCCATACCAAAAGAGAACTTTGCAAAAATCATGTTTTACATGAAGAGCAAAAGCTCTCTCGACGTGAAAAATGTGCTGCAAAGTTATCTATTAGGAGTTTGCAGGTTTTTTGCAAACTTCTCAATAAGGATATGGCACTATTTCTATTCAAATTCTCGTAAATAATTATCTCCTGTGGATTCTCGTTACTGGGTAACTGGCATTTTCTAGCAGATGTACCTGCACGAACAAAATCATATTTTTTATCCAGATACTCATATTCAAGAATATTTGTCTCTTTTCTTGCGGCCATGGATAAACAATTAGGAACTCCGTCCAGTTCACCTTGTGGAGAACAAAGCATTTTATCTTTTGTCAGTAAACTGTCTGTCACTTTAATTTTCAAATCAGATAGACCAGTTTTGCTGCATCCAGTATTTAGAATAACTATAAATAAGATAAGAAGAGTAAAATAATTTTTACCATGTTTAATTGATTGCCACTGCCAAATAATATAAAGAAAGTTCAATCAAAACAACATTTTTATAGTAACTATCTCTTAACAAATCATAGATGAAAAGAATTGTTGTTTTGCTTCTATTTGTTTTGACTTCATGCACAAACCTAATCCCTCCGCCAAATTACTCTTCTCTTGATAATATTGCTGAAAATGTCATCTTTTTCCAGATTGATAAAGAATCAAATATCGTATATGCAACTTTCCATGATGGGAATGTAAGTATCTTCATACGGAAATCTAAAAAGACAGAAAAACTAACTGAAGTTTTCCTGGACTACAATTACACGATGCCACTCGCCCAAACTGATTCTTTCATGGACGAAGAAGGTACAATATATTTAATATTAAGAGACAACATTATTGAAATAACTGATACCTTTAGAAAGTACAATATTAGACCTGATTATCTTCTACATACAATTGATGAAGAACAGAACAAGACAGTCTCTTTGTTTCATAAGAAGATTATTGAAAAATACAATAGAGAACCTATCACTGCGTTTTTTCTAATCGGCGACCTATACGTGTATCTCTTCGGAATTGACAATATTTCTTATGCGATTATTTCAAAGTCTCCTTTAACTCTTGACAGGCTATCGCTAGATAATGAAACTGGCATGGCTGCAACTGAATACAGAAAATTGCTATATATTGACCAGTGGGATCCAATAAATCGAGTTCTAATAAAAAATGGCCGAATCTCTTTAGTAACAGAATGGCTAATTAAAGAGCCAGTTATACTAAAAGGTATTAAAACTAAAGAAATTGAAAATATGTTCGAAAGAAGCACCAAGTATAAAATCACTAATGGAAAAAACAGCGCAACCCTTGAGATAATACCTTATGTCTACGACATTGTAAATGGATATAAATACCAAAGACTGCATTTAGCATTAACACGAGAAGGAAGACTTTTGCAGGAAAATTTTGTGCTCAAAAACATTGATAGATTATACAAAGATTCATCTTTCATCTATGTTCCTTATGATGGGAATTACTTTGCTGACAATAAATTCATATTCCTTACCCAAAATGGAACGCTATATATTATCTAGACAATAGAAAAAAGCACTTGTTCTTCTTCTCATTCAGTTTTCCCATCCACCAATGTCCTAGAAAAATATAAATACCTTAGAGTATTATGGATAAAAATGAATGATATAATTAAAAAAGATATTCTAAGGCTTCTTACAGATTCTATTGCTGCAATCGAGCGAGATGAGATATTGAAATTAAGAGACATAAGCAATGAAGTCATCCACAACGCCTCTATTTTCCAGGATGAAGACAGCATCTCAACTGCAATCATGGTTTATACAATATCCAAATTATATAGGGATGAAGACATAAGAAGGCTTGTTTTGCCTGATCTTTGGAAGCTTGTAGAAAACTTAAATAAAAATGAATTTGAGTTATTTCGTCAAGGCCTAAAAGAATTGATGAACAAAATCCCAAGCAAAAAGAAAAACACAAAGCTTTATGTTCCTGAAATATTTGAGCAGGCGCAAGTTAGCAAAGGAACTAAAATATATGACCATGGAATATCAATTGCACGTGTCGCTGAGACAATAGGAGCTTCAGTATGGGGCTTGACACAGTATATCGGAAAAACAACAATACCTGACTCATTTAAAGAAGGAACCGATGTAAAAAACAAGCTTAAATACACAAGAAGCCTGTTTGTAAAATGAAAAAAATAGTATTTGATACAGGGCCACTAATTACATTCGCCCTGAATAATCTGTATTTTACACTTGAGAGGCTAAAGGAATTTTATCCGGGAGATTTTGTAATAACACCCTCTGTTGTACAGGAGGCAATAGATAAACCACTAGAATCAAAACGCTTTAAACTTGAGGCGCTGCAGCTATTGAAGTTAGTTAGAGGCGGAATTATTGTCAAAGAAGAGTATCCTGAGTTAAAAGATGAGACAAATAATCTTCTTATGCTTGCAAACTCTATTTTCAAAGCTCAGGATAATTACATAAAAATAGTGCATTATGGTGAAACAGAAAGCCTATGTCACGCCTTGCATGTTGAGGCCGAGGCCTTAGTAATAGATGAATATGTTACTCGAACAATAGTAGAAAACCCAATGACTCTAAAAAAAAGGCTTGAAAGAAAGCTTCACCAGCATATTGAAGTAGAGAAAAGCAGGCTTAATGAATTTAACAGAATAACAAAAAAAATGAAGATAATAAGATCTGTTGAGCTTCTTACTGTTGCGTTTGAGCTTGGCCTTCTGGACGATTACAAGCTTCTTCCTAAAAACCCTGGGAAAAATCTTCTTGACGCAATACTCTGGGGAGCAAAGCTTAACGGATGCTCTGTATCGGAAGAAGAGATAGGACGGATAATAAAAGCAGAACGACTCTAGAAAAAAGCAAATACACACTGTTGTTTTCTCCTCTAAAATGTTAAAACTCGATGATGCATCCTGTCATTAACTATTATGTTTTAACATGCTAAGACGAGGTGATAACGAGGCGATATATTAATAACGCACAATCAGCCTCGTCTTTTGCAGAAAAATTTATATACTAGATACCCTCTAAATATAGTCGTGGGGTGGTGCAAATTTAATCATGCTCCACTATAAAATATCGGAGGGACAATTAAAATGGCAAAGAAAGTTGCAAAAGTAGGAGTAAAGAAACAGAAAGGCTACTTGTATTTTGTCGATAAAAACGGCGACGTCTCAAGAGCAGAAATGGCAAGAGGCGGAAGGAAAAAAGGAAAGAAAAAAGTAGAGAAAGTAGCTAAAGTCGGCGTTAAAAAAGAATCTGGTTATCTATATTTCCTTGATAAAGACGGAGATGTTTCCTGCGCCAAGATGGCAAGGGGAAGAAAATAAGTATTTTTCTTTTTTTTTCTTTTTTAAATTTGATAAATAACTTAATTCTTAAAAACTATAACGACGAAAGAAACAGCATAATCCCCGTCATGCGTTATGCTACAGTCAATTGTGTCTATTTTTTCCTTTAAGATTGAATCTACAAAGTTTATTTTCGGCTTTTTATTTTCAGAAGTAATCTCAATATCTTTCCACTTTTCAAGCTTGAATGAGGCTGCCTTAAAAAAAGCTTCTTTTGCCGCAAATATTCCCGCTAAGTGCTCTTCTTTTCTATCAGCTAGTTCATTATCAGTGAAAACATTTCTCAAAAACTCAGGATTGTTTAGCGAAAGTTTAAATTTGCTTATCTGTACAATATCAACGCCCGTCTTAATATTAAGTGCCATCTCACATTGACCTAATTATTTTCTCAAGCTCATTAGTTATAAAAATCTCTGAATCAGTGTTTTTGAAAGTTACAATTTTTCCGAATTTAACAGATACATCTCCTATTTTTTTTGGAAAAAATGCACCTTTAGGTAGTATCTCATAAAGCCCATCTAATTTAACAGGAAGAACAGGCAGACCTGATTCTTTAACAATAAGACCGATGCCACGCTTGAACGGATTCATTTTTCCTGTTAGCGTTCTTGTTCCTTCAGGAGATAAAATAAGTGAATATCCCATGTCAATCACTTCTCCTGTAAATTCAAGGCTCTGTTTTATGCTTGTCCTTTTTATTTTATCCAGATCTCTTGACATAGGGTAAGCAGGTGCTAATAGTTGCATTGCTCTTGAAAGAAAAGTGCGCATATCAAATAAGTGTTTTTTAACAAAAAAATGGTCCGCTGCTGCTGCTGCTGCAATCTTTGTCCTGTATTTCAGAGGCAAATTATTTAGTATAAAAACACCATCAAGATGGCTCTGGTGATTAAATACTACAATAATCTGTCCGTTTAATTTATTTAAATTTTGCATATAAGTTATTTTTGCCCTGCAGAAAATTAAGCTTAGCAGATAAATTGCTTTCTGGCAAAATAGCCTTGGCAAAACAAAAAAAATCGAAAAATATTTTTTACTTAGCTTTAGCTTTACTGCCTCTTTTTCTGTAGATGCAATTATCTTTCTTAAATCTGATACTTTTGTATACCTATCTATTCTTGACTCATCAATCTCTTTTCTTAATTTTTCTTCAATTAAAAAAGAAAGCTCTATTACTTTTATTGAGTCAAATTTCAAATCAGCATAAAGCTTAGTATTATCATTTATATTCTCAGGCGAAATCCTGCTTACAGAAGACAATATGCTTATTAACGTGTCACTTGTCTTGGTAGTTAATGCCTTGTTTGCCTTTTGCGAAATTTCTTCTGTTACAATATCTCTTTTTATCTTAAGAGTGTGTGTCATTGGAAAATCTTCTTTATCCCAAAATATTACTTCCTGTATTTGCTGATGCTCTTCAAGCAGATTATTTGCTTTTTGCATCAGCTCTCTTGCCAGTTTTTGGCTTTGATTAATCTTTTCAGAGAGTATTACTACTGCTGCAATAATTACATCGTCATTATTTGTAAGTCCAATTACACAAGATTTTTTTACTTCATGAAAATTAGCAAGCGCTTTTTCAATATCTTCAGGATATACATTAACTCCGTCCGGCTTTAAAATCATATTTTTCTTTCTTCCTTTAATAAACAAAAAACCTTCTTCATCAAAATAACCAAAATCACCTGTTTTTAGAAAGCCTTTTTCAAATGCGTTGTTTGTTTCAGTTGGCTTATTGAAATAGCCTTGTGTTATATTTTTGCCGCCTGCAAGAATTTCTCCATCCTGCGCAATTTTTATTTTGACTCCTTTAATCGGAAATCCAACTGAGCCTATTTTCTTTTTAGGCTCAGTGCATATAGAAAGAACAGGGCTTGCTTCAGTAAGCCCATAGCCCTGGATTATTTTAACGCCAAGGCTTTCCCAGAATAATTCTGTGCTTTCAGAGAGTGGAGCTCCCCCGCTGACAGCCATTTCGAAACTCCCGCCTAGGCCTTTGTGGATTTTTGAAAATAGGATTCTTCTTATCCAAAATGGAAAATTTTGCGAAAACTTAAGCATTTTATTAAGAGAATTAAGCTTTTTTTGCTCACTTGCTTTTTCAATAATTCCTTTTTTTAATATATCAAGAAACGCAGGAACAGTAATGGTACTGTTTATTTTTTCATGCTTAAAAATATTTAATATTTCCACCGGTCTTTTCGGGTAGAATTGGACAAAATGCGAGCCATTTATTATAATAAAAAGTTCTCCTGCCTGCTCAAACATATGGCTTAATGGCAGAACTGAAATAAAATTATCATACATTGAAAAATCAATTATTCCTGTAACTGATGTTAAGTTTGCATAAAGGTTTTCATGTGACAATATTACTCCCTTAGGCTCGCTTGTTGTGCCGGAAGTATAGAGAATCTCAAAAATATCTGAGTCTTTTGTATTGCCGGAAAGAGCATGCATTTTTTCTTTTTTAACAAGCTCATCCATATCTTCCATATAGAAAACAGGCAAGCCTGCTGGATCATATATCTTGTATCTCGAAGAGATTACTAATTTAGGATTTGTTTCATTGATGATTCTTGCAATTAAGCTTTCAGTTGACCCAAAATCAAGAGGAACAATAATTGCCCCATAAAAAAGCGAGCCAAGAATTGAATAAGTGTATTGCGGGCAATTATAGGAGCATAAAATTATTTTATCTCCTTTTTTTATATTATTTTTTTTTAAAAAAGACATAAACCTGGATGAATAGCAAAGAATATCATAGTAGCTATACCTATGGTAGAAAAATCCTGATTTAAAGCTTACAAGCCGCTTATCCTTATTTTTTTTAAGAGCTTCTATAAGCCTTTGTGACAGCTTTGAATTCATATAAATACTATTCAATAGAACATTGGTAGTTTTAAAAAAGTATCTCTAAAATATTATAGATTAGACCTCTTAAACGTCTAGTTATTTAAAGAACCTTATTTTCCTAAAATCTATGCATATACAAGGAAATTTTGCAATAATAGGTTCATCACATATTGCGTCCCAAAGTGTTGAGGAAGTCAAGAGAGCATTTGACACATTTCAGCCTGATATTGTAGCTCTTGAGCTTGACCAAAAAAGGTTTACCGGATTGTTAAACAAAGAAAAAAACGAGAAAAAGCCAAGCGCAAAGTACATGATAAAAAGAATTGGGCTGACAGGATTTTTATTTGCAAAGATAGGTGAATTTGCCCAAAAAAAGCTTGGTGAGATTGTCAATATGGATCCAGGTTCAGAGATGATAACTGCAATAAAAGTTGCTGGCGAGAGAAAAATCCAGATTGCTTTGATTGATCAGGACATAGAAATTACACTAAAACGTCTTTCAAAAAAATTTACTTTCAAAGAAAAAATGAGGCTAATAGGAGATGTTCTAAGCGGTCTTTTTGGAAAAAAAGAAGTGATGGAATTCGACTTATCAAAAGTTCCGCCTGATGAGTTAATTAAAAAAATGGTTTTGGAATTAAAAACAAGATATCCCTCGCTATATAATGTTTTAGTAATGGAAAGAAATATTGTCATGGAACGAAATCTTAAATCTATTCTTACAAAAGAAAATGATAAAAAAGTCCTTGTAATTGTTGGCGCCGGGCACTTCGACTATATTTGTAAACATATAAGTAATTTCATTGTTGATAAAAACAGCACAATTGGAAATGTTTCTTAAGATTCATCCTCTATTTCGAGAATAATTCTATCAATAATTTCTTTTTTCCATCCTTTCTTGATTAAGTTATCACGTATTGCAGCAACTGATATTCCTTCTTTGAGTTTTGCTCTAATAAATCCTTTAAGCTGGAGATTAGCACTTGTTTCTTCTTTTGAAGATGATGCGCCGCCTCTTGCCTTTAATTTAACTGTTAATAAAACAATTATTATTATAACAAGTAAAATAACAACACCTATAAGCAATCCTGTTTTATCTCCGGCAGGTTTCGCCTGCTCTACTGCAAAACCGGTTGCTGCATCAGGCCGAATAATTATTTTGTCGGATTTTACATTTAATAGGTAAGTTTTTTCCCGCACTCTTCCAAGATAATTTACTTTTGCCAAGATTATGTATTCGCCTTCAAGAGAATCTTTTGAATCCCAGAAGTAGTTAAGCTCTTGGGTTGAATATGCGGATATTATTGCAGAAGGAGTCTTATAAGTATCAATAATTGCCCCATCAATTGTTCTCATCTCAGTATTGGCATAAATATCGTTAATTTGGCTATTCCAATTGCTTTTTACAAGAATATCAAACTTTGCTATTGAGCCAAGCTTAAATGTTCCAACCCTGAGTTCAGTTATGTCAAGAAGAGGTTCTCCTAAATCAAATTCTTTTTCAATTGAAAGTATTTTGCTATTGTCATATTCAACCAGCGCTTCTGCAATATAGTTTCCGGAATTAAGGTTTGGAATCCAGACTGCTGTTACTTTTCCTTTTTTTCCTGCAGCAAGCGAGATTTCATTGGTATCTATTTTTGCTTTGGCATTTCCTGCAAAATCCTTAATAATTATTTGTCCTTTTATTTTATTGATATCTTTTGTGCCAAGATTTGCTAAAGTCACAGTGAAGGTTGTTTCTTCATTTGGCCTTGCATCACCGATAAAAAGAATTCCCTGTAAATACTGGTCAGGATAAGGCACTTTTACAATTAGTTTATGTATTACGCCAATATTTGCCTTGACCATATTTGAGTCTGAATTATCAGAAAGTTCAACTATAAATATTTCAGTAACTGTATCTCCAACAGGCAATTCATATGGCAATATGAAATCATAATGAATTGTCTTTTCAGCCTCGCTTGAGGATAAATGTATTTTTGATTCAGCAAACTTAATGTTATTCATTAGTGCCCCTTTGGCATAGATTGCGATATTCATATCTTTTAATTCGCTGTTGATTATCCGAAAAATACCTTCTTTTTTTGCTCCTGCTTCAAAGAATATTTCATTTCTTGATGGAGCAACCCCTATTGCCAGAGCATCTGCCAGGAGCAATATTGCAAAAATAAAATAAACTA
The DNA here is from genome assembly GCA_043801855.1 of archaeon. Classification (GTDB taxonomy): domain Archaea; phylum Nanobdellota; class Nanobdellia; order Woesearchaeales; family GW2011-AR15; genus CAYTWW01. The sequence continues at coordinate 601 of JAZDLQ010000023.1, read as the reverse complement.
ATTGCTTTCTCATGTTTCCTGCCCTATTATATATATTGAAACAAACCTTGAGTCAGGCGGCTCCTGAGGAGGAACTGTTAAATTTAAGTCAATTTCCGCATTATCATTTGCGTCTGAATAATTAAGTAGTGCAATTGCTGTAGAGTTGAAGTAATCTATTGTTGTAAAATTTCTCCAAGTAGTCTGCGAGTCTGCCCAACTGAATGAATTGGCTTCTGTTTCATCATTGTCAACTTTGAATCTAAAATATTCTGTGTTGTCCGAAACAGTTGTCCAGATTGTTGAGTTTGTGCTAATCCATGTAATATTTGCCATCACATTTCCATCATTTTGCACAACAAGGGCAGAGTATCCGTTATCTGTATCTTTTGACTCATTAATTTCCATTAAGCCAAAATCAATTGTGCTTGTTGTCATAGATAGAATTATGACAGGCTCAATTGTGAAATTCCATTTATCTGACCATTCACCATATTCCTGGCCATCGAATGCTCTTACCTGCCAGTACCAAATGCCATCCATACATAATTCATTTATTGGTGTGTAATTTAATTCCTGTATGTTTGAGGCAATACCGTAATCCGGGCATAAGTCAGATGTA
>JAZDLQ010000009.1:0-29286 GCA_043801855.1 archaeon | reverse complement strand
TTGACATAAATTATGCTATTGCATATGTGAAAAATCAGAGCGCTCATCACGCCAAATCAATTAATCGGAATCCTCGCCCCGTAGCAAAGCGGAGGGGTCGCCCCGCAGGGCGAGGCTTTAGCCCGAGGAGGATGTCAAATTTATTGAAAAAGAAACCAAAAAAAAAGTAGATGAAAAAAAAGCAGTAATTGACAAGAATTCATATATTGACCCGAAATATCCTTATTTTAAACTTTTTCATGGTGTAATTGAACTCTTAAAATTGCTTAAAAAAAATAAGTATAATATTGCGCTTGCGTCATCTTCACAAAGGTCACACATAGATATAGTTTTGAAAAATAATAAGATTGCAGGCATGTTTGATTTTGTCATATCTGGCCTTGATGTTAAATTCAGCAAACCAAATCCTGAGATATTCCAGAAATGCGCAGAGCGCTTTAAATCAGAGCCTTATGAATGTGTAGTAATAGAAGATGCGATGAACGGAGTGATTGCTGCTAAAAGAGCAGGCATGCACTGCATTGCAATTTTATCATCGACAAAAAAAGAGCTTTTGGGAGAAGCGGATATTCTAATTGATTCGATTAAAGAAATAAATATAAGCCTAATAAAAGATTTTGACTAAAACCTAAAATTCTTCTTTTATTTTTGTAGTTGAAACCATCGTTAATGTCTTTTTGATGCCTTCAAGCTTCCTGAATTCAAGGATGAATTTATTGAATTCATTAATATCAGCAAACTTGCATTTAAGGATAATATCATATTCACCGGTTATCCCGAATGATTCTTTGATAGAATATTTTTTAAAAAACTCATCAGGTATGTCTTTTTCAGTATTGACAAGGATAAATACTGTAAAATTCTCTTTTAATTTTTCGTCATTTGTTTTTATTGAAAACTTCTCAATTACCTTATTTTCTAATAGCTTTTGGATGCGAAGATGAACTGTACTTCCCCTCATCTTCAGGGTCTTTGCAATATCAGTAACTTTTTGCCTTGAATTCTTTTTTAGCTCTTTTATTATTTTTAGGTCTTTGTCATCAGTCATTTTTTTCTATATTGTTGAAATTATTATATTTATTGTATTTATTTATTGTAATTTTTCTATATTTTTTAAATTTTTCTGTAATAATTGTATTATTTTTAAAGATAATTATAAAAATGTTCGTTATTTAGCATTGAAATATTGATTTTATGAGGATGCAAAAAATGGATACAACAAAAAATTACATTGTAAAAGATATGGGTTTAGCTGATCTTGGAAGAAAAGAGATAGTATTGGCAGAAAAAGAAATGCCAGGTTTAATGTCAGTAAGGCAGAAATACGGCAAAAACAAGCCGCTAAAAGGTGCGAGGATAACAGGAAGCCTTCACATGACTGCGCAGACAGCAGTTCTTATCGAGACACTAACGGCACTTGGTGCATCTGTTCGATGGTGCTCATGCAATATCTATTCAACTAATGATGCAGCAGCAGCAGCAATTGCAAAGTGCGGTGTTCCTGTATTTGCATACAAAGGCGAATCACTAAAAGAATATTGGCAGTATACAGAAAAAGCACTTGACTTTGGAAACGGGATTGGCCCAAATTTAATTGTTGATGATGGTGGCGATGCAACACTTATGATACATAAAGGGGTTGATATTGAAAAAGACCCAACGATTCTAAAAAAAGATTATTCAAAAGAAGGAGAAGACTTTAGAGAGTTAATGATTATTCTAAAAGAAATTTATGCAAAAACTCCTGGCAAATGGGCAAAAGTTGCAAAAGAGATAAAAGGAGTTTCTGAAGAGACAACAACTGGGGTGCATAGGCTATACCAGATGATGGAGCAAAAAAAGCTTCTTTTTCCAGCAATAAATGTTAATGATTCAGTTACAAAAAGCAAGTTTGATAATCTTTATGGATGCAGAGAATCACTTGTTGACGGTATTAAAAGAGCGACTGACGTGATGGTCGCAGGAAAAGTTGTATGCGTATGCGGCTATGGCGATGTCGGAAAAGGATGCGCGCAGTCTATGAGAGGATTTGGCGCAAGGGTTGTTATAACTGAAATAGATCCTATATGCGCTCTTCAGGCAGCTATGGAAGGGTATGCTGTAAAAACAGTTGAAGATGTTGTATCTGAAGCAGATATTTTTGTAACAACAACCGGAAACTGCGATATAATTACTCTTGAGCACATGGAGAAGATGAAAGACCATGCGATTGTGGGAAACATTGGACACTTTGATAACGAGATACAAGTTGACAGGTTACAAAAAGTGCCTGGGATTAAAGTAATTAACATAAAGCCACAGGTTGATATTTATCAGTTTCCTGATGGGCATAGTATTTTACTACTTGCCAGTGGCAGATTACTAAATTTAGGTTTGGCAAAAGGGCACCCGAGCTTTGTAATGAGCAATTCATTTACGAATCAGACATTAGCTCAGATTAAATTATGGACTGAAAAAGTGCCTCTTGGTGTGCATAGGTTGCCTAAAGAATTGGACGAGGAAGTAGCAAGACTCCATTTGGAAAAAGTTGGAGTAAAACTAACTAAGCTAACCCGTAAACAGGCTGACTATCTCGGAGTACCAGTTGACGGTCCTTACAAAGCAGATCATTATATGTATTAGATTTTTTCTTTATTTCTTTTATTAATTCAGTCATACAATCTGTTTTAAAATATGTTCTTAAATCAAGGCACATATTTTTCTCAATTTCATATTTAGTTGGAATGCCATTATAGTTTTGAATAAATTGAATTATTTTATTTCGTTTAATTTCTTTATCTTTTATTCTTTTAAATAAATTAACTCTTTCATTTTGTATCCAGATAATATCTTCAATTCTATTTGACATGCCATATTTACGGAGTAATTCCATTAATTCGGCACCTTTTATTATCTGAACATTAGGCAAATTGCAATTTGCTATATTTGAAGTTGTTATGAGTAATCCGTTTTGTATTTCATTTTTTGCCATGTATTTATGAAGTTGATTTAATTCTCTTATTGTAATTGATTGATCATTTCTATATGCTTTTAATTCGATAAGAGCTTTTTTTCCTGATGCATCAACAACTGTTAAATCAGCTTCCCTATTAGGCATTTCTGTGTCAAAAATAGATACTCTTAAAATATTATATCTTATTTTGCGAAATAATTCAATTACTATTTCTGTAAGAAGTTTTTCTTTGTTTTTTCCAAGTAAAATTGGGCAAGGCCTTATATAAGGTATATGTGCTTCAGAATAGGCTTCTGTGATATTTTTGAAGTATTTGAAAAATGCGATATTAAATTTTTTTTTGAATCTTATTTGAACTTGGATAATATCCCTGAGAAGTACATTGTTTCAGGTACTCAATTATTTTTTGTTTAATTGATTCATTTTTTTCTTCAGAATTAAGGCTTGCTTCATGCACGACTTCCTTAAATTTTGAATAATCAACGCCTGATTTCTCATACACATCTTCTATTCCTGAGAAGTATGTGTAAATATGGACATTGAATTTTTTTTCTATATCATTTTTTGAGGGGTAAATTCCTTTTTCAGCTTGCATTTTCACATATCCAAGAATCTTATTTATTGCATAATCTCTTGGCATATACTCCAACGGCACTTCTATTCCTAAAAGCGCATGCATTTCAAAGACATCCTTGAAGTAATTATAAAGTTCTACATGAAAAATTATTCTAATCTCTCTTTTTGAAACGTATCTTTTTTCAGTTTCATAAATTTTTTTAACATATTCAAGAAGAATTTTTCTTTTTTCTTCCTTTGATATACTCTTAAACGCCATTTTAAACTCGTTGTTTTCCATGTTAATTGATAATTCAATCATTTTATATCACGATTTTTTACTTAACTTTGTGAAGCTATGTAATTGATTTGCACTTTAGATGAAATCATTATTTGATGGCTGTACATATCTTCAGTGATATCAAAATGTTGATACAATCAAAGACGATAAGAAAACTTGAGTTTATAAATCTGGCGTGAGGATGACCTGTGGAAGAAAACATAATTTTAAGATTTAGAATAATATCTTAGCGAACATGACTACAAAATTTAGAGATATCTTGATAAAATCTTTCATTTTTGCTATTGTACCAATTATAATTATCTATATACCCAATTTTTTCTGCCAAATCAATAGTAATTATTATCACTGTAAATTTATGTATCCAATTGATACGTTTTTTTCTTCGATTGTTAGTTTGTTAATCGTTTCTTTCTTAATAAATATTCAATTACCTGTTTTATCTAAAAAACAACTTAAAAAATGGATACTGCATTTATTTGGCTTACTCTTATTATACTTCGTTATAGGTTCTTTAATTCTACCTGAATTTTTCGTAAACATTGGAAATAATTTAACAAATAACGAATTAGGTTTTTTTTTACCTTTAACGATAATATTGCTAATTTTATTTTATCGTGTATTATCGTATTATGATGATTTTAATGATTTATTTAAACTTAAATCAAAAAACCCAAATTATAAAAAAGAAGAAATTAATGAATTTAAAAATACTTTTGAGATTCGAACATATCCAAATTTAAAATTTTTAAGAGAATTCTTTTTAGAAATAATCCTTACATCAATATTTATTTCGGGATTTATATTTAACTCTACTTTTGCTGTTAATTTAAAGACTCGTATTGCTACGTTATTTAGTATGTTTATTTTTGCATTTTTTGCGATAGCAATTGAATTATTATTCTGGATAGTTTACAAGCAAAACAGACAAAATATTTTGAATTTTGTAGATAAAATACTAAAAAATATACCAAATAAACCAATTTAGCAATTCATTTACAAACCAGACGCTTGCTCAACTGAAGCTATTGACAGAAAATGTTCCTCTTGGTGTCCATCGATTACCAAAAAAGTTAGACGAGAAAGTAGCAAGGCTCACATGGAGAAAATTCTCAATACTTAAACTTCCTTTCATATTCAGTATGGTCAAACCACTCAAGAACTAAACTGACAACAACTATTTCATCCCTTGTTATGCTATAAATTAAACGCCATCCACGAGGAAGATCATATTTCCATAAATTTTTAACTTGACATTTCTCAATATAATCTTTAGGAATAAGGCGCTTTGGAATCTGTATTCCGCTAAAAGCATTGTTTTCGATATTATCCAGAGCTTGATTTATTATTTTGAATAAATCTTTCTCAGAATTGTCACCGCATTCAAGCTTATAGAAAGCCTCTTTTATTTTTTCATCTGCAAAACGTATGTTTGATGGCAGAATCATTTTTTTCTTCCAAGATTGGTCTTTTTAATATATTCCTGTGTAATTTCCGGATAATAGATCCATCCAATTTTTCCTTCTGCATCTATTGATATTTTTTTTGAATAAATAAGATATTGGATTATCAAATCATATGTCTGATACATCATTTTTTTAGGCAAGGATTCCCAAAGCTTTCTTTTTTTATATTCTCCATCATGGTTTTTAATGAATTCCTCCACCATTAAAACAGTGTCTAACCTAGGATATCTTAAAATTTTTTCATTTTTTAAAAATAATGTGCCTAAATTCATGTTATATCAATGGATATAATTTACATATTTAAAGATTTCTGTGTTTTTTATGTATTTTTATTATGTCAAACAGTTTTACAAATCAAACACTAGCGCAAGTTCGGACTATATTGGCGTTCCAGTTCTCGGACCATATAAGCCGGAGCATTATCGTTATTGATATAATCGCCAATTGATTTATTTTTTTTTCTTCACATATTTTTCTTTCTTTTCATTAACTGCAAGAACACCAACTTTTTTATCCTGTGTGTATAAATTATTCATTTGCGTATTTTCATCAATCACAATATCAATGCATTCTTTAAAATTTCTTATGTAAATTTTTGAGATATTATTTTCTTTATTTATTTTATATAATTGAGTTTTCCCGATTATTCTTGATTTTTCAATAATTCCTTTGCTTATTAGTTCATCAACTGCTGCATATACCATTGGTTTTGAAATTTTAATTTCTTTAGCCATATCCGGAACAGCAAAGTCAATATCCTGATTTTCCAATGAATATTCGATTACTTTATTTGTGATACTTTCTCCATAAACTTCAATAAATTTACTTGTTTTGTCCATATTATTCACCATTTGACATAATTAATTTTAATTCATTTAATCTTCCAGGATTTAGGCTTATGTGCCAATCACTGCCTTTACCACTTCTTTTCTTTAACCTAATAAAAAATTCCTGTTTTATTAAATCATCAAATTCTTTTTGAAAAATATTCCTTTCTGATGAGTTCATCCATTTTGTTTTTGATTTTATAATAATATTTTCTGGGATATGCTTACCACCTATAATATGCTTGTTTAACATTGTCAAGATAATTGAGCGCAAGTGATTATTCATAAGTATCACATATTTTATGTTAGATTAATTTTACTAATGGTATAATTTATTTTACTTTAAAAAAGTTATGTTTTTCATTTAAAAAAATAGGTGTAAAATTAACGCAGTTAACTAAAAAGCAAGCTGATTATATCGGCGTTCCTGTTCTCGGACCATACAAGGCTGACCATTATAGGTATTAGATTTTTTTTATATTAATTTTTTCTCCAGCATTTATTCCTGGGGTGATTGAATATATTTCTTTTACAATAAATTCTACAACTCCTTTTGGTAACCTATTTGGATTCTTTTTTTGAAGAATGTTTTTACCTTCCTCAAACTTTTTTCCACTTGTATAATAATAGCCTATGCCCTTTAGTTTGTATGCTTCTTCAGTTTCTTGATTCCAGAACGAAACGCACATCTTCTCATTTTCTATTATATTTTCTTTGGTTTTTTTCATAAAATTATCTATGAAAATAATGGTCTCAGAGTCAATTATTTTTTTCCAGTAGATTATGATTACCTAATCAAGCTTAGGGTAAAGGATCAAAATGAATACTATGAGATTATCCAAAAGATTGCAAAATGCTTTGAAGTAAGAGGCAAAGGCATAATTGCTCCCAAGTGTTTTAAAGACACTCCAAAATTTTCAGTCGATTGAACAAGCAGACTTTTTCTTCCATCAAGTTTATATATACACAGTCAATATTCGTTAGAAAAAGGGGTCGATACCTCTAATTTCTAGAGGGAATTATTGCTAATGCAAACTAGTTTAATAAATATCAAGAAGGACTGTGAAATAAATGGGGTTAGAACAAGTGTTGAATTTTCAACAAGGTGACAAAGGCACTGCTTTAATTTGGCACATTACTTCATTTCACGACCCAATTTCTCCAAATAGATTTGTGCAAGGCCTTTCTGCCACAAAAGATGCAGTTGGCGTTCTTGGAAGCGGCGCCTTTGAAGTAATTGATTTTCTTGCTGATACAGGCTCATCTGTTATGCAAATTAATCCAATTGGCCATACTGGTTATGGCAACTCTCCTTATCAGACATTTTCTCTTTTTGCAGGTAACCCTTATATGATAAGTTTAGAGGGATTATATAAGGCTGGCGATATTTCAAAAGAACTGCATGATACTTACTGTGCGAATGTTCCAAATTGGCAAGCAGATTCTGATTTTGAATGGTTATTCAAAAATAAAATAGGAGGCGACTGGAATAGCCAAGCGCTGTTAAGAATTGCTTATAATAATTTCTTAGAAAACAAAGGTGCCAGAAGAGCTAGTTTCGATGAATGGTGCACTAAGCAAGGCAAATGGCTTACTGATTACGCTGAATTTATGGCTATTAAGGAGTTGCATGGCCATAACGGCTCGTGGAACCAATGGTCTCCTGGCGCAAGAGCAAACAAGTTTGGAGATTTTGATTTTAGAGACAATAAAAAGTGGAAGAAAAATAAAAAGAGGCTAAAAAAAGAGTTTGATTCAGACTATCAAGAATTGGAAAAAACCATTGAGTTCTACAAGTATCTTCAATTTGTGTTTTTTGGGCAATGGGACGAATTCAGAGAATATGCAAACAGCAAAGGAATTAAGATTAGCGGAGATAGGCCTTGGTATCCTGGTTGGGATAGCGCAGATGTGTGGGCAAATAAAAGCGCTTTTAAAATAGACCGTAATTACAACCCTATTTATGTTGCTGGTGTGCCACCTGACTATTTTGAACCAAAGAATGGCCAACTCTGGGGAAATCCTGTTTATAATTGGAACTCAAAATCTGCTTACGAATTGGTAACTTCCTCATTTGCACATTTATTGAAGCATGTTGATATCGTCAGAGTTGACCATGCAAGAGCAATTGATACATATTGGGAGATTCCATTTTCTTGGGCCAAAAAACAGAATACAGGCAGAAAGGGTAGATGGTCAAAAGGGCCGGGAGATGCTTTTTTTCAGGCATTATCCCAAAAGTTGGAACAGGAAAATATAATTAAAAAAGGTAAGCAACTGCCATTGATTCTTGAAGATTTGGGATTATTAGATCCATTATTTCCAACAAAGAAGAGCTATCCAAATGGAAATATTCCGGATACTAATCGCCCATATATTAGATATAGCGTGTCACGTTCTTTCAGAAAATTAATTTGTGCAAAAAACCAGACTCTTATAGATGGCCTGACAGATAATGGAGGATATGAGCCAAGAAACGGACTTAATGCCTTAATGCAAAAATGGTCATTGCCTTTTATGGCAGTTGAACATTTTAAGGGTGATCCTAGGCTTGCGCATGAAAATGTGCCATATGATTGCGTGGATTTTATTGCAACACATGATAATAAAACTACATATGGTTTGGCGCGAGAAATTGGCGATGATCCAGATTCGCTTTGTAACCAATATTTATACGATGTACTTAGTTCGAAAGCAATCCTGAGCGGGGGAACGTGGCAGGATTTGTTTCATCTTGACAGGCCATTTAACATGCCAGGCAATATGACTAATCCAAAAGGATGGTGGACAGCCAGACTTACTCGAGATGAATTCAAAGAATTAGGGCCATCAGTAGGTTCATATTTAAAACAATTGAACCAAGGGACAGGAAGATACCACAATAATTAAATGTTAACCGATGTCGTCACCAAATTTACCGGCAATAAAAGAGCCTTTGGCATAATTGCTCATCCTACACAGTTTGCTGATCCATTAGGTTTTTCTTATGGTATTGGAGAACTGGGATCAGCGGTATTAGAATGGATTGATTTTTTACACCAATCAAATACTCATTTTTGGCAAGTGCTGCCTCTTGGGCACACACATCCACAATATGGCAACTCACCATACCAATCATTTTCGAGATTTGCTGGAGACCCCAATGTAATAAGCATTGAACACATGCTTAGGGATGGATATATAACACAAGATCAGCATGATAGATACAGTCATGAGGCATATCTGCATAAAAGGCAAAGAATATTCTCAATAAAATATTGGCAGGGCGGATTTTCGCATGCTTTATGGGAGGGACGGATTGGTGCATTTTTTGAAGAAAGGATTGACTATGAATGGATTCTTGAACATAAATTAGGAACATATAATGATTCAAATGCGATTCTAAGACAAGCTTATAGGAATTGTGTAGAAGGCAATTCTCGCCTCTTGAATGAATTTCATGAATGGGTAAGTCAGCAGGGAGATTGGCTTTCAAAATATGCTGAGTTTATGGGTATAAGAGAAATACAAAACTTTTCCGACTGGGTTAGCTGGTCAGATGAGTATAAAGATGTTAAAGCGTGGCGCAAAAATAAGGAAAGTATTCTTCAAGGTAATCAAAAACTTGCAGTAGCTATTGATTTTTACAAGTTTGAGCAGTTCTTGTTTTTTAAGCATTGGGGAAGGATAAGAGAATTTTCTAGAGATAAGGGTGTGAACATCATCGGTGATTTTCCAATAGGAGTTGCTCCTAATAGCGCTGATGTGTGGGCAAATCCTGACTTATTTATATTGGATGAAAGTGGCAGTCCTCAAACTGTGATGGGCTATCTGCCTGATAGATTCAGTAAAACTGGCCAAAAATGGGGAATGCCCCTATTTAATTTGGAGAAGCCAGAAACTATAGAATGGCTTGCTGATAGTGTTGTGCATTATTATAAGATATTTGGATATAATTTGATTCGGTTTGATCATTTCCAGGGTGTTGTTGCGCTTTATGGTATTCCATATGATAAAGACCCAATCAAAGGAAAATTTTACTTTGTTCCAGGTGCTGGCGAAAAATTAATGGAAAAAATCAAAGTTAGGTTGCTTCAAGAAAAAATCATATCAGAAGGAGGAAGTATTCCATTTATTGTCGAATACTTTGATGGCGATGCAAATGTTCCAGATCAAATTACTACAGAAGTCCAGGCATTGCTGAAGGATTATGGCTTTCCTATAATGTCAACTGTCCAGACAGATGCTATGAATGGAAAAAACCTTGCCAATAAACAAAATACAGCTCTTTATACAGGAACCCATGATAATATGACTGCAATGAATTTCATGAGAAGATTTGGAAATTTATTAAAGATAACTTCGCAATATTCTCAAGCGCAAAAAGTTTTAAGCCAAATTTCACCTAAAACCACGCTTCCTGCATCATGGATTCCAATTGCAATGGCATCACAAAGCGAAGCTGCTCTTGCTTTGTGCATGTATCAGGATGTATTTGGCATATCACAGAATACAAATTATCCGGGGCATGGCAACAGCTGGATGGCGAGAGCTCATGCTATCAATTATGGTCGATATGAGCAGGTCTTAGCGAAACTAAATCAAACAACAAATAGATAAATGATTAAGTAGCAATCAAATTATATTATTTTCAGAATCAACTCTGAAAAGTTATAAAATACATAATAGTTAAAAAGCAGATTTACTGCTGAAAAAATTACTACTCTGCCTGTTTTAATCCTATATGCAACTATAATAATTAGGATAAGTAATATATTAAAAATTAATGAAATAATAATTCCAAGTAGCCTTATGTCACTTATTTTTATTATTGAAGCAGCAAAGCCGATGATAATATATAATGGTATTGTTGCCAGGCTGAATTTCGATACTTTTTTTTCTGCAACATAGCTTCCTATCATTGATAGAGAGCCGACAGTCATACCTGTCAATGGCCCATAAATATAGCTTCCAATTACAGTGCCAAAAGTTATTAGTTCAATTGCGTTTGAGATATGTGTTAGAAATCCAAATGATGGCAGGTTTAAATTTTTCAATGCAATATGCTTAATATATGCAAGGCATACGTTTAGTGACACCATTGCAATAATAAAAACTAATCTTCTGTCTTTATCAAATACAAAAAATAAAAATGTAATAATTGAAATAATAAGAAAATTTCTAACGGTAAATATCCTCTTGTATTTATCAAATATATTCATTATTTAGTCTAAATGCAATTCATTTAAAAAAGTATAGAGAAATTTGATTGAGTAAATTTAAATATATTCCTTATTTATCTGCAATTATGGATAAGAAAAAAAGCCCTTTTGCAGCTATCAATAAAAAATACATGGTGATACTGGGCATTCTTTTACTGTTACTATTATTATTTAAAAAAATTCTAGTAATTGGAATATTGTCAGTGGCAAGTTTTTTTGTTAGCTATTTTATCAATAACCTGCAAATAAGAACTATCGGCCTTGAGCTTGCAACTCTTGCAGCTGTACTTTCAGGCAAAGCATACGGTCCAATAACGGGATTTATTGTTGGTTTTGTTTTGATATTATTTCACCTTATTATGTCGGGATATGTCGGAATGTATTTTATATGGGTTATTCCAAGTTATGCAATAGTTGGCCTTATGGCAGGTGTCTTTTCAGGTGTAAATATTGTCACTCTTGGAATTATTTCAACAATTCTGCTTAATATAGTTTATCTCTCATTTACGTTAATGACAAGCCCAGAGAGGCTTATGGTTCTTTTACCGTATTCTGTAACCAATGTAATCATTAATGTAATACTTTTTACAACAATAGCGCAGCCACTTCTGAGCATAATTAAGTAAAGAATGTTCGGCTCCAAACCTAGAACCCAAGAAGCGTTTTTTGTGAGCTTCCGTTTATTATATCATCAAAGCTCTTATTGAAAAAAACAAGAACAGAATCGGCTATAGGCTTAATCTGCTTTTCAATGTAATGGGAATAGTCAATTTCATGGGTTCTGTTTTCTATAGGTTCAGGCCCGTCTGATGTCATAACATAAGAAATAATGCTTGAAGTAACTTTTTCAAGTTTTCTTGCAGCTTTTACATGTGGTGGCGTAGTTTTCGTGTAATATTCAAGGTTCTTTCGAAGCGATTTTTTATATACAATTAGATTATCATATTTTCCATTTTTAATGTCTTCTACAAATTGTTTTGTATACTGTTCCAGTTCTTCTTTATGAAAGACTCTATAAAAAAGCTCAGTTTGATATTTTTTTGCAATTTCAGTCCAGTCTCTTCTTACAACTTCAAGGCCTGTAAAAACAATTTGCTCTTTTCCATCTTTTATTACAAGCCCGGCATAGCGCTTTTTTGCGCCAGTTTCGCTTCCCCTGATTTTTGGCATAAGAAATCTTAAGAAAATCTTCTCAAACTGAAGCTCAAGGAATGATTCTCTCCCTGTTTTTTTTGATATATACTCGCTGTAATATTTATTAACATAGGCAGCAATTTCCTTTCCAGTAATTTCCGCTTCTTCAATTGATTTTTTTGATGTTTCTATAAAAATTGAATCAGTATCTGAATATATGTTTCGAAGCTTGAATTCCTGCTCGACAATCTCTTCTGTTTGCTTTACAATAAATCTTCCAGTAGAGGTTATTGCATTTGCCATGTCAAGCGAGTAAAATCGACATATAGGGTTGGCAAGAACTCCAAAAAACGAGTTCATCGTAATTTTTATAGCATTGCTCTCTGTAATATTTTTCTTTTTTTTTGCAGCATCTCTCTGCTCCCATAGCCTTTGGATTAATAATGGAAGGATTCCATCGGTTTTTTTAAAAAAAGCCCCATTTTGCGCTTCAATAAGGTCATTTTTATCATAATTTCCTGCTATCTCTTTTGGAACAAAGCTTATTGGGTCAATATTAAATGTGCGGATAATGCTTGGATACAGGCTTTTAAAATCAAGAATACATACAAAATCATAAATACCTGGAATTGAATCTCTCACATATCCTCCTTTAATCCGCTCTTCACGCTCATTAAACCTGGCAGTAGGGCATACAATTTTTCTTTTTCTTGCTTCTCTTATGTATAAGGAATCAAGAGACGCAATTGAAGCTTTTACCATGTCAAGCTGCATTCCTGTAAGTATTGTTCTTTGTACTGTTAGGTCAATAAGTTTTTTTGAGTCAAGTATCTTAAGCACAAGCTCTGCGTCTATTAGGTTATATGCAGCAAGTTTTCCAGGCTCATTTCTGTATAGCCTTTCAATTTCTTTTACTTTGTCTACAGAATGAAAATCGATTAACTTTGATTCTCCCAGGAACACTCTTGCTGCGGTATCAAGCTTGTAGTCATCAATTTTAATGAATGACGACTTAAGAAGCGCGATTCCGTCAAGGACAATTCTTCCGGGTAGTTCAACACTTGAGCTTCTGAAAAAAGAATCTGTTGCCTTTATATTCATTCTTGAATCATCGCGTGCGATATCAAATGGAATTTTATGTTCTTCAAACTTTTTTTTAAGTATCATAAGGTCAAAATCAACTACATTCCATCCTGTGATTATATCAGGATCGATTTCAATTATCTTTTTTTTAAAATGTGATAGTAAGCTTTTTTCATCGGAAAAGCAGGAAACACCATCAATTTTGGTGTCATAGACTGCAAGAGTTTCAGAAAATTCTCCGCATTTGATTGACAGCATATATATTGAATTTGCCTTTGGATCTGTTTCAATGTCTAATGAGAGCACTTTAAGCTCTGGCTTATATTCAGAACCACAAATTTTTGGATTATGATAAATCCTGGAAACTCTGTCTCCTTTGCTAAAATCTCCAATAATTTCAAGAGTGCCTTTGATGTCATTGTCAATTAGGAAGCGCTGTGAAAACCTGATGTCTGCTTCAAAACACTCAATTTCTTTTTCTTCAAAAAGTTTTCTTAGTGCAGGAACATTTTTTGGATTATCAAGAGCAACTTTTGATGCTTCGCTGTTCTTAAATGTTGTAAAATCAGATTCTGTTACTACAAAAGTAAAATCAGTTTTAACTTCTTTTGCCTTTGTGGCATTGTTTTTTTCAATAAAAAAATAAGGCTTAAAATCATGTATGGATTGAAACGAATCTCCATTTTCCAGCCTGCCAAATAGGTTAATCTTTGGCGCATCTTCTGTTATCCTATAAGTCGAATAAACAACAAATCCTTTCACAGCGTAGAGTAATTACGGCAAATATATAAAAGTATAGAAACTAAAAGCATTTTTTGTCTAGAATTATTATATAAAAAGAAAAAAAAACAAAACCTGGAAATTAAAAGCATTACACTTACTTTTTCTTTTTAGCTGCTGCTTTTTTAACAGGAGCTTTTTTCTTTGCTGGCATTTTTAGTTTCCTCCTTTTTTTTTAAAAAAAATTCTATTTTTTATAATAACTCTTGCGTATATAAATTTTTCCTATTAAAAAAATTGTTTTTTCGACGGAAAAACGCAATTTATAATAAAAGTTATTTATTACATTATAAAAATATAGACGACAAGTTCAAAATAAATAACTTAAAAAATAACATTGTTTTCCATTAGTTTATAGAGTACTTTGCATAATTCGTTTTTTCATGAATATTCAATTCATGCTCTCGTCGATATGCAAAGTTATCTATTAGAAGTTTGCAGATTTTTTGCAAACTTCTCTATACAATGATAGCCAATTAATTAATGAATCCAAATGAAACGACTCGCAATTGTTGAAAAGACAAAGTGCAAAAATAAAGTGGACTGCCCGTTCATCTGCGGCGGTGCTTGCCCTGTAAATAGGACTGGAAAAGAATGCATTACTGCTGGTTCTGACAAAAAAGTAATCATTAGTGAAGAGCTTTGCATAGGCTGCGGGATCTGCCCGAAAAAATGCCCTTTTAATGCATTGACAATAATCAATCTTCCCAAGGAGCTTGATAAACAGCCAATTCATCGTTTTGCAGAAAATGGGTTTGCATTGTTTAACCTGCCAATACCTGTTTTCGGAAAAGTTGTTGGAATTATTGGCGTCAACGGAATCGGCAAATCTACAGCGATAAAAATAATGTCAGGAATTTTGAAGCCAAATCTTGGTGAAGTCGGAAAAGAGGCGGCATTACAGGATATAATCAATTACTTTAAGGGAACTGAAGCCCAGCTTTTTTTCCAGAAAGTATTGAAGGGCGAAATAAAAACAGCATATAAGCCTCAACATGTTGACCTTATATCAAAGCAGTTCAAGGGAAAAGTAAGAGGGCTTCTATCAAAAATCGACGAGAAAAATAAGCTTGATGAAATATCAAAAATCCTTGAGCTTGAAAAATTCCTTGATACTGACGTTGATAAGATTTCCGGAGGAGAATTGCAGCGGGTTGCAATTGCAGCAACAGTTCTAAAAAAAGCAAACTTGTATATTTTTGATGAACTGACATCATATCTTGATATAAAGCAGCGCTTAAAGATTTCACAGTACATAAAAACACTTGCAAATGAAAATACTGCAGTGATTGTTATAGAGCATGATTTAATTGCTCTTGATTATATGGCTGACCTTGTAAATATAATGTATGGAAAATCAGGATGCTATGGCGTAGTCTCAGCCTTAAAAGCGTCAAAAAATGGAATTAACACGTTCCTGGAAGGATTTCTAAAAGAAGAAAACGTCAGATTTAGGGATTATAAAATAATCTTTGATATAAAGGCTCCGAATAAAGCAAAGCCTGAGCATATGATTGTAGAATGGGAGCCATTTTCAAAGACGCTTGGCCATTTTAAACTTACTTCTGAAAGCGGAACTCTTTATTCAAATGAAAAAGTAGGAATTCTTGGCGAGAATGGTATTGGTAAAACAACATTTGTTAAAATTTTGGCAGGTGTAATTCCTCCTGATGGAAAAGAGCTTGACATTAAAGTCAAAGTATCATATAAGCCGCAGTATATTAATAATGATTCAGATGAGCTTGTAATGGTTGTCCTAAAAGATGCACTGTCCAAATATGAAACAGAGCTTATCAGGCCGCTGAATATTAAGCCATTATTGCTTAAAAAAATAAATGAACTTTCAGGAGGAGAGCTTCAAAGAGTTGCAATATGCGAGGCGCTTTCAAAGGATGCTCAGTTAATTCTCCTTGATGAACCGTCAGCTTATCTTGATGTAGAGCAGAGGCTTCTTGTTTCAAAAGTTGTTGCAAATATAACTGATATACGAAGAATTACCTGCCTTGTTGTTGACCATGATATTTTATTTCTTGATTATCTTTCTGACAGATTGCTTGTTTTCAGCGGAGAGCCTGCCAAGTCAGGAGCAGCAAATGGGCCATTTAGTATGGAAGATGGTATGAATAAGCTTCTTTCAAGCCTGAATATTTCAATGAGAAGGGATGAAAACACAAGAAGGCCAAGAATAAATAAGCTTGCATCAGTAAAAGACAGGGAACAAAAGTCATCTGGAAAATATTATTATAGCTGACTTATTTAAATCCTAAAATGAAAGTTAAAATAATTGCGCTAATTTCCTTTTTATCTGTTTTACTTTCTTTTATTTTGTTTTGTTCTGTTTTTTTCAGCGTTTTATTTGATCTTAACTATTATAAGAGTGAGTATGTAAAATATAATCTGACAAAATTTTCAATGGAATCACTGGCTTATGAGACAAATAATTTATTTGGTTTTTTTAAAGGAACAGCGCAGCTTGACTCTGACTATTTTAGCAAAAACGAGATACTTCATCTAAATGATGTAAAAGTCCTGGTCTATAAGGTATTCATATTATATGTTTGCTCTATTGCAGCATTTATATGCTTAATTATTCTATTATTTAAACTAAAACTAAGCAAAAAATTATTTTTAAGATGCTTAGCAAGAATAACAATAGCTGCTGGCGCCATAGGTTTATCTTGCATAATTATTGGGTTGATTTTTTACAAAGCGATTGGATTTGATTTTCTTTTTTCAAAATTCCATGAGATTTTTTTTGTTGGCAACTACAGCTTTGATCCTGCTATATCAAATATGAAATATATGTTTCCTGATGAGTTTTTTTATGATATATCAATAAGAATTGTTTTAATTTATGCTGTAGTATTAATATTATCGTTAGCCTATGGAACAGCTCTGTATTTTGTGCTTAAAAGGCCCCATTCTAAAAATAGCATTAAAACTCCAATCATTAGAAGCCCAAATCTTAAATCAAGGTCAAGGTAGGCTTCATCTTTAAGAGCATTTATTTCAGAGAATGCAGCTGCAAGTTCTTCTTCATTGTTGGCTTCAAAAAATTTACCGCCTGTCTGCAATGCTATTGCGGCAAGTGAATCCTTTTCATACGATGCTGAAACATTGATTGGGAGATATCCTGATGGTGCATTTCCTGTTCCTATGCCAATTGTGTGAATTATTACATGATTTTTTTTTGCGTATGCTACACCTGATTTAAGCGAGTCATCAACAAAGGTGCCTGTTGTCTGCGAGCCGTCTGTAAGAAGTATGATGGTTTTTGATTTTCTTCCGAGCAGCAAAATATTTGTTGAAGTAACAATTGCTGATCCAATATCTGTTCCGCCGGCAGCCATTATCTCAAGCTCATTTATTTTCGCCATAGCTTGAGATGTTTCGCTTGACAAAAGAGATTCTACTTTTGGAATTCCAGAAAAAGAAACAACAGCAACCTGTGTTCTTAGGTCGAGAGTGCCTAAAAAATCTGTAGCAACTTTTTTTGCAGCCCTTAATCTATCAGGAAAAAAGTCTTCAGCGAGCATGCTTGCGCTTGTATCAATAGTAATGACATAATCATTGTGGTTTTCTTTTCCCTTATACCAGATTACAGGGCCTGCGGCGCTAAAGACTAGAATTGTTAAAGTAACGCACCGAAAAACCAGCAGAAACATGTTTTTCGTAATAAGGTCGCTTCCAGTAACCCTTCGAAGCGCCTCAAAATTTGCAAATTTCATAGCTTTTCTTCTTATGTGCCTAAGAAGATAAAAATGTGTCACAACAAGAAGAGGTATGCTTAATAGAAGGATCAGGTATAGCGGATAATCAAAAATTACTTCCATTTTTTCTCTCTTTTTTTTTAAGAATTTAATTATTTTGTCAGTATAAGTTTCATTTGTCTGCAACGTTAAAAGGTCAGACCTGAGCAAAGTAAACTTTCTTTTAAGGAGTTCAACATCTTCTTTTGCCTGCTTTTTGTATAAGTCATAATACTGAGAAGCGTCAATATAAATCTTTTCATTTGAATATGGGTCCTGTAGGATGTATTGCCCTGCATCTCTTGGTATTTCACTGTCTCTTGGATCCCTTATTGCGATTCCCATTACTTCGAATTTCTGTGAGAGTATCTGCATATATTTATACCATGAGCCTTTTAATCCAAAAAAATCTGATATAATTATTATCATTGCTTTTTCTTTTAGTACGCTAAGCGTGAATTTAAGGGCAGCTTCAAGGTCAAAGTTTCCTCCGTAATTGTTAACATTAGTCAGCTCTTTAACAAGAAAATAATACTGCCTTTTTCCCATAATTGGTGCAAGCTTACATACAAGCTTATCAGTAAACATCCCGAATCCAAGGCCTGCACCTGCTTCGATGATTCCAAAAGCAAGGTTAGATACAACTTCAGCAGCATACTCGCACTTTAATTTTTCAACACTTGAAAAAAGCATGCTGTCTGATACATCTATCAAAAAAAATGCGTTAAAGTTTTTTTCAACGTCATATTCCCTTATAAGAAGTCTGTTTGAGCGAAGAGAAGCTTTCCAGTCAATAAAAGAGGCATCATCATTTGGTGTAAAAGAACGATAACCTTCGAATTCAAAGCCTCTTCCCTTGAAATTTGTGATCAGGTTTCCAGAAAGAGTAGTACTTAGAATCCGTCTCTTAGCATACATATCAAGCTCATGAAGCTTTGGTATTAAATCTGCTTTGAATTCTTTTATTGGCATTAAGCGCTTCCTCTTTTTAAAATAGAAATGTTTAGCTGCTTATATAAAATTTATTATTGCATAGCGATATATTTTTAAATTCTGATGCTAATTATTTAACATTATGAATGATTTTTTACTTATTGTGGAGAATAAAATTGTAATTTCAACATTCCTTAGCTTTTTAATAGCAAGTGCACTTAAAGTGATAATAAACGGACTTGCCTCTTCAAGATATGACATAAGCCTTTTTTTTAAGTCAGGCCATATGCCCAGTTCTCATTCAGCTTCAGTTGCAGCAGCAGCATACGCAGTATACAGGGAAACAGGTGTTAGCGAGCTTTTTATCGTAGCTCTTATATTTGCATCAATTGTATTATATGATGCAATGGGAGTGCGAAGAGCGGCTGGAAAACAGGCAGAAGTGATAAACAAAATAGTTGAAGACCTTCATTACTTTCGCAAATTCAAAACAAAGCGGCTTTATGAGTTTATCGGGCACACCCCTAAGCAGGTTATAGCTGGAATAATTGTTGCATTAGTAATCACAGCTATAGTATATGCGTAGTTGCCAAATGCTTTATATTTTGCCAATTTTTTTTATTTTAGTGTCAAATAAAAGCAAATTATTGGTGTTAAATAAGAAGCAGCGCATAGGATAAGTAGTCTTGCTGTTTTTTGGAATAAACCAAAAAAACTAATTATCCTTAATTTTTTTATTTTCTTTTTATTTTCATCTAGTTCTTTTTTTCCAATTAAGCTTCCTCCCGGAAGTCCAAACAGGAAAACAAATGACATAAAAAGCGAAGCTATGCTTTCTTTAACAGCAAAAAAAGAAGTAATTCCAAAAGCTAAGTAGCATGTTGCATAAAACACATTGATGCTAGTATGCCTTCTCAATATAAAAGATGCAATAGCTGCCAATATTCCTGTAGCTAGTGAGATAACAATATTATTATTCATACTATAAATAAACACAAAAAATATAATAGATATTAGTACATGAAGTGAAGGTAAGAATATTTTAGCTCCTGTAGGTAGCTCTTCTTTTGTAAAGTATGACAGAAACACTCCAGTTGGTAGGCCAATGAAGGCAACAAGAGCAAGCAGAATTAATTTTAGCATTCTAGAACCTTTTTTGCTTTAAAAACAGAATATATCGCTCAACGTATGTAATAATTTCAATTTTAGCAGCAGGCAAAAAACTTAATGTTCCTGCAAATTCATGTCCGCCTCCTTCTATTACAGCATGCGGCTTTAATTTCTGAAGCCTTGACACAAGATCATTCACATTGAAGTTTTTTACACTATCAACCCTAAATATTATTGCATCACTATGAAGCCCAATAGTAATTCTTGGGCCGCTATAAAGCTCATGCGCTATCCTTACAATTTTTGAGGAATTTGGAAATTCTCCTTGTGAAGTTACTTTTTCACAGTCGATTTTTATTAGCTTAAGATTATCAATATTAGTTACTTCCATATATTTCTGTACAGCAACTTTTAAAGTATTCATCTTTTTTTCAACATTGCAATAAAGAAGCTCGATAAGTTTTTCATGCCTTGCTTTGTTTGCGCAAAAAAGCTCATCTACTAACATTCTGCCTTCCATGTATTTTATATAATGGGTTTCAAAGTCTACACAGATTGCGAATTTTTTTAGGTATTCAGGGTCATAGCCTGAGATTTTTAAGTATTGGTCGAACTCGTTTTTATTTGATTTATCTCCAGTTCCTGCTAATGCTGGTAAAAATTCAATATTTTTTGCATCCTTATTTATAAGCCTTGCAAGCTCAGTGCATATCATTCCGCAGACCAAGGATGAGTCAAAGCCTTCGCAGTAAGGATTAATGTAGATATCGCAATTTTCCTCCATCTTTTTAATGTTCTCGGCACCATCTGGGTTATGGTGGTCAATCACAACAATTGTCGCATCATGGATTCTAAGTCGCTTGATGGCATCAAGGTTTTCTTCAACAGCGCCAAGGTCAGAAAGGATAAAAAGAGGCTTTTTTCCTGACTCATTCAATTCAATTACAGTTGATATGTCCCTTAAAACATCAGAATATTCATAAAAAGGAGTTTTACATGGCGACCTTCTGAAATAAAATGAAGTGTTAGAGCCAGATTTACTATTTTCTTCGATCAATGGCATGATTGCTCTTTCAAGAGCAACACCAGAGCAATATCCGTCGCAATCTGCATGATGCTTAAGAATAATCAAGGTTTGGCTAAAGATTGCTGTTCTTATAATTTTTGCAGCATCAAGCATCTTTGGCCGCAGCTTATCCAATATATCTGCCTTGATAAGGAATGGAACATCACAAGGATCTGTTTTATTGCCAATTGTTTTCATTAGCTTTGCAATTTCATCTTTTGTAAGCGGTTCAGCTTCTAAAAGCTCTCCTTCAAGGTCATCTTTTCTTTTTTTTATTGCAATTGTTGCATTGATGCTATCACCTGGCGCAAGCTGCATAAAAGCGCGTTCGCCAGGCTTGACAAATGCAGTTGCCTTAAAGATTCCAAAACCATCATTTAAAGAAAAAACAGTAGGCCCGCTTGTCTGCCTGATTTTTTCAATGATGCATGGGATAGTATAACTCTTGCCGATATCTGAATCATCAATAATTGAGAAATTTTTTTGCATTTTTTAGTAAAATAATTTTATAACTTATATAACTTATGCACTTTTTAAAAAACTTATTCCCATTCAGAATGGCCAAATTGGATAAGCATATCTACGCCAAGCTGCTTTACGTGTGTTGGGACATCGCAAGCGCCAAAACAGCTTCCTGCCCAGATGATAATTTTTGCATTTGTTTTTTTCTCGATTTCTTCCTGAATTATATTCGCCATTGGCTTTAATCCATCAGGAAGCTGGATGCAGACTAATTTTGCACCTTCTTTTTTTATTTCATCAACACACTTTTTAAGTTCAAGATCAAGCATAAATATGCATAAAGAATTAAGATTATAAAAAATTATCTTATAGCAATCGACACAAATATTTATACAAATTAATCTGTCGGTTGCTTATTACGAAAAGGCTAAATTATGTTTGAAAATTATGTCTTTGAGTATAGCTATCAGATTTTATCAGCAATAACTTCGAAGTCAAGAGAATCTATCTTTTTCCATTTTTTATTCTCTTCGCCGCCTCTTGGTATATCCATGAAAAATGTTGTATTAGTTTTACTTCTTCTTATTTTAGCCATTTTTTAGTCACCTAGGAAAAATTCATCTAAATCTGAATCAGTAATCTTGCTGCTATTGATAACTTTAGTAAAAGAGCGCCTTTTTTTTGCCCTGTACTCTTTCATGCTTTCAAGCACATTCATGTCTTCTTCGTCTAGCATTTTGATTCACTGTTTTTTATTAAGTAAAATAGATGATGAGGTTTGCTGCATTGCGAGAGTTTTTCGGGTGGGGTGATGTTAGAAAACTTTGTTGCATTGCAGCCAACTTTTCACATCATCACTATTTAGTAGTAATGACAACTATTTAAATCTTTCGGTTTTGAAACTACTGGTAAGTGGTACTTAATTAAAGAATTAAGAAAAGAAGGATTTTTTTGCTTTATTATGTTTTGTTTTATAGAGGATAATACGAATTTAAGAAACTGATATGCTACATCAAGCAAATCTGCTATCTAACTGGAAATCTCATATAATTCTTGCAGCCAAAACAATAATACACAACTTTCCCATCATTTAGTCTTACTCTGCAGTTAGCTCCTGTCACCAGGTACTTGCTGCAGTGCTTGCAAAACATCCTTTTTAATTCTCTTGGAATTCTTACTTTATATTTCATCGAGATTTTTCTTGCAAGTACAACATATCTGTCGCTAAGTTTAGAGTCTTCATGAAACTTAAGTTTTGCCTGTTCAAAAAGAATGATTATCCGCTCTTTTGCGACATTCTTTTCTTCAGCTGGCTTTTTATTATACTTGCTTTTCATCAAGACAATAGGAAAATTGTCTTTTTATAAAAATTATTGCTTATGATTATTGAATTTTTGCGGCCATTAAGCAAATCTTTATTAATAAAAAAATATTATTAGCATTGGTGGGTGGTTAAAATTAATTTACTCAAAAAAATATTCAAATTTTCTAAAAAAAAAGAGCAGATTCCAGTCATTGAACTAAAAGATTGGATAGATGCTAAAAGTAAAGATATAATTCTAAAAGCACAACCACAGATTGAAGATACTAAACTAAATTATGAATCTATAAATGACAACCTTAAAAAAATTGTTGGGGTGATTCTTTCTACAGCTGCGCCAAACGAGCCAGACTCGCTTGCAAAGAGCATACAATTTAGAAATGCAAAAGAAGCGATATCAAAAAAGATCAGCCAATTATGTGAGCCAGAAAAAGTCCCTTGGAAAAACATTAGTTTGCTTGCAAATTATTGCAAAGAGTTTGACGCAATTTCTTGCGCAGTAAAAGAGTCATTAACTATTGAAGAAAAGTATCTTAAAGGAAGCGCAGAAAATGAAATAAGCATTTTGCTTTTAGAGGTTGATAAATTAAGTGAATTGTTTTTAGCGCTTTTAAATTATTTTATAACAATAAGGCTATATGAGATAATTGAATTGCAAAAAAGTGCGCATTCTCTTAATTTACTTGTCATTAAAAATGATTCATTTGCTTCAAAAACCAGGTCAATAGATGAAGAGTTAGCAAGTTTATTTGAAAAAAAAGAGCAGATTGAAAAAAAACAAAAGGATCTTTTCCTAAGTTTGGACTATAAGGATTATTTGCAGACTAAAAAAACAAAAGAGAATTTACTTAAGGAAAAAGATGAGATTAATTCAGATCTAAGTTTGAGGCTTGAAGCAAATAAAATTAAGCTTTCTGAAAACTGCGATGTTTCATTGTTAGACCACTTTATCGATAATCCAATACTTGCCTTATCTGAAGGAAAAAATGATGAATTAATAAAAGCGATAAATGCATCTCTTGCAAAGAATAGCGAACCTGGTTTTACAAAAAAGAAAAAAGGAGCTAAGAAAAAAGAATATATTATGCCTTCAGAAGATGAGATTGTAAAAGCAGCAAAATTTGCAAGAAGCTCATCAGTTGAGCTGTCTGAAATTGACTTAAAGCTATCAAAAATGGCAGTTGCAATGAATGTTAAAGAATATCAGTATACAATCGAGCATCTTGAAGAAAAAATAAAAGAAAAAATAAGCGAAAAAAGCTTAATTCAAAAAGAAATTCAATCAAAAAGTTTCGATTCTCAAAAAACAATCCTGCAAGATAAGATAAATGCTTTTTTTGAGTCAATTATTGAGATAATCTAAAGAATAATAAGAAATAATACTATTCTCAGTAGTTAATTATTTAAATAATTTAAAATATCAGCAAATATTAGTATATATCAAATAAACTATATACAGATAATACAGCCCCGTAGTGTAGGAGCGCTTTACAAAGCCCTCGGAGCAATGAAGTAGGACATTCGTTTCACTCAATCCTACTAAAATTTTAAAAATCAGTAAAAAAATTATATTCAAATTATAGCCCCGTAGTGTAGTGGTCAATCATGTGAGCCTCTGGAGCTTGCGACGGCGGTTCGAATGAGCGCTTTTCAGACACAGTCACTTCGTTTCTGTGCATACAGAACGAAACTGTATGAAAGCCCTCGGAGCAAAACACATTAAGAACTACCTTTTGCTAAAAAACGCAAAGGTAGTTCGAATAACCGATGTCTTTTTATGAAAAGCATGACACACATTTGATTGTGTTGCTCTCGAAAGTCCGCCCGGGGCTATTTTTCTTTCTGATTACCTCAAACATTAAATAATCAATTCATATTCTAGCCAGATATGCATTATACAATCCTTGACTGCTACACTGATGAGCCATCAGGCCTTGGTGTCCCACCTTTTTTAGGGACGTATCCGCGCTATATCTATGGCAAACTTCTTCTTGAAGGCAATAGTGTAAGCTATATTACAATCGATGATATGCGGTTCCTGCAAAGATATAAGGAAAAAAGTGAGGACAAAGCAAAGACAAATATCTGGATATATAACAGGACAAGAGATATCAAGCCAATTATTTCAAAAACAGACGTTTTCATCGTCATATCAGGCGTCCACGTCCCAGGAAAATATTTATCTGCAATACCTGGAACTCTGCGTGAAGTAATAGATTTAATAAAAGATTTGCCCTGCAAAAAAATATTGACCGGGCCTGCTGCAACAGAGTTTGGGACAAGTGTTGAAGGAGGAAAATTTGCAGAGAGGCAGGATTTATCAATATTTGAAGAAGTGATTCCTGATTATGTGCATAATTATTCCGAAATAGCAAAAGCGTCAGTTGCAGGCGCAAAGATAATTGATGAAATACCTTACCATGTAATTGCTGAAATTGAAACTGCAAGAGGATGCAAAAAAAGCGTTCCATGCAGCTTTTGCACTGAACCCTTAAAAAATTGCTTTGAAAAAAGAAACCCTAAAGATATTGTAGATGAAGTAATTGCCTTGAATAAAAAAGGAATAAAGCACTTTAGGCTTGGAAAGCAATCTGATTTTTTCACAATTGATACAACAGATATGGAATATATTCTTAAAACAATCAGGGCATCCTGTGATATAGAAACACTGCACATAGATAACTGCGACCCTGCTATGGCAACAGAAGAAAAAATTAAACTTATAGTAAAATACTGTACAGAAGGAAATGTTGCGGCTCTTGGAGTTGAAACTTTTGATTGTGTTGTCGTCAAGGCAAATTTTCTGAATTCAAACCCAGCAATGGCTTTAAAAGCAATACGCCTGATAAATAAATACGGAAGTGCAAAAGGAGAGAACGGAATGCCTAAATTCCTTCCTGGGATAAATATCATTTTTGGGTTAATTAATGAATCAAGGAACACACATGTTGAAAACATGAAATATTTTTCTTCCATATTGGATGAAGGCCTGCTCCTTCGAAGAATAAATATAAGGCAGGTAGCAATTTACAAAGGAACTGCAATTGAAAAAACAGCAGGCAACAAATTTATTAAAAAAAATAAAAAATACTACTGGAAATGGCGTCATGAGATAAGGCAAAAAATTGATAATCCAATGCTTGCACGGCTTGCTCCAATAGGAGCTATCCTAAAAAAAGTGAGAATGGAAGTGCATGATGGAAACACAACATTTGGAAGGCAAGTCGGCACTTATCCATTAATAATTGGAGTTACAAAAAAGCTTGAGCTAAAAAAAGAATATAATATCAAAGTAACTGGCCACATGCTAAGAAGCATAACAGGTGAAATCGTCAGCTAGCATTGGCTTGTTCCATGAAAAAACTGAAGTATACCTATAATTTTATATATTACAAAACTTAATCTTATTTATAATGGCACAGGATGATTTACTGCTTGTAAGCCCAACAAACCAGCTGCTTGGAAATACACTAACTGCCAGTATAATTACAATTATTTTATTATTGATTGGGTTTATTGTAGGAAGAGTAGTTGGCGTTTTTCTTGAAAAAATCCTTAATGAAATGTCGCTTAATAAAGCTGTAAAAAATTTAAATTTTAGATTTAACACTGAAAAGCTAGTCAGCGGCATTGTTTCATATAGTATTTATGCGTTTACAATCTATAGTACATTCTTAAAAATTGGAATAGCAAAAGCAACAGGGCTATTGCTGCTGGCAGTTATTATTGTATCTGTAGGCATTTTATTTTTCCTCTATTTTAAGGATTTTACCCAAAATACTGTTGCTGGCTTTATTTTAAGGCATAAAGAAAAATATGAAAGTGGTGAGTTTGTAACTATAGGCAAAGTATCCGGGCTAATCCTTAAAACAAACGCTACAAACATGCACGTAAAAACTGACCAGGGAGATTTTTTTGTAATACCCTATGTTTATGCTTATGAGAATAAGTAAGAAGTTTTTGTGAGTTGTATTTTATTAATGATTTAGAAACTGTTTTATCATCGAAATGTCACCATTTTTAATGCTATTGCCCATTACTGATGCAACGCAACCACAACGATCACAATCTGCATTTTCACCTATTACGCATGGAAATTTCCTTTTCAGTTGGCTGTTAAAACACATTCCATTAAACGCTGCATAATCTTGCCTGCATTGGCTTGTAAATTGTTGGCACACTGAAGACTTAAAATTGTTTAAAACAGTATCAGAGGAATAAATAAAATCTCCATATTTTTTTTTCAAACTCATGATTCTATCAATAACCTCGTCTCTTTCTTTGAATGGTAGCCAAAGCTCATCATTTCGCTTGCCTTTTATGGGTGTATAAAAGCCAAATCTAATGCTTTTAATAGGGCTCTTGCCCCCCCCCCATTCGTTCACAAAATCCTCAATGCATGACTGGTTTATTTTAGTTATAACACAAAATAGATTAATATTAAGATTTGGGCGGTTCAAGTTTTTCTTTATTCTTTCATAAGTGTTTTTTCCTCTTTGTAATTCATGGTACTCCTTAGTGCCATCAACTGAAACAAGAAAATTAACATCTTTCCATTCAGGCAATTCTATTGTTCCATTTGTAATTATTCTATTAAAGCTAAATAGCTTCTTGCATTTCTGAATCAAAGATTTTCTAAGAAGAGGCTCGCCACCAAGAAAAACTGCAGCAACCAGAGTTGGATGAGCTTTTTTTATGGAAAGTACTTTTTCATAAAAATCATTTTCATCTATATCTTTATAGTGCTCTTCTTCCCACCAGTAACAATGCCTGCAATGCAAAGTGCAATTATTAGTTACGTCAAAAGAAGCAATAACCGGATAGTACATTCTATTTGAAAAAAGAAATGAACCACCAATTTTAATAAAAGAATTAATGTCTGATAATTTCATTTTTGAACTAACATTTTGTGTAGGTTTATTAATATTATTATTGTGACTCTAGAATCGACACAATATTCCATATCTGCGTCCTTGTATAGGCTTGCAGATTGTTATCATTTGAAATCTCATCAAGCTCATTTAATGCCTTATTTATATTCATTGAGATATCGCCGTTATTATTAAGCATTGTAATTATTGCATCAATTTTT
Organism: archaeon; assembly: GCA_043801855.1. GTDB lineage: Archaea > Nanobdellota > Nanobdellia > Woesearchaeales > GW2011-AR15 > CAYTWW01. Next base: position 1,253 of record JAZDLQ010000009.1, on the reverse strand, counting down.
AATTTAATATTTCGAGGAACAGTATTATCTTCTTTTAACTCAGTTAGGGCGCTTAAGGCCTGGCCCAAAATAGTGTTATTTTTTGAATTGTCATTTATTGGCATTTTTATCATCCATATTGCTAAGTATTTCTTTTTGAAGCTCTGCTGCTTTTGCCCTGATATTTTGCTCCTGCTTGTCAAGGGCTTTAAGCCTAAGCTCATGAATTTCCTTTTTTGAAGTTAAATCTTTAATAAGTATGTCTCTTGGTGATTCAACCATTATATTTCCAATGATTTTATACGCTTTTCCAACACCTTCAAGTTCAGAAATAGCTGACTCGCTCTCAAGTATCTGCGACTGGAATTGCTGCTTTTGGCCTACAATTGCATTAAGGTTTTGCTCTAGAAGTTGCAGTTGCTCTATCTTTTCCTTGCTTTCTTTTGTCATGTCTTCCATTTTTCAGTACAATATTTTCTTTTGCGAGTTCCTTTGCCTTATTATAGATTTCAACACTTGTTGTTATTGCATTGAAATAAGACTTTAGCCGTGATAGGTCTTTTGCCTTGATATTAAAAATCAGTCTGCCACTTTTTTTTGTGACGGTATAAGTCGCTCTCTGTGTTTCTACCCCTTTTTGCTCTGCCTTAAATACGTTATATAACTCTTCAATATCATTGTCCAGGCTAATAATCGCCTCAATCATATTGCTTTTACTTTAGTAATAGTAAGCCTTGGCTTATAGAGTATTTTTGAACCGCAGTAAGGGCACCTGACTTTTTTTCTGAGTGTAGTTCCGTCAATTTCCTTATTGCACTGGAAACATTTATAGAGTACCATTTTACAAAGTGAATGCTTTACCTGTGAATTTTGCGCTGCATTTTTTGCATGACCATATGCCAACAGACTCTCTTTTGACCTTAACCTGATGACAATAAGGGCATTTATGGAGCTTTCTTTGCTCTTTTTCAATCTCTGCAAACCTTAATTTTGTCCTTCTGCCGTATCTTGGTCCAAACCTTTTTACTGACCCTAATCCGCTCTTTGCCATTTTGACTCATTAAAATTTATAAATGTATATTAAATTAGTAAATCAAAGAAAACTATAATTATTTAAATAGTTAACGGATTGGTGATGATGGGTACTTGTTCTGGCTTTTTTAAAATGATAAAAAAAACTTCCTATGGAACAATTGCAGAGTGAGTGGTAAAAAAGTATTAAATAGAGAAGAATTAAGCAAGAGTTGTGCAACTCAAACTTAACGGTTTTGAAG
>JAZDLQ010000008.1:0-22665 GCA_043801855.1 archaeon | reverse complement strand
ATCAGAAAAATTATTGGATGTATAAGAAGCGATATCGGCAAGAAAAATTATGAGGTTATGCTAAGTCTTGTTTCGACATGGGAAAAACAAGGAAAAAATGTATTCTATTGCCTGCAGGATACGCTATAGCTTAATAAGTACTAAAAAATGAATCTTTAATATCATTTATATCAACTTTTATAAATGTGAAATATTTCTTTGATACTATGGGGGCAGACAGCAATTTATTGACTTATGAAGCGCTATACGATATTCTAAGGAATGAAAAAACCAAGGAAGATTTGCAGAAGCTTGATCCTTATATTTATGTTAGGATTGTAGAATACATAAAAAGCAAGCGCCAGATATTAAAAAAAGCTGAAAACAGCGCTGTTTCTGAGATTGAAAAAGAAAGGATAAAAACCCAGATATTTAATATAAGAAAGCTTGTTAAAGACTTATTTGAAAGAAGAGAAAAAAAAATTATTGCACTTGCTGTAAACAAGACAAGAACAAGTGAAAACATAATTTCTGAAGCGCTCCTTCCAGAAGAAAGGCTATTTTTAGAGGAAACTGAGGCAGTACTTACAAAAAACAGAAAAGAGGTTCTTCTGACAATTTTAAACGGAATACTTCCTGGCATATCTATAAAATCCGGAAGCTCATTATCTAATAGTACAAATGAAAGCGATAATTCGCTGGTTAACAATAGCATACCCGCCGCAAAAAATTCACCAGAAAAGAATTTGCCTACAGTTGACTTAGAAAAATCAAAGAATGATAATATTACTGGCAAAAACGTAAGTCCTGATACAATTTTAATTCGCTTCAATTCTCCTCTCCAGAAATTTATAGGCCCTGATTTTAATGAGCATGGCCCGTTTGTTGTAGGAGATGAGCTACTAATGCCAGAAATAGTTGCAAAATTTCTGATTGATAAAAACCTTGCAGCAATTGTCGACAGAAAATAGAAATGTTTTTAAAGATATTATTTTTCCAAGAAATGTATGAAACTTCCTAAAACTAAACGAGTTTTTTGTCCTACTTGCAGAAAGCATACAACCCATAAAGTAGTCCAGTCAAAAAAAGGCGCCGCTAGTTCTCTAACATACGGCTCAAAATTCAGAGCCAGGGCAAGAGGCAAAGCCAGAGGCATGGGAAACAGGGGAAGATATTCAAAGCCAGCAGTAACCAAATGGAAAAGGGCCGGGAAAAAATTGACCAAAAAAACAGACCTTAAATTTCAGTGCCAGGACTGCAAAAAATTCCACTTACAAAGCCATGGCTTTAGAGCAAAAAAAATCGAGCTTATTTAACTCTTTAATTCTTTTTATTATTGCTGCTAATCAAAAAGCTTAAATAACTGCCGTAACATTGATTTTCTCATGTTCATACTAACACTTGGCTTTTTTATTCTCTCCTGCTTTTTTTTGGTAAAGAGCAGCGAATACCTGGCTAAGTCACTGATAAAAATCTCTTCTTTTTTCAGGGTGAATGAATTTGCAGTGGGGTTTATTATTCTTTCAGTATCTTCATCTCTTCCGCATCTTTTTGTAGGCATTGCATCATCATTAGGAAACCAACCTCTTTTTTCAATGGGAAATGTCATAGGCTCAAATATCCTTGATTTGACGTTAATTATTGGAATAATTACGCTTCTTGCAAGAAATATTAAAATCAAAAGCAAGATGATTAAAAAAGACCTGGTCTATATGCTAATCATTCTGCTGCTGCCTGTATTTCTTATGGTTGACCACAAGTTTTTTTCACTTGTTGGAATTAGCGGAATAGAGCCAGGAATATCTCGTATTGATGGTTTTGTATTGCTTGCAGTATTTTGCTTGTATATCTGGTCTTTGTTTGGCCAGGAGCGATTGTTTAGAAGAACAATGCATCCAAACGGCACAAAATCTATATTTAAGAACCTGATTGTCTTTTTTATAAGTTTTTTCATTCTAATATTAAGCTCAAGCTTTGTTGTTGACTACGCAAAAATGATTTCTATTGACCTTGCAATTACGCCGCTTTTGATGGGCTTATTCATTATATCTATAGGAACAAGCCTTCCTGAACTAATAATGCAGGCAAGAGCCATTCTTGCCAAGAAAGACGAGCTTGCAGTCGGCGACCTCATTGGAAGCGTAGTTACAAATTCAACATTAGTTCTTGGAATAACTGCAATAATTTCTCCGATAACAGGAACAGCGCTTATATTTGTAACAAGCCTGTCTTTTATGGCAATAACAGCATTTATTTTTATTACATTTGCAGAATCAGGTAGCGGACTTTCATGGAAAGAAGGAATATCACTGATACTTCTTTATCTGTTTTTCTTAATAGTTGAGATATACATACAGAGTATATAAAAATAAAAAATATTTTTCACTTATTATTTATTAAAGCTTACTTTTAATTGCCTTGTCACTGATAATTGCAGAATTTCCTGTTGGATCCTCAATTATGACTGTTAACTTTTCTCTTCCCCATAAAACACGCTGTATTTTTTTAAGCATATTCTTTGCTTTTTTTTGAGCTGATGAGTCTTCTTCATCGTCTCTTTGTGTTTCAAGAATATTTTTGACTCTATTTAATATGCCTTCTATATTTGTAACATAACCATTCGAAACAGGGCCTGGTGATATTGTAACAATTCTTGGTATTTTTACTGTTGCCTGGCTTGACTTAACTACACGCACCTTTAGGTCGTTTTCATTTTCATATTCAAAAGTATACTTGCATGGCTCTCTTGTTTCAGCAGCTTCAATATCTGCAATATGGTAGTCGCAATTGGAGCAGTCCATGGAAAAAAGATAGCAGACTCCAAAATAAGGTATTTCCATTTCTTTTTCTGTCAGTGTAAGGTTGTTTGTGCTGCACATTGGGCATGGCTGCCCGCTAAGGACATCCTGCTTGGTTTCTTCATTGCTTGCCATGTTTTTTTAAAAAACAAGATAGCGTATTTAAAGGTTTTGCTTAATCTTAAAATCTAACTTTGACTAATTTACATTGACTAATTTTAATAATAATATTTATATAAGGAATACATATCTAATTTTACATGGCAGGGATATTTTTTATTATAGCAATTGTGTTTCTTGGCTTTATTCTGATAAAATTAATAGGCAATGTAATAAAAGGATTGTTATCACTTATTGGAATTGTTGCAGTTATTTGCATTATTCTGGTTTTATTTATATCGAGTGATTACTCAAGCCTTAACAATTTATCAAACACAACCAGGGTATATTATTTTGAAGAAAAAGAAGGAGTACTCAGCACTGGATTTATGGCTAACGCAACAAAAATCACATACTTTAGTGAAGAAACGCTCGCTTCTGCAAGCCAAAAATACAAAAACAAAAAATATTCAGAACTTTTATTTGGAGCCAGGAGGGTTTTTATTTTTTCAGAAAAAGCATTTAGTAAAGATACTTATATAATCTCTGGAGAAAAATTCAAAAAAACAGATGTAATTGGGTGCATTAAAGACGGCATTTGCACTAAATTTGAATTTTTAAATACAAAAGAAGATGTTACTGGCTCATTTGTTTTTGAGAAAGCATATCTGGTTCAAATTGGCAATGCAGAGCATTCATTCTTGCTTATGGAATCAATAAAAGGAAATGTTTTTGCATGGCCGCAAACATCATTGTTTAAGATTACTAATATTATCTAAAATGGACAAAAAAAATAGTGTGTTTCTTCTTGCAATGATTTTTGCCATTTCTTTTGCTTATGCTAAAGAAGTTAAATATAATGATTGGGTGTTTGCAGACCAGCCTGTTGTGATAGATAACCAAACATATACTTTCTTGATTAGTGGCTCAGGTGACTCATTAATCATTAAAAGTGATAACTCTTTTGAGGAAATAGAAAAAAACAGCTGTCAGTTTATCGGGCAAAAGGAGTTTTGCGTAAACGGCACATCAAGGCTTTCTGATAGAAGCGGATATAAGGCTTATCTTTCGCTTTATTATGTTAAGCCAAAAATTGAGATTACAAGAACAGTTGACAACAATATACTTAAAGTTGGCGAAAAGTCTATATTTGAAGTTCAGATAACAAATACAGGTGATTTTCAAGCAAAAGACATAAATTATATTGAAGAGTTTCCAACTGAACTAATGCTTGAGTCAGTTGGCGGCGACTGTGAAAAAAATGGCAATAAGGCAATATTTAATGGAGATATTGGAAGCCAGAAGCAGATATCTTGTACCTACACAATAATTGCGCTCGACACTGTAGATTCTACACTTAATTCTGCGGTTTTTTATAATGACGGGTTTTCAGATAAAGCCGTGTACTCCTCTGGCATAAGAATGTATGCATCAAGCATCCTTGTTGTTGTAATGGAGCCGATAAAAAGCAATCTTCAGTTAGGAGAAGAAACTGAGCTATTTATCAACTTTAGCAATAGTGAAGATAATGATATAGATATAAACATGCTTGACTTAAAGATACCTGACTCACTTGTTGTAACAGAGACAAAGCTAGAAAAAAAAAGCAATAGTATTTCATGGAGCGGAGTAGTAGAGAAAGAGTCGACTAAATCATTGTCAATTAAGCTTAAGGCGATTAAAACTGGAAGTGTGTTTATTCAGGGCATACTAAAATATGAATATGATAACACCTTATTTGAAAATCCGTCTTTGAAAGCAGATTTTAATATTGAAGAAAAAGGAATTGCACTAAATGCAAGTTTTTCAGAAGGACAAAGAATAGAAGCAAACCAAAACTTTCAAATGAGGCTAAGAGGGCAAAACTTGAATGAGTTTACTTCAATCAATAGTATAAATGTGCTATTTGAAACAAGCCTTATGCATCTCCCAAATAAAACAATAACATCTGTTTCAAAAAACAGCACGTCTCTATTTATAAATCTAGAATCTTTAGTTCCAGACGTCAACACAACAATCGAATACCCTTTAAAAGTAAATATTAGCTATTATTCTGAATACGGCGAGTATTTTTCTCTGCAGAAAAACTATATGCTTATTGTTGAGCCTATTAATAAAATTCAGATATTAAAAACAATAAGTCCTGCAACTATTGAAGAAAATGAGATTGCTGAAGTTACAGTTGAACTGTTGAATGACAGGGCAACTGATGTAAAAAATGTGCTTGTAGAGGATATTGTTCCTGGTGAATTTTCTGTTGAAGGAGTTACAACTGCATTTGTTGATCTCGCAAAATCAGAGCGTAAAAAAATATATTCTTATAAAATAAAAACTGGAACAGTATTAAACGAGACAATTTATTTATTAAATACAACTGTTAAATATGGAGAAGAAGGTATATCTTATGTGTTTACAGATAATTCTCTCCTAACAGTTAGTCCAAAATCATTACGCTTATCCGCAGAAAAAAGTGTACAGAAGAGCGAATGTTATCTTGGAGAACTGTTAAACGTTAAATACACTATAGAAAATATTGAGTCAGAACCTGCTTTTGATCTTATTTTGGAATCGACAGAAAATAATTATGTGGATACCATAAATTACTTTAACCAGACAATTGCAAAATTAAACCCGGGTGAAAAAATTGTTTTTGAAAAAGAATATATCCGACCAAAAAAAGAAGGAAGCATAATTATTGATGGCTCTGTTTTGCATTTCAAAGATAAAAATGGCAGGATTGAAAACATAACAACCTCATCTTTTACACTATCTGCAAAAGATAGCAAAATAGAAGGTCCCGCAATTATGCTTATTAAATCTTCTAGCGCATTTTCTGCAAATCTGAATACCATAATAGAAATAACATTGTCGGCGCAAAATATCGGCAATGAAAAGGGAGATTTTAGAATTGTAGATGGAAATAAAGAATGGAAAATAGCTCTTGATCCAAAACAGGAATGGAAGACTTTATACAATATTAGCCTTGATTTTATTGGCGAAATGGAAGTGAACGAAGCTTTTGCATATTATACTTTTATGTCAAACTCTTATAGGGCAGAATCAAACATGTTAAAAATCAGAGTTGTCGATGGTGCTGCCAATGAAAATCAGGATATGTCATCTATGGCCGGCACAGATTCAGGCATTCTGAATAATGGCTCAGCCCTAAATGAGACTAAAAAAAGTAGCTTGTATGAAAAGAGTCTTCTTAAAAAGCTAGTTGACTGGTTTAAAAATTTTTTTAAGAAAAAGCAGCCGTAGCATACATTTTTTTCTTTTGTTGCACCACTGGACATCCGCGCGCCAGGTATATAAAGCAATCATGCCTAATTCTCGTTGGTGATTATAATGCATGACAACCATAAATTTATTGAAGAATTGTTTTTTAGGGAAATTAAACGATTATCATTGAAAGCATCGTCCAAAAATTTGTTTTATTAGAGAATTTTGCAGGTTTTTTGCAAACATCTCTTTAGGTTTTTTCGCTAACTTTTTTATATTCCCTTGTTTTCTTTATGTACATATATTAATTTGAGTTAATCCATTACTCATATAAGGTGATTTTTAATGAGAATACTTGCGTCAGGAGATATCCACGGGGATCGCGGCCTTGCTGAAAAGCTTGCAATAAGGGCTGAAAAGGAGCATGTTGACTTGGTAATACTCTGCGGCGATTTAACTTATGCAGAAACAAGTACAGACAATCTTATAGGCCCTTTTGTCAAGAGACATAAAAAGGTAGTTCTTATCCCAGGTAATCATGAAACGGTTGCAACAGCTGATTTTCTTGCAGACTTATATGGTGTAACAAATCTCCATGGATATTCTATTAAAATGGGTGAAGTTGGGCTTTTTGGCTGCGGTGGGGCAAATATTGGACTATTTAGGCTCAATGAAAAAGAAATATATGATTTGCTAAAAAAAGGCCATGATAAAATTAAGGATTCTAAAAAATCTATTATGGTAACTCATGTTCATCCTACAGGAACAAAAATGGAAAAATTGACAAGCGTTTTTCCAGGCAGTGACGGCGTGAAGCGTGCAATTGATGCATTTAAGCCTGATTTTTTATTATGCAGCCATGTGCATGAGGCTGAAGGTATTGAAGAAATGGTTGGCAAAACCAAAGTTGTTAATGTCGGGCGTAGCGGTAAGGTTATAGATATATGAAAATTTATTGAATTAATGTCTATTCAAAAACAAAAAGATTTAAAATGCATTTCTTTTTTCGCTAACCATAGTGTCTCGGTAGTGTAGTCCGGTAACGGTTTCGTCCGTTAACACCGAAATTAGTAATGGGCATTCAAAGGAAAAAATTGAAGCCCATTTCCATGCGGAGAACGAAATCGTTGGATAACCAATCATGCTGCCCTCTCAAGGCAGCGACCCGGGTTCGAATGAGCGAGCTTTTTTGATAAAAACCTCGGAAAAACCTTACGGAGAACGTAAAGTTCTCCTAAACGAATGTCCAGTGAGGTTAGCTCACGAAAGTCCCGGCCGAGGCATTTTTTTATTTATTAGAGGACAATTAAACGGCTTAAGAGAAAGCTTTATATAGGTTCTATTTTTCTTTTTAAACCAACATGTTTCCTAAATTAAAGACTTTTATCAATGAATGTGTAAGAGTGTTGAGAATAACAAAAAAGCCAGAGCCAGATGAGTTTAAAAATATAGTTAAAGTGTCTGGTTTAGGGATTTTGCTTATCGGCACAATTGGGTTTTTGATCCAGTTGATAAAAACATTGATATCATGAGTGTGAATAATATGGATGAAACTGCTACTGCTTCAATTTTTGCGTTAAGGACAACAGCCAATCGTGAAGATCAGGTTATGGAGTTTGTCACAAGCAATGCTCAGAAGAAAAAACTAAATGTTTTTTCAGTTATCAGGCCTCACGGAATGCGTGGATATATCTTTCTCGAGGCAGCAACAGTATCGGACGCCGAACAGGCAGCATTTGGTGTTCCTTATGCAAGAGGAATCTTAAAAAATGTTATTCAATACAAGGAAATCGAACATATGCTTGAGCTTGTCAAAAAGGAAGTAAATATTCAGAAAAATGACATTGCTGAAATAATTTCAGGCCCATTCAAGAGAGAAAAATGCAAAATTACAAGGGTTGACAAGACAAAAGAGGAAGTTGTTGTTGAGCTTTTGCATGCAGCAGTCCCAATTCCTATAACTGTGAAAATGGACGCTGTTAAAGTAATTAGAAGGGAAAATGAAGGTGGCGGCCTTGATGAGGAAGGCGAAGATACACAGTATAATTAAAGTGATTGCACTATTCAAATAATTTTTTAAATATAATACAAATTCGTGAAATACCATGGCTAAAGAAACAGTTGAAGTTTTAATTGAAGGCGGAAAAGCAACAGCTGCTCCTCCACTAGGACCAGCAATCGGCCCACTTGGGGTCAACATCGGGAAAGTCGTTGCAGATATCAATGCAAAAACACAAGGATTTAAGGGCATGCAGGTGCCTGTTAAAGTAATTGTTGACAAAGAGACTAAGGAATATACTATTACTATTGGAACTCCTCCAACATCTCAGCTTGTGATAAAGGAATCCGGAATCCAAAAAGGATCAGGGAGCCCAAACAAGGACTTTGTAGCTGACCTTAAGATCGAGCAGGTCATAAAAGTTGCAAAGATGAAAGAGGATGCTCTTCTTGGAAAAACAACAAAAGAGAAAGTAAAAGAAGTCCTTGGAACATGTAGATCCATGGGTATTATGGTCGAAGGAAAAAAGGCTGTTGAAACACTCACTGATATTAACAAGGGTATATACGATGAGAAAATCAGGCTTGGAAAAACAGAGATTACGGCAGAAGAATTAAAGCAGCTTGAAATCGAAAGAAAGAAGATGGCTGAAGAAAACAAGGCCAAGCATGAAGTATTCATGAAAAAAGCCAAAGAAATTGTTGCATCTCTTGAAGGAAAAGAAAAAGGAGAAATTAGGACTAAGCTAAAAGAAGCGCAAATCCCAATAGACATTATAAATGAGCTTGTTCCTGAAGAGAAGAAAGACGCTGCTGGAGCAGCAAAGGGCGGAGCAGCTAAGCCAGTTGCAGGTGCTGCAGCAACAGCGGCAAAGCCAGGTACTAAGCCAGCTAAATAATCTTTTTTTTGAATTTTTTATTCTTATTTTTACAATAATTCTTTATGTTTGCTTTTATTTTTAAACCTAAATTCAATATTAATCAATTGAGATGTGATATTCGTTCAATTCACGTAGAGAACCTCATACCTTGATACTCATCTAGAGATGCAAGTTTAACAATGTATTCTGGTTTTACCAAATCCTCCCTTGTTAATGGATATTGTTGATGAACATTTAAAGGAGGAATAAGTGCTTGTTTAACTACAACAAAACCATAACTAATAATAGGATGCTTCGATAATTTAGCATAAGTCTATGATTTATAGCGTGCGCATATAAAAATCGAAATTATTTATGCGCACGATATATTGGAGCGCATATATATATTTTTACGATTATTCGTGCGCTCCCTATACCACCATCTTGGCTATATTTTATAACTTCTCCACCCAATGGCAATAAATCCTCTAATGTTCGAATATCTCCTGTTATATTTAATGCATCTGACATTTTATAATCTCTTAAATAAATATCAACTAACATTATTTAAAAATTAGATTTATTTTGTTTTAAAAGTAGTTACAGTCTATGTATGAATATATCTTCCTGCTGCAGTCTTGCAGTTTGATTTATTTTCATCATTACTAAATCATGGATCATTTCATTTTGCAGCGGCGAAAAGCAAAGTCGTAGTATTTCTTCGTTTGGCTTTTTTATATATTCAATAAGAATTGTTTCCTGTTCAAAAGTAAAAATTGCCGAAGAATACTCACTATTTTGGTTATTAGCAATCATTAACGGTGTTTTTTTAAAATCAAACACCTGGATATATTTTATTATCTCTTCTGTTAAATTCCTTATAGTCTCTTTTTTTCTTGCCAGTGTCTTTACTAATATTTGTTTTGACATAATAGTAGTAACACTTGTTCAGAGTATATAAATGTTTCTATTTTATTTACTAAAAAGTGGTAATAATTTTTTCCCTTTGAAATTCAATATTAATATATAGGGAGCGCACGTAATATTCGTAGAAATTTTTATTTGCGCTCCAATATATCGTGCGCATTAATATTTTCGATTATCTATGCGCACGCTATAATTAACGATAAAAAATTATTATAATCAATCCTATGCTGCTGAATAAGAAGGAGTTGGACTGGAGAAAAGATTACTAATGCCCCTGCCCATTGAAGAAAAGCCGCTATAAATTGATTTTGCAATATATTTAGCTCCTCTGTAAAGTATATTTCCAACAACTAAAGTAGGAATTGCAATTGGGCCAAACATATAAGAGGCAAAAGCAGGCACTAAATAACGCCCAGTTTCCCATTTATTCTCAGGAGAAAGAGATTTATGGGCAAGATAGGAAGCAACAAATTCCTGGTACCAGACAACTGGCGCAAACAGTGTTCTTGCGAGCGCATACAAAGTAACGTGTTTCTTATCCTGGAAATCCTTTGCATGGCCAAGTTCATGAGCAGCAACTGCAGGAACATCCGAATATATTGTTGCTGTTCTTGTAAATGGGTTATAGTGGTCAGATCTCCTCAGTTTGGCCTGTAAGCCTCCAATAAGCGTATAAGGTATGCCTAAAAAGATTCTGCTTAATAGAGAGATATCTTTAAGCCTTTCATCAGTAAATAGGCGATAGCAGTCATGAATTATGCTTGAATGTCCAAGCCTCACTGTAATATTTTCAAGATTCATGCTATCTAGTGATTCTTTTATCTGAGCGATTGTTTTTTCGTGAGGATGACTCCCAATCCTATTACTTAAAAACAATACTTTAGCAGGGAGGTTATTTATATAACTAACAATACTTAAGGGTATCCCGTCAGTTCCATCTATTATTCTATTAGTTCCCTTAGAGTAAATTTCTTCTGAGCCTCCGATTATAGACGAAACTATAGAGTCTAGATCCATAAATACAAAAAAACACATCGGGTTAATAAATTTTTCTGTTTTTACTATTAATAAGTAATTAAATTAAAATAAATATTATTGTTACTTTTAAGTAGCGAAAAATTTATATACTACTTTATTTAATTACATATTATGCTAACATTATCTGAATTAATAGAACAAGCAGAACCTTTATTTGAACAAGCTGAACAAGCAATAGACCAAGATAATTCACGAGCTATAATATTATATCATCAAGCTATAATGAAATTAGATAGTGCATTTTCTGGAGATGAGATTATCCCTGACCTTAAGATTAATGGAAAATATTTTTTAGATTTATATAGAAATATTAATGTTTCAGCATCAAATTTTTTTAATAAGACAGGTAATTATTCTGCATATGAACGATTTTTAGGAGATGCTATCAAATCATTTTCTCAAGGAGCGTCAAAATTTGGTGAAGCTATTATAAACCCTTGCCTTAACAGATTGATAATATGCTCCTTTAATTGAGTTTTCTGAGAAAAGAACAGGAATATCTTCACAAGGATCATTCAAATACCAACAAGTTGATAGCCTACCGCCGTTAGCCGCTATAGATGAAATAGGATATACCAAAGCATCACTAAATTCAAAAAGGTAATAAATAATAGACAAATGTCGCTTTCACAAAAAAAAGCCTTAATTGATGGAGCACTATCTTTAGGATTTAACAGTGAGAGCCCAATGGAAAGGGAAATCAAGGCTGAACTAAGATTTTATCAGGCAGCATTAGGCCTTGAGATATTATACGATTTACCTCCAAAAACAAGCAAAAAATTAAAACAAATGAGTGAACAATTAAAGGGATATCAAACAAGATTCTCTATGGCGTACACAGCAATGGGTGCACTTAATAATCCTAAATCTCAGATGATGCAGCAAGCAGCAGAAGCATTAGTTAGTTATTACTCACACAAATATGATAATGCTGTTTTTCCTTAACTATTATTATTTAACTTAACTAATTTATCCAATACGGCTTTTTTATAGACGAAAACGCATGTATTGCTGCCTCTATTCCTCTTGAGCAGGCAACAGCTACAAGTTTTATTTCTTCAGTCAAGTCGCCAGCTGCAAAAACTCCTTTAACTGAAGTTTCAAAATTTTTGTCAATTTTTACGCTTCCGTCTTTGTTTTGAATAATTCCATTATTTATTAAGAAAGTATTGATATTTGAAAACCCAATAGCACTAAAAACAGCATCGATGGCTAGTTCGCTTTTAATGTTAGTTTTGTTGTTCAATACAGTTAATTTTGTCACTGTTTTTCCGTCATTTGACTTATCTGCAGATACAACTTCGCTATTATAGCAGATACTAATACCTGCTTCTTTTGCATCACTAACCGTTGATTCTTTTGCTTTAGCATATTCGCTTTTTACAAGAATTGTCACCTGCTGGGAGACGCCTGCAATTTCTATTGCTGAATCAAAAGCATTATCTCCGCCGCCTATTACGACAACTTTTTTTCCCTTGAATTTTCTTGATAAATCTCTTTCTTTATAGAAAACATTTTCGCATGATTTTAAAAAGGGAATTGTTGATGGAACATTTAGCATTCCTGTGCAGAGGATTATTCTGCTTGAGGTGTAGCTTCCTGAGGTTGTTTTTACTGTTAAAATGTCTTCTTTGTCTCGCGTGATTGTGAGAGCTTCCTCGTTGCAATGTATTTCGGCGCCTGCATTTCGAGCCTGGATTTCAATAAGCCGTGCAAACTCTCGTCCTGGCACTCCAACAGGAAAACCCGGATGGTCTTTAATTATTTTATCACCATAAAAAATCAACGGCTGCCCTCCACATTTTTCATATTGTTCAATGACAAGAGTTATTAAGCCTCTATGTGCAGTATTTGTTGCAGCAGTTAAGCCAGCAGGGCCAGCGCCAATAATTATTACATCATAAGCCATATTATCATGTAAATCAAAGGTAGTTTATATTATTTTTTCTTCAAAGACATAAATCGTGTATAGATATATTGATTAAAATTTATAAGTAAGCTATTGGTTCTCATATTTCTCTATAGAAAAACCTGAAAATGGCATTAATAAAAGGTCATGAATTTAATGTTGTGATTGCAAAAAACTCTTTTGACAGGAGAGCACTGCAATATAAGAATAATATAATTGGTACGCTAAAAAAAATTGGTATCAGTGAAGATTATATTGATATTGAACTTGAAAAAATAGCATTCAAGAAGGCACCGGCAAAAGTGTCATGGTATATTGAGGGAAATCAATTGCATTTTAGCTATATTGCAGGTGGAAAGTTTGTTGATAACCTCTATATAATCTCAAAAGTTCTTGAACTTGAGATTGAGGCTCTTCTTTATCATAATAAGACAATGAATGAATTCATCAGTACATTTTCTGAAGAAGGAGATATTGATGATGAACGTAGGAAAGCAAGAGAAACACTTGGTGTCAGCAATGATACCAATGATTTTGATGCAATAAACAGGCAGTTCAAAACTCTTGCAAAAGAATGCCACCCTGATATGTCAAGCGGTGATATAGTAAGGTTCAAAGAGTTGAATCGTGCTCATAAAATCCTAAGAAGAGAATTGGAATAAAAAATCATTTTTTAAAAAAAATTTTTGAAAAAAGCCTTATTCTATCTTTAGTGCTCTCATAATTTTGTCGAGTTTTCTGTTTATCTCATCAAGTTCTGATTTGCCGCTCTTAAAGGATTCTCTGTTACCTGTTCTGTTGCTAGGCTTAAAAGACGATTCTCTGCCTGAGAAATCCTTGCCTCTTGGGCTTTCTTTATTAAAGCAATCCCTGCAAAAGACAGGCTTATTTCCTGTTGGTGCAAATGGCACTTCACATTCTGTTTTGCATTTATCGCATGTCACTTTATGCATCTGGTAATCTGCTCTGCTTTTTCCGGTTCTTCCGCCAAAGCTTTCATTTCCGTCTCTTTCGTGGAACCTTCTGCCTCCACTGCTGCCTAGCCTGCTTGGGGCTCTCCTGAATTTGCTGCTGCTACTTCTATTGCTTTTTATTTTGTTTCTATTAAAATCTGCCATTTGTGCACCTAAATTTCTGAATCTGACTGTCCTTATAAAAGTATGTAAAGAGCCGTATGAACCCTTCGTAATATGCAATCTATTTAAATACAATATACCTCTTCTTTTTTAACATGGGCGGTTCGAATTATTATAATTCAATAGCAGAAGGCTACAATATGCTGCATGAAAAAGAACAGGAAAATAAGCTTTCAATTATATTAAATGAAATAAATATCAAAAAAAAAGATAAGCTTCTGGACGTAGGATGCGCTACAGGCAATTCTTTTAAATCCATAAATTGCGATTGCTACGGTATAGACCCTAGTATTCGTTTACTTGAAAAATGCCAAAAGAAGGTTCGGCTTTATCTTGGAAGAGCCGAAGATTTGCCTTTTCCTGACAATTATTTTGACATAGTAATAAGCATTACAGCAATTCATAATTTTGCAAACGTTAAGGCAGGAATAAAGGAAATGAAGCGAGTTGGTAAGTCTATTTTTGCGTTTTCTGTCCTAAAAAAATCAAAAAAATTTGCATTCATAGAAAAAACCATTATTAAAAACTTTAATATAATTAATACAGTAGATGAAGGAGTTGATAAAATCTATATTGCATCAGGAAAAAAATATTTATAATCATTCAAAAAGCATTTAAACTTCTATTATATCACTTTATTTATGACGCTAAAAGATTTTTTGGTCCTTTTTTTAAGGTCGCTAACTCCAGGAAAGTATAAGGACTTGAAAGATTATTCTTTTGCGAGTGCAGTAAAGTATTTTTTATTCCTATTGCTTATTTGTGTCTTTACTTTTGGCTCTATTTCGCTAGTAAAGGAATTCCCTCTCTCTAAATCAATTGAAGATAGGATAGGTAGGTTTGATGAGTTTAGATTAGATTTAACAATAAAGGCAACTGAACCTATTATTCTACTTGATTTTCCAAAAATTGTATTGGATTTTTCAGGCAATAGAACAGGACTTAAAGATGAATATGCAGTTATTACAAATGACGAGATTATCACAAAAAAATTTTCTCCAAATATTTCGCAATTTTCCTTGTATAATGATGAAAAAACAGATATATCCTCTTATTCGGATATTGTTGCAAATAAAAGCAAAATTTCTGGAGTATTGAACTTTCTTGCGATACTAATTTTACCGTCAATTTTTATAGTTTTGTACCTCTATTTTATGCTTAGATATTTATTTTTTACAGCACTTTTTTTTCTTATCAGTCTCGTATTTTTTAAAACATCCAAAAAAGGAAGCTTTGAGGCAAGGCAGCTTTTCAAAATAGCACTTTTCTCTTCAACTATAATGGTTTTAATTGATTTGCTTCCAAAGCCATTCATTAATCTTTTTATAAGTTCAGTAATACTATATGCAGCATATTTTTCACTTTGCCTTTATCTAAGCGCAAACAGTAAGCTGACTGTTTCAAAAAAATCAAGTGAAAAAAAAGACCCTAAAAAAGAAATAGAGGACTATTTCTGATGTATGATCTCGTTTATCCTAGACAGACAGTTCTTGTCAGTTGTCGTGGGAAAACAGTTCATTTTGGCAAAGAAATTATAAAAGACAACCTTATTGCTGTAGATTGGCACATGCCTTTATCTTCTTCACCAATGCTTTATGCAGTTGCCATATCAAATAATAGATTTTCTTATGAACTAATACATAAAAGCTGCGTTTTTGGAGTTAATTTTATGCCTTATGAGCTATTAAAAGAAGTGCTCTTTTGCGGCAGAAACAGCGGTAGGATGCAGAATAAATTTGAAAAATCAGGTTTAACCCAGATTGAAGCAAAAAAAATAGACTGCTGCATGGTAAATGAAGCATGCGCGCAGCTTGAATGCGAAGTAATTGAAGAAATCACAACTGGCGACCACATTCAGTTTATTGGAAAAGTTTTGTATTCTGGTGTTAATAGGCAGACAAAGAGATTATTTCATATTATAGGAGATGATTTTACAACAACTATAAAATAATCCTGTATTATCCTTTTTTAGCTTCTTTTATTACTTCAATTGCATTATCAAGCCCATTTGAGATTCTATCTTCAAACTCTTTTGTAATCTTTTCATCGTCTAAATCCATTTCGTCAGCAAGAGATGATAGATTCTCGATAACTTCTGAAAGAAGCCGTATTCTTTTGATTCTTTCCAAAACTAAATTTTGTGAATCTTCATTTATTGCAATATTCTCAAAAGAATCAGCAATCTCTCTTATATGCTGGCTTGACACAATTATTTTGCGCAAGATATTATCTATTTTTGCTTCGTTTTCATCAAGCATCCTTTCCTTTAACGCCATGGACTTATGCAATATGGTAATATTTTTATATGTTTTCTTATTTTGATTATTGTGTTATGCCAGATAAGACAAGACAAGTTAAAATCAAATCAAAATTTGATCCTGCTAAAAAACCTTCTTTAAAAGGAAAAAATATCGAGGATTACAAGCGTGTAGTTGAGATACTGCATTCTGAGATACTTAGGCGGGATAAAATTATTGACACTTTGCGGGAAGAAAATACAATTATTATGAAAACTGCTTTTAAAGCAGAGGAAAACGCAAAAAATCTTGAAGCTGCGATTTCCAAATTGAAAGCGAATAAATAATAATATTATTTTATACTATAATTTTCTCTATTTCTTTCCGCAGTAGAAATACTTGTCTATAGATATGTCAGCCGGCGAAACTCCATTTCTATCGATAGGTTTTTGGACAGCCTTTTTTTCCTGAACAGGTTCTTCTCTATTAGTTTGTTCTTTGTTTTGATTACCATGATTTGCCAGTGTTTGCAAAGAAGCTGCGCTCTGCCTGCTTAGACTATCAATATTATTTCGTAGGGATTTAACGCTATCTTTAAGTTCATTAAATTCCTTAATCATCTCATTCATTTTTAAGATAACCTGATTTGTGCGTTCTTCACTATTTTTTAGCGCAATTGTAAGATTGCGTATATCCCTTTCGTAATTTTCCATATTATCATCTTTTTTTTCCAAGCTATGCTTGGTCATGAAATTATTATCTTCTCCATATATTTTTTCAGCAGCAGATACAGAATTAAAAGATTCACCATTTTCAAGATTGTATTTTTTTAAGTCAAGCGCAAGCTTATTTAATTTTTGCACTTTGTTTATGTCCATATTAGTTCACTTTTCTATTAGTTTAGGCAGGAAAAGTTATTACTTAAAAAATGAGTTAAAAATAAAAAATTAAGAAAAAAGCTAAATGTTAACCAACAACTTCGATTAATAGATCGTCGTTAAATACTTTTCTTGATTGTGCTTTTTTAGCTGCAACAGTTTCTTTACCGACAATCCATGGGCTTTTGACGCCAGTAATGATTGTCATGACACATACTTTTCCTGTCATATGGTCATTAACTCTTGCACCCCAGATAACATTCGCATCTGCATCCATTGAGTGTGTTACTAGTTCTCCTACTTTATTGACATCTTCAAGTGTCATATCAGGGCCGCCTTCAATATGGATAAGTCCGCCCGTTGCTCCTTCATAATTAATGTCAAGAAGTGGATTTGATAGTGCACCTTTTACAGCTTCTTCAACTCTATTTTCAGTATCCGATACTCCAACACCAATGCATGCAACTCCGCCATTTGTCATGATAGCTTTTACATCTGCATAATCAAGGTTGACAAGAGATGGTACAGCTATAATTTCAACAATTCCTCTAATCATAGTTGCAATAAGCTCATTTGCAACTGCGAATGCCTGTGTGACAGGAAGGTTACCTGCAATTTGTACAAGCCTGTTATTATCAATTACAACAACTGTGTCACAATGCTCTCTTAGTTGCTGTAAGCCAAATTCAGCTTTATCAATTCTCGCCCTTTCAATTTTAAAAGGCATTGTGACAGTTCCAATTACTATGCAGCCAAGTTCTTTTGCCATTTTAGCAACAACTGGCGCGCTTCCTGTGCCTGTTCCGCCGCCCATTCCTGCACAGACAAAAGCCATGTCTGTTCCTTTTAGTGTTTCTTTAAGTTCACTTTGGCTTTCTTCTGCTGCCTGCTGTCCCATTTTTGGGAATCCGCCGCATCCAAGGCCTCTTGTTAAATTGTATCCAATTATGAATTTTCTATCTGCAGAAACAGTATCAAGATGTAATTTATCAGTGTTAACTGCTACGACTTCGGCTCCCCTTATTCCCTTATGGTGAAGCCAATTTACCATGTTAGAGCCTGCTCCGCCGCAGCCAATAACCTTTATTCGTACGTTGCCAACGTTTTCAAATTCCGACTTTAGTTGTTCCATTTTCCCACCTTTAATTTATATCTCAATTGTGTTTATTATATCTGTATGCTTTATAGTTACAATAACAAACTAGTATATAAAGTTTTCTATTTGTATACCTTTTTGTATATTGTGTATACTGGACTACATATTTTGGTAAGATTTTGGTTATAATTGTATACTTATTAATATTATAATATATTAAATTGTATACAGGTATATTTTTATATTTTTGAAGACAAAACTTATTAAAGTCAGGTACATTGTTTATTTTTTATGGTCGGAGAATTATATACTGGAGTAAAATTTAGCGCTTTAAAAATTAGAAATGAACGCCATATTTCAAAAAAAGACTTAGAGCTTCTTAAATGGTGCAAAAAATTTGCGGCTTTTGGATTTGCTCCAAGCTACGGTAGAGGGAGCAGCGGAAATTTATCATACCGCACCAAAAAAGGTTTTGTGATTACGCCAACAGCATCATACTTTGATAAGGTCTCAACTAGTGATTTTTGCGAAATTGTAAAAGTTGATATTTGCAAAAAGCGTGTTTTTTTCAAAGGCAGAAACACGCCCTCATCGGAAAGCTTACTTCATTACCTAGTATATACGGAAAGGCAGGATATAATTGCTGTTTTTCATGGGCATGGCGATATTTTTTTAAAAAACGAACATAACTTTGTCTCAACAGAAAGAGAATTCCCTTATGGCTCGGTTGAACTGGCAAAAGTTGCGTCAGTCGCTGTAAAAAAATCAGATTTTATCATTTTAAAAAATCACGGGTTTCTTTGTGTTGGAAAAAGCATAGAAAAGTGCGGAAGTGTGGCAGAAAAAAATTATTATTCTCTTTTGATAAAAAAATAATTTTGAACGGCAAACTATTTAAACAACACCTTTTTCTATTATCCATATGGGTAAAAAAGAAAGAGAAGCAGACGCAAAGCAGCAGGCTCTTGCGGAAGAAATAAGAAGAGTGCATCTTCCAAGAGGAATACAGGTTCTTGGCTTGCTTGACAGAAGGCTTGGCGGTTCAAGATGCTCTATTAGATGTATGGATGGAAAAACAAGAGTATGCAGAATTCCAGGAAGGCTTAAACGATCTCTTTGGGTAAGAGAAGGTGATATAGTTCTCGTTGAGCCATGGGAACTTGCTAAAGATGATAAGGGAGATATTATTTTTAAATATACCCGCGGTCAGGTTGAGCTTCTTAAAAGAAGAGGACTTCTTGCAAAGCTTGATGAATTTGATAAATTTTAATCAATATCTTCTAATTTTTATTTACTACTCTAAAATAGAAATGTTTAAATAATCTCTTACCATCTTCTTTTATGATGGGTAGGGGATATTATTATACACTTGGCTTTCTTGCGTTACACTTGTTATTTTTACTCATGATTATTCAGGACATAACAGGCATTGTATATATTGCTTTTGTTGCAGTATTTTTAATGTTTCTTGTCTTATCAACTATAATTATCACAATAGAAAAGAATCTACGCTATCCATTGATGTCAGTATATTTTGGCTGCGGCATTCTTTTTTTACTGTTCATTTATTTTAATGTAAGAACATATCTTATATTGCCCTATGCAATTATTGAAGTTGCTGGTTACATTTACTCTCTTGAGCAAATAAAAGAAGTAAAGGCATCATCGCAAAGAAAAATTTCTGACTATTTCAATGCCAATTTTAAAGTAAACAATCTTGTTGTAAAAAATATTACCGATCAGAATTCAGGAGATAAGGAAAAAGAGCAGACTAAGGAGCAATTGACTTTGCCTGATACTCAAAAGTATGTTCCTAAAGTTGAAGTATATACTGAAGAACCTCATATAAGAGAGCCTGCTTTATTTATCGGATCAAAAACATCAGGTAAATACCATCTTCCGGGCTGCCGATATGTAAAAAACATCTCAACAAAAAATAAAGTTACTTTCTCTTCCTTAAAAGACGCAAAAGATAAAGGCTTTAAGAAATGTGTTTGCGTGAAGAGATAAGATCTTCTCTAATTCCGTAAATAATTATTATTGCAGCACCGATTGAAATAGCGCTGTCTGCAACATTAAATACAGGCCAGAATTTAAAATCAATAAAATCCACAACATGCCCAAGAAATATCCTATCCATAAAGTTGCCTATAATTCCTGCCAAAATAAAACTCATTGCAAACTTTGGCTTAGGAAGCGATTCATAATTGTATAAGATAATTCCTAAAGCAATTAAATATATCCAGATAAATAGCATATTATTGTTTTTTAGTATTCCCCATGCAGCGCCTGTATTTTGAAGATATGTAAAATCCAGGATATATGGGATTATTGGATTATTTTTTCCTAGTATTAAACTACTTCTTATTGCATATTTTGTAATTTGGTCCAGCGCAACAATTAATATGGCAGGTAAGATACAGGCAATGCAATAATTTGGTTTATGTGTGCTTTTACGCAAACTAGTTTTTTTATCTTTTTTCATAGTATTGAATCAGCATTAATTATTGGCTTAATAAGTCTTATGGAATCATCCATTCCAATTCTTTTGCAAGCGGTATTAACAAAACAATCAATAAATGGGAAGTTTTCCAGTGTTGAAAAATCAAAGGTGTCATCAGCAAAAAAATAAATTTTTTTATCCGGAAACTTCCCCTGTAACTGCTGTGCCTGCGCTAAATTAGACTGGCCGTGCTTTAATGTAATAAGTACACCAATATTAGTTGAAGAGTAAAACTTTAATAGCGCACCCTTTTCTTTTCTTTGCATTACTGAAATTTCTTCTTTTGAGATAAGATCTGATTTTTTATCCAGGGGATTATAGGTATAGACTGGCAATTCGTTTCTTAATGCAATTGCTTTTGGATGGAATTTTCCTTCTCCTATATATAAAAAGCCGTCCACTCCTGTAAACTTCTCAATGTTGCATCCTAGAATCTGCCCCTCATATTTAGAGTGGCTAAGCTTATATTTCTTAGCAGTTATGCCTGCTTTTAGCATCTGCTTGATAACGTCATCAATTTTATTAATATATTGGACTGTAGTAAAAACTCCTGTTTTTTTTGGAAGCATTTTTAGAAACGATTTAGGCAACTTTACTTTAAGCGTTTGTTTGCTTTCAATAAACACAATTTTCATACTACAATTTAAAATAAGCACGCCTATAAAAATATTTATATACTTATACTACAAATAAGCTAATATTTATAACAGACATGGTAACAAGTCTCTCACTCGAAGTTTTTATTTCATTATTCCTATGCCTTTTTTTAGTATTTGTACTTCAAAGAATACTAAAAAAACTTGGCTTACCTATGATGATTGCTCCGATTGTCGTAGGATTGTTGATTAGAGCGTTCCAAAGCAAAGGAACATTGCTACTCCCTGAATTTAAGATAATACTTGAAATTTTCTCTATTATCGGAATAATACTTACGCTTTTTTTCATGGGATTAAAAATAAGTTTCAGCCTTAATATGGCTAAAAATTCAACAATAATGGCGCTCAACTCCGGGTTAATTCCGTTTATCCTTGGCGTATCAGTCACATATATGTTTGGATTTGATTTGCTGCAGTCTCTTTTTGCAGGAATATGCCTTGCAATTACAGCTGAAGAAGTTTCAATTTCAATTCTTGAAGAGCTAAAACTTGTCAGAACTAAAATCGGCCAGCTTATTATGGAAACAGGCGCTCTAGGAAATATCTTTGAACTTTTAATTATCGCTCTTCTTGGAATAATGATACGGGGAAAGCAGGCAGGAAGTGGAGCAAATCCCTTTGCTGAAATACTCTTTGAATTATTTGTTTTTGTTATAGCTGTCGTGCTTTTCAGATACATTGTAATACCAATAATATTTACACTTATCGGTAAAGAACCAAGAAACTCAGAACTATTTCTTTCATGCTTTATAATTCTTCTAATGATGGCAATAATTTCTGATGTCATTAATTTTGGATATATTATTGGTGTTCTTGTGGCAGGCATTCTCATTAAAGACCACCTTATAGAATCAAAAGACACACGGCGCCAGCAAAAAGTAATTGAGGTTGTTGAAACTGTAAATTTTTCAATATTTGAGCCAATAATATTTATCCTTATAGGTATGTCAATTAACATCGAAAGCCTCTTATCAAGCCCTTTGCTTGGCCTTATTCTGACACTTTGTGCAATAGTAGGCAAACTTGTAGGAGCAATACTTGGCAATTATTTTTGTAAAGAATCGCTATACGAAGGCTTAGTTATTGGCTGGGGACTGAATGCAAGAGGCGCAACAGAGCTTTTTGCAGTGCTTATTGCAAAGAATGTAGGGATAATTGACAGCCATATATTTAATGCTGTTGTTTTCATGATGATGGGTACTTGTTCTGGCTTTTTTAAAATGATAAAAAAAACTTCCTATGGAACAATTGCAGAGTGAGTGGTAAAAAAGTATTAAATAGAGAAGAATTAAGCAAGAGTTGTGCAACTCAAACTTAACGGTTTTGAAG
>JAZDLQ010000007.1:0-12730 GCA_043801855.1 archaeon | reverse complement strand
CTTCAAAACCGTTAAGTTTGAGTTGCACAACTCTTGCTTAATTCTTCTCTATTTAATACTTTTTTACCACTCACTCTGCAATTGTTCCATAGGAAGTTTTTTTTATCATTTTAAAAAAGCCAGAACAAGTACCCATCATCGAATTATAAGCTCTTAATTTATTTAGCCGATAATATTCCTTCAGCAATCACTTCAGCACTTATGCCAACGCATTCAATCTTATTTTTTTTAAAGAAATCGTTTAATTGAGTCGCTAAATTCTCACTAATCTTTTTTCCGACTAAAAATTCTTCAATTTTTTCAATTGACTCTTCAGAATATATGAAAAAATCACCTTTTATTGCGATTTTTTTAATTATTCCCCTTTCTTCTTCAAGTGATAACTTAAGAAGCTTCATCCCGGGCTTTTTTAGAATTATCTTTTTCATAGCAATAATTCAAACTTGTTTAAGTTAATTAATCTTTATACAAAAACTAAATTTTTATTAATAGTTAAATCATTTGGTTTTTATCAAGTGCTTTATTAATTATAAAATGTCGGTGAAAAAAATGTATGATGCAATTGTTATTGGTAGCGGTCCTGCAGGGTATACCTGCGCAGTCAGAGTTGCGCAGCTTGGCGGAAAAGTAATAGTAGTTGAAAAAGATTTGACTGGCGGCATATGCACGAACTGGGGCTGCATCCCGACTAAAGCCATGATTACATCAGCAAAAATAGTTGATACTATAAAGAAGTCATCAAGACTAGGGATTGAGATTGACGGCTACAAGATTAATTTTGATAAAATTATCCAGCACAGAGACAGGGTAGTAGGTTCATCAAGAAAAGGCATTGAGTCACTGTTCGCATCTTATGGCATAGAGATAATCAGAGGAGAAGGCAAAGTTATCTCGGTGTCGCAAGTGAAGGTTGGAGATAGAATTATTGAGGGAAAAAACATTGTGATTGCAACAGGCAGTAGCCCGATTATACCGCCATTTATCAGGCTCTCTGAACGGGTTCACTCATCAAGTGAGCTTTTGCAGATTAAAAAAATTCCGCAGAGCCTTGCCGTTATCGGCGGCGGTGTGATAGGTCTTGAATTTGCAACACTATTCTCAACTCTTGGAAGCGAAGTAACAATAATTGAGATGATGGATAGAATATTAATTAACTGCGACATTGAAATTTCTGCTGAACTTGCCAGGCAGTATAGCAGATCAGGAATAAAGATTCTTACAAAACATAAAGTAAAAGAAGTGAGAGATGGTTTTGTAAAGTGCGAGAATCTTGATACAGGAAAAGACTTGGAAATAACTCCTGAATATATCCTTGTTGCAATAGGTAGAAGAGCAAATATAGATGCTGGCATGCTCGAATCTGTCGGAATCAAATATGATAAAAATGGAATCTTTGTCGATGACTATTTAAGGACAAATATTCCTAGTGTGTTTGCGCTTGGTGATGCAACCGGGAAAAGCATTCTTGCCCATGTCGGAATAGAGCAGGGAACTGTTGCAGCAGACAATATTATGGGTAAAAACAGGAAGATAGAATATATTGTTCCTGCATGCATATATACTTTCCCTGAAGTTGCTGAGGTTGGAAAGCATGAGAATGAAGTAATTGGCGCAAGAGTTGGAAAATTCCCTTTTATTGCAAATGCCAGAGGCAGATGCGAAGTGCATACAGTCGGTTTCTATAAAGTAGTAGTAAAAGATGATGTTATTGTAGGAGCACAGGTTATAGGCCAGAATGCTACTGAATTAATAGCTGAAGCTGCTTTAGCTATTAAAAACAAGATTTCTGCTGTTGAAATAATGGATACTATCCATGCACATCCGACGTATGCTGAGAGTTTTAAAGCAGCAGTTGAAGATGCTTATGGAAAGGCGATTGATCTTCCGCCGAATAAAGGTTAGTATGGCTTTTTAATCTTTATATTTTTGATTTTCTCAAAGTGTTTGATGTTTCTGGTAACTAAACAGTTTAATTTAGAGTTCAGAAAAGATGAAGCAATCAAAGCATCAGGAAAAGCAAATGCATAATCTCTTACAATAAATCCAGCTAATTGCGCTATTTGCGGATTAATTGTTATTGTCTTAAATAAATCCACTATTTTTTGAATTCTTACCTGCTCTTCAGTTGATTTTGTTGAAGTGCCTGAATTAAGTTCCATTATTGATACAACTGATATGTATGCATCAAAATTGTTCTGCATAATTTCATTAAAAAATAATTTTGATGGCTCATACCCTCTTAATAAGTCGATAATAATATCTGTATCTATAAGAATTGACTCTTTCATTTTCTATCCCATTTTTTTCTTAGATTATTCACATAATCAACACTATCTTCTTTAATAGTCGATTTCCACATGCCAAATGCCTTGTTAATAGGATTTGAATCCATTTTAGTAATAATGATTTTATCATCTTCTCTTTTTGTTATCATACAGTCACCAATCCTTATATCCAATTGCTCTCTTACATCTTTTGGCAATGTTATCTGAAAGTTACGCGTTACAACTACTGTTCCCATAGTAAAATCACCTACCCAAGTAATAGTAATAATATTTATAAATTTTTTTGTTTAAATATTTTTAAAAAAACCACTATCTTTTTTAATCACCTTTATTTTATTCTCAATTATCAAAGAGGTATTATACTATGGCACCAAACGATAGGTATTATTCAAAAGAACATGAATGGATTATTATAAGTGGAACCGAAGGAACTGTAGGTATTTCCGACCATGCTCAAAAAGCGCTTAAAGACATTGTTTTCATCGAGCTTCCGACAGCCGGAAAAAAACTTGAGCAGGGAAAACCGTTTTGCGTCATTGAATCTGTAAAGTCAGTTAGCGATGTTTATTCTCCTGTAAATGGCGAAGTTATTGATGTCAATGATGAGCTTGATGACCATCCCGAACTTGTCAATGAAAGCCCTTATGACAAGGGATGGATTGCAAAAGTAAAAATTACCTCAGCAGATAAAGCTCTTTTAATGACTGCAGAGCAGTATGAAAAATTGATTGCAGGAAAGTAGTCTTTTGTGTTTACTTATTTATCTTTTAATATTAATCTAATTTAGATTCCAAATTCCTGAAGTATCATATTATATAATTGGAACGCACTGCCAGAAAAATCAGAAGTGGAATTGATTTGGCAAGGGTTATTAATTATGTGCTCTATTTTACATCTATACACTTTTTCCCCTTCTTCTTTGGATATGCTAAAAGACTCACTAAGAATTAATATATCACCTGATTTTTTCCTTGCGACAAGACGCTTTGGAAAAATATCCTGCAACTGCACAACAACTGCATCAAGTGATTCATTATCTGCAATAACCCGCAGAATAGAACCTGTGTCTAAAGCATTAATGCTTACTATTTGGTGCATAAAACGTAAAGAAATCAAGGGTAATAAAAATATTAAGTATAATTAGTATCAACAAATTGGTTTAACGAACTATATTTAAAGGAATTTTCTTTCCAATTTTAGCATGAGGCTTCCAAAGTGGCTTAAGGCAAGTATACCAACAGGTGAAAATCAAAGTAAAATAAGTGAGATTCTGGAGCAAGGAAACCTTAATACTATCTGTGAAGAAGCATCCTGTCCAAATAGAGGAGAATGCTGGAACCACGGAACTGCAACGTTTCTAATTCTTGGAAATATATGCTCTAGAAATTGCCTCTATTGCAACGTTAAGCACGGCATACCAAACAAAGTTGACTTAACTGAGCCAAAAAAAATTGCTGATGCAATAAAAATACTTAATCTAAATTACGCTGTTGTTACTTCAGTTACTAGAGATGATCTGGAAGACGGCGGATCAGGCATTTTTGCAGATTGTATAACTGAAATTAAAAAAACATCACCCAAAACCCGGATTGAAGTGTTAATACCTGATTTTGGATTCAATTACATTTCACTAAAAAAAGTTGTTGACGCAAAGCCAAATGTTATCAATCATAATATTGAAGTTACAGAGAATATTTTTGATGAAATAAGACCGCTGGGGAATTATAAAAGAAGTCTTGCTTTACTTAAGAAAATTAAAGAGCTAGATGTAAAAATGACTTCAAAATCCGGATTTATGCTTGGCCTTGGCGAATGCGATGTAGATATTAAAAAAACAATTAACGATTTAAAAGAAAGTAAAATTGACATTCTCACGATTGGCCAATACCTTCGCCCGTCTAAAAATAATGCAGAGGTAGTTAAGTTTTATACCCCTGATGAATTCGATTTTTTTAAAAATTATGCATTGTCAATTGGCTTTGCATACGTTGAATCAGGCCCTCTTGTTAGGAGCAGTTATCATGCAGAAAAATCTTATACAAAGAAAAATTTATATAAATAAACGCACGCAATTCTTTTATGCATGACAATAATGCTCGACTTGAATACTACGGTGCAGGATTAAACAGCACGGTGAATTCTGAAATCAGGCTTGATGTTTCAAGTTCAAAGTGCGAAGTTTTGATTTTAAATGATGTCTTTTCACTAAAAATACTTGTTGATGATTATGTTGAAGCAGAAGATTTTGCAGCATTTTGCCATTCGAATAAAAAAAGAATAGAGCTTAATTGCGCAATGAAAAAAAAAGAGACAAATTACGCAGGACTTAGAAAGCTCACTTGGAAAGACAAAAAAATTACGGTATCGCAGGGAGGAATAAGAGTAGAATTTGGAGAAGCCGCAGTAAAAAAGCTAATTGATATTGCAAATATCATAAAAGACACATATTCCCGAGCATAACTCAAGAGAAAGTTAAGGAATAATTTTATAAACAATTCTGATTTCTTTTTAAAAAATAAATTGCGATGGTAGTCTAGTGGTAGGATAGGTCCCTGCCACGGACCTGACCCGGGTTCGAATGAGCGCTTTATACAGCAGCCCTCGGAGCAAATCAATAAGGACTATATTTTTCTTAAAAAACGAAAAAATAGTCCGATGAACCGAACATAGATGAAAGCGAGATGCGATAAGCATCACTCCTGAAAGTCCCGGCCGTCGCACTTTTTTTTTTTGAGCGCTTTTAAGAAAAGCCCTCGGAGCAAAACACATTAAGAACTGCATTTTTTCCTAAAACACGGAAAAAGCAGTTCGAATAACCGAGGAATCAATGAAAAGCGAGATGCAATAAGCATCGCTCTTGAAAGTCCCGGCTGTCGCACTCTTTTTTTTCTAATACCTTTTTAAAAAAATTACTGAATTCTTAATTTTACCTTCTTTTTTAGGCATTTTGTTAATATACCTTTTTCTATACTAGTCTAAATAATAGAAACATTTATATATCAGTTTCTTTTTATATATATAGAAATGGAATTAATTTGCTCTGTTATAGTAAATTAGTATAATAATGTCTTAAAATATATATTAATAGGGAAATAGCTCAAATGAAACAAAACTCAGCGAAAAAAGTAGATTTCCAATGCATTCAAAAAAAAGAGCTTAAAGAGTTTATAGATTCAATCAAGGATATTAGAGATAACCTTTCAATAAGAATTCTTTATGAAACAGGATGTACTTTAATTGAACTTGTCAAAATTAAAGCAAATGATGTTAAAAATAACTCAATAGCAATCGAAAAAGGAAAGGCAAAAAGAGTATCTCTGATTTCAAAAAACTTGTTTAACGATATTTCAGGTTATATCAATGGAAATAAGTTATCTCAAAATTCTTTTATTATTTCAACAAGGCAAAGCAGCCATATATCAGAAAAAAGAGTCAGACAGATTATTCAGAAATATGCAAGGCAAAAAAAATTCAAAGACTTTAATCCACATATGCTAAGATATTGCCATGTAGCGCACGCCTACCTTGATGGAGTTTATCAGGAAACTATTGCTGCGCAACTTGGAATAAACAAACTAAGAGTATTCCAGATTATATCTGAACTAAATGTTATCCCTGAAAATAACTTTTATTGTAAATTTTTAAATGAAACTTAAAAAGGAGAAAAAAATAATATGCAAAAAAAAAGCTATAATAATATTATTTATTTTTATTAGTGTAGTTGCGGTATTTTGTACTGCTGACCCTTACGGAGCAAGCCTTGATGTAGGCGATTCATCAAGGAGGACTAGTCCGGATTCATCAAATGTTACAGCGGGCGGCGGAAATGTAACTCCAATTACAGCTGACCTATCCCAGATTACTGAAACATGGCAAGGCTACTATGGAACAGTTCAGGGAGGAATATATTTGGGAAATGCAGCAGGCGATACATTTTATGATTGGAATGTTGCTGATGCAATAGGTGAAATACTTGCAACTAGGAATTCGGTTTCTGACTGGACTATTATTAATTGCACCAACCAAACAGAGATTTATGATGAAGAAGCCAGATTAAATATACCTGAAGCTGCATCTGACGGAATAAATGACACATATTATACTATAAGCCCAAGCTTTGATATAGCAGGCAGGACATTAAACGGATGCCCTGCAACATTAACAAATAACGAAACTGATTCAAAGTTGGTATTTTGGAATGTTTTACTAAATACAAATGAATCAAATACAGTATATACTGTTATAATGGAAAACAATAAGCCTGGATTTAACGGAAGCATTGTGGATTTCCAGATTTTTGTTCCTGTCGACAGAAATACAGGCCTAGCTACGTATTTTATTTATGTAGAGCAGGATTAGGACTTATTTAAAATCGAGGGCGCCCCCGGCTGCTTTTTCGAGCATAATTTTAAATACAAAATAAGTTTATTTTAGTACGTAGGCATATTTATTGTCTACGCTATACGAGGGGGAAAAATGCAGACTTTGAATGGCAAAATCTATATGGACTTATCAGCGTGTGTTTGGACATTTGGCGGCGGCAGCGGTGGCTTCAATCGTTCAAGCAGGTCAGGTATGGATGAGTTTACTACTGCTGAAAAACTTTTTTTAATACATGCAGTCAATAAGGTATATATTCAAAAACATCCGGAAGAGCCTTTAGCAATTTCTGGTTTCGAAGCTCATGTCCCAAATGAACTGACAAAGTACGCAAAAAATTTTGAACGTACACCTAAAGGAGAAATCATTAATTCACTTGAACCTGTCCGAATTGCAATGGCAAAAACCGGACTTTTATGTGCAATGGTTACACCTAACAGCCATCATTTCTCTATGTATAGGGCAGCAACTTCAGCAGATCCTAAAGAGAGAGCTCTTGCAAAAGCCAGGCTTGAAGAGGCATTTGAAATTGCTTTGGCTCTTGGAGCAAAAACAGTTGTCTTATGGAATGGCGGAGAGGTTTATAGCAGCCCATTTGAAGTTGATTTTAAGCAAATGATTAGTGCTTATATTGATACACTTCGAATAGCTGCGGATCTTGCTATTAAGAATGATATGTATATTGCTATTGAACCTAAGCCATTTGAGCCTGGAGATGAGATGTTTCCAAATAATAGTGGGCTATTAATGGCATTGCTTAACTATGCGCGTGATAAAAAATTACTTACTGAAGATCAATATGCCCGTTTGGGTGTCAATGATGAGATGGGGCATGTTAAAATGGGAAATATGGATCTTGCACAGACTTACGCTATCAATGCATTTGGAGGAAAAAACTTTCACGCACATCTAAACAGGCAAAACGAGAGAGGCAAACATGACACAGATAATGAAATTGAAATGGATATTGATTCGCTAGCTGTTATTGACATACTTTCAACGGATTCTGTATTTATGGATGCGTCTGTAAGAAGATTTGCCGGATTCGATTATAAATTCAGGCACCAGTATAATGGAAAACAGGCAATTCTTAGCCTCTATGCAAATATTGCCAGAACCAGGGCAATGGAACAGCTTGCCAGAGAGATACGAGCAGATTTGCATATTAAGAAGCTCAGGGAAGAGCACAAATATGTTGAACTCAATTCTGCAATTAAGGAAAGGCTTGGAAAAGCCACGGCAAAAGTTGAAAAGGAGATTTCTGAAGTTGGCAAGGAAGGAGGAATTCCTATTCCAAAAGATTATGAAACAAGAGTATCGCAAAGTGCCCTTTAACTTATTTTATTAATATGACACAACTATCATTAGGACTGGATTGCAGCACTCAGAGTATGACTGCTGTAGCCATTGATATTGATGAAGGAAAGATTGTATATGACAGTTCTATAGATTATAGGCAACTAGTTAATTTCGGAATCAACAATTCATATATTCTTCCTCAAAGAGAACCTGGCGAGGCAGATCAGCCGCCTATGATGTATCTAGCAGCTCTTGAAACAGTATTAGCTGGCATGAAAAACCAAATTGACTTATCTAAAGTCGTTGTGATAAATAATTCAGGACAGCAACATGGCCATGTATACCTGAATAATAACGCAAAAAATAAGTTTGCTTATCTTCAAAAAGCATGTTCATCAAAACAGAATCTAATATCAATTTTTAATGACTCTTTTGCTATTGATAGGGCACCAATATGGATGACTTCAAATACAGCAGCGCAGGCTGACTTCATAAGGAATTTTGTTGGTGGAAAAAAAGAGATGATTCGCCTGTCTGGCTCAGATTCTCCGCTTCGGTTCACAGGTGCAATTATTCGAAAAATAGGCTGTACGTCACCAGAATTGTACAGGCAAACATATAAAATCCAGCTAATAAGTAGCCTTATTCCAGCAGTTCTCAGCGGAAATACTGACGCTCCTTGGGATTATGGCAATGCCAGCGGCACATCTTTAATGGATTATGAAAAAAAACAATTATCAGATAAGCTTGTGGGTGCAGTATCAGACAGTTTGCCTGGCGGAATCAATGGTTTGTACAGTAAATTGCCAAGCATTAAATCGCCTATAGATAAAGTTGGCAAGGTAGCAAAATACTATAGCGTTAAATATGGTTTGAATCCTGAGGCAATAGTACTTGCTGGATCAGGAGATAATCCACAGTCTAAAGTTCTTGTTCCTGAGGACTTACTTAGTCTTGGTACAAGCTTTGTATTTATGTCTAGTTCTAATCCAAAAGACAGAGATTGGAAAGGAGTGGCAAATTCAATGTATGATGGCATTGGAAACCCATTTATTTTCGGATGTAGAACAAACGGAGCATTAGTATGGGACATGATTAGAGAAAGATATGGATTTTCAAAAAAAGATTATTCTGCCCCAGAACATGCGTTAGAACTGGTGCATCCTGGAACAGGACCAGTCGTTGTCTGGCAGCCCAGAGTTGAAACATTCCCAAAATCAAAGCAGATAAATTTGACAAGATTTAATTCAAAATCAAGTTCTCTTTCTCTCGATTATAATGGTGTTATTGAAAGCAGCTTAGGCTTATTATATATTTCATCAACAGATTTGTCATCAAATAAAGGAAAAATACTCTATGTTACAGGCGGCGCAAGTTACAGTTCACAGGTAATGCGAAGGATTTCAGGCATCTGGAATAAGCCTGTTGTTGCAATTAAAACAGGCGGCGCCGCTCTTGGCACAGCAGTTGCAGGAGCAGTCGGGTTTTCTCAGGCAGGGCACAAAGTGATGAATAGAAAAGAGCTTCTTGAAAAACTGATGCCGCACAGCGCAGCGATTCAGCCCAGGCCTGAGGATATTTTTGCATATCATTCACAGCAAGGATATTTAAAAAAACTAGAAGATGCTTTTCAGAAATTATGCAATTAATGCACTATTTAACAAAGAACTAAGATAATTCAACAATTATTTTTGCAGCAAGTAATACTGTAATTTCATTAAAATCTTTTTTTGGGTTAACTTCAACAACATCAATAAGTTTTAGATTTTTAAGTAGTTTTATTCTCTGCAAAAAATACAATAATTCCCTGGAGGTTAAACCGCCAGGCTCGATATAACCCGTGCCTGATGCAAACGCAGGATCTGCTGCATCAATATCAACAGAAAGATAAAGACCATCAAATTGCCGCGCATTTTCCATTACATAATCGCATACTTCCCTGGCGCCTTCCTCAGATATTTTTTTCATTGAAAAGATTTTTAATTTTTTTGACTTTGCATATTCTTTTTCATTTGAATGCATGTTTCTAACGCCGACAATAATTGCATTTTCAGGCTTTAAGTGCCCTTCATTAATTAGAACTCTCAGATAATCCTCATGCGTTGGCGGTGAAAAATCATTCTCGCAGTCAAGATGGGCGTCAAAAATAATGATCCCTGGATTTTTGAATTTTTTTGCAAATGCACTAAAGGAAGAATATGTAATTGAGTGGTCTCCTCCGAGTAATATTGCAGGAAAGTTAAGGCTAGACACTGCTTTTGAAATATTATCATTTGACTCGATAATATCGCTGTTATTTACATTAATGTCAATAATATCAAAAACAGGAATATTGCCATCTTCTTTTAAGTAGAAATCTTTTAGCTTTTTTACAATTGCGTCAGGTGCGAGGTCCTGCCCGTCTTTTTTAGAAAGGGCGCCTGCGTTAAGCGGAATTTTAAGTATTTTCATATTGAAACATAACTCTATTTGATTTTTCTATTAAAAAGAAAAGGCAATTATTTAAAATTATTTAAAAAGGCAGAAAAGTTATGAAGGTGTTGAAGTAAAATATTGTCTAACTTCAGTCAACATAGGTTCATAAATGGCATCTAAGTCTCCAAAATTTTGTTCTTTTCTAAATGTAGTAACATTCTCCAAAAGAATGGAGACTTCAACATCTTGTTGTGGTTGATCGTTTTTCATTACAGTATATAATAATTCTGTTTGCAATACTGCAACTTGCAGAGGATAATTTGCGCCTGGCAAATTATGTTCACCACCCTGAGAATAGCGAAGAGCTGTTGAAAACTCATCAATTGCTGTTGAAAAGTCTCTTTTATATCTAACAATTTTTCCTCTATAAGCATGGACATTTGCATACCAATTAGCCATTTCATTAGCAGGCAGGTCTGGAGTAGGCGTATAATTAAGATCATCGAGCATTTGTTTTGCTTTTTCACTATTTTCTCTTGCTAAATTAAGATATAAATTAACATTTGTATTATCCAAACTGCCTATTTCGATAATTCTAACCATGTTCAAATAATTTTCAGCCATGTTTGCATGCATCATAAGTGCAGTTTTTCCAGTTGCTGCATCAAAATCCATATTTTGAAATAGTCTTTCAATTCCTTGAAATGCTGCGAGTGCTCCTTTATAATCTGTTTCTTTAATTTTACGATATCCTTGCGCACTATAAGCTAAGCTTAAAAAATTTCCTCCTCGTGCAGTCAATAACGGGTCATTAAATTTGCGTGCCAATTCATATGACTCTTCAAGTGATACAACTGCTTCATCAAGATGAACGCCACCTGCTCTTCTTTGAGCATCGGCTACATTAATATTCATTGCAACTGTCGCAAGCCTCAATTGCCTCATAAAACCAGAAGAAGAATTTTCTATTAGCAAACCTTGAGCTATTAAATAAGATGGTGCTGTGTATGCTTGTATCGCTAAAGCCAGCTCACTTTCTAATTCATCACCACTCAAACCTCTTATCCTTGAACCATGATTATTCCAACCGTTTGTTTGAGCTTGTAATGATATATCTGCTAACTGTTCTAACAAACTTTGTTCTGTATAAGCCATTTCAGTTAAATAAAAATTCTATTATTTTTAAATTTTACTATTATAAAGTGCTAAATCCTATTTTTCAAGTATTTTTTTATTAATTCTGCATTTGAATAATCCTTAAGCTTCTTAGGTTTTTCTTTTAAAACATTCACCCCTTCTATATTGTATCTGGGCACAAGATGCCAGTGCACATGTTTGACTTCATCCATATATAGCAGGTAAACCTTATTGATATTTAAGGCTTTAAGCATAGCATTCCTTAATTCATCAACCTTGTCCATCAAGTATTCAAAATCAGTTCGCTTCAAGAGATGCAGGTCAGAAACCTTTTTTTTCCAAACTACAACAACATGCCCATCTGCAATCGGATAATTTGCTAGGCAGGCATATAGCTTGTTGTCTTCAAATATGATTTGTTCCTGTTTTGGAATGGGAAAATTAGACATGGTTCATTAAAAATAATCTTTAAAACTTATATAATATTATGTCAATTAATACTAAAACATGCAATTCATTATAACAACTACAATTGCTATAAGAAGAACAACATTAAAAAGCCCAAGCCAAAGCATCATACGATTTTGGGAATAAATATCGTGAAGCTTTTGCAAAATATCGGTTTTTGTGACAAATCCGACAAGCTTTCTGTCTTCAATTACAGGAAGCTTGGAAATTTTTTTCCTGTTCATTATTAACGCTGCAGAATCTATTGACAGGCTTGATATTACTGTCTGAAGATTAGGTGTCATTATTTCACTCAAATCAACTTTTTTTGGATCTCTGTTTTTTAGAAAGACTTTTCTTATAATATCACCTTCACTCACAATGCCAACAGGGATTTCTTTTTCATTAACAACAATGATTCCGCTAATTGAGTGCTTTGCCATAAGCTCAAGGCAGGAAAAAACAGTGTCATTTATCTTAAGCTTTTTAATATCTCTTGTCATCACTTCTTTCACAGTGATTTTGGGCGACAGCCCAATCATCGCCTTGTAAAGACTGAATTTTATTTTCTTATTCATTTTTCTTAGTTTAATAGTGCACCTTATATATAATATTTTTTATTCGGAGACTCTGGGTACTTAATTGACTAAGAATTTATCGTCTAATAGATAAATATATAAAGACGAGAAACTAAGAAATATATTATGCATAGTCAATTACCCAAAAATGCAAGTTTTGATATGAGGCTTGACATGTTTTTTGATGAG
>JAZDLQ010000006.1:0-18168 GCA_043801855.1 archaeon | reverse complement strand
TCTTCAAAACCGTTAAGTTTGAGTTGCACAACTCTTGCTTAATTCTTCTCTATTTAATACTTTTTTACCACTCACTCTGCAATTGTTCCATAGGAAGTTTTTTTTATCATTTTAAAAAAGCCAGAACAAGTACCCATCATCTCTTTTCCAAAAACATTATAAACTTTAATAAAAATTATTAAGTCTATGCTTCCTGCTCTTCTATTAAACATTATTGGCCTAATTATTGCATGTTTTTTTCTTGTCAAAAGCAGCAGCTATATCTTAAAATATCTTATACAGATAATCCATTTCCTTAAGCTTCATGATTTCACTTTAGGATTTATTCTTATGTCAGTTTCAACTTCCATGCCTGAATTAACAGTTGGCGTCATGTCTGCACTTGGAAAAGATCCAACTCTTGGGGTAGGAACAGCAATTGGCTCAGTAATTATCAATTTAAGCTTAATAGTCGGAATGGTAAGTATTCTTGCACGCGGAATAAAAATTCATAATAAAATCCTAAAAAAAGATCTAATCTATATGATGTTTATTGTAACAGCCCCAGTAATACTAATGACAGACCATTACTTATGGAGACTAATAGGCATAAATGTTTCGCCAGGCCTTTCAAGAATTGATGGCGCCATTCTTTTGTTAATATTTGTGCTTTACTTAATTAAATCTATGTCAGCTGAAAAGCCTTTTTCAGCCTACCATTCGCATAGTGACTCTAAAGGCATCCATAAAGCCTTGTTTTTTTTTGCGTTAAGCCTTTTTGCTCTTTTAATAAGCGCGCACTTCACTGTTGAATTTGCAGAATCTCTTTCAATGAGCCTTGGAGTTTCAAAATTGATTATTGGAATGTTTGTCCTGGGTGTTGGAACAAGTCTTCCAGAACTTGTTTTTTCAACTAAGGCTGCCCTTGCAAGGCACGAGGAACTTGCAATAGGGGATTTGGTTGGAAGTGCAATTACAAATACAACATTGGTTCTTGGATTAACTGCGGTAATTTATCCAATATATGTAAATACACTCTCATTTATTTCAAGCGGGCTTTTTATGCTTATGATATGCTTTATCTTTTTTACATTTGCAGAAAGCGATAAAGAACTTACTTGGAAAGAAGGCATTTCTCTAATAATTTTATACATTTTATTTACAGGAATCCAGTTATATATAAATTCAAACTTCTGATTTGTTTAGAGAACTTTACAAAAATCATTTTTACATAAAGAGCAAAAACTCTCTCGACATTAAAAACACGTTGTAAAGTTATCTATTAGGAGTTTGCAGGTTTTTTGCAAACTTCTCTTTATCCCAAAATGATTATATTTATCCGGATTCTTAAGTAAACTATTTAAACTCAAATAAGCAAGTTTTGCCTTATGAAAATAGCAGAAATTTCTCCTGATAACAGGCCAAGAGAGAGAATGGCATGTGATGGTCCAAAATCATTATCTGATTCAGAGCTCTTGGCTGTGATACTTCAGAAAGGAACAAAAAAAAATAATGTTATTGATATGAGCAACAGAATTCTTTCAAGATTTTCGAAGGAAAGCCTTTTTGACGCAACGAAAGAAGAATTGCAAAAGATTAATGGAATAGGGTTTGCAAAATCAATGCAGATAATAGCACTAGTTGAATTTTCGAAAAGGCTAAACAGTGTAACAATCAAGCCAAATTTATCAAATGCATATGAGGTCTATAAAAAATATGCATGGAAATTCAAATTTGAAAAAAAAGAGCACTTTATGGCAGTGTATCTTGATATCAAAAATTATATTATTAAAGAAGAGATTATTTCCATAGGAATACTAGACAGTGCAATAATTCATCCACGTGAAATCTTTAGACCGGCAATAAAAAATTCAGCATCCAAAATAATAATAATGCATAACCATCCCTCTGGCGACCCAAGTCCTTCTGGTGAAGATATAAGTATAACTAATCAGCTGATAGAAGCAGGAAAACTAATTGGCATAAGTATTCTTGATCATGTGATAATTGGAAACAATAGCTACTGGAGCTATATAGAAAATGAAGTTAAAAAAACAAATTAGTTCTATTCTTTTTTAGAGGCTTTTGAAACTTTTTTTGGTTTTTCTTCTGCTTTTGCTTTTTTGGCAGGCGCCTTTTTTACAGGTGCTGTCTTTACATTCTCATCACTGTTTGTTTCTTTTACTTTTTTTACTTTATAAGGCCTAATTGTTTTTTCTTTGGTTTTTTTCTCAGAAATATCAATATTTAGCTCTTTTTTAAAAGCCTCTACAA
This sequence comes from archaeon, assembly GCA_043801855.1. Taxonomy (GTDB): domain Archaea; phylum Nanobdellota; class Nanobdellia; order Woesearchaeales; family GW2011-AR15; genus CAYTWW01. The sequence goes on along the minus strand of JAZDLQ010000006.1, from coordinate 15,915 downwards.
CTGCATCATGTGATGCACTCTTTTCAATATTAAGTACTTTATCCAATGGTTCAATGTGGCTGATGTTGCACTTTCTTCTTCTTGACTCGCCATCAATTAATACATAAGTTTTATCGAGAACTTCAATAATGACGCCTTTTTTCCTTGCGTCTCTTCCTGCTGTTTTTACAACAACTCTTCCTACTTCAAACATTTTCTTTTCCTCCTTTCTCTTGTTTTTAAGTTATGTGCTGTTGCCAGACACATTAAGAGATTATGCTCTAGCTTCTGCTACTATTTTAGCTCTTGCGCATTTGCTGCAAAGAACGCCGCCATAAGGTCTTTGCGGTCTTTTCTTGGTCTTAGGCATATTCATAAGCTTTGTAGTTCTTGCCCTTGGCACCGCAGGCAGGACAGCGCCGCATGATGCGCATGATGCTTTGCCTACATTTCTTTTTTCATGGTGTAATACTGTCTTACCGCCGGGCAGCTTTTTTTCTACCCTTCTATATGTTCTTGATTTAAATCTTCCTTCTGGCATAAATCTCTAGAAACTAGGAATTATTTATAAAATTAATTGTTTTTTGAGATGATAATCAAATAAACATTAAATATCTTAAAAATTATTTTTTTCTACGAAATATGTAGATTCCCCTATCGTTATTCCCTGCAGCGAATGCAGATATTAGTTCCCAACCATCCATTGCCATTACATTAAGCTCTTTAGTTGCATCTTCAAAAATACCTTCTTTGTTGACTTTCCAAGGGTTCATCATTCCTGCATGTATAATCCCTTTTATTGCATATTCGTAGGTCATTTTCTTCAACAGATTGTAAGTTTTTCTGAAGGTAATATCGATGAGATACTTTTTGGATTTATCCCTTCTGACGGAATTTTGCCAGATTTGCCATATACTTTATGTGCTTTTGGCATTCCATCATCATACGCTCGGAGGTACCAAAATCTTCTATCATAAATACTACGTTTTGTTGAATTTTTTATATCTTCATATGCCATTAGTTTAGATGACTTTAACGATAATGCTATTGGACCAGTGGGTTTTGAACAGGATGAAATTTCTTCTCTCCAATACTTCCAACCATAGGGATTTTCCAACCACACTATTTGTTTTTGCTCAATCGTTTTCATTCGTTTTTCATCTCAATTACAAGTTTTATTTCTATTGGATAATTAATAGGTATTCTTCTTTTATATTTTTCTAAAATTAAGATCAGAAAATTTAGTAACTAGTATTATTAAAAAATAAAAAAATGGAAAGCAAAATTATATCTAAAATTAATACAATTTCATTAGTCTTCTTAGGCCCATGCTAAATATTAATGAAAATATAATGTAAGCTCCAAGCCATCCCCAGCCTCCAATTAGAGGAATTCCGTCAAATGGCTTAACTTTAAGATTGCCTATTGTAACCTGCTTAAAATAAGAATTCTTAAAATTTTCTTCAGGCGCATAATACTTCCTTATGTCTGTAACAAGAATTTTTTTTGAAACAGTCATCTCATTATATGAAAAAGTGAGATTGTATTCTCCAGTTGGCCCTTTTAAGAACCACATAGCTTTATTATTTATCAGTTCCTGGCGTTCTTTACTCTCACCGGCAAAACTTAAGCCTTGTGGCAATATTAGGTTTACATTCCCAATAGTTCCATCTTTCATTTGCGCATTCACTTCAAAAGGCATGTTTGGATATAAAGGATAATATGCCATATTAGCATTAAGCCAGCCAAAGATTAAGATAATTGGGATAAATGTGACAAGAGTTGGCCTCATAGAGTGAGTCATATATTTCATGTTAATTTCCATCATTTCAGACTGGACTTTCATAGCTTTCTCAGGATGATTTTTTAATTCTTTTAGCTTTTTTTGAAGCGAATTTTGCTCATCTCTTAAATCCTTCATTAAGCTTTGATTTGTTAGAAATTTATAGGCAATTGTAATCAGTAATGATAAAATAAAAGAAATGATGATGATGCTAAGAAGCGGATTGATTGTAAGCAGTGGCCCAAGGACAGTATCAAGAATATTCATTGTAGAATAAAAGAAAAACAAGTGGTTTTTAAATTTTATTACTTACCCATGAACCTTCTCATCATTGGATTCATGTCATATACGTGCTGTTTAGCGATATCTTCATATAGCTTATATACAATCATTACTGTCAATAAAATACCTGTTCCTCTTGATAGCGCTCCTGTTAGATCAGCGATTGCCGCTAAAAACCCAACTGTAATTGAACCCATTATAGTAAGAGGCATGATGTATCTGTTTAACAGGCTTTCAAGGACTCTTTTATCTTTCCTGAATCCGGGAACCTGCAGGCCTGATGACATCATCTGATCAGCCTGGCTTGATGCATCCATTCCTGATGTCTGCACCCAAAATATTGAAAATAGCACTGAGCCTCCAACCATTAATAAAACATAAATGAAGGCCTGCACCAAAATAGTCCAGTCAAATGAATTGTATTTAATTATTGCTTCAATAATATTAGGCCCATTTAATACTTGTATAAATCCAACAGGTGAATTTTGTGTATCATATCCTCCTGGAAAGCAGAAAGGCGTGTTTGCAAAAAGCCAGCATATTGGCCCATTAGATCCTATCCAATTTTGAAGAAGTCTGACCCAAAGCTGTATTGTTGCAAAAAGCGATGCGACTAAAATTACAGGAATATTGCTTGTGTAAATAAAATTAAGCGGCCATCTGATGCCATGACCTCTTATTCTTCCAAATGAAAGAGGAATCTCAACTCTCATTGACTGCGCATAAACAGCAATTAAAAATACTAGTATTGTAAAAATAATTGCGGAAAGAATAATTAGGGTTTCGGTCCTGTCCTGGTTTGGAAGTGCATAGAATAATAGTGCCCAAATCTTTCCTACAGGAGCCTCTGTACTTTCCCAGAAAAGGTTTCCACTAACATCAAAAATAGATACTAATTGAATGACAATTTGTTTACTTATGCCTGCTGCAATAAATAATGAAATTCCTGAGCCAAATCCCCATTTGGAAACAATCTCATCCATGAATAAGATAATCATTCCTCCAAGGAAAAGCTGGAAAATTAGGCCAAACTGAATAATTGCAATCTGTGATGTACTTAGCGCAATTGTGTTTGCAGTCTGGGTTGCTGTAAATATGTTTGTAACAGGATTAAAGAACCTTCCAGGTGAAAGTCCACCCATCATCACATAGATTGCTGCTTCAAACAATATAAATAAAATAGATACAAGCTTTTGCACGCCCTGAAACCTTTTTTTTCCGTCGTGGCTTGTTAAGTCAAATTTAATAATTCCTGAACCATTTAAGAGCTGTAGAATAATTGAACCTGTGACAATTGGACCAATGCCAAGAGAAATCAAGCTTCCAAATTCAGCGCCTAAAATCATTGATAAATATTGAAATTGTGAAAGAGCATTTTCTCCAATTCCATATAAAGGGATTAAGCCCATAACAAAAAATAATCCAAGGACTATTAAAGTCCATTTAAGCTTTTCTGAAAATCCCAGCTTTTTTTGTAGAGGAGAAGATACTTCAGGAAGATTGAATATGAAGTTATCAAAAAAAGACATTTTTTTGTTTCTACTCAGTTTTATTCTCTTCAGCAGCAAGAACAGTTATCGTCCCGCCCGCCTGCTTGATTTTTTCAACTGCGTTTTCTGTTGCATATTCAACGCTGACGTTTAGCTTTTTCCTAGCAACACCTTTTGAAAGCAGCTTATTATAACCTAATTCACTTAGGTTAATTGTATATAAATCTTTTTCTTTTTTTGCCTTTCCGCTTGCAACATAAGATTCAAGTTTAGTCATTATAGTTTCGACGTTGATTGTTTTTACTCTTTTGGTATAAGGAAGCACAAATCCTCTTTTACCGAGATATTTCCTGTCTCCGCCAGTATTTTTCATTAATTTTGCTTCAGAGCGCTTCCCGCTTCCGGCCATGCCTTTACCGCCCCTGTTTCCAGAGCCTCTGGCTTTCTTGCCAGAACCGTGTCCGTGCGTTTCGCTTCCCCTTTTTCTAGTGCATTTACTTTTTTTATGCTGCATTTTAGATCATCTTTTTGATTAGGTCATTTATTTCATTAGATCGGTTTCCAAGGCTTCCGCCCTCTCCAAATCCTCTTTTAGTGCCTTTGACTTCAAAACCACCAATAGGAGGAGTAAGCCTGAAGTATTTCTTGTATTTTTTTCCGTTGATAACAATGAATCTTTTATATTCAATTTTGCCTTTCCTGCATTTTTCAGGCGCAGTATAAATTTCTCCTTTTTTTTCTACAAGTAAAGACAGTGTTTGCGAATCTATTACGCCATAAGTTGAATAATCTTTGACTTTATTTAACTGTCCAAGATTACTTGGTGTATTTTTGATAACAGTGCACCAATTCCTTTTCTTAAGGTTAAGATAGGTGAATGCATCTTTTATGTCTTTATCTATCTTAATATCTCCTTTTAGCCTGATAACTGCAAGATATGAATCTTCTGATAGTATATTGTCTTTTGTCATTTTACTAATTCATCTCTGTGCCGGTATTTTCTTCCTGTACATCATTATTTGCGTCTTTTAATGGAAGCTTTCCTTCATTAACGCTTAGCCTTTCAATGTGATGTGGTTGGATTTTTGTTTTAATTAAATCTTTTAATGCGCTTTCGCAAGCTCTAATAAGATTTAATGTTGTTCTTGTTTGCCCTGATGTTTTTGACCATACGTCTTTAATTCCTGCAAATGCAAGAATTTTTGCACATTCTTTTTCAACACAAAGCCCTACGCCTTTTGGTGCAGGAATAAGTGTGATTTTAGCTGATCCGCATTTTCCGGATACAGTGAATGGTATTGAATGAGGCTCGCCACACATGCATTCCCATGATCCGCATCCTCTTCTTATTTTAAAAATATGAAGCTTAGCATCTCTTGTTGCTTTTTCTCTAGCTGGAACAGTTTCTTTAGATTTACCATATCCTAAACCGATATAGCCGTCTTTGTTTCCAACAATGCATAATGTTGAGAAATGAGGCTTGTTTCCTTCTTTGGTTTTTTTCTGTGTCTGTCTAAATACGCGTCTTTTACCGCCGCCAAATTTACCTTTTGACTGGCCGACGGCCAAGAGGTCGTTTTCAAGTCCGGGAATAAGATGGTCAACTATTTCTGCTTCCAAAATTGTTTTGCCTGTATCTAGGATTTGGTCAATATCAGTAATAACTTTTGCTTTTACCTGTTTACCAATGTTTGTTTTAGGATTCCAGTTACCTGTAGTAGAACTACTTGCCTGGGCAGGTATTATCTCACCAGGTTCTTCTATAACTTCTTCAATAATATGAGCTTTTTCTTCTGTTCCAGTCATTTTTCTTTCACGCCTTCAAGTATTTTCGATTTAACATCGTCAAAAGCTTTTGGTACATCTTTTGCTTTATCATTATTAGTTTTTTTAGAATATTCAGCAATATGCTTGCCAATAATTCTATCTTCGCTTGGAAGAATATCTTTTTCGTGTTTAATTGATAGGCCGCCGTCAACAGCGCCTTTCACAGCTGCGAATATTTTAGTTCCGCCAAGCGGCGTTTGTAAACCTAAATCTATAATTGCGCTTTTTTCACTGGTCTTTTTTGCTAGCAATAGTCCAGTAAGATACGCAGCAGGTATATTGCTGCATGAGTGTGTCCAGCCTAGCTTTTTTAGTTCAGCTGTTGTTGCGCTTGATAAAACTACATCTCCGTTTGGAGAGTATTTGATTAGCTGCACAACTATATTTTTATTTGTTCTTCTAATAACAAGCCTTGGAACATCTGTTTTAAGAAGGTTTAACCTTTTTTTATAATTGGTTTTTCCTGCTCTTTTTCTCCTGTAATGGATTGTTGTGATATTTTTTTTACTCATTTTTAAAAGTCCCCTGATCAGCAAGATATAATTTTATATGCCTTTTGCTTCTGAAAAATCCGCCCTTTGCTTTTGCATAGAGCATTCGAAATGTTTCATTGTTAATAGCTTTCTTAGTTTTAAGTTCTTTCAAAAATGACCTTTGTAGCCGGATTTTGTTAATCCATGTTCTTTTTTTATTGTGTCTTGCATTGGCTTTTCCTTTCCTACTGCCCTGGCCGCTTTTTAGGCCTTTCTTTTTTTGTGCGTGGGCTGCTCTTGATCTTCCCTTTGAAACTCCTCTTTTTGGTAATGCAACAATTACACCATCATCAATGAGAGATTTAATGTCCTGCTTTGTGATTGCTTTTTTTATATCTTCAAGCCTGGTTTCGTCAAATTTAACTCTTTTGGGCGAACCTTTTATTATTTGCGCTGCAATTCTTTTTTGAACATTAAGTTTCATTTTTTATTCCCTTCAAAACTTTTTTGTAAGAAGCCTGTCAATCTCTTTTTTTTCAAGTTTCTTTTTTTCTTCGTCACTTAATTTATCTTCAATTGATTCTTTCTTTTCTTCTTTTTTAGCTTCTTTTTGTTTTTTGACTTCTTTAACTTTAACTTTTTCTTCTTTTTTCTTATCAAATCTTAATTTAACTTTCTCGATAAATTTTTCAGGCTCTTTAATATTTAATACTTTGATTTTAAGGTCAACTGCCTTTTGTAATATCGCAATCTTATTTTTAAGTGCAACAGTTGCGCTTACAACAATTCCTTCTTCTTTTTTGTTTACTTTTTCCAGATCTTTAACATTAAATATGAGTATTTTTGCAAATCCTTTTCTGTCAAGTGCTCTAACAAGGCTTGGTGAGCCATATCCTGGTGAAACCATTTTTTTATGGCCGATTCCCCTTTGGACTTTTGATTGGTATCCGTGTGGCCTTCTCCATCTTATCTTATTTTGAAGCCTTCGTACTTTGTGAGTGCTTTGTCTAATAAATGCTGGTTTTTTGCTTTTCAGTTTCTTTCTGATGTTGAGTAATTCTTGCTTATCCATTTTAAAGCTTACCTGTTTTTGATGTTAGGAATATTCCGTCCTGAAAGATTCTTATGTCGAAATTTGGCCTTTTTGTCCTTCTTTCTATGTTTGCTACTGTCTGGCCGACAAGTTCTTTGTCGCATCCTTCTACAGTAATTTCAGAACCTTCTACTTTTACTTTGATATTTTTATCTATTTTAAGAGTCCTAGGAAATTTCTCTCCAAGCAAATTTTTGATTGTAAGAGTGCCGTTTCCAAATGTTACATTCATAGGGAAGTGGCCTGAACATATTTTCATCTTATATGCATATCCTTCGCTAACACCTGTAAAAAGGTTTTCAAATAGCACTTTGTATGTATTAATTACTGCTTTTTGCCTTTTGGTTGCATTTTTTGACAGTAATTCAATGCTTTTTTCTTTTAAGCTTACTTCTACATAAGGATTGCTAAATTTCTTAATAACAGTTCCTTTTGGCCCAGTCACTGTGAATTCTTCATTATCCAGAGCAACTTTAATGCAGCTTGGAATTTCAATATTTTCAAGAATGTCTTTTTTTGCCATCGTACATTAACCTTTAATAAACATATGCTATTAATTTTCCGCCAGGGTTTTTCTTCCTTGCTTCTTCCTGTGTCATAATTCCTTTGTTTGTTGAAACTATAAGGAAACCAAATCCATATGCTGGAAGATACCTTTTCTCAAATTTTTCAAATTCATCTGATTTGACATTGAATCTTGGCTTGATAACACCGCACTTGTTGATGTTGCCAAGCAGGTTCAAAGTAAGAGTGCTTCCCTTTGTATCTGCATTTTCAGTATATGTGCCGACATAATTATTCTGGTTAAATATATTAAGCACGTCTTTGATTATTTTTGAACTTGGCTTTAGTGTTACGATTTTTCTTCCTTTTTTGTCTTCAATTAGTATATGAGACAACACGTTTGCAAGAGGATCATTTAGGCTCATTTTTTATCACATCTAATTATATTTTTTAAAACCTAACTTAACAGCAATGTCCCTAAAACAGCATCTGCAAAGATTTAAGCCATAGCATCCTACATTTCCGCCGGTACCTGTCCTTCCGCATCTGCTGCATTTATGGTTGCTTCTTCCGCAGCTTCTTTGTTTAGGTGTATTGAATTTTTTAAACCTCTTCATTTTCGCAGGTTTAACTTTCAATTGTGTTAAGGCTTTTTTATAATCGCTAGTAGTCAATTTAATTTTCCTCCACTAAGACATTAAAATCTTTTTTGAAATAAACGATTGCTTCATCCTGAGTAATCTTATGCTTTTTGGGGAGTTTTTTGCACTCAAGTTTTCGTTTTTTGATTCTAAATCCTGGCCTTTCAAGAGTTACACTTGTCTCAAGGCCGATAACTCCTATTGCAGGATCATAATTAAGTCCTGGAACATCAATATATTCAGAGAGTCCAAAGCTTATGTTTCCGTTACTGTCAAAGCAGCTTTTTTTAAGCTTATTTTCTTTAGCAGTAAGTAGTCTTTTTAGGATAGCTTCTGCTTCTTCATTTCTAAGTGTCAGCTTGCAGCCGATTGGTAGGCCTGGCCTTAAATTCCAGCCTGGAATCCTTTTTTGTGTAGTTGTTTTAACAGGTGTTTTTCCTGTCAGGAGTTCGATTAATTTGATTCCTCTCTTCATAACATCCTGGTCTGTTCCTGCACCTATATTTAGGGTAATTTTCTCTATCCTGATATTTCGCATTGGATTCATTTTTATTCAGCTAGTTTTATTGATGATGCTTTGTTGCCTATTACAAAAATATTCTTTTTAATTGTAAGAGTCTCAACGCCATCTTTGTTTTTAAGTTTGACCATATTGCCATCGATACTTTCGATTGTTCCCTGCTTGCCAATAAGCTTTCCTTCTGTTATTAATGCATAATGGCCTGCTTCAATTTTTAAGTGCTCTGCAATATCATGTGAAGGTAATTTTAATACTAAAACATCTCCTTGTGTGTAGTTCCCTTTTTCAGTAAGAAGATTCCTTCCATCTGAAAAATTAAGCTGGAATTTCCCTTTTTTAAGCATTGTTTTGCTTATTATCTTGCATGGTTTTATGCCTGCTTCTTCGTTAGATATTTTAACAGGAGTTAATTTTCCTTTTGTGCTAAGTACAATTCTATAATACTCATTTGATACAGGAAGTGAGATAACATCCATCAGGCCGCAAGGGTATCTGATGTCTTTTCTTCTTTTGCCATCAATTATGACTTCTTTATCCTGTAAAATGCTTTTTACTTCTTTTGTTGTCTTACAAAATTTTAAGGCTTCTTTGAATATTAACGATATTGGCATGGACAGCCTTAGGCTTTTGCCTGGTCTTGACCTTGTAACAAATTTGCTTCCCTTCCTGTCAAGCCTCCATGTTGTTGGAGCAGTCTGCCTTTTCATATGTTTTTTGCTCATTGTGATTTCCTCTTTAGGGATTCTACTCTCTTTTTATCATCAAGATTTAGCTCGGTAATTAATAAGTTTGACGGATGAACACCATAAAAAACCTTCGAGCCGTCTTTTTTTGCAAGATCAATACCATTAATATATATTTTTTCATGCTTCATGTTGATTCTTTCAATTTTGCCGCTTTTTCCTTTGAACTGTCCGCGAAGAATCTTTACTTTGTCGCCTTTTTTGACTCTGCATGATCTTTTTTTGTGCTTTTCAGATAGCTCTTTTGAAAGGTGGCTTGATATTAGCTTGCTTTTTATGTGCTTTGGTGCATTCATCCTGAATTTAATTTGTTTTCTTGGCTGAATGCTTTTGTTCCAGTTTTTGTTGAATTTGGTTTTCATCTTATTTACCGTGATTAATATATAATTATACTATTACACTTGCAACTTTTGCAATTGCAGGCCATCTTTCGCATGCTTCTTTAGCAACAGCGCCTTTGAAAATTGTTCCTTTTGGATTGCCCTTATCATCTTTAAGTACAACTGCTGCATTGTCTTCAAATTTGATTCTCATACCATTTGGCCTTCGATATTCCCTTTTTTGCCGCACTATAATTGCATAGACCATCTGTTTCATCATATCAGGCTTTCCTTTTTTAACAGCAGCTCTAACAAGATCTCCAACGCCTGCCTCAGATTTTCGCCCCTTTATGCCCTTATAATTGTAAACAGATATAAGTTCTATTACTTTAGCTCCTGAGTTATCGCATGCTGGGACATTAGCTCCCATTGGAAGCGCCCTTGTGACTTTTGATTTGAGTTCTTTCATTTTACATCAATAATTTGAGTAGCACAAAATTTTTTTGTTTTGGCTAGCGGCCTGCATTCTTTTATTTTGACCAAATCGCCTTCTTTTGCATTTATGCAAGGAGGATTATGAGCTTTTATTCTTGTTTTTCTTTTTTCATATCTTTCATATTTCGGGATGAATGTTCTTCTTTCCCATTCTATTGAAATTGTTTTGTTTGCTTTGCTACTGGTGACTCTACCGGAAAATTCCCTTCCTCTTAATTTAAGAGTACCATGGACTGGACAATTCTTATCATTGCATGTTTTTTCCGTTTCTTTTGTTTTATTGACCATTTGATTTCACTTTTTGATCCTGTCTTCAGGGCGTTTTATAATATCAGTGCCTTTTATTTTTTCACCATCTATGGTAAACACTGCATTTTTTTTAATGATTTTTTTGATCTGGTTATTGGTTTTTATTATGATTAGGTTTTTTGTTTCGTCTATAACTGTGCCTTCTATAACACAATTACAGTACTCTGCGATTGTTTTCTTTCCAATGAATTCATTATTGTACTTGCTTTTTGTCATCTACTTAACAGTTATGCTCTCTTCTGCAAATCCAAGTTCTATTAATGTCTCTTTGAGCTTGTGGATGTGATTTCCCTGAAGCTCAATGTTTCCTTTTTTTGAAGTTCCCCCGCAAGCAAACTTGGCTTTAAGGCGCCGTACGACATTTTTTATGTCAATTTGCTTAACATCGATCCCTTCAATCAAGGTATTGAATTTACCGAATTTCTTTTTTACCAGAGACACAGTAATCTGCTGTGCTTCTTTTGCGATGCTTTCGCATACACATAACTCTTTTGGCAACCCGCAAGTTGTACAAATCTCACTCATTTTGGTTTAGTTTGGTGTTGATTTTAGCTATTGTTTTTCGGATCTTTTTGATCTGACCAGGGCTTTTTATTGTTGTGCCTGTTGCAACTTGAGCATTAAGTTTAATCAATTCTTTTTTCATTTCGAGCATCATTTGAGATAACTCTACATTATTTTTAGCTTTAATCTCTTTATTTTTCATCTTTGCTCTCTTTTTTCTTCTTTTTAGCTGGAGCCCTTTTTTTAGTCTCTTTTTTTACAGTGTGTTCTTTTAACTCTTTTTCAATTTTATCTTTTTCTTCCTTATCTTTTATTTCTTCTACAGTAGGCTCGCTTGGTGTAATAATTCTTACGTCATCAGGTAGTCTTGTGTTTGGTGGCATTATAGATACTTTTATGCCAACAATTCCTGTTTTTAATTTAGCGTTTGCGTATGCAGTATCAACTACAGATATTGCAAAGTCTCCGCATTTCTTTAGATAACCTTGGTAAAATCTCCATTTTTTGGCTCTTGCACTTGGAATTTTTCCTGAGATTATAATTTCAACTCCTCTGGCACCTGAAGTCATGACATCAGTCATTGACTTGTGGCCGATTCCTTTGAATCTCATTGAGCCGAATTTTTCAAGTGAACTAGCAATTCTTTCAGCAACAACCTGTGATATTAAATTGACATTTGCAACCTCAGATATTTCAATCTGAGGGTTTTCAAGGTCAAATTTTTTCTTTAGATTTTTTGTTAGCTTTTTTATGTTTGATCCGCCACCGCCAATTATTAATCCTGGCCTTGAGGCAAAGATTACAATCTTCTCACCTAGAGGTGTCCTTTGTATTTTAACATGGCTTAAGCCAACTCCTCTTAATGATTCAGCGACAAATTCTTGAATCTGAAATTCCTTCATCTTCTGAGTTATGATTTCCCTTTCAATCATTTTTTTCAACCTTCTTTTCTTCAGCAAGTACAACTTCAACATGGCATCTTTTCATTTTTCTTCTTCGTTGCCTGCCATAATGATACGGTGCAGCAGTTTTGTTTGCACGCATGTGAATAATTACAAGTTCTGTTCCTAAGCCTTTGTTTTGGGCATTGGCTTCAGCGCTTTCAATAATTTTGATTATTGCTTTTGCAGTATTAACTGGGAATCTTCCAGCAGCAATTCCTGCTTTATGGCCTGTATCCCTATTGAATTTTTTAATTGGCACTGCCTTTTCCAGTGTTATTACTTTTTCAAGCAATTTTTTTGCAACACTTGATTTTCTTCCCTTTAGATAATTACATATCTCAACAGAATACTTGGTTGATATGCTTAGGTCTTTGCCTACAGCAAAAGCCATATTTTCCTTAAGATCTGTAAAGCTGATTTTATAGTCTGCCATTTTTATCTCACTGAAATAGCTGCACTGGATTTTGTAGCGCCAACTCCTGGTGCGTTATGTGCAACTCTTCTCCTAGTTAAAGCGAATTCTCCAAGATAATGCCCTATCATTTCCGGCTGCATAACTACTGCCATATATTCTTTACCATTATAGATTTTAATCTGGTGATTGACCATTTCTGGAATTATGATCATATCTCTGCAGTGCGTTTTTATATTTTTATCGTTCTTCCTTACTTTATCCAGAACTTTTTTCTGGTCTTGTGTAAATCCTTTTTTTAATGATCGTCTCTGTCTAGCATTGAATAATTTAGAGTACTCGATAAGAGACATAGAAGAAACTTCTTCGAGTGTTTTTCCCCTGTATGAAAATTCTTTTTTAGCCATTTTGGTTTACCTTTTTTTGCCTGTCCTTCTAGGATGTAGTTTACCTACATTCCTACCAGGAGGAGCGTTCTTTGGAGCAATTGACGGAAATCCTTTCTTTGATGATCTTGATGTTCCGAAAGGATGATCAACTGCGTTCATTGACTGGCCCTTTACTCTTGGGTATAATTTATTTCTTGCTTTCATATAGAAGAACCTTGTTCCTGCTTTCAGGAAAGGTTTATCTTTTCTTCCGGCACCAGCAATGATGCCTATGCTTGCAAGGCAATTAGGATGAAATGATTTTTGTTTTTTTGAAGGCAATTGAATCACTACTTCTTTTTCTTTCTGTGCAATTACTTTTGCATAGCTGCCGCCTGCCCTGACAAATTTTCCGCCATCTCCTGGTTTTGATTCAATGTTAAATACTTCAGTTCCGATTGGGATATTTTTTAGTGGAATAATATTTCCGAATTTCAGGCTTGCGTTTTCGCCCATTTCTATTGTATTTCCAACTTTCATGCCTGTAGATGCAATCATAAAATTTTCTTCACCAGTTGTCAATTTAATCTTTGCAAGAGGTGCGGAGTGCCCAGCGCACTTGACAAAATCTTCAATTACTGCATTATTTGCATCAGGAACGTATTTTACTTCTGCTTTGTATTTGAAACTAGGTGCGCGGTATCTTGGCCCGCCCTTGCCCCTTGCTTGCTGAATTATGTTTTTACCCATTTTACATCAGGCCTAGTTGAGTTGCAATATCTATTGCAGGTGTATCGTCTGCAAATTTTATATATGCTTTTTTTCTTGCATCAGGTCCGATTGCTGTATTTACACTTACAACTTTAACGTTATATGCTTCCTCGATGCTTTCTTTTATCTCTTTTTTATTTGCTTTTTTATCAACTATGAAAATAAGAGTATTTCTGGATTCCATTAGCCTTAGCGATTTTTCTGTTGCTAGAGGATATTTAATGATATCTATGCTCATTTTCATTCAGTCTCCTTTTTAGCTCTTTTTGTAGTAACTATCTTCTTTATTTCGTCTGCTTTTTTTATATTATCTGTAAAGAGCATCTCATTTCCGATTCTTTGGATTGCGCTTTTTGTATAAATAGTAAGCCTTCCATAATCTCCATTTGGCGCAAGCAGTTCAACATTTAGGCTGTCAACTGCTTCAATGTCAACACCTGTTATGTTTTTTGCTGCAGCAATCAGGCTGCATTTTTTTGATACAACAAAAAGCGGGCCTTTAGTAACTTTATACCTTCTTCCTCTTAATTTTCCCTTGCCTGCCCTGATTTTTCGCTCGCCGATTCTTTCAAGCTCATTTTCAAGGCCAAGTTTAGTTAGAAGCTCAATAATTTCTTTTGTTTTTGAAATGTTTTCAATTGAATCATCAATAACAAGAGGATAATCAGTGACTTTATGACCTCTTTTTTCAACAAGTTCTTTAATAATGCTTGCAGCTAAAGCTGACCTTATTGCTTTTCTTCTTTCTTTAATATTAATTTTCTGGTCAAATATTTTTTGTGATTTTGGTGGGTGTGACCTTCTGCCGCCGACAGTATTTGGCGCTTCTGCTCCTACCCAGTTAAATCTTGTACCTGAATGGCTCATAATTTTTCTTGGAACCCTTGAAATGCCGTGTCCATAAGAAGTTTTATAATCCCTTCTTCTTCTGGAGAGCTTTGCTGAGTGCCTCATGCCAGCTTCTGGATCTGTTCCGTATGGCTGCCTTCTATGGCTTTTGATTGCAAGTACTGCTCTTTTGATTAAGTCAGGCCTTACTTCTTCGCTAAACTGTGTTGGGAATTTTATTTCCTCGCTGCCAGTTCCGTCAGTAGATTTAATAGTGGCTTTCATCTTTATCTGCCCTGCTTGGAATTATTGCTTATATAAGTTATTGTTTTAGCTTCATCTGATACTTTTTTAGTTGGCCTAACAGGACTTGTAAAAATAACCATTCTTTTTTTAGGTCCAGGAATGCTTCCTTTTAGCAATAGATAAGTAGATTTAACATTTCCATATTTTAAAAATCCGCCTTTTGGTGTTATATCAGTTGATGAGTCACCAATTTTTATTATATGTTTATTGTATTCTGTTCTTTGGTGATACCCTGTTTTACCGGCAAAAGCAACTCTCCACATGATATGTGCCTGGGCTTTCCATGAGCCAAGTGAGCCTGGGAATCTTGTGCTTTTTTCTGATTTATGGCTTCGCAGCATAACTCCAAACCTTTTAACAGGCCCCTGGAAGCCTTTACCCTTTGTGATAGAATGTACATCGACTAGTTGCCCGTCTTTAAATACATTCTTAAGTGGGATTTCTTTTCCAAGATTGAATTTAGCATAATCAAATTTTTCTTTTACGCTTCCAGAAAGCCATGCTTCAAATAATTCTGGCCTTTTTTTGCCAACACCTGTTTCTTTTGGTTGTGTGTAGACAAGAAGCCTTATATCGCTATAATCATCAGGATTGACTCCTTCTAATGTATGATTAGCTTTTTTTGATATGATTATTTTTCTTTCAAGCTCTTTATCAACTTTACTCCACACTTCTTTAGCAACATTAAGTGCATTTGATTTTTTATAAAGCCTTACAGCCGCAACTTTAATTGGCGGGCATTCAATGATTGTAACAGGGATAGCAATTTCGCTTCCCTTTGTTGGTGAGAATTTGTAATTATCAACAGCAATTACATGTGACATCCCGACTTTATAACCTGCAAAGCCAAGGATTTTGCATTCTTTGGAATGACCGTAGTTCCTTATTCTTGCATAAGGCCTGTTTGCTCTTTTTCTTGGCCAAAACTGTAATGAGCCTCTTCTTGGATTTCTTGTAGTTCCCATTTTTTACACTGGTTTTTATATTTAAATTATTTATGATTCAACTCTTTTTATACTAAAGACCTATTGTTGGAGTGGCTTGCAGAAAACTTAATTTTCGCAGGCCAAGCCTTTTCAGGTCAGCACAAACATAATGACTAAAGTTTATGTTCGAATTTAATAATTGTAGTGTCAAGAAATCAGAGGTTGTTTATAAATATTTCGGGGTTGAACTTATAGATGGGTGCATGTAATTAAAGTAGGTTAAGCCTTAACGGCTGCTTCTAGCAGTGCATTGTGGCGCAACCCAAAATTATCTTCTAAAGTTCCGTTTATGAATTCTGCTCTCAAATGTACCATATAGTTTGCATTCTCAAGGTTC
>JAZDLQ010000004.1:0-7929 GCA_043801855.1 archaeon | reverse complement strand
ATCTCTCCCAGAGAAGCATTTTTTCCACCAACAGATGGAACATCCTCTATTGTCAAATCCTTAAACCATAGAATAAACCCTCTTTTTTTCTTCATTAGGATGTTAACTAAGGTGAAGGTTATTTAAATGTTTTTGCGTTTGCAAGTTATTTAGTTACTGGAACTATTGTGCGAGATAGAGTTTTATAAGCATCCATTACGAGCAACTCTGTTGTTTTCCAGTCAATGCAGCCATCTGTTGCAGACAAACCATATTCTAAGGTGGTGCGGTCAAATCCTTTTAGGTTGGAAGGTATCTTTTGATTTCCTGCTTTTATATTGGATTCAAACATTATACCAACAATACTATTGTTTCCATCTACTATCTGTCTGTTTACATCTTCAAATACCTCTGGCTGTTTTTTGTAGTCTTTGCTCGAATTTCCATGACTGCAGTCTATAACTACTTTGGGGGGTAGTTTTGCTTTTTCTAACAATTCCTGTGCTTTTTTAACTTCCTTTTCTGTATAGTTTGGCTCACCGTTTCCTCCCCTAAGAACTAGATGGGAATAAGGATTTCCTGAAGTACTGACAATTGAAGGAATTCCATATTCATTTATACTTAAAAAAGAATGCCCTTTTCTTGCAGAAATAATTGCGTCTACAGCAACGCCTATATCTCCTTGGGTAGAGTTTTTAAAACCCACTGGCATTGATAATCCAGATGCCAGCTGCCTGTGTTGTGGGGATTCCACTGTCCTGGCTCCTATGGCCGCCCATGAAATAAGGTCTGAATTATACTGCGGTGTAATAGCTTCCAAATATTCAGTTGCACTTGGAAGTCCTATCTCTGCATTATGTAATAAGATTTCGCGTGAAAGATGCAATCCTTTATTCATATCATTTGAACCATCTAAATTAGGATCATAAATAAGCCCTTTCCAACCTATAGTAGTCCTTGGTTTTTCAAAATACATCCTCATAATAATCAGAAATTGGTCAGAAACTTTTTCTGATAGATCTCTAGCTCTGTTTGAATACTCTTTAGCAGCTTCTGGGTCGTGTATTGAGCAAGGACCAGTAATAATAATTTTTCTTGGGTCTTCACCCTTTAGTATATTCTCTATATTTTTCCTTCCAATTAAAACAGTTTCCATGGCTTTTTCAGACATAGGTACATTTTGTAAAAGATGGTAAGGTGTAATTAATGAGCCATATGCTATAATTCTTTGATCAATTATCTCATTGTTTCCCATTTGAATCCCTCCAATTTTATTTTAATAGTAATATCGGTCTATTATTTTGTTTTTTATAATTAAGAATAAAGCCCTTGTTTTCGTTCGCAACACAATGGTTTTTCAGACCAAGCAAAAAAAGAACTTATCAAGAGCAAATGAAGTATTTAGAAGTAAAACCAAAAATAAAAATAATTTATATTTGCTCTCATAATTACAAGATAGTAGAACTGGTTTATATATTTTTTTGTTTTTCCCTAGAGTCTTTTAAAATAATTTCATATATCGATTGAATGTAATCTTTGTCTAAGCCTTCTTCTTTGGATAATGCTTTTATTCTTTTGAGAAGCTGAGCCTCTCTTTCTCTATCAAATATTGGCTTGTGTAATTCTTTTTTTGTTTCAGCTATTTTTTTGATTAGATGTTTTCTTTTACTTAACAAGCTAATAATTTTATTATCTATGCTATCAATTTCCTTTCTTAATTCTTCAATGTCCATTTTGGATTATTTTTTAGGCCTCCATGGATTATCTGCTTTGCATACATTATCATAGCCGCGATACATGAATAATGCATCTAATATTGCGCATGCTGCCATGGCTTCTGCCACTGCATAAATTCTGCCAAGCAATGTCGGATCTCTTCTGGTTATCGGGCTTAAAGTTTCTTCTTTCATCTCTTTCATATTTATGCTTGGCTGCGGAACACTGACTGTTGGTGTTGGTTTTACTGCTAGTTTTATTATAATCTCTTCACCATTGCTAATTCCACCTAGAATGCCACCTGCGTTGTTTGTTTGGAATCTTACCTTTTTGCCCTCTAAGTAAGGATGGTCATTATTTTCACTGCCCTTCATATTAGCTACATTAAATCCTGCACCAAATTCAATTCCTTTAATCGCGCCTATTGACATTAAAGCATGAGCTAAAGTTGCAGATAGCTTATCAAATACCGGTTCGCCTAAACCAGGAGGAACTCCTTTGATTCTTAACTCAATTATTCCTCCAGCAGTATCACCTTCATTTTTTATTTCTGTTACTTTTTTAATCATCTTCTCAGCTGCTTCAAGGTCCGGGCAATTTATCTCATTTGCCCTGTAATTTTTCCTGGCTTCATCAAAACTCATTTCTTTGGCTTTTATGCCCATGCATTCTTTAGTGTAAGCCATTAATTCTATTCCTTCTTTGGCTAATATGAATTTGGCTACTGCACCTCCTGCGACGCGGCCAACAGTTTCTCTTCCTGAGGCGCGTCCAGCACCGCACCAATCAGCGTTTTTACCATACTTAACGAAATAAGTATATTCTGCATGACCTGGCCTGATAAGGTCTTTATAATTCCTGTACTGATCTATATGAACTTGCTGGGTATCAACATTGTATACAATTATCCCCAAAGGTGCTCCTGTAGTTACGCCATCCTGACCAATGCCTGCAAAGATGTGGCATTGATCTGTTTCTTTTCTTGGAGAATTTAGTTTTCCTTTTCCTGGCCTTCTTTTGTCCAATTCTTTTTGAATATCTGCATCTGTTATTTTTAACCCAGGAGGTATACCATCTACAATTACTGCTAATCCAGAGCCCTTGCCTGTGCCATAGCTTTCTCCACAGGTTGTTATACGGAAAAATCTGCCAAATGCGTTTCCAATCATATTAATCAACCTTAAAATTTGCTCCGAGAGCTTTCATCGTTTCAAAATAATTAGGGTAAGTTACAGATACTGATTCTGCTGCATCTATTACAGTTTTGCCTTCTGCAATTAAACCAGCCAAAGACAATGCCAATACCACCCTATGATCCGAATGACTGTTAACTAAACTTCCTTTTAAAGATTTGTGCTTTATTACTAATCCATCATCCAATTCGGAAATATCAGCATCCATCTTTTTAAGCTCATAATGCATAACTTTTATCCTGTCAGTTTCCTTGATCCTTGCATTAGCCACATTGATTAATTTTGTTGCACCTTTTGCAAAACATGCAACAACTGCCATTACAGGCAACAAATCAGGAGTCTCATTTAAATCAATTTCAGTACCATTTAATTGAGTTCCAATTATTTTTATTTCATTTTTTTTATTATCAATTGTAATATTAGCCCCCATTTTTTTTAAATAACCAATTATTTTTTTATCTCCTTGAGTATCATTGATGTCCAATCCTTTTATTATTACGTTTGAGTTTGTAATTGCAGCTGCGCAGATTGGAAATGCAGCTGATGACCAGTCTGCAGGTATTGATTTTTCAAATGGCTTGTATTTTTGTTTACCATATAGCTTAAAATATTCTAGGTTTTTGTTTTCATATTTAATATTAAAATTATCAAGCCATTTTAGAGTCATCTTTATGTAAGGTATTTCGCATATGTTTTTTGCATGGAGCGTTGTTTCATTATTGATTAAGGGGCAGGTAATAAGCAGGCTTGAGAGATATTGCGAGCTTTTACAATCAACATCTGTTTCACCACCTTTTATCGGGCCTTGTATTTCTATAGGAGGACAGCCATTATTATTTATTGAGCTTGCACTGACGCCAAGATCTTCTAATGAATCAAGCAAAGGTTTTACTGGTCTTTTCCTTAATGAAGCATCTCCATCTAGTATTACTTTAAAATTGCCTAATGCTGCTATAGAAGTAAGCATGTTAATTGAGGTGCCTGAGTTGAGCATATTGAGTTCTTCTTTTGGCTTTTTTGGCTTTCCATTAAAACCTTCAACAATAATAAGGTTATTTTCTTGTTTTATTTTTGCTCCTAAGGCCTTGCAGCCGTTTATTGCTGCTTTTGTATCATCTGAAAATAAGGGGTTAATTATTTTTGATGTGCCATCAGCTAACGAGGCTATAACTACTGCGCGGATTGTATGGGATTTTGATGCAGGTATTTCTATTTCTCCTGTTAATTTTTCTGTTTTGTTTACAAATAATTTCATTTTAATAGACCTCTTATAAGATTAATATCTGGTTCTTTGCCTGTCCAGAGTTTGAATTGCTCTGTTGCTTGGTTTACAAACATCTCAATCCCGCTTATTATTACACAGTTATTTTTTTCTGCTTCCTGCAATAATTTTGTTTTTTCTGGATTATAAATTGCATCAAAAACAATCATATTTTTTACGTTTTTTGTGTTAATTGGAGTTTCATTTATGTTTGGGTGCATTCCAACAGAAGTTGCATTGATTAGTATATCTGTTTTAATTTTTTCAAAATCCTGCAGTGAACTAAAATTACAATTAAACTCTTCAGCCAGTTTTTCTGCTTTTTCTACAGTTCTATTTAGTATAGTCAGTTTGCCATGTTTTTCTAATATTCCTATAGCAATAGCTCTTGCAGCACCGCCTGCGCCAAGAATAGTGATGTTTTTGTCTTTAATAGTGGTTTTTGTCTCAATCGCTTTTATTGCTCCAATCATATCAGTATTGTAACCAACTAATTTACCATTCTTGTTTATTACTGTATTTACTGCATTGATTTTTTTTGCTATAGGGTTAATCTCATTAAGGCAATTAATTATTTCTTGTTTGTGGGGCATTGTTACACTGAAACCTGATAATAAAGATGAGAAATTTTTTATGAATTCTTCTAAATCATTAACTTGAAAATTGAGATAAATATTATTTAATTTATCTTTTTTGAATAATGCATTGTGTATGATATAACTTTTGCTTTCTCTTACTGGATTTCCAATTACGCCGTATATTTTGAATCCAGGTTTTAGATTATTTATTCTGTAAACATTTTTTAATATTTCTTCAGGAATCTGGCCTGGAGCTGATTCTTTATCTTTTTCAAGGCTTGCAAAAGTCAAAAAAGAGCCATAAAGCGGAGCAAGTATCCTGCTTATTTCTCCTAATGGGCCCATGCACAAGCCAATAATTGGTTTTTTACTATTTTTTATTAATTCAATAATTTTTAGATTATCACTTAGCTTGTGTGCAGTTGTTGCTATTTTGATAATATCTGCATTGGTTGAATTTAATTTATTATAGATTTCATTAATATTTTTCGGAATTTCATTGAAATTATGATATGAAACAATGATTTTTGTATTTTTTTTGTTCTTGACGATTTCATTATAGTTTGCATCAATCTCTATGTCGATGTAATCTGCTCCTAAGTCAATTGCATATTTTAATGCTGATAGTCTTTTTTCTTCACTACCTTCAAATTTTCCATTGTCTGATTTTCTCCTGTTGGTCACAATTACTGGCTTTTTTGCTGCTTCAATTAATTGTTTTAAGTCAAAATTAGAAATATAATCAATCCTTAGTTCAATTATATCTGCAATATTATTTGCTTTTTTTATATCAGCTAATGCAGAATCCATATTTTTTGAGATAATAGGTATGCAAATCATTTTGACATTTTGATTGCTTTCTTAATTATATCTCCACTCACTTCAAAAGAAAAAGCAGTATCATTTGTTTTTATTCTTCCAATTTCCTTTAAGATTATGAATCTTGGTTTTTGGTTAGTTGCTTTTTTATCTGCTTCCATAATTTTAATAATTTTATTAGAATCAACTGCACTATTGATTTTTGTAGGAAGATTAAATGATTTCAGCAACGAGATAATTCTTTTTTCGCGCTCTTTTTTTAAATCACCAGTTAAAACTGCAATTTTGGCTTCCACCGATATGCCTAAGCTTACACCGTATCCATGCTTAATTTTGTATTGAGAATAAGCTTCCAATGCATGACCGAAGGTGTGGCCAAAATTAATAATCTGCCTTAACCCTGATTCTTCCACATCTTTCTCTACAATATCTTTTTTTAGCTCTATGCTTCTTTTTATTATATGCAGCAAAACTTCTTTTTCTTTTGCTGAAATTTGCTTATTATTTTTTTCTATGAATGAGAAAAGTTCTTTATCTAAAGTAATTGCAATCTTTATTATTTCAGCTAAACCATTGAGGAATTCTTCTTCTGGAAGGCTGTCTAGGAAATTTAAGTCAGCAAAAACAGCTTCAGGCTGGTGTATTGTTCCTATAAGATTTTTCCCATATTTTGTATCTATACCTGTTTTTCCGCCTATTGAGGAGTCAACCATTGCAAGCAATGTTGTTGGAATATGAATTATTGGGATGCCTCTGTAATATGTAGAGGCTACGAATCCTGCTAAATCTCCTATGACTCCTCCGCCTAATGCAATTATTAGTGTATCGCGACCATACTTTTTTTCCAGAAGCTGATCTTCGATTTTTTGCTTTGTTTCTCTTGATTTGCTGGATTCTCCTGCTGGGATTGAGATTAAACAAATATTGTTTGATTTTATTATCTCTAGAATTTTGGTTTCATAGAGCTTTTTGACACTATCATCTGTTATGAGCACTATGCGCTTGTTTTTATGGTTCTTTTTTATGAAATCTTTTATTAAAGATGCTGCAGAATTGCCCACAATTATAGGGTATTTTTTGATTTTATTTTTGATGTCGACCAATATTGTTTCCATTTTACATTTTCTTACCTACAGCATCACATATTGGCTTTAACTCTTTTAGCAGCTTAGTTAGTTGTTCTGGGTACAATGATTGAGCACCATCACAGAGCGCAGCTTCTGGATCTGGATGCACTTCAACTATTAACCCATCAGCGCCAACTGCAGCTGATGCCCTACAAAGAGGTATTACCCAGTCGCGATTTCCTGCAGCATGGCTGGGATCTACAATTACTGGAAGATTTGTTTCCTGTTTTAGTATTACAACTGCTTCCAGGTCTAATGTGTTCCTATATGCTGTTTCGAATGTTCTTATGCCTCTTTCACAAAGTATGACATTTTTGTTCCCATTGTGCATTATGTACTCTGCAGCCATGAGAAACTCCTTGATGGTTGCAGACATTCCACGTTTTAATATTACTGGTTTGTTGATTTTTCCAACTTCTTTTAATAACTCAAAGTTCTGCATATTTCTTGCCCCTATCCTCAACAAATCTGCGTATTCTGCAGCAATAGGCACATCTCTTATACTAGTTACTTCTGTTTCTACTAATATGCCTGTTTTGTCTTTTGCCTTTTTGAGAAGCTTTAGCCCTTCTATGCCTAATCCCTGAAAAGCATAGGGAGAGGTCCTTGGCTTAAAGGCTGATGCACGCATAATTTTGATGCCATTTTTTTTCATCAATTCCGCAGATTTAATTATTTGGTCTTCTGATTCTACAGAATCTGGTCCTGCGATTACAGTAAAGGTTCCTCCGCCAATAGCAACGTCTCCTACTTTGATTACAATTGGCTGTGAATGGTGCTCGTTGCTTGCTGACTTATGGGAATCAATTATCATTTTTTAACCCTTTAATTAATTAAGATTAGTATTAGCTAGATTAATCATATGCTGTCGGGAATAACTTTGGGCATTTAAATCTTTCTGGAATTACAAATGTTTTTATATTTGGTATTCTATACTGCTAACTATGGGGGTTTTAGACATATTTAGGAATTTGAAGATAAAACAAGATAAAGAGCCATATGTCCCTTTTGAAGTTGTTAAAAGTGATAAAGGCAGCTATGAAGAGTTTTATGATAAAATAAAAAATAGCAGCCTTATTTTATTAATAATTGGCAAAAGGGGCTCAGGCAAGACTTCTTTGGGAATGAAGTTTCTTGAATTTTTCCATAATGAAACAAAAAGCAAGTGTTACACCCTGGGCTATGGAGATACAAGGCTTCCATGGTGGCTAAAAAAAGTTGATTCTATTGAAAAAATTCCAAATAATTCCATAGCA
>JAZDLQ010000078.1:0-35535 GCA_043801855.1 archaeon | reverse complement strand
TATAATTTATATAAGGTGACTTAATATGACTACAACAATAGCAGTATCAAATATAGTTAAAGAGCAGCTAAAGGAATATGGCTCTAAAGGAGAGACTTATGACCAAATACTTGCTCGTCTTTTAAAGAGTGCAAAAGAAAGGCAATTTAATGAACTTTTAATGGATACAAGTGATTGTATTGGCATTGATACTGCAATTGAAAAGGCAAAAAAACAATGGCAGAAGTAGTAATAACTTTGAAATTAGCAGACGAAATCAGCAAGAAATTCAGGGAAGAGTCAATTGCTATTTTTTCATTATTAAAAGAGCTGCAAAATGATCCAAAAAAAGGAAAGGAAATTGGATGTGTAGATAAGATATTGATTAAAGAAATTAAATATAAAAAATACAGGTTTTATTTCATTACAGACGGCTATAAAATAAAGTTTTTAAAAACAGAAGAGCTAGGAAATTTAGTGATAAAGTTTATTAGGATGTCTGATAAAAACAACCAACAAAAAACAATTGAGGAAATCAAAAATATCTTGCGTTTGCTTGGTGAAGAAGGCTTTTAACTGTTCTCTTCAACTGACACAATTTCTATATCAAATACAAGGGTCTTTCCAGCCATTGGATGATTTAAGTCAAGAGTGATATGCTTTTCATCAAAATCAACAATTTCAGCGATAAATGGCATTCCACCTGGCGGATTAATTGAAAGCTTAAGCCCTTTTTCCAGTGCAAGATTTTGCGGGAACTGAGAACGTTCAACCTGCGCCAAAAGATTATCCTGCTTTAATCCATAGGCTTTTTCCGGAGGTATTGTGATTGTTTTTTTATCTCCTTTAACCATCCCAATTATCTCATCGTCAAGGCCTTTAATTACCATTCCAGTTCCTGCTTTAAATTCAAGAGGTGTTCTGCCTTCTGAAGAATCAAAAACATGACCATCAGGAAATTTTCCAGTGTAATTAATCTTAATTGTATCTCCTTTTTTAATTGCCATTTTTTATTAGAACAAAATAATTATATTTAAACAATATGTTTTTTTAAAGACTAAAAACACCAAATAAGAAAAAAATTAAAAAAATTAAATCATCTCTCCAATTTCTGCTCCCTCATCAGGATTGACTACTTGAGATTCAATGAATATTTCTGAGTCTGCAGCCGATGCTTGTGCTGTTATTTTATTATCTGAGATACCTGTTGTTCCTTGTAAGCTGTCGTCAGTCTTTGCCTGCCTTTGGCAAGCGAGGACAGATAGTCCAATAAGGGCCAATAACATCACTGAAATGAATATTTTCATTGTCCACCACCATTTGAACCAGAATTTCCATTATCTACATCAGAGTCGTTCAAATCTGAATCACTATCGTCTCTTGAATCGTCACTTTCTTCTAAGTCATCTGAATTTGATGAACCATTAATCCTTGTTTTTTCTCTGAGCCTCTCTTTTAGCTTCTCAGCTCTTTCATCAATGTTTTCCTGGAATTTCTTGTTTCTGTCCTGAAGTTTTTGCTGTAATTCAAGAGTCCTTACATCTGCTTTTTCTTTCATCTCTCTTGCTTTTTCATCTATTTTCTCTTCAACTAAAACGTTCCATCTTGCTTTTTTTTCAGACATGCTTAGTGATGCATCACTCATTATGTTTTTTAGCCTAGCACGCTCTTTTTCTGTAATCTTATGCATTTTTTCTAATGCCTTGTTTTTCAATTCAAGCAATTTTTCTTTTTGCACTTTTATTTTTTCTTCAAATCTTTCTTTATGGTCTTTTTTTAGCTCTTTATAATATCCTTTTAAGACATCTTTAAGCTCATTCACAGTTATATTTCCAGCTTCAATTCTTTCAAGCAAACCAGCATCTGTTACATTCATCTTTGTAAGAAGCGCAATAACCTTTTCTTTGTTAAGGTCTCTTGCAGCTTGCCTTATCTGGTTGTTTAGGTTTTCTATTTCTGAAAAATCACTCTTATCAACTGCATCTCGTATCATCTGTCTCTGTGCAATTGTTAGTCCTGCTTTTACTAAATCTCTAAATTCCTTTGTCAGATTTATTGCAGATTTTTTTAATTCAACAAATTTTTCTGTTGATGCATCATCAAGTGTTCCATCAAGGAGATCTTTGATATCTTCGTTTACATCCTTAAGCTGTGCAACTACATCTGCAAGAGCAGCAGTGCTAAAATTTATGTCAAGTGCATCAATCTGTTCTATTACATGTTCACCATATAATATATTTTTTGTGACATGTTTTTCCAGCTGCAATAACCTTAGCTCTCTTCCGTTGCCTGAATCCATCGCTTCAATATCGTGCATAATGGACTCTGTTTCAAATTCCACTTCATTTTCTACTTCATTGTTTTCTGCACGCGCAAACGCACTAACTAGTGCAAACGCAAGCAAAAAAATCGTTATTAATTTTTTGTTCATTTTTCAAAAACCTCCGAAGTTTTGTTATCATTTTGTAAGATGGAACAGCATATAAATGCTACGCGGAACAAGATGGAACTATATTGAACATAAGTGAACTATTTTAGAAATTCTTCTTTTAAGAAAATCACATTAACCATCCCTCGCGGCTGCTTTACAATTATATTTTTTTCTTCCAAAAGCTTGATATTTCTTGACAGTGTTGCTTTAGGAAGCTTTGTCCTATGGAAAAGCTGCTTTTGAGTTATCGGCTCTTTTGCATGAACCAGTATATCAACAATTGCCCGCTGGTTGTCAGTCAATGTATTTTTTAACAATTTTAGATTGTCTTTTGACTGCTCTTTTTTATCTGGAATTATTTTTTTAAATTTAACCTGCCTGCCAATAAAAAGAAACGCAGCAAGGAGCAGCAGGCCAATTCCTCCAACAATAAAAAAAGGATTATTGTTGTTATTTTTTTCAAGCTTGTATTGTACAGCAATTTCAAGTGGGATATTTTCTCCTGTTGTTATTATTTTTATTCCTGTCTCTTCAACTATCCTAAATCCTCCTTTTACTTTGATAAAGTTTATTTCTGTTCCTTTTGGGAATTCAACTGAAACAAAATAAGTTGAGTAATTGTTAGGAGAAGATAAGTTAAAAAGCCAGTAAGGCCCTTTTTTTGAAGTTAAATAATCGGTTTTTCCAAGTGTTATTTTAGGGTCATTGGTTGTTCCTGCAATTTCAACAACGCCGTCCTGCTCAATTACAATATTTAAATCTGCATAATAAGTTTCTGCATAGCAAACATGCATGATAATTAATAATAATATAAGGCTATAAATTATTTTTTTTGCCATATATAAATAATTAAACTTAAATTCTTTATAAAACTTTCAAATTTTCACTTAGGTAAATCCTAAAGCCTCCTTGTTTTGCAATTGTTTTTACATTGCCAAAAGTTTCTTCCATTATATATGAAAGTGATTCTCCGCCTTTATTATGGCGTGCAACTATCTGCAATGTTCCATTTGAATTTAGGTGTTCTTTGCTTTCTAAAATCATTTTGATACATAAGTCTTTTCCAGCAGATTGCGGCGGGTTAAGAAGTATCACATCAAACTTAACATCAGTCAAACTTTCAAATACATTGCTTTTGATTGCAGAGATACTTTCAAGACAATTTAACTCGATATTTTTTTTTGCTAAAGCCAACGCCCGCTCATTGACATCTGCCATTGTTACAGAAGAACTTGGATACAATTTTTTTACTGAGATTCCAACTGCACCATAACCGCAACCAAGGTCAAGCACATTTGCATTATCTTTGATTATTGCGTTTTCAATTAAAATTCTGCTGCCTAAATCAAGAGCGTTTTTAGAAAAAACACCTGAGCCTGAAAAAAGCGTAAAACTAATTCCTTTAATTGAAAGGGTAATTTTGCATGTTTTTAATTTTGAATCCTGTTTTTCACTAAAATAATGGCTCATGGCACAACAATTCTTTTCTTATCTATTCCAAGTAAATTATATGCAAGCCTATCTGCTGCTCTTATGAATTCAGGGCCATTAGGCGCTTCAATAATTATACAGCCTTCGTTATCTTTTTGGTAGATTTTTGTCTCTTGGCCATATTTAATTAAAACAACATGTGTTTCATTTGTAGCATTGCTGCAATCCGCAACAGGTGCTCCTGGCTTTTCTGGAACAGATAGAGCTGCTTTTACATTTATATAAAACATTTTCCCGAGTATTTTTGAGATTTCTGTTCCTGCAATAACTGCTTTTGAGTCAAGTGTAGGTTCAACACTAATAATTACTGTTGGCCTATCTCCAAGTTTAAGAAGTGTTCCTATGTTTTTAGGCTCTATCGATATATTTTCAGTTTCTTTTGGTGAATAATAAAAGTATACACTATAGCTTGTTTTTTTACCGAGCCAATCTACATCAGCAACAGAGTACCATAGACTGTTAATTTTGTCAAACTTATAACCATTGTACATTAGCGAATCTTCAATCACGCTTTTTTCGCTATCATCAATCTTTTTATTATCGATGATTCCTTTATATTTCAGCACAAGAAATCCTGCAACAAAAAACACAATAATTGCAATAATTGTTCCGTATAAGATAAAGTCATTATTTTTTTTATTTCTGTCGCCTTGCACATTTTCAACTGTTTCCTTTACGGTTTTACTATTTGTCGCTAATTTTTTTACCATTTAGATCAGTCCTTTAATGCCATAAATTAATCGGTCTCTTGCTTTAAGAAAGCCAAGATATCTTGATTCAATTGAATAACAGTTCCCAGCTATTTTTTCAATTTTTGTTGCATTTGATGTTTTTAACTCAATAACTGGCGTAAATGACGTTGCATTAAGGCATGAGATAATTGGGTAATTATAAATCTCTGATTCTTTAGTGTTTCCCTTTAAAATAAATTTGTTCATGCCTGAAAAGGTTGTGTCAAAATCATAAAGTAAAAGATCTATTTCACTTAATCCTTCTTGAATAGGGTCAAATGTTACAAAAATATAACTTGTGCCTTTTAGTGTATTTATCAATTCTTGGTCTACTTTTATGTTTTCGACATCATATGGAAGGCTGTAAAACTTAACTGTTTCTGTATCAATTTTTGTTACAAAATAGTTTTGCTCCCTTGTAAATTCATAGTATTTTCCTGATAAATTAAGCCTTATTGAATCTGTGGTTTCGGGCACCCTGTAAAGCACAACAGCTGCAATACTGGATATTAGAAAAATTGCTGTAAAAATTACCATTGCTATTTTCTTCTTTTTTTCTGAATTTTCTGAATTTTTAGCTCTCATTCTCGATAAGAAAAAAAATAGATTTATATTTTTTGTGAATAAGCCCTTTTTAAACAGAAAACAATTTAAATGCTACCAGTTTTCTCTTGTCCCATGGAAATAAATATCCTTGAGGACAAGAAAAAAAGGCTTGTTTTTGAGCTTAAAGGAGAAGATCACACAATCTGCAATCTTCTTCGTGA
Source organism: archaeon (assembly GCA_043801855.1). GTDB lineage: Archaea > Nanobdellota > Nanobdellia > Woesearchaeales > GW2011-AR15 > CAYTWW01. The sequence continues at coordinate 30,136 of JAZDLQ010000078.1, read as the reverse complement.
AGAGTTAACCAATGATTCTGCTGTGTCTGTTGCTGCATATAATATCAGCCACCCATTAATTGGAATTCCAAAATTCATTGTTGAGACTAACGCTGATAAAGAGCCAAAGAAAGCGCTAAAAGATGCAATTTCAAGGCTTAAAAAGAAAAACGATAATCTAAAAAAGCAATTCCAGTCATTCTAAACATGCTAACTCTCTTGCAGGGCAAGATTCTATGCGAATTTGCAAGAGACTCAATAATCTCTTCTTTTCTTAGAAAATCACCTGAGTTTGACAAAGTCAAGGAATTTAGTGCTAATCAAGGTGTTTTTATTACGTTACATAAGAATGGTGAATTAAGAGGATGCATTGGGTATCCCGAGCCTGTTTTGCCGCTTAATAAAGCCATAATGCAGGCAGCAAGAGCGGCCGCTTTTGAAGACCCCAGATTTAACCCTGTTTCAAAAGAAGAACTTGATGAAATAATTATTGAAATATCTGTTTTAACAGTACCTCAACTAATTGAAGTCACAATGCCTATTGAATACCCAAAGAAAATTGAAATAGGAATAGATGGCCTTATTATAAGAAAAGCATTTTACTCAGGATTGTTGCTTCCGCAAGTATTTACAGAATATAATTCTACGACAGTTGAAGCACTTAATATGACATGCCAAAAAGCAGGCTTAGCTCAAAATGCTTGGAAAGATAAATCCTGCAATATCTATAAATTTCAGGCACAAATATTCTGTGAAGAATCGCCTCACGGAAAAGTTGTTGAAAAAAAGTGAAGTTTTTATAAAATGGATGATTCAATAAAAAAAACAATTGATGCACTCACTTCTAATGGTTTTAATGTATTTTTCTTAAAAACTAAAGAAGAAGCACTAGCAAAATCACAGTCATTGATTAGCGATGGATCAACAATAGGACTGGGCGGCTCAATCAGTGTTGAACAGATTGGTCTAAGGAATAAGCTTGTTGAACTAGACATGATTGGGCGCAACACTCTTTATAATCCTTACAAAGAGGGCATTACAAGGGAAGAATCAATGAAAATGCGCCATCTTGGCATGTACGCAGATGTATATGTTACAGGAACGAATGCGATAACAAAAAAAGGGGAGTTAGTAAATGTTGATGGCTATGGCAATCGTGTAAGTGCACAAATATGCGGCCCAAAAAAAGTGATAATAATTTGCAGCGTAAACAAGATTACAGATGACTTAACAAGCGCAATTGCAAAAATTAAGAAGCATACCGCTCCACGCAATGCTAAAAGGCTCAATAAAAATACACCTTGTGTAAAAACAGGCCGTTGCATGGATTGCTGCAGTGATGAACGGATATGCAACGTGACAACAATTATCCATAAATCAAATCCAAAAGGAAGAATTAAAATTATCCTAGTTGACTCTGAACTTGGAATTTAAATAAAATTCAGCGGGCAGGTTGTAAAATTACAGTTTTTCTTAAGTTTTTTACACCAGTAAGTGAGTTCTTTTTCACCTTCTTTTTCAACCTTGTTTGGACAAGTTTCCCATAAATGATTTTTCCAATCCAATATATCTTCAAATTTTCTTGTAACAAGCTTTTTTTTAAGAATTGATTCTATTTCTTTTTCTTTTTCAGAAATATTTAACTCTTCAACTTCTATTACTTCTTCTTCTTTTTCAATTTTGTTTAGTTTGAATAGAATCTCATCTAATATTTTTTGGCTTGGCATTTTAGTAATTATTATGTATTGCTATTTATTTTTTATGATATGGCTTTGAAATCAGCTTTAGTTTTTGATTTTTTAAATTAATTCCTTTTTTATAACTTATAACCAAATAAGAATCACCTGCTCCTGCCCCAACAAGGCCGGCCACAAAGCCTTTTTTATTAAAATTGGAAATAATTTTATCTGCATTTTTTGGCTGGATGTTGCTCTTGCATAGAATTCCAAGCTCTTTTCTTTTTTCCCAGGACTTAACAAGCAATAACTTGATCTTTTCATTGTCTTTTTTTATAAAAGCGGTTTCTAATTGTTTATTTATCGCATTATATCCTGACATGAATAAATCATATTCTTTCCTTTCTTTTTTTTGGAACACAAATACTTTTTTTACTAGACATGGCGTTTTTGCAGGACATTTTGCAAAAATCAAACTTGTTTTTAGTGAACTTGGCCATATAAACTCTTTAAATTTTAAATCAATTTTTGATTTTATAAAATTCTCAAAAGAAGACAGTTCATAGTTTTGCTTTACAAAAAAACTGCTCCCAAAGCAGCATGCTGCTATGTCAAATCCGCTACCGTTTTTTCCCTGTGAAATGAAATGGGCATAATATGCAATTTTAAACACAACCATTCTTCCTTTTTTAGAGAACACATCTATTCCATGAAGTGATAATATTGAAGCAACAATTGCTGTTGTTGAAGATGCAGAGCTTCCAAGGCCGGCTTTAATTCCACCAGGATTCATCTCTTTATCGTTTTTAGTCCTAATTGAGAATGCTTGATGTTTTATTTTTTTTAATTCAAGATATTTTAATGAATATAATATAGCGTTCTTTGCAAATAGAAGATATTTGTATTTGGATTTAAGTATTATTTTTCCTTTAGCATATATGGCATGTTCTTTGATATTATAATCATCGAGAATTATTTTAATTCCTTTTTTTTCTTTTGTTACATTAGCTGCAGTTCCCTTATTCACATTCATAACAAGACCGACATTACCTGTTTCTAAAATAGAATAGGCTCCGAAAACCAAGACTTTACCATACACTTTAATTGTAATTTTATCCATGTTAGAATAAAGGCTTTTCAATAAGTCTTGTGCCATAACTTGGCTTATTTACAATAATTTCTTTTACATAATCAATTGAGCTTAATCTATCTTTGATTGCAGATGCGTCTTTTTCAAGGCATAGAACATGGACATCCTGTCCTGTATTTATTGTAAAATATGCATCAAAAAGTCCATCTGTTCTCCATTTTCTTATCTGTTTCATCAGCCTTAGTGTTTCAGGCTGCCAGTAGATTAAAGGTGGATTTGATGTAAGCATTACTGCGTGCATCTCAAGAGCCTCTGCTTCACATAACTCTCCAAACTCCTTGAACTTTTTTTCTTTAATTAATTTTTTAATGATTTTTATTTTAGTTGCAATCATTGATAATCTCTTTTTATAGAATGGGCTCATTTTTGCAAGTGTCTGACCGGCAGTTGAAGAGGTTTCTTTTTTTTCATTGCTGACAATTGCAACGACATCACAGATATTCCAATAATCTGGTGGATAAATAGATTTAGCATAAGACGATTCGCTGCCATTTTTGCTAAACCATTCAACAAATCCATCTGGTATTGAGCGGCATGCTGAACCTGAACCCTGCCTTGCAATTATTGAAAGTTCTTTTTCATTTAGGCTTAATCCAGAAGCTGCACACGCAGCAACTGTCAGCGCGGCAAAGCCTGATGCTGATGAAGAAAGGCCAGTTCCACTTGGAAAATTATTTTTGCTTTTTACTTTTGCCTTATATTTAATTTTTGCAAGGTTTCTTATTAAATCAAGATGTGCAACTATTTTTAAAACTGATTTTTCATCATTTAAATTCTCTATTTCAACATAATCTGCTGATAGTGAATTATTGAACTCAACTGTAGTTGTAGTATTTAGATTGCTTAGATTCATTGAAATGCTTCCGTTTTGCGGAATTTTCAATAATTCGTCTTTTTTTCCCCAATATTTTATAAAAGCAATATTTGTCTGGGCTATTGCTGTTGCTTTCATCTTATTACATTAGAGATATTATGTAATTTAAATATTTTGACTAAATTTTTAATTCATAATCTTTATATATCTTTATTAATTATTTTCTGCTTGAATTTTGCAAATGAAAGCAGGCATAGTTTCGTGGGGTGTATATATTCCTTATTATAGAATTAAAGTAGAAGAAATTGCAAAAATCTGGGGGGCAGATTCTAATGCATATAAAGAAGGACTATTAATATCTGAAAAAAGCGTCCCTGGAATTGACGAGGATTCTGCAACAATTGCAGTAGAGGCCTCAAGAAACGCACTAAAAAGATCAGGAATTAATCCAAAAGAAATAGGCGCGGTTTATTTTGGAAGCGAGAGCCACCCCTATGCGGTAAAACCGACTGGAACAATTGTTGCACAGGCAATTGAAACTTCTGATAATTATACAACAGCTGACCTTGAGTTTGCTTGTAAGGCTGGAACCGCAGCAATTCAAATAAGCTTATCAATGATTAAATCTGGTTTTGTAAAATACGCTCTTGCAGGAGGAGTTGATACGGCACAGGCTGCTCCAGGAGATGCGCTTGAATATACCGCATCAGCAGGCGGTGCTGCTTTCATAATAGGAAGCGACAATGTATGTGTCGAGATTAATAATACTTTATCATTTACAACAGACACTCCTGATTTTTGGAGAAGAGAAAACCAGCGTTATCCTGCACACGGCGGTGGGTTTACAGGAGAACACGCTTATTTTAAGCATATATTAAACGCCTCAAAAAACCTAATGGCTAAAGCAGGAACTAAGCCATCTGATTATAATTATGCAGTATTCCATCAGCCAAACGGTAAATTCCCAAGAAGAGTTGCTCAGATGCTGGGCTTCTCAAAAGAACAGATTGCCCTGGGGCTTGTTGTTGATAAGATTGGAAACACATATTCAGGCTCATCATTGATTGGGCTTTCATCAGTGCTTGACCATGCAAAGCCAGGTGACCGTATATTGCTAACATCTTATGGAAGCGGCGCCGGAAGTGATAGTTTTGATTTAACAGTTACTGAAAATATAATCAAAGCAAAAGATAATGCACCAACTGTTAAATATTATATTGACTTGAAAAAATATATTGATTATTCACAGTACGCAAAAATCACAAAGAAATTTTTATTGCGATAATATTTTTAAAAATGAGAAAAGTAGCAATAATTGGTGTTGGGCAGACAAAATTTGACAGCCTTTGGGATAGAGATATTGCCAGCCTTGCTGTTGAAGCAGGATATAAGGCAATACAGGATGCAAATATCTCGAAAAAAGATGTTGAGGCAATCTATGGCGGCACAATGACTGGTGGGCTTTTTGTTAATCAAGAGCACCTAGGGGCATTGCTTGCTGATTTTGCAGGAATGAGCGGAATTCCTAGCACAAGAGTTGAAGCAGCATGCGCATCAGGCGGACTGGCGCTCAGGCAAGGCTACATTGATGTTGCGTCAGGAATGCATGATATTGTTGTTGCAGGCGGCGTTGAAAAAATGACAGACCTAGGCGTATCTGCAATTACAAAAACCCTTGCAACAGCTGCGTCAAGTGAATGGGAAGGCGTTCAGGGAGCAACATTTCCCGGACTATATGCCATGATTGCTAAACTTCATATGCATAAATACAAGACAACAGAGGAGCAGATGGCAATGTGCGCTGTAAAAAATCACAAAAACGCGCTGCACAATCCTTTTGCACAATTTAAAAAAGAAATTACTGTTGAAGATGTAATGAAGTCAAGTGTGGTTGCTGATCCTCTAAAGTTACTGGACTGCTCACCAATTACTGACGGCGCTGCAACAGTAGTCCTTGCAAGTGAAGATGTTGCAAAAAAATACACAGACACACCAATTTGGATAAATGGAAGCGGCCATGCTGTTGATTCAATTTCACTGCATGACAGGCAAGATATGACCACTTTAAATTCAACAATTTTTGCGGCAAAACAGGCATTAATGCAATCAAAATTAACTATTGATAAAATCGGGTGTGTTGAAGTGCATGATTGTTTTACTATTGCTGAGATTACAGCTATAGAGGACCTTGGCTTTTGTAAAAAAGGAGAAGGTGGAAAATTCACTCAAAACGGTGAAACTGAAATTGGAGGCAAAATTGCAGTAAATCCTTCTGGTGGCCTCAAAGCAAAGGGACACCCTATAGGCGCCTCAGGAATTGCCCAGGCAATTGAAATAGTTCATCAATTAAGAGGAGACGCTAAGGGCAGGCAATCTAATGCTGAAATTGGAATGACACATAATGTAGGTGGCAGCGGAGCAACAGCTATTGTACATATATTTGGGAGGGGCAAAAAGTGACTGTTCCATTAATATGGAGAAAAATTCCGCATTACTACAATCTTATAGGAAAAAAATGCACAGAATGTAATTGGCTTTATTTCCCGCCCAGAGATGTATGCACAAAATGCGGCAGCAGAAAGCTTGATAATCATAAATTCAATGGTATTGGTGAAATAGTGACTTACACAATAATAAGAACGCCTATGCCTGACCCTGAAGAAGAGCTTTCTGATATTGATACTAGAATTGTCCCTTATATTCTTGCTATAATCAAGTTAGTTGAAGGGCCAAAACTTACAACAGAAATTGTTGACTGCGAGCCAGAAAATATTGCAATAGGAAAAAAAGTTGAACTATGTTTTAGGAAACTCCTGGAAAAAGGAGAAGCCGGAGTAATCCAATATGGTTATAAGTTCAGGCTTGCAAGATAAAGTTCTTGTTGCTGGCTTAATTGAAAAAAAAATCAAGTTCTATGAAATTGATAACCTTGTTTCAGATGCAAACGATGCATCAAGAATCCGGCTTAATGCTATTGAAAAGCTAACAAAAAAAAAGTATACTACTTTATCAAAATACTCAATAGACGCAAAAACTGCCAAGCCAAATATTGAGAATATGATTGGAGCAGTCCAGGTGCCGCTTGGTTTTGCAGGGCCGCTTTTAGTTAACGGCGACTATTCAAAAGGAGAGTTTTTTCTTCCTATTGCAACAACAGAAGGGGCGCTTTGCGCGTCAATAAACAGGGGATGTTCTCTAATTAATTGTGCGCGTGGATGCAATGTTTCTATTATTAAATCAGGACAAACTAGATCCATACTTCTAAAAATTGACTCAATAAAAAGAATTCGGGATTTTTTCTATTGGCTTGATAAGAATAAATCAGATATGAAAAACGAAGCGCAGAAAAACAGCAAATACCTGGAATTAAATAGTATCCATAGATATGTTGTTGGAAATAATATTTGGCTTAGGCTATCATGCGATACAAAAGATGCAATGGGTATGAATATGGTTAGTATCGCTGCAGAAAATCTTGGGTTATACATTGAAGCTAATTTTAAGGGAATAGAATTTATCTCAACATCAGGAAATGCTTGCGTCGATAAAAAACCATCGGCGCAGACTCTTTTAGAAGGAAGAGGAAAAAGTGTTATTGCACAAGCAACAATTCCTGATGAGTTAATTGAAAAATACCTGAAGACAAATTCTGAACGGCTTGCTGATTTAAACTACCGAAAAAACATTCTTGGTTCTGCATTATCCGGATCTTACGGCTTTAACGCCCATTTTGCAAATATAATAGCAGCAATATTTCTTGCAACAGGCCAGGATATGGCACATGTAGTTGAAGGCTCACATGGATTCACAAATATTGAAAAATGCAGTAGTGCGCTTGATGTAAGTGTGACAATTCCTGCGCTTCAGGTTGGAACAGTTGGGGGCGGAACAAATCTACCTTCGCAGAAAGAATGCCTCGATATGCTAGGCGTTGCTGGTCCTGGCATAGTTCCTGGGGAAAACTCAAATAAGCTTGCTGAAATAATAGCTGGAGCAGTTCTTGCAGGAGAGATTTCTCTTCTTGGAGCGCTAAGTGCAGGCCACCTTGTAAAGTCTCATTTAAAGCATAACAGATGTGTAAATAAGTAAAAACATACCAAAAATGAAAGAGAGAAAAAATATTACTTATACATTGCTTTTTCTTGCGCTCGTCGCTGCATTTAATTATCTGTATTTTTTTGTATATCTTAATATTCCTGTTTTTTACAGCAAATTAAATATCTATTATCTATTGATAGAATTTGCTCTTGTTCTTATTGCAGTCATTGTTTATTTTAATATACTTTTTGAAACACCGGAAAATAAACTGCATCTAAATATTTTTTTAACTGGCGCTTGCATTATTTTTTTGGAAGCGGTATTCATTATATCGCAAATTTACTTAATCCGAACTTAATATATCCTGCCTTGGGTAATGATGCGCAGCTTCTGTATTTTTTAGATGAGCACGCGAGCCATTTTCTGCAATTATTTGGCGGATTTATATTGCTTTTGCTTTCAATGGCGCGAATGAAATTTTGCGCTCAAAAGGAAAAAATGAATATATTAAGTCTATTAATATTGGCGTTTTTTTCATTTATTTCAATTGGTTTTCTAGGTTATATGGCAAGCTATGAAGCACAGAAATTAGTATTTTATATTTGCGGTTCATTTTTATATTTGGTTTTAGCTTCATATTCAATGCAATTAAAATTGTACAAATTAAAAGAATATCCCTTGCTATTTTCAATTATTATAGGAATACTTTTCTCTTACTTAATAATAATAGTAAAACAAGTGTTTTAAACAAAAAGTTAAACTAATAAGATGACATGCGCAAAAATTATTCTTTTTGGAGAACATTCTGCAGTATATGGTAAGCCTGCAATTGCAGTTCCTGTTAAATCGCTTCAATGCAATATTAAAGTATCTAGTTCAAAAAAAAATAGAATAAAAACCAGTTTTGATATTTGTGAACCTGAAAATAAAAGCTTAATGGATGTTCTTCAAATAATATTAAAGGAACTAAATCAAAAAAAATCTTTTTCAATAGAAATTGACTCAAACATTCCGATTGCGGCTGGCTTTGGAAGCAGCGCATCTATCTCTGTAGAAATGATAAGGGCTATCTCCACAAAAGTTAATTTGCATATGTCAACAGAAAAAATCTCGTCTATTGCATATGAATGTGAAAAAACATTTCATGGAACACCCAGTGGCATTGATAATACTGTCATAACATACGAAAAGCCTGTTTTCTTTATTAAAAATAAAAAAATTGAATTTATAAAATTAACAAAACCAATTACATTTTTAATTGCCTTAACAGGAATAAAAAAGCAGTCAACAAAAGAAATAGTGCTTGATGTCAGAAAAAAATATAATTCAGATAATGAAAATATGGCAAAATACTTTAATGAAATGGAAAATATTGCTATATTTGCAAAATCTGCAATTGAAAAAGGAGATATTGAAAAGATAGGAGATCTAATGAACCAGAACCAATCTTATCTAAGCAAAATTTCAGTCTCATCTCCTGAAATTGACAGGCTTATTGATATAGCGCTTGCCACCGGAGCATATGGAGCAAAGCTTTCAGGCGCAGGAAGAGGCGGAAATATTATTGTGGCAGGAAAACAAAAAGACTACGGCACGATAAAAAAAAATCTACTTAAGCAGGGAGCGCAAAGTGTTTTTATGGAAACAATCATCTAGTTTGTTTTTTTTATCCTGAACATAAGGCTTGGTTTTGGAGTAAATTCAATCATTTCAGGAACTTGGCCGATTATATCTTTCAAATAATCATTAAAAAATTCCGGCGTTACATTGTTGCCTTCTTTGTTTATAAAATTGTCAGGAAGCGTCCTCTCTTTCACCATATTTCTTTTTATATCCGCAATTTCGCTTAGTGGAATAGGCAAATAATCCCACATTCCTTCATAGTACTCAATATCTGCTGTTATGTGGCTAGGAATAAAACATGGCAGCTCGTTGTGAGATACTGCATTAATTAGAGTGCCGTGCTTCTCATTTTTCGTTATTCCAACCATAATGTTTGTCTTGCCGGTCAGCGCATATTTTACAGCAGCCCTTCCAGAGCCATAAGCAACTTCTCTGTCTGCAACAGCAATTGCTTTTATATTCTCACGCTGACCATAGCCTAAAGTTGTTGCTCTTACTTTTGTATCAAAATATTTAAGGTTTTCAAGCTCAAACAGCTCTTGTTTAATTTTCTCTTTTAAATAAAAATCAAGAGGAGCACTTGAAAGTCTGGGTGTGTGGATATTTTCATCGCTTAATCTAACATCACTTAATTCCGTTCTTGCAATTTCAGCATAGATTTCCTTTTTTTCATTCATAAGCCCTTCTGAAACGCAAACAATAGTACCTATTCCCTTTGCTAAGTTTTCAATATGCTTTGCAATAATTTGCTTGCACATTTTATTTATATTTATAGGCCTCTCTGGCAGGTAAATTAAGTCAGCGCCGCCGGCACATGATGCTGCAGCAACCCATCCCGCGTTTCTTCCCATTGTCACAAATACAGCAATTCCTGGGCTTGAATTAAAGCTATATCGAAGGTTTATTGCTTCAAGTGCAACATACTTTGCTGTTGTTCCATAGCCGGGTGAAAAATATGTTCCAACAAGGTCATTATCAATTGTTTTTGGAACATGGATGCATTTTAATTTTGTTCCTTTTGCATATTTCATTAAATTTGAAAGAACAAGCGAAGTCCCGTTTCCGCCGTGATAAAAAACATAATCAATATTGTTGTCAACAAGTCTTTTCACTATTGTTTTCATATCGTTTTCAGAGGGAATTCTTCTGCCGCTTCTAAGAGCTGCGCCCGGAGTATTTGAAACGTCCTGGATTTTTTTATAATCGTATTCCAGAAGATTTACTGCTGCTTTGAATAAGGAATCATATACTAGTCCTTCTGTTCCGTCCCAAATTCCAAGGATTTTACCAATTTTTCCTGTTTTTTTTGCCTCATCAACAATTCCTAGAATTGCAAGATTAATTACTGATGTTGCTCCTCCACCCATCATATATGCAATATTTATCTTTGCCATAATTAATACGCTTGGTACTTTTGTTTTTAAATTTTTTGACAAACCTTATATAATCTGCAATAATTTTAACTTTTATGGACTTTTTTGCATTTGCACAAAGCAATAAAAAACTAATTAATGATGCGCTTACGGGTTTTTTTATAAATGAAATTAATGCCTGCAAAACAAATGTTAGAAAAAGAAATATCAGGTTTTTGCAAGAATATTCTCTAATTGGTGGGAAAAGGCTTAGGCCAATCGCAGCAATATTATCTTACAATGCTTTTGATAAACATGATTCAAAAATACTTATGCCAGCGCTTGCAACTGAGCTTTTGCACACATCAACCCTTATCTTCGATGATATTATGGATGAGGATGATTACAGGAGAGGGCAAAAAGGAATCCAGTTGAAACTAAAGGAATCAAAAACAGCTTTTGATAAAAAATATAATGGAAATATCTTCCCGTCTTATACAAAAAAATACGCAGCATCAATGGCAATTCTGATTGGATTAAACACAGAGTATTATTACAGAAAACTAATCTATGATTCTATTTTAAGTAATGATGAAAAAATGGCTTGCCTGAGGATACTTGACAAAGCATACAAAGAGCTAATTTGCGGCCAGGAACAAGATATTGAATTTGAAACAACAAATCCAACTGAAGAAGAATATCTTGAAATGGTTAAGCTAAAAACTGCTGTCTTGTTTGCTGCTTCCCTTGAAATTGGAGCGTATCTTGCAGGCGCAAAAGAAAAAGATTGTCTGCTTGTTAAAAAATACGGTGAATTAATTGCAACCGCGTTTCAGATACAGGATGATTTACTGGATATTGACGTTGGCTCCAAAAAAGGACATGAAATCGGGTCTGATATTAAAAGCGGAAAAAAAACTCTGCTTTATATTAATACATTAAATAAAACAGCAGAAAAAGATTTATCAATAATCGGGAAAACATTTGGCAACAAAGACTCTACAATTAAAGACATTAAAGATGTAATTTTGCTTTATACAAATAATGGCTCAATAGAGCACTGCAAAAAAAAAATGTCAGGGCTACTTAAAGATGGAAAAGAAATTTTAAATAAGCTAGATATTCCAAATGAAAAAAAATTACTAATACATGATTTTTCAATAACTCTTGCTAATAGGGAAAAATGAAGGGGAAAAAAACGCTTTTTACGATAATGTATGACTGGTTCCCTCTGTTCTTTATATATATCATTTATGAGCTAATAAGGGGGCATGCGGAATTAGTGCAGAAGATACTGGGAATAAGTGTGCAAAAAACACTGCTTCTAAGAATAGAAACTCTAATATTTGGAAACAACATTCCAACACTTGTATTTCAGAAAGCTGCAGGCAATATTATTCTTGATTATTTTGCAATTATTGTTTATACCTCCATAATCTGGGGCGCCTTGTTTCTCGGAATTATCATATATCTCAAGGATAAAGAGTTTTTTTTAAGAATTAAAAATGCTTATCTTTTGCTTGTTTTTCTTGGCCTAGCAACTTACTTAATTTTTCCTGCTTATCCTCCTTGGATGGCATCTGATGAAGGATTATTGCCAAAAATAATAACGCCTTGGAAACATAATGGCTTTGGGAGCAGCATTTATGTGGCTACAAAACTCTTTGGAAGAAATGATGTTGCCCCTTTTCCTTCGCTTCATGCGGCGTACGGCCTATTTTTCCCAATTTTTTTTGAAAAATATTATAGAAAAAAAATAGGGAATTACACTAAATTATTTTATTTGTATACTCTAAGTATGGCACTTGTCATTATTTATACCGGAGATCATTATGTTGTTGATATAATCGCAGGATTTATTTATGCGCTTGCCGCAATTTTTATTTCTGAAAATTTTAATATAATTAAATTAAATATAAAAACAAGGCTTATTTCTAGTAACTAGATGGTTCAAAATAGAAAAAACGAACATATTGAAGTTTGTCTTGCTGGTTCATGTGAGGGTGGTGAAACAGGATTTGAGAAATACAAGTTTATTCATAACTCTCTTCCCGAAATAAATATGAATGAAATAGATTTGTGCTGTAATTTCCTTGGAAAAAAATTAAATTATCCATTTATGTTTTCACCGATTACTGGCGGCTCAGATTACAAAAAGATTAATACAAATCTTGCAAAATCTGCGCAAAAAAATAATATTGCAATGTCGACTGGCTCTATGCGAATTTTAATTGAAAATAAAAGCAATATAAACGACTTTAACATAAGAAAACATTGCCCAACTGTTCCGCTAGTTGCAAATTTAGGTGCTGTTTCACTCAATAACGGAATTGGCGTTTCTGAGATTAAAAAAGCAATTAATCTTATTAAAGCTGATGCGCTTTCGCTTCATTTAAATCCGCTTCAGGAAGCAATCCAGAAAGATGGACAAAGAGATTTTAGCGGTCTTATTGATAAAATAAAAAGATTAAAAAATGAGCTTGAATGCCCTTTAATTATTAAAGAAGTTGGATGTGGGATCTCAAAAGAAACAGGGGAAAAGCTATCGGCTATTGGCATTAAATACCTAGATATTGCAGGTCATGGAGGCACTAATTTTGCAATGATTGAATCAAAAAGAAATGGCTTAAGTGAAACACCGTTTAAAGAATGGGGAATACCAACAACAGAAAGCTTAATCCTGAATAAAGATATTGGATTTTTCCTTATTGCATCAGGAGGAATAAGAAACGGCCTTGATGTTGCAAAGTCAATTGCTCTTGGCGCAGACATGTGCGCATTTGCACTTCCTTGCCTTAACGCTGCAGTTATATCGGAAAACTCTGTTAATGAAATCATTGAAAAAACAGCAAATGAACTAAGAATTGCAATGTTTTGCATTGGTGTTAAAAATATACAAGAGCTTAAGAACAATAAAGCATTGGTTAGAATTCTTTGATTTTTAAACAATTTTTCCATAAATTATTTAAGATAGGCATTTATATAATGCAATCATGAAAAAGAGGTGCGGCCAGATTGCAATGGAATACATTGTAATGGTGGGCATTGTTTTTTTAATTCTTATACCTGCTATGTATCTGCTAAGAAATTATGTTTCCTCAAGCAAAGACCAGATTATCGGGCAAAAGCTTAATGTTGCAGCTCATGAAATACTTTCTGCTGCAAAAGAAGTGTATTACTACGGTGTTCCGTCTAAAAAAGTAATTGAGATTGAGATGCCAGCTGGGATTGAAAACATGGGTGTCTTTTTTTCGTCTTCACCCTATGCAGATTATGAACTTATCTTTGCTTATAATAGTGAGGAAGGAATTGCTAAAAGTCTTTTTCAGTCGGATGTTCCTATACTTGCGTTTGATGGTCCAGACATCAATGATCCTGCCAATAGTTGCTATGTGACTAATTCGAGAACAATACAATATAGCTCCACTGACCCTACCTGTAATAGTAATAATATGGCACCTGAATGCGGTGTTCCAAATGATTGTATATGCAATCCGCAAAAGGATTTCTCACCTGGTAAAAAATATTTTAAGGTTGAAGCAGTAAAGCATTCAATAGATTATCCTTGCTTTGCAGGTCCAAACACAATCTGTGTTATAATTGATGAAGTATCATCTGAATTGTCATGTCCTTAAAATGAGAAAAGGCCAACTTGTTAGCATGGATCTTGTTTTTGGATTTATTATTTTTATTATAACTATCTCAATTTTTTTTTATGCAATAGGCGGAATTGATTTACTTAAACAAAAGAAATCGCTTGCTCCATCAGCTGATTTTATATTCAATAATCTTGAAACAATACCTGATGATAGAATAGCCTTTCTGAAAGATTATAAAATTAATTCAGTGAAACTTGCACTATTTGCACAGATGACTTATATGTCAGCAAGTAGTGATGGAGATATAATAAAAGATAGTTGGCAGGATGCACAATGCACTCTTGGTACACGTCCAACAACTGACTGTGACACAGATACTTTTTCTGACTATGATGAATTAAGAAAGGGAACGAATCCATCCGATGGTGCATATTATCCAAAAGATGGGGAGTTAGATGGTAGTGAACCCGTTGGTGATGGGCTTGATGACTGGTGGGAAGCAAATTCAGCAAGAAACATTGATTCTTATCCATCACCTGCAAACTTCGATGCATGGTATGAGGATTTGGATGAGGATGATACAATGGATACTGGCTACTCATCTGAATTTAATATGCCACCAGACCCAACAAACCCGCAACTGGAATGCAGGTTAAGTTATGATTTTATTGCAGACGGCGATTATAATGAAGATAATAATTATAATTTTGAAATAGATGGTGAGTCTAACGAAGATTTAACAGGCTTCTGGTTAAATGGTATGCAAGGAAAATGCAATTTTCTTGGATATGTAAATAATTATGAAGAATCAGATAATATTATAGCAGTACTTGATCCACCTATACCTCTCGATTCATACGCTTGTCAGAAATGCCTGCCTAATCTTTGGTTTTACAAACAACAATTAGCAAAAGGAGATTTTGATAATGATGGATTAAATGATATTAATGAGATAAATCTTTATTCTGCAGTTAGTTATACTCCTTGTACATTAGAAGGAAATCCATTGTCCAAAGGAGCAATCTTTACACTTGACGCTTTAGGAATAACATGCGCAGGTTCATCTCTTGACGGCGATTCTCTCCCTGATGAATGGGAAAATAAATACGGATTGGAAGTAAATACCTTCAATAAAATGTGTGGGGTCTATTACAGTAACCAGTTTTACGATCCATGCACATACGGTGATCCTGATAATGACTGGCTTTCTAATTGGGATGAGCTAAAATATGGAACAGATCCATTGAATCCCGATACAGACGGCGACGGTATAAATGACTTGTATGATCCAATTGTACCGCTAGCTTCAGATATGCAGGATTTGGTTTTAGGAGATATAACAAAACTTGGCTTTAGCAAGGTTGACATGTGCATTTATGTTGAGGATAAGACAGGAAATATCTTGGCGCACGTTGGAAAGGGAAACGTTGCAGATAATAACATATTCATTACAAACACATTAAAATGCGGTACACCGCCAACAGTACTTACGCCCCCAATTACAGCAAATCCTCAATGTAAAACATCTCCTTACATTGAAACAATTGTTATGTCAAGGCCTGTGCTTTATCAAGTGCCGGGCGGAACATCTGAATTAGCTAACCTAAAGGTATTGATTTGCGCTTCAAAATGAATAAAAAAGCATATTTTTTCATAATGGATGCTGCTGTCGCAGCGCTTATTCTGGTTATAGGTTACATGCTAATCTCAACAACATCAATAAGCAAGCCAGCGCAGTTTTACAACAAGCATGTAGCGGATGATTTAATGAATGTATTGTCTAATACAAAGGTAAATGATTTATGTGGTTTACCATGCACAAATTCGGGCCTACAGAATATATTTGATAATAATAATGTAAAAAATACTAATAACACCTTACTTGAACTATTTGGTGAATTATATTACCGAAATAGTGATATTGTATATTCAGGAACGCAAGCAAGAAGTTATATTGGAACCTTGGCCAACTCATTAATTACTGATAACGGTCTTTTTTACAGGGAGTTGTATGGAACCGCATTATTTATCGAAGGAACACTTGTGTATTATTATAATCCTGTAGATGGAACTTTTGGTTCTGCTCCCGCACAAACAATAGATAACATGAAAACTGTTGTAAAATATAACAAGATAAAAAACATTCTCTCATCAAAGAAAATAATAATGGGTTATTATGAAGATGAAACTAATGGAGATCTAACTTTTTGGGGACCTTTTACAGTTGAACTTTGGGTGTGGCAAAAACCATGAAAAATCTAGGTCATAATAAAAAAAGTGTCTTTTTTTCTGTTCTTTCTGTATTTATTATTCTTATTTTTTATCTTGGCCTGAAAGTATCAAGTGAACAGCAAAAGCAGCAAACAGATATGGAAGTGACTAGAGTAAGAGTGAATCTTCTTAATACAATTGTTAATGATTTTGAAAACAGGTATATTGAAAGAATGCTTTATGCTGCTGGAAAGAGCGCAATTGGCGCGATGAGTGAGTATGCTACCATGCCAGGTTGTTCTTCGCCAAGCTGTGATTTTAAATATTTTCAAAATGGAGACACAAATTCATTTATTGGATATAAACATCTTGAAAGCGATATGAATCTTACCATGACTAAAGGAGAATTGCTTGGTGCTTCTGGCAACTCGATTGATTTAACGCAATATTCCTCTTATCATTTAGCAGACAATAATCTAGATTCAATAAAAGGAAAATTAATAGATAATTTCGAAACTCTTGGGCTTCAGGTAAAGGAATTAGATGTTACTATTACTAGTGTAAGGCAAATCGACCCATGGACAATTGGCTTTGGGGCAGATGTTGATTATTATTTTGTAGATGCAGATAAAATTGCGTCATGGAAAGGAACAACACATAAAGAAATTGAGATATCAATTGTGGGGATGTATGATCCGATATCTAAAACAATAATTAATACAAATGATTTTAAAGTAGATACGTTAACTGGTGGACCGACGTGTGCCTTTATATCACAATGTGTAACCATTACTGGCTGCAATTGTATTTATTCCCCAAATTATGTTAATAAGCTAAAAGGACATCTTTATAACAGATGGGGGGGAGATAAAGGCCTTTTATATGAAGATCTAGATTTAGGAATATGTGACACTGCAACTGGTTATCTTTGCAACCAAGTTATTTGATTTGTAAAATGAAATCCCAAGTCTCTTTTGAAATGATTGCAATTTTTACTTTGGCAATAATTATATTTACAGGAATGCTTGCTGTTGCAAGGGACAGGTTATCTGAGATTTCTCAAGCAGAGGATTATTCTGCCATGGAAAATTTTGCAATGAATGTTAAAAATGAGGTTATGCTTGCGACACAGGTGCATGATAATTACTTAAGAAGATTTAATATTCCTCTTTACCTTAACGGAAAAGATTACAAAGCAAGAATTACAGATAATGATATTCTTGAAGTTGAGCTTTATGAAGGAGAAGCAATTGTTGCTTCAATGAATACTGTTCTTCCAGCGCCTGTAAAGGGAGGATTTATTGAGGAAAAAAACATAAATTACACTGATCACTGTATAACAAAAAACAAATATGACGGAATAAGGATTGCAAGAAACCAGGTGTCTTTGGAAGTCCATAATCTCAACGGTGATCCTAAAGAACTATTTGAAGGAAAGTATAAGTTAGGGTCTGGAGAGTCTTTTTATCTGTACGTTCGCATGAGCTGTGTTGAAAACATACGAGGCGCTCAATTCACACTTGGATTTGATGCATCAAAATTCGAATATATTTTTCCACACTTTCTTTTAGATAGAGAAAATTTTCAACTTGATGAGCCTTTATTTGATAGATTAATTTATACTGGTGTACCAAACCGCCCGGCTGTTGAAACAAATTTTAGTGGAGATCCTCCTCTTCAGATATATTCGCGCCCTTTCGCAGCACTTAATTATTGGGATCCTGAAGGAATAAAAGATACACCCCCATTTAAAATAAACTTTAGGGACTATCCTCGTGTAGCAGATCGTGCCAGAATAAGTATTGGTTTTGTCGCCGATACCTGCGGAACAGGTGTTGGAAATATTGCAAAAATAAGGTTTAAGGTAATTGGAAGCCCTGGCGAGAATACAGAAATTGTTTTTGATCCGGAATTTGATCCTGATGCGTATGGCGTATCCAATCTGCAGCCAAATCTTCTTGTGTATGATTGTGTAACTGTACAGCCAAATATAGAAGCACTCCCAGACACACGCCTAAATGCAGTGATAAATATAAATTAACACTAAAAAGTATGATGTTATATGATAATCTAATTATATTATAGATTATAAGTATTTTTCTGAAGGCAACATTTAATAATTGTGGCAAATACCCGTGAACAAATAGACAGGTGATTATGCATGGAAGAAGAGACTTTTCTTGAAAGGACAAAAGTAACATTTGAAAGAGCGGTTATGAATATAAAGGAACCTTGCGACATATCCTATAAAAATGGGCTAATAAAATATCTGACAGAGCCTTCTTGTGTTGTGAAAAAAAGGTTTCCTGTTGTTATGGATGACAACGCATTACAGTTTTTTACAGCATATAGGATTCAGCACCTGGGCCAGAATGTAAATGACGGGCCAACAAAGGGCGGAATAAGGTATGCACCAGATGTATCTGAAGAGGAAGTTACAGCTCTTGCAATGCTAATGACATGGAAATGCCAGGTAGCTGACCTTCCATATATAGGCGCAAAAGGCGGAGTTATTGTTGACCCTGCAAAGCTTAGCGAAAAAGAGCTTGAAAAACTAACTAAACGACTTGCTTATGAGATGAGAGATATTTTTAGCCCATATAAAGATGTTCCGGCACCAGATATGAACACAAACCCGAAAATAATGGGTTGGCTTTTTGATGCATGGTCAATGCATAACCCAAATGTCCCACATCAGAGGGGTGTTGTAACAGGTAAGCCTGAGTGCCTTGGCGGGCTTAAGATAAGAATGGATGCAACATCAAGAGGCGGGCTTTTTGTTCTGGAAGAAGCTGTTAAAAAAAACCACATTAAGGGATTAACTAGTTTAAAAGGAAAAACCGCAGTAATACAGGGTTTTGGAAATGTGGGTTCAAACCTTGCAAAACTATTCTACGAAACAGGAATAAAAGTTATTGCAGTTAGTGATATAAGCGGAAGCTTGTATAATAAAGAAGGAATAAATATACCCAATTTATTAAGCCATATAGAGAAAAACAAGGTAATTGATGGATTTTCCGGAGCTGAAAAATACAGCAAAGACACTAGCGCAATTCTAACTCTGCCTTGCGATATATTAGTTCCTGCAGCAAGGGAAAACCAGGTTACTGCTGAAATAGCAGAAAAAGTTAACACCAAAGTGCTTCTAGAATTGGCAAACGGCCCAACTACACTCAAAGCTGATGAAATATTAAACAAGAAAGGAGTCTATGTAATACCGGACATTGTAGCAAATTCTGGTGGTGTTATTGCCTCATGGATGGAATGGGTTTATGCTTTCGAATCAAAAGAATACACCTATGAAGAATACAATGAGTGGCTTAAGAAAAAGATGGTTAAGACATACCAGAACGCAAGGCAGATATATGAAAAGTACAACAAAGAAAGTAAAAAAGTAACTCTTAAGGAAGCTGCATTCTTATATGGCATTGAAAAACTACTTTCTGTATTAAATTCCAGGGGAATATATCCTTAATTTTTATTACTTTTTTATTTTATATTAAACTGTCTGTGCACCTTCTTATTCAAAACCATTAAATATTGACTTAAATTAGCACTGTTAATTATGAAAAAAGAACTCTCTGCTCTTGACATACATTATTTAGTTGCTGAGATGCAGTGCTTAGTAGATGCTAGAATAGATAAAGCATATACTGATAATGACGGAGTAATGCTTGTTTTTTATGTTACTGGCAAGGGAGAGAGGTTTTTTAAAGCATTTCTTTCTGGATTTGCATATGTTTCTGATAATAAAGGTAATTATGCGCCAGCAGGTAAACTATGCATGGTACTCAGAAAATACTTGAGTGGAGGAAGACTCAGGAAGGTAATCCAAAAAGAATTTGAAAGAATTATTGAATTTCAGATTGATACTAAAGAAGGATTGTTCATTTTTATTGTGGAGCTTTTTTCAGGAGGTAATTTTATCTTATGTAAAGAAGATTATACAATTATTGCAGCAAACAAATTTAAAAAATATTCCCAAAGAGCTGTGAGGGGAGGAGTTATTTATGATTATCCTAAAAAAGAAATTGATCTAAAAACAGCATATATAGAAGACTTTTCTCAAATCTTGGATAACTGCGGAAAGGAAAATATTGTAAAAGGACTTGCCATAGGTCTTGGCCTTGGCGGCATTTACTCTGAAGAAGCATGCCTTATTGCAGGAATTGACAAAAACAAAGAACATATTAATGGTAATGAGATGCAAAAACTGTTTGGTGCAGTAAAAGCTCTTCTTAGTAAGGAACTTTATCCTGTAGTCTATACTGGAACTGATGTTTGTCCGTTTCTACTTGAAAAATATAATACAATTCTATATGAAAAAAAAGACTTTTTTTCAATGGCAATTGAAGAGTATTATTTGAATTACTTTCATTTGAAACAAAAAGAAAAAAGCCCAACAGAAGTTGAGCGTGAAAAAATTAGTTTAAGGCTTTCCCGCCAAAGAGAAGATATTTTGGCGCTGCTTACTGAAGCTGAAGAAGAGCAGCAAAAGGGAGAAGCAATATATAATAAATATCAGCTAGTTGATGAAGTTATTTCATCAATCAAAAAAGCCAGGGAAAAATACTCTTGGAAAGAAATCAAGGAAAAAATAAAAGGGCACTCTGTTGTAAAGGAAGTTAATTCAGCAGAGGGAAAAGTTGTGATTGAGATTAAATAATCGCTTACCAAAATCTTTATAAATTACTTGAGTTTTCCAAAGGACAAATAGCCCGAGTTCAATATGAGCGAGTTAAGGGTTAAAATAGAAGCTTTTTGGATTCTAGGCTATTTTATGCGAGGTTTAATGATGGTTAATATAGAAAATTTCAGGCACATTGTGAGGCTTGTAAATACAGATCTTGACGGTAATAAGCCAGTTTATATGGCTATACGAAAAATCAAGGGTGTTGGTTTTATGTATGCTAACCTTGTCTGCCACTTATCTGGAGTTGATAGGAATGCAAAAATCGGAAGCCTTGATGTTGCAAATGTCGATAAAGTAAAACACGTTTTAGAAAATCCTGACCAGTATAAAATCCCTGTTTGGATGAAAAACAGAAGAAAGGATTATGAGATAGGAAAAGATAAGCACTTACTTGATACAAATCTCCTTGTCGCTAAGGATGACGATATTAAAAGGCTTAAAAAAATCAAATCATACAAAGGAAGCAGACACACCGCAGGTCTTCCAGTAAGAGGCCAAAACACAAAGTCAAAGCACAGAAGGAACAAGGGGAAAGCCCTTGGCGTTACGAAAAAGAAGTAAATTTTATTTTTCATGAGGTTCAAAAATGGGAGATCCAAAAAAATTAAGAAAAAAATATACAACACCTAATCATCCTTGGCAGAAAGTAAGAATTGAAGATGAAGCAGTTCTAATGAAGGAATATGATCTTAAAAATAAGAAAGAATTGTGGAAAATGGCTTCAATTTTAAAGAACTTCAAAGAGCGAGTAAAAAAACTTGTTCCAAAACATGATGATCAGGCAGGGCTTGAGAAAAAACAGCTTATTGAGAAAGTTATTTCTCTTGGTCTTGTAAAAGAAGGAGCAAAGCTTGAAGATATTCTTGGCATCCCTGTAAAAGACATCTTGGAAAGAAGGCTTCAAACCCTTGTATTCAGAAAAGGGCTTTCATCATCAATAAAACAGGCAAGGCAATTTGTAACCCATGAGCACATATATGTTGGTGGCAGAATGATTAGTGCTCCAGGATATTTAGTTACTCTTTCACAGCAGAATCTGTTGACACGATCTGAGAAAGTAAGTGTTGATATGAGTAGAGAATCAGAACCAATTAAAGCAGAAGCTAAACTAGAGGCAGCATAAATGAAACCAGTAGAAAACACAGCAGCAGCCCGGCCTGCAACTAGACAAATGAGATGGGGAATTTGCCACATTTATTCATCATATAATAATACAATTATACATATAACAGACATAACCGGAGCAGAATCTATTGCAATTTCATCAGGAGGTCAGATTGTTAAGGCTGACAGGCTTGAAAGTTCTCCGACAGCAGCAATGGCAGCAGCAAAAAAAGTTGCTGAAATTGCGCTTGAAAAGGGAATCAGAGGAATACACGTAAAAATAAAAGCTCCTGGTGGGCAAAACGGCCCTAATAATCCGGGTCCCGGTGCTCAAGCAGCAGTAAGATCATTATCAAGAATGGGCCTGCGAATCGGAATGATTGAAGATGTAACACCTCTTCCGCATGATGGATGCAGGAAAAAAGGCGGAAGAAGGGGAAGAAGGGTATAAAAAAACATGAAAGCCGAACTCGTTGAAAAAAACAAAGAAAAAATAATTTTTGTTATAAAAGAAAGCTCTCCGGCTTTTACCAACGCATTAAGAAGGATTATGGCTGGAAGAGTCCCTACTATGGCAATTGATGAGGTTGAATTTCGAAAAAATAATTCAGCGCTCTATGATGAAGTTGTAGCTCATAGAATCGGGCTAATTTCTTTAACAACTGATTTAGAATCATATGTACTGCCAAGTGAATGTAAGTGCAATGGAGAAGGATGCGCCAGATGCACCCTGAAACTTACACTTAAAGAAAAAGGTCCAAAAACAGTATATGCATCAGATTTCAAATCAAAGGACCCAAAAGTAAAACCTGTTTATCCAAAGACAATAATCACTAAGCTAATCAATGAACAGGAAATCGAGCTTGAGGCAACTGCTGTACTCGGTCTTGGTGCTGTACATTCAAAATGGTCACCTGGCTTGATACATTATAAGCACGCTCCAAACATTAACATAGATGATTCAAAGATTTCAAATCCTGAGGCAGTTATTGCTGTTTGTCCTGTCGATGTTTTTGAGATAAAAAATAAAAAACTCACACTTAATGAAAAAAATCTGCTTAAATGCCATGATTGCGAAGCATGTGTTGACGTATCAACAGGCGCAATTAGCATCGACTACAAAAACGATTATGTTTTTTATATTGAATCATGGGGCCAATTGGCTCCAGCCGATATTGCAATTCAAGGAACAGAGGTGCTTGATAAAAAGCTAGATGAGTTTACAGAAGCTCTAAAATAGCTTAGCACTTGCCGCTCGCCTAACTTTAGTAAGCGCGGGGGTGCCGGAGAATCATTATCAAAAACTGACAATGGTCCGAAATGGCCAAACGGGCATGGTTGAGGGCCATGTGGCTAAGTGCCTGCGCGTGTTCGAACCACGTCCCCCGCATATTACAATCAAAAAATATCAAGAGAAGCAAAATGAAATCAAACTTGCAGTTAAACATGCTTGTAAATGAGCTAAAGGAAGCGTCATCTAAAAATAACGCCAATGTATGGAAAAGAGTAGCTTCTGATTTAACGAAGCCAACAAAAAAGCGATGTGTTGTTAATTTGTCAAAGCTTGAAAAATATTGCAATGACAATGATACTGTTATTGTTCCTGGGAAAGTTCTTGGCATGGGCGACTTAACAAAAAAAATTACTGTTGCTGCTTATAATTTTTCAGGCTCTGCGCTTGAGAAAATACAAGGCCAGGGATCAAAGGCACTTACTATTATGGAGCTTTTGAAAAAAGACCCAAAAGGCTCAAATATAAAAATAATAGGTTAAAAAAATGATAATAATCAATGCATCAAATCTTCTTGTAGGAAGGCTTGCCAGTTTTGCAGCTAAAAAAGCACTAAATGGAGAAACAGTAAAAGTAATTAACTGTGAAAATGCCTATATTTCTGGCGGCAAAAAAGAAATCATAGAATCATATAAACAAAAAAGGGAAATGGGAACACATTCAACAGGCCCATTCTTCCCAAGATACGCAGACAGGCTTGTCAAAAGAACAATCAGAGGAATGCTTCCATTCAAAAATGCAAGAGGCAAAGAGGCATTTGCAAGGGTTAAGTGCTATATTGGTGTTCCTGACGATTTAAAGAATGAAAAGCCAATAACAATATCAAATGCAGATATCCAAAAACTGCCAAACATAAAATTCATGAGCTTAAATACATTAACTAAACATCTGGGTGCTAAAGTTGAGTAAAAACATATCTATTCATAAAGCTGGTAAAAGAAAGACTGCAATCGCAAGAGCAACACTAACAAGTGGCAAAGGAAGGGTTAGAGTAAATCATGTCCTTCTTGATGCTTATGAACCTAAACTATACAAGCTTAAAATAATGGAAGCTTTGATGCTTGCAGGAGATACTGCTAAGGAAGTTGATATTGATATAGATGTAAATGGCGGTGGCATGATGAGCCAGGCAGAAGCAGCAAGGCTGGCAATCGGAAGATGCCTAGTAGAGTATGCACCTAAATTAAAAGTTGATTTTGTAGCTTACGACAGAAACTTTGTTGTTGCGGACGTGCGGGCTAAAGAGCAGCACAAACCTAACTGTCACGGAACAGCACGCGGACGCAAGCAAAAAAGCTATCGTTAATTATCTCGACAGTTGTTGGAGATTATTCCGAAACGTTTTTATCTTTAACTTTATATATATATTCTTATTTTAATGTTAAATAATGTGGGAAAGAAAATATTTTCCTTTTGATATTCCATTTAGTGACAGATCTGACTTTTCCCAAATTGCTGTAAATGAGCAATGTTTTATTAGAAAAGGTCATAAATGTGGAAAATTAAAAGGGGCATCAAAAAGTTGTTTCATTGCTTGTCCTAACGATGATGATCTTAATCCAATATTTGAATTAATCACAGAAAAACTTGCAAAATATGGTATTGAAGCTATTATAGCTGTTAAAGAAAGAGCATATGGACAAGATATTTTTTGTACTAAAATTTGTGGTAAAATAATTGAATCTAAGTTTTGCATAGTTATTTTAGATGATAAAATTACAAACAATACCTTAATTCCAAATCCAAATGTTTATTATGAATATGGATTTATGACAGCGCTAAGGAAACATATAATTCCACTTCAAAAAGAAAATCTAAAGCTTGCTTTTAATATTCAAAGCCATGATACTATAAAATACACTCCTAAAAATATTGGTATGGAGCTTGATAGAGCAATTAGAGATGCAATTAAAATTACAGAAGGATCTAAACTCGAAGAAAAGAAAATTGAATTATCCGAAAAAGCATTATTAAGAAACCTTGAATTAAAAGGTATAGAAGAAGCACCAGATAGATGGTTTTTGCATGAAGCTATAAGTGATACTCAATTTAAAGGATTTATACATACAAGAGAAAAATCATACGTTTACATTGCAAAAATTGATTCCGAAAATGATATTACTGCGATTACAGAAGATCTTAATGTTTTACTTTATAGAACAGAAAAAGAATATAACATTTTAACTGAAAAAAATAAAGATCACCAAAATAAAATTAATTATTTAAAGAAAAAGGTGATTGACGAGCCATTATATTCTTCTAGATATAATTATCAAATATCTGACCAAGAGGAAAAAATCCAAGAAAATAATAGTAAAATTGAACTTATGAATTTATTTTTTATTGCATTTATACTAAAACCAAATCTTAATATTGGCGACTTAATAAATACTTTGACCGATCTCATGCAGAAATATCCAAAATACAAACTTTGCTATAATACAGATGGTGAGTTAAAAATTGGAGAAACAGTAATTACATTACAATAAATCAATTTTATCATCCACTGGACATTCTCTCGTCAGGTATTTAAACACAATCTTCTCAATTACTATATCAGTTGAATTCATTTTTATCACTTAAATAATGAGTTCAGCAATCAAATTATTGCTTATGTTTGAGGAAACATTAAGCGATTTACATTGGCTTCACCAATAAAGAAGTCAGGTGATAAAAAATGAATAACACAACTGAAAAAATTGATTTGAAAGAGTTTATACCTGACATGATTAACTGTGGCAGGTACGGAAAACAATATCAAATAAAACCAATAGTAACAGAAACTGAAAAATTTTATACAATTACCTATTATACAGATATCCATAATCAATTTGGAGTAACTCGTGCATGCAGGAAATATTCTGCTAATATCCAAAAATACATTTCTCGCTCAAACCGTACTTTTGAAGTACTTGGTTTACTTCAAGGCGAAATGAGTAAAACCTACAATAAAACAATAATATTCTGCAATTGTGAGCCCAATTTAAACAGGGAAGTCATGGATTGGTATAATGATGAATTAAATATTAAACACGGTGACTGGCACTGGTACATTAAAGTAAATGTCAATAAGCCAGCGGATGAAAATTACAAAAAATTTGTTGAAGACAAGGTTATTAATTATTGGTTGAAAGAGACTAAAGTGGCTTTCGATATGAGATATCCAACCACTGTGTCATACATTAAAAACACATTACACACTGAACTTAAAGAAAGAGATTATGGTTCATTAATTATTGAATTTAAATCAAGCATTATTTCCGAAGTATTCAAGAACTTTGTAAAAAAGATAACTTATGAACATATTTTAAAGTCTTCCTTTGATGAAATTAAAGCATATATGCGTGGTATTATTGCGGCAGAATCTTGCGTAGAGATTAATAAGCCTATTATGAAATACAGAGTTCATATCTCTGCATCAAATCCTGATGAAAAACTAATTTTTCACAAATGCTTAGAAAGGCTCGGTGTTGAAAGCAAAATCTATGGAAGAGATAAATTAATAGTTTCAAAACGCCACAACAACTTCAAGCTTCTAGACCTCAACCTAATGTCTCTCAACCCAACCAAATTCAAGAAATTCGCTGAACTTATCAGCTGCTATTATCCTGGCGAAAGCAAAATGATGATTGTAAAGGAAGAGGAGCCGATTTACACAAATATACTTTCTATTCCGCAATCTTTATATACCTTTAGTGTATAATTATATACTTAAGGTGTATAAATGATTACTGATAATGAAAAAAAAGTATTGAAGTATATCATGGTCTATTCATCAAGCTATCCCTCTATCAATAAAATCGCAAAAGACACAAACCTATCGCCTAATGGCGCTTATAAAATACTAAAAAAATTTGAAGCAGAAAAAATAATTAATTATCGGCAGATATCCAATATTAAATCTTATTATATCAATTATGAAAAAGCAAAAAACATGCTTGAGCTTGCTTTGACTGAGAAAATAACTGATAAAAAAATCATGTATAGGATAGATGATTTGTCAAAATTGCAGTTGTTGACAAAATCATGCATTCTTTTTGGCTCTTACATTAAAGGAAAAGAAAATCCAAATGACTTGGATGTATTGTATATTATAGAAAAAACTAAATTTAGTGAATTTAAGGAAAAATTAGTGAATATAAAAGAAATATCACCTGTAAAAATACATGATATTATTCAATCAGAACAGGATTTAACCTCTAATATTAAAAAGAAAGAGAAAGCATTATTAGACGCAATATTTACAGGAAAAACAATATGGGGTCAAAAAACTATAGTTAAGGCGTTTTCAAATGCAGACAAAGTAACATTTATATTTAATGCATAAATTACCTTTTAAATAAATCAACAACAAGGTGATAAAATGAAAAAAATAATGTATTTGGCAATTCTTGCTGCTCTTGTTATTGCATTAGGATGCAGTCAACAGGCTTTGGAAAATACTGCAAACAAGCAGGGCATGCCTGAGAATGCGCTGCCAGAAAATAGTCAAAGGGTTCAGGAGAGAGATATTAACGCTGCTCCTGCACAAGAAACAGAAATTGATGCATCAACAACAGATGCCATTACAGATGTATCTGATGAAGAACCTGTAAAAACAACTGTAACTTCATTAGATTTTGACGATGCAGCAGATGACTGCACTCTTCTTACGCCAGACGACATAAAAAAGGTATGCGGCGCAGAAACTGCTGAAGAAAATCAGGAAGCAAACATCAATTTGGGTCAGGTTTGCATAAGGATGTTTAAAAGTAATGATCCACTTAAATCAATGAAAATACATTATACTGGAGACAATTCAAGAGGTGGTCTTGCACCTGAAGTAATAGCAAAACAGAGTTGTGATGGCATGAAAGCAGAAATGATAAATGATCACTCATGTTTTGCAGAAACAGCAGGCAAATCTGTTTTTGTATATGGCAAAAAAAGAATAGTTGTTATTGCAAACGCAATGCCTATGGAACAATATTTACTATGCTCGAGAGAACAGCTAAAAGAGCTTGGAAAATTAGTTAGCGAAAGGCTTTACAGTTAATTACCGAAGGGGTTATTACCTCATTGCTTGCTGTGATTGGGCAGGCAATTTTGATGCAATTTCATTGATTCTTTTTATTTTATTTATCCCATTGAGTATATAATTTTCAACTTTACAATAACATTTAAATAACAGTTGTTATTTTAATATAACAAATGTCACAAAATAAAGACAAGATACTCTTTTTCAGGGAATCAACATTCAAGGTAGCTGAACTTATATTCAATTTTCCGAATAAAACGTTTCATGTTCGCCTCTTAGAAAAAGAAACAGGGTTTTCAACAACTGCTGTAAATTCATCCGTAGAAGAGCTTGCAGATTATTCTATTGTCAAAATCGAAGAGACACCAATTACTAAGAACATTAAAGCGGATTTGGAATCAGATGCATATCGTTTTTACAAGCAGATTTTCAATTTGTACAGGTTAAGAAGATATCAAATAATCAATAATTTAGTTAAAGCTTATAACAATCCAAAAGCAATCGTTTTATTCGGCTCATTTGCAAAAGGAGAAGATATTGAGGAAAGTGATGTTGATCTGCTTATAATTACAAATAATAAACCAGAAGAGTTTTTGAACAAATCAATTATCCGCATTGAAAAGATCTTAAATAGAAAAATAAGCATCCACGCATTTCCTAACTTGGATAATAGTTCAGCTGAATTTAAAAATGCAGTTACTAACGGAATAGTGCTTCATGGTTATCTTAAGGTGATATAATGTGATTAACTCATTCAATTATTATCTTAACAGTGGAAAAGCAAAAAAGCAAACTCCTAATCCAGAAGAGTCTTCTTCACTTATCAATAAGGCGTTACTTAGGATAAAATTTACAAAAGCCAAAATGCCTGATGAAGAAACAGCGCAGTTTGTTCTTGAGGACGCATACGAAGCAGCAAGAGAAGCAGCTCAATCTCTTATGGCTAAAAAAGGTTATAAGCCATATTCGCATGAGGCAACAGTGTCTTTCTTAAAAGATTTTTTTAGTGATAGATTTAGCGAAGATGAAATTACAACATTGGACAGGTTCCGCCAGTTAAGAAACGATTCTGTGTATAAGGCAACCATTGTCTCTGTTGCAGATGCTAAAGAATGCATTTCTTTTGCAGAAAAATTTGTTGAAAAGGTTAAAAAATTATAAGAGGTGTTTTTCGATGGAGCTCAAATCAGAAGGAGAATGCAAATACTGCAAAAAATTAGTTTCAGGAAGAGCAATGTCAAGGCACTTGAAATCATGCACTGAACGAAAAAAACAAGCAGAAAACAAAGCCAATGCTAATGAAGATATATTTCTTGTCAAAGCAAGCCAATTTCCTTTTTTTGTTTATTTTGAAGTGAATGCTAATGCAACTTTAGATACAATAGATGAATTTTTAAGAGAATTATGGCTTGAATGTTGTGGACATTTGAGTACGTTTAATATTAATGGTACTTATTAAGCTATAGCGTATCCTGCAGGCAATAGAATACATTTTTTCCTTGTTTTTCCCATGTCGAAACAAGACTTAGCATAACCTCATAATTTTTCTTGCCGATATCGCTTCTTATACATCCAATAATTTTTCTGAT
>JAZDLQ010000066.1:0-4054 GCA_043801855.1 archaeon | reverse complement strand
CGAGATTTCTTTCGTTGTTAAAGCAAAATTGTGGCTACAAATGTGCTACAAAATTTAAGCATTCTGCAAGAATTAATAGAAAACTATATATATCAACGCCTGTTGATATGTTGAAATGCCAGACAAAAATAGCTTGTTGCTGTTCAAAGCCCTTGGTGAAGAAACTAAATATAAAATTCTTGAGCTTCTTCTAAAAAATGAAGGATGCACTTGTGAAACTGGTGAATATTGTGCTTGTGAAATACCTTCCTTAATCAAAAGAACCCAATCAAATACATCAATGCACCTTGCAAAGTTGCAGGAATGGGGGATGATACAATCACGAAGAGATGGAAAGAAAATACTCTATTCAATCAAGGACAAGCGAGTTTATGATATATTCAAACTGATAAATAAGTGGTGATAAAATGGAGAATAAAAAAAGGGAACTTGATTTTTTCAGTAAATATCTTTCAATATGGGTAGCAGTTTGTATAATCCTCGGTACCATTATTGGATATTTCTTTCCTATCCTCTCCAATATTTTGGGTGGCATTGAAGTAGCGAATGTGTCTATTCCTGTCGCAATAGTTCTTTTGGTCATGATGTATCCCATCATGCTTAAAATTAGCTTTAAGGAAATAGCAAAAGTAAAAAATAACCAGAAACCATTATGGCTGACTCTCGTTGTAAATTGGGCTATAAAGCCTTTCACGATGGCTTTCATAGCATGGTTGTTCATGAGATTCTTCTTTTCAAGTTTAATCCCTGCCAATCTTCAAACGGAATATATTGCAGGAATGATACTCTTAGGATTAGCTCCATGCACTGCAATGGTGCTTGTATGGACTTACCTTGCAAAATCAAATATTAATTATGCCCTGATTCAGGTGGCAGTCAATGATTTGGTTATCCTCTTTTTATTTGCACCATTAGGGAAATTCCTTTTAGGAATCACAACTAATTTCCCAGTGCCTTTCGATACTATTTTCTTTTCAGTATTATTTTATGTTGCAATTCCACTAATATTTGCTGGAATAACAAGATATATTCTAATAAAGAAAAAAGGAGAGCAATGGTTTAATGACAGATTTATCAAAAAGATTGAGTGGATTACTCCTGCTGGCTTATTGGTTACTTTAGTACTATTATTTATTTTCCAGGGAGATAAAATAATTCATTATCCATTGCACATATTACTAATAGCTATTCCCTTGGTGTTGCAAACTTACTTAATTTTCTCCATTGGGTATTTCGGAGCAAAGAAACTAAAAATACCTTATAGCGAAGCTGCTCCTTCTGCATTTATCGGAGCAAGCAATTTCTTTGAGCTATCTGTTGCAATTGCATTAATACTATTTGGCATGAACTCTGGAGCAACACTTGCTACAGTGGTTGGCGTGCTGACAGAAGTTCCGGTGATGCTCTCCTTAGTCAAGATAATGCGTGTAAACAGAGAGAAATTTGATTTCAGGTCTTAGATGAATGAGATTCATTGGTAAAAACTCCACTCATCCCGACTTTACATGGGAGCATACAGACAAAGCTGCTATATTAAAGAAAGAAGCAGGAATTTAACGGTTTTTTTTTATTTTTTTTTTGGAAAAATTTATAAACTAAAATTTCTTATTTGGTAATATGATAAACTTTATAACAGTAGCATATGTCAGAACAATTCTTTCAATGCTGACTGTGATATCCCATACAGGAATCATACTTTTCATTATTTATGTTATCCTGAGAAAAGTAAAAAAGATAAGTTTCATTGAGAAAATTTTAAAGTTTTTTGGAAGAAAAAGCTTACTCTTTGCTTTTATAATATCTTTGGCTGCAACATTGGGCAGCTTATTTTTTTCTGAGATAGCACTGTGGGAGCCGTGCAAGCTTTGCTGGTATCAAAGGATTTTCATTTATCCGCAGACAGTATTGCTCGGATATGCATTAATAAGAAAAGATAAAAAAATATTTGACTATGTTATACCTTTAAGCATAATTGGCGGGTTAATTTCAGCTTATCATTATTTTATCCAGTCATTGATTCCAAATGCTGCTTCAGCATGCTCTGCAACAGGAGTTTCATGCCTGATTGAATACTTTAAAGATTATAGTTATATTACTCCGCCTATGATGGCTTTAACAGCATTCACAAGTATAATATTGCTGGTAATTATCAATAAGAAATTTAAATAATCAAATTTATAAAAAAAAAAAAAAAAAAAAACTAATCTTTTGCTAATTTGATTAATTTCTTCAGGTTAACTGTCCTTAATATAACGATTACATCGTCTCCTTCATTTATAGTGTCTTTTGCTGTAGGAACAATAATCATCTTGTTTTTTCTTTTAATTGCTATAACAACAACTTCATATTTTTTTCTGAGATTAAGCTCTCCAAGGGTTTTACCAATCATTTCAGGAAGGGCTTTCATATGGTGCACTGAGTATTCTGGTGAAATCTCAATCAGCTCGAGAACATCTGATGACACTATCTGGTTTGCAATCCTCATTCCCATATCCTGCTCAGGATTAATTATTTTGTCAACTCCTATTTTTTCAAGGATTGACGCATGGATTGCATCAATTGATCTTGATATGATCCTGTTTATGTTAAGCTCTTTCATCATCATGGTCACAAGCAGATTCTCCTGCAGGCTATGGCCTATTGCAACAACTACAGTATCACAATCAGCAATTCCGCACTCCTTAAAATGGTCAATAGTGTATTCTATCTGCCTTGCCCAGGTAACATTGTTGCATATATGATCTATATTTACTCCGTTGCTGTCAATAGCAAGCACCTTGTGGCCTAACTGGCACAATGTTTTTGCAACAGTTGAGCCAAATCTTCCAAGCCCAATAACTCCTATAGATTTTACCATTATCTCACCCTCACACAGTTAAATCAGCAGAAGGATAAACAACTTCTGCATTTTTTTCATCAATCTTAAAAGATAATAATATTGTTAATACCCCTATCTTACCCATAAACATAGTAAGCATTATTAAATATTTTGCGAATGCGCTTAAATAAGGTGTTATGCCTGCGCTTAAGCCAACTGTGCCAAAAGCTGATGTAGTCTCAAAAAAAGCCTCAAGCAAAGGAATCTTATCAAAGAATACTATAAGGGAGGAAACTGCGCAGATTAATGAGATGCTAAGCAATGTTATTGCAACTGCCTTATCAAGCAAATTGTCCTTGACTCTTCTTCTAAGAATATTAATATTTTCTTTTCTTCTAACACATTTCTTGAAATATCCCCATATGACTGCAACAGTTGTTGTTTTGACTCCTCCGCCTGTGCCTCCTGGAGA
This sequence comes from archaeon, assembly GCA_043801855.1. Classification (GTDB taxonomy): domain Archaea; phylum Nanobdellota; class Nanobdellia; order Woesearchaeales; family GW2011-AR15; genus CAYTWW01. The sequence goes on along the minus strand of JAZDLQ010000066.1, from coordinate 764 downwards.
AGCTCCTATAAACATTAAAGCTATTATGAACAAAAGGGTTAGCGGAAGAAAGGTTTTAACAGGCAGGGTGCTAAAGCCAGCTGTCCTTGGGGTTACAGAATTGAAAAATGATATCAACAGCTTATCTCCAAGGCTGTATTTTGCAAGAGAGTTTTTATATTCCAGCAGGAAAAAGAAAAAAGTGCCTAAAAAAAGCAGCAGCAGGGTTGCGATTCCTACAACCTTTGTCTGGTAGGATATCTTATTTTTTTTTCCTCTTATCACCCTGTATACATCTGAAAGCAAATAAAAGCCAATTCCTCCCAAGATTATGAGAGAGGCGATTGTAAGATTAACTGTTATGTCTGTTGTGTACATTGCTAAGCTTTGAAAATTGCCTGTTGCAAGTATGTCAAAACCAGCATTATTAAATGCAGCTGTTGTATGGAATATTCCATACCATATTCCTTTGGCTCCGAATTTTGGCAGCCAATGCAATGAAAGGATTATTGCTCCTGCAAGCTCGATAAATATTATAAAGAAGAATATCCTTCTGGCCATCTTCCTTATTCCTTTTACAGTTGGAGAATTGATAGTCTCGCGCAGAAGCATCCTGTGCTCATAAGCAATGCTTTCATCGCTGCCTAAAAGAAAAAAACCGAACAATGACATATAGCCTAAGCCTCCAACCTGGATAAGGAGGCATATTATCAGCTGGCCAAGAAATGTAAAGTAAGAGCCTGTTTCCTTTACTACAAGGCCTGTGACTGTGCTTGCAGATGTTG
>JAZDLQ010000014.1:0-19074 GCA_043801855.1 archaeon | reverse complement strand
GAACCTTGAGAATGCAAACTATATGGTACATTTGAGAGCAGAATTCATAAACGGAACTTTAGAAGATAATTTTGGGTTGCGCCACAATGCACTGCTAGAAGCAGCCGTTAAGGCTTAACCTACTTTAATTACATGCACCCGTCTCTTTTTGTTTTTGCAGTTTAAAATTAGTCAAGTATAATTATATTTAAATACAACTTTTATTTGCTTATTTATAGGTGATTTTATTATGGAAAATACAGCATATAATATTGCAGAAGTATTGCTTAGTATAAAAGCGATAGCGCTTAACGCTAAAAAGCCTTTCAGATACGCATCAGGCATATTAAGTCCGATCTATTGCGATAATAGGCTTGTTATGAGCTATCCAATTGCAAGGGCAAAAATTATCGATGCATTTGTAAATGCGATCAAAGAGAATAATATCCAATATGATGTTATCTGCGGGATTGCAACAGCTGGAATTCCTCACGCAGCATTTTTGGCTGACAAATTAAATAAGCCAATGATCTATGTCAGAAGCGAAGCAAAAGACCACGGCAAGGAAAATCTTGTAGAAGGAAAGCTTTTGCCAGGCCAAAAAGTATTGATAATTGAAGACCACATATCAACTGGTGGCTCTTCACTTAAGGCAATAGCTGGTGTCAGGTTTCAAGGGGGAATAGTTGATGTTTGCCTTGCAGTCTCAACTTATGAGATGAAAAAAGCAGAACAGGGATTTATTGATGCTAAATGCAAGCTTATTACAATGACAAATTTCACGTCAATCATTGAGCAGGCAGCACATAAAAAATATATAACTCCTGAAGAAAAAAACATAGCGCTTGACTGGAAAAGCGATACTGTTGCCTGGGGAAAAAAGCACGGATTTGAGTAAAAGAAAACTAGAATTTTACAATTTTATTCTTTTTTAATCAAAAACTATATATAGAGACGTAATTTTTTTAAAAAAGCTAAAGGCAAAGTTTACCTTAACAATAATTTTGCCCGGGTCGCTTAGTGGCTATAGCGATGGATTGCTAAGCACAATCGTGCTTATGATTACCACGTTGTAGCAGACATCCGTTGTCCGAAAGGGCACCTGAGTTCGAATCTCAGCCCGGGCGCTTTTTATTATTTATTTGACTTTTAAGAATTAACTCTATCTTCCTCTTTTTTTATGTCGCCTGCGTTTCCTATCACCTTTATTCATGTGAACTTCGCGTGGTTTTTTATTTTTTTTAATATTTATTGGAGGAACATAAACTTCACTTTCTTTATTGGATTTTCTTGGAACTTGCTTATGAGAGCATCTTTTAATTTTGATTGAAGTATCAATATCATCAGGTGTTGCATTTTCAACATTTTCTGAATAATAAGTGTTATGGACAACTTCCATCTTTTGGCCAGTGTACTCTTCGATCTTTCGGATAGACTCTCTTTCTTCTAGGCCGCAAAATGAATAACATACACCTGTTTTTCCAGCTCTTGCAGTCCTTCCTATCCTATGGACATATACATCAGGATAATTAGGCACCTCATAATTAATTACAACAGATACATCATCTATATGGATTCCACGTGCAGCAATGTCAGTTGCAACTAAAACCTTAATTATTCCTGTCTTAAAATCTTCAATAGTCTTAGTTCTTTCATCCTGAGTTTTATCGCTATGGATTGCTCTGGCAATAATTTTGTTTTTAGCTAATAGGTTTGCAATAACATCTGTCTTATACTTTGTGCGCACAAAAACTATTGTTTTTTTTTTATTTTTTACTAATTGTAACAGCATTGCGTTTTTATTGTCTGCATACAAAAAGCACACTTTTTGATAAATCAGATTAGATGCTTTTTCAGCATCAGCTTCAACAAGGCTAGGATTATTCTGTAATTTATTTGCAAAACTAAGGATTTCCGGAGTCATTGTCGCAGAAAAAAAAAGTGATTGCTTTTTTGCTGAAAGTTTATTATATATTTCCATAACTGTTGGCAAAAATCCCATATCAAGCATCATATGGGCTTCATCTAAAACAATATATTCAACATGCGACAAATTAACTTTATCCTGTGAAATAAGGTCCATTAGCCTTCCAGGAGTTGCTGTCAATATATGTATCCCTTTAGTTAATCCTTTGATCTGCGGCTCTTGATTAACTCCTCCAAATATTGCCAGATGCTTAATATCTAGGTATTTACTAAAACTCCCAAATACATTATCTATCTGCAAGGTAAGCTCTCTAGTTGGAGCTAAAACTAAAACTATTGGTGAATTTGGCATAGTTGCTTTTGCATCAGCTGATAACAAATGAAGAAGAGGCAATACAAAGGCAGCAGTTTTCCCTGTTCCTGTCTGTGCAACACCGATTAAATCTTTTCTTTGCAAAATAATTGGGATAGCTTTTATCTGAATGGCTGTTGGAACACTATACTTTTCATCCGCAAGCGCCCATTTTATTTCTTTATTGAATTCGTCAAATATCATATTAAACCTAATTTGTATTTAATTTAACAATATTAGGTGTTTTATAAGGTTATGTCCTATTGAATAGGTTTTGTTTTCTATTCAAAATAATCCTCATAAGAAAAATTTTGCACTCTTCCCTTGAAAGTGCATGTGCCCATTTTATCGACGACATTTCCAAATAGCCTGTCTTTAAATGTCTTAATTAAAGAATTGCAGTCAGAGCACCTTGTGAATGCGCTTCCAACCTCTATTTTGTATTCTTTATCGGAAATTTTGATTAGTTTTGACGGAACATCGTAGCTACGCACGGCTTCATAATATATTTTTTCAATAAAATCATTTTCTTTGATATTCTCTGAAACTGTAATATTAAGCGCACATTTTTTCGGCGCGTATTCACTTACAAGTTCTCTAACAATCGCTATACTTCTTTTAGTCTTGAGTAAATCAGATTCTGAATTTGCACTTTCCCTGAATTTAGTTGGTATCTTTAGGCTTCCGTCAGGATTAAATTCAATCATAGGAAATTGTTTTAATTGTTTGCTTAAAAAATTATGGCTAGAAATCTCTAATCCGTTATGCGAAGATTTAAATATAAATTAATTTAATGAACCTAAACAAGGTGGTTATATATGGGAAATACACAAATTGATGTTACTACAACGAAAGCATTAGAAAAAACATATAAGAGGCATTATGGATCTGCAATTGATAATCTTTTAGAAATTCAAAATGAAATACCTGAATTGAGTCTTGATGACCTTGCTGGTGCAGCTTTATTTTTTACTCCAAAGGTTATAGATTTATATGAAATTGTTAGAGAATATGCTTTATCACAAGGGAGATATATGGAAGTATTCCAACAGGCTTATGAATGTAAACAGAATTTTCCATGCAATTTTAGATTTTTTAAATTAGATGATGCGTTGGTTGTAGTTTCACGTGATATAATGCCGGCGCAACTCACAGATATACATCAAAGAGTAAAAACAGGAAAATTGGAAGAATATGCTCAAACAGCGACTCTTTCTGGTTGTAATAAAGTATATTTAATTATGGAAGCTGAAACCACACTTTTGTATGGGAACCCTGTTTCATTTGAAAGAAAACTAGCACAGGAGTAATAAAACTACCTTAAAATTCTTTTTTTTTAATATCTAACAACAGTTTTCCTTACTTTTCTTCGAATAATTATTTCTTCATCAATAGAAATCTGAGTTATCTCTCTAATATTTGCAATCGCTGCCTCTATCTCATCACGCGGCAGATGAATTCTTAACTCTGGATTATTCCTGAATTCCTCAATAGGTATATTTTCCAGAGGAATTATCGGCGTTTGCGGTGTAATTATTTCAATATTTGCCGGCCGAACTTCTGTATAGCTTTCTTTTTTATGGCTATCTGCTCTTGTTTTTGAGCCACCATCACTTTTTGAAACTACCTCATTAAACCTGCTAGTGACTGGCGAATCATAAGAAAAAGAATTCACTATGGCTGCATATGATGAGCCGCCTGATTGCAAATTCATTCCATAACTGATTCCGCCGTTTGCAGGCCTGTAGCTTGGAGTTGCGGGCATTCCTATTTTATAAGAGTCGCCGCATCCGCTGCAATTGCCGCAATAATATGCCATTTTACGCTTTAAATATCAGTAGTATATAAACTTTGCTGTTTTTGTTATTAAATAGTGGTAACTACTTATTTTTAGTTATACTCATCCCATGCCTTGATTTCAAGGTCTTCAAGTTTTGTCGTACATATAGCATTCACAAAAAGCTTTGTCAGGTGCACATCCGTTAACAAAGGAACAGACAAGTCAATTGTTTTTCTTCGGATTATAAAATTATCATCAAACCTATGCTCTCTATCCTGCCTTGGAATACTGATAACCATGTCTAGCTTTTTTTCAAGAAGATAATTTAAGATGTTTGGATCTCTCTGAATAGTATTTGATAACGAGCTTTTAAAAAACTTAAATATAATTGAATTATTTTTAACAGGCTCTCTTTCATGAATTTTGTGTAAAAGTGTAGACTTAATGCCATATCTTTCATAAAACTCTCTTGTATGTTCTGTTGCATAAAGGTTAAATCCGCTGTCAGACAGTTGTTTTACTGATTCAAGAAGCTTAAACCTGTTGTCATCTCCTGAAACGCTTATTAAAACATTCTTCTTTGGGATATTAACACCAGTTGAAATAAGTGTTTTAAGATAAGCATCATAAATTGTTGTTCCAATACAAGCCACTTCACCAGTTGACGCCATCTCTACAGACTGGATTGGGTCAGCTCCTTTTAATCTTGAATATGAAAACTGGGGAGCTTTTATACATACATAATCAAGGTCAAATGCATGTTTTGAAATAACAGGGGTATCAAGCCCAAGAATTGCTTTTGTTGCAATCTCTATAAAATTGATTTTATATACTTTTGAGACAAAAGGAAAGCTTCTTGATGCGCGAAGGTTGCATTCAATTACTTTTATCCTGTTTTCCTGCGCAATATATTGGATATTAAATGGCCCTGTAATCTCAAGTGATTTTGCAATTTTTTGAGTAGTTTTTTTAATTTTTCGAAGTGTCTCCACAAAAACTTTTTGCGGGGGAATCGCCATTGTTGCGTCTCCTGAATGGACGCCGGCATTTTCAATATGCTCATTTATGCAAAAAACAATAACCTCACCATTTTTTGCAACCGCATCGATTTCGATCTCTTTTGCATTTTCAATAAATTTTGAGATTACTATAGGATAATCTTTTGAAATATCAGCTGCTTTTTCAATAAAATTTAGAAGCGCTTTTTCATTAAAAGCAACTTTCATTGCAGCTCCACTTAAAACATATGACGGCCTTACAAGCACAGGATAGCCTACTTCTTTTGCAAAAGCAGTTGCCTTATCAACTGAAGTAACTGATGCCCATTTTGGCTGGTCGATATGTAATTCATCAAGAAGCGCTGAAAACTTATTACGGTCTTCAGCCATGTCTATTTTTTCAGGAGTTGTCCCAAGGATTTTTACTTTATTTTTGTCAAGTGCTATAGCAAGATTATTTGGAATCTGTCCTCCCATTGAAATAATAACGCCATCTGGCGTTTCAAATTCGTAAATATCCAAAACCCGCTCTAAAGAAAGCTCATCAAAATAAAGCTTGTCGACAATATCATAATCTGTGCTTACTGTTTCAGGATTATAATTTATCATAATTGTATTATAATCGCACTTTTTTGCAGCGATAACTGAATTAACACAGCACCAGTCAAATTCAACTGATGAGCCTATCTTATAAGGCCCTCCACCTAAAACAATTATTGATTTATCGTTATGTTTTGCGATATCATTTTTTTCTCCATGATAAGTCATGTAAAGATAATTAGTAGCAGCAGGAAATTCAGCAGCAAGAGTATCAATCTGCTTAATTACAGGAATTATTCTCATACTCTTTCTTAATTTTCTAACTTCTTCTTCTTTTAAGTTTTTTAATCCTGAAATCTGCAGGTCAGAAAAACCGCATTTTTTTGCATCAAGAAGAACATCTTTAGTCAATTCATTTGAAAAAATATTTTTTTCACAATCTATAATATTTTGCAGCTTATACAAAAACCACTTATCGACTTTTGAAAGCGAATATATTGCATCAATTGACATTCCTGACTTGATTGCTGTTGTTATTGCATAGATCCTTCTGTCTGTTGGGTGAGATAGTTCATGCTCGATATTTTCAAATTTTGCATTTGGATTAATAACTCCTTGAGCGCCAGTATTAAGCATCCTTATTCCTTTTTGAATAGCCTCTTCAAATGTTCTTCCAATACTCATAATTTCGCCAACACTCTTCATTTCACTACCAAGCTCTTTTGAGACATTCTCAAATTTCTGCAGGTCCCATCTTGGAATCTTTACAACAATGTAATCAAGAGCTGGCTCAAAGCATGCTTTTGTTTTTTTGGTAATCGAATTGTCTATTTCAATGAGTGAATAGCCAAGTGATAGTTTTGCAGCGACATATGCAAGAGGATAGCCTGTTGCCTTTGAAGCAAGGGCTGAACTTCTTGAAAGTCTTGCATTAACTTCAATTACCCTATAATCCTCTGAGTGCGGGTCAAGTGCGTATTGGACATTGCACTCACCTATCACACCCAGGTGCCGAATAAGTCTAATTGAAATTTCTCTTAATTTATGGTATTCACTATTAGATAAAGTCTGGCTTGGAGCAACAACTATTGATTCACCAGTATGGATTCCCATTGGATCAAAATTTTCCATATTGCAAACAGTTATGCAATTATTATCTTTATCTCTGACAACTTCATATTCTATCTCTTTCCAGCCGCCTAGATATTCCTCAACTAGAATCTGCTCGCTAAATGCAAAAGCTTCTTTAGCAATTCGTTCAAATTCAGTAACCTCATGCGCAACCCCGCTTCCTTTACCGCCTAGAGCAAACGCAACCCTAATAATTATTGGAAAACCAACAACTTTTGTTGCGGCAAGGGCATCAGCATAATTTGTTACAGCAACACTTTTTGGTGTTTTTATTTCTATTTTTCGAAGTTCCCTTGCAAAAAGCTCTCTATTTTCTGTATTTATAATTGTACTAACTGGAGTTCCAAGAACTGCAACATTATGCTTTTTGAATATGCCTTTTTTATATAGCTCAACACCGCAATTTAGTGCAGTCTGGCCGCCAAAACCTAAAAGGACTGAATCTATTTTTTCTTTAATAATTACTTTTTCAACAAAATAAGGATTGACTGGCAAAAAATATACTCTGTCTGCGAGATGCTCAGAAGTCTGTATTGTTGCAATGTTTGGATTAATTAGTACAGTTTTAATGCCTTCCTCTTTCAGCGCCTTGATAGCTTGAGAACCGGAGTAGTCGAAATAGCGCCTTTATAAGGTCTCGCCTGCCTCTCCGATTTTCACTTTGCTTAGCTAGCGTGTAACTAGACTAATATGCACCGCTACCAAGGATTAATACTTTTTTTGGTTTATCAACCATTTTATTTATCCTCCCTAATTTTCCATAAGTAAGACCTATTTGCAGCAACTTTGCCACATATATCTACTTTATTCTTTTTCTTTAAGAGATTTAGTTTTTTTAATGTTTTAGTTATAGATAATTGAATCAAGTTAGCGATTTCAGCAGTAGAATGTATTTTTTTTGATAAAAGTAATATAATTTTATTATTAATATTTATCTCATTTCCTTTATTATAATAATTTTTCCTACTTATTATCTTCGTCAATTTATTAAATTTATTTCCTGCAGTTAGACCAACAATATTATAGAAATTATAAATACTTCTATAGTCTGTGATATTAATATAACCAATAATGTGAACACCATCTTTCTTCAAATAACTTTTTGAAATAATTGGATTTCCAGAATATATTTCAAAATTAGCTAACATATCTTTAATTTGATTTAATATAATCAATAGTTCTTCTTTTTGATTAATATGCCTTATAATGTTTAAATTAACACCCTTAGCCCTGTAATTTTCACTAAACATTACTGATCCATCATCATCAAAAAACGCTTTCAGAAAAGATTTTTGGTGTTCTTGTGAGTCAAGAATCCATGTAGGAACAATATTTTGGCTATATATCTTAGGTGCTTTTGGGGCTCCGAATACTTCTAAAATCTCCCCAACAATTGTTGGATAACCAATCCTATCACATCTTTCTGTCATAGGATATAAGCCAAAAGTCTCAAAAATTTGTTTTTTAACCTGATTAATTAATTCAGGATTGAAATTGCAGAATTCAAAATATTTTTTATTTTTGCCAATGTATCCATCTCCAAAAACATGACCTACTAAAGATGCAATTATTTTATTCCCTTTTATTGGAAATGAGATATTAATTTTTGTTCCAGCTCTTGTCGTAACTGAGGTTATATTCTCCTGAATTTCACATTGAGATATATTTGATAATTTTGATAACACAAATATTTGAGGAAGAGTGATAGAGTACATATTCCTTCTCAATTGATTCACATAGGCATAAGAAACATTTAGTTGCTGTGCTAATAAATGGGAATCCATTTTGCAACTACTAAAAAGTCTTATACAAAATTCTTGATTAAGATTCAATCTAATATTATTTGACAAATTCCAAAAATTTAACTCTAATATTTCAAAATTTTCATCTGATTTTTCTTTATTATTCATACTTAATTTATTGCTTGGAATAACATAATTGGAAAAATCATGAGATAGATGCTTCTGCTGCATACCAAAATTTTGGCACATTCCATTTAAATACCTCACGTCAACTTGTCCAGTGTGTTGTGGTATCATTTTAATATTTTTAATTCATTGTATTTTTGAATCTATCTTGTTTTTATTCACTCTGACTGTCAGCTCAAATTTTATTTTTTCTAATCTTATCTACAAATTCATCAAACAAATATTCAGTGTCAATCGGGCCAGGGCATGCTTCAGGATGAAACTGCACGCTCATATAAAGCCCGCTCTTATGGATAAGGCCTTCATTAGTGCCGTCATTTGCATTTTGGAATAGTTCATTCCACCCCGAAGGAATTGTTTTTGCATCAACAGCAAATCCGTGGTTTTGTGATGTAATATAACATCTTTTGGTGCTTAGATTAATGCAAGGCTGATTCTGCGACCTGTGGCCGTATTTTAATTTATATGTATCTGCTCCAATTGCTAGAGCAAGAATCTGGTTACCCAGGCAGATTCCGAATACTGGAATCTTTTGCATAAGCGCTTTTTTTAAATAGGTTATTGTTGCCTTACACATTTTAGGGTCACCTGGCCCATTTGAGATAAATATTCCATGATAATCTATTCTTGAAAAATCATAATCCCATGGAACCCTGATAACAGAGCAATTTCTTTTTAATAGTGACCTAATAATGCTATATTTAACTCCGCAGTCAATAAGAAGGACTTTTGTTTTTCCGTTCTCATAAACTATCGGCTTTTTGCACGAAACTTCATCAACAAGATTTCTTTTATTAGGGTCTTCAATTTTAATGTCTTTTGAAAAAATTATTTTGCCAAGCATAACTCCTTTTTCCCTTAATTTTTGAGTCAGAGCTCTTGTGTCAATCCCTGTAAGCCCAGGTATCTTTGATTTATTAAGCCATTCTCCTAGAGATTCTTCTGCATTCCAGTGACTATACTTCTCAGAGTAATTAGCAACAACAAGGCCTGAAACATGGATTTTTTCAGATTCAAAAAATTTCATAAGCTTATTTTCGGAAGTTTTTGGTGGAACACCGTAGTTTCCAATTAGTGGATAAGTACAAACTAAGATTTGACCTTTGTAAGAAGGGTCTGTTAAGCTTTCAGGATAGCCAGTCATACCTGTATTAAAAACAACTTCACCGCTAACTGAAGAATCAAACCAAAAGAATTACCTAGAAATTCTGTGCCGTCTTCCAGAACGAGTTTACCAGTTTTCACATTAAAATATTTAGCTATGCATTAAGTTTTATAAACCTTTCGGGTGCTTTGGACTGCTATGCAAAATAACCGCAATATTAATTAATGGCAAAGAGTTTCCCAAGAAGTATAATTAAACAATAATAAAACAATAATGGGGTGTTGAAGAAATGGCATTAGTACCAATGAAGCAGATTCTAGATGAAGCTATGAAAAAAGGCTATGGAGTAGGAGCATACAATGTTAATAACATGGAGCAGGTCCAGGCAATAATGGCAGCTGCACAGAAAACAAAAAGCCCTGTAATTATTCAGGCATCAAGGGGCGCGCTAAAGTATACAAATTTTACTTATCTAAAGCACCTTATGCTTGCAGCTGTTGAAGATAACCCAAATATCCCAATTGCTGTGCATCTTGACCACGGAGATACACTTGATTCTGTAAAAAAATCAATTGAGCTAGGTTTTACTTCAGTTATGATTGATGCATCAAAATTTCCTTTTGAAGAAAACATAAGATTAACTAAAGAAGTTGTTGATTATGCGCATGGTTTTGGAGTTACTGTTGAAGCAGAACTTGGAACTCTTGGCGGTATTGAAGAGGATGTTGAAAATAAAGTCAAACTAACTGATCCAGCGCAGGTTGAGGAATTTGTTAAAAGGACAGGCGTTGATGCTCTTGCCATAGCTATTGGCACAAGCCACGGAGCTTATAAATTCAAGGCAGAGCCAAAACTGGCAATCGATCTTGTTGGACAGGTAAAAAAAAGAGTTCCAAAAACAGCGCTTGTCATGCATGGCTCATCATCAGTTCCTGCTGAACTTAGGGATAAGATCAACAAATACGGCGGAAAAATGCCAAATGCAATGGGAGTTCCTGTTACTTCAATCCAGGCAGCAATAAAGCAGGGAATCAACAAAATCAATGTAGATACTGATTCAAGGATGGCAATAACTGGTGAAGTTAGAAAAATATTTGTAGAGCAGCCAGATAAATTTGATCCAAGAGATTATCTAGGGCCAGGAAGAGATGCAATAACGGAATTAGTTGCCTCAAAGATGGTGGCATTCGGAACAGCCGGCCATGCTGGTGATTATAAGCCAATGACGCTGGCTGACATGAAAAAAGCTTATGCAAAAAAATAGATTTTTCTTTTTTATTCTCTTTTTTAGTTAAATTTATAATATTTGAAAATCATTTTCTACTAATGGTTAAAAAATCTGCCTTAAAAAAAGAAAAATTCATTATGATTTGCCCTAAATGTAAATCTCCGGATGTTGATATGGATAAGACTAACCCAGTACAGCCAGCAATTGGATTACCATCAATGTATTTATGTCATAAATGCGGCCATACAGGCTATGCTTTTCCGGAAATTCCTGTTTCTGATCTGGAGGCATTTACAGAGGACGCAAAAAAAGAGGGAATAATTGATGAAACGCCTGATAAGACTCCTAAAGTAGATGTAAATTACGGTATTTTCGAGGTTAAAGTAATTTGGAAAATAACTGGGCCATTATTATTAGTTGTTGGAGTTATTTTATTATTTAAACAACCAATTCCCGGAGCAATGTTATTATCAATTGGGGCTAGTATGGTATACTTAACTTACATCAAAAAATGAAAAATTCTTTAAATCAATCAATTTTATAGAAATTATAATTAAGGTGATATATTATGTACAAGCTCGTTTTAATTCGGCATGGGGAATCAAACTGGAACAAAGAAAATAGATTTACAGGTTGGACTGACGTTGATTTATCGGAAAAAGGAATTCTTGAAGCAAAAAAAGGTGGTATTGTCCTTAAAAAAGAAGGCTTTACATTTGATGTTGCATATACTTCTTTACTCAAGAGGGCAATAAGAACACTTTGGCTAGCTCTTGATGAAATGGACCTTATGTGGATTCCGGTTTATAATTCCTGGAGGCTTAATGAGAGGCATTATGGCGGCTTGCAGGGATTAAACAAATCTGAAACTGCTGCTAAATACGGCGATGAGCAGGTAAAAATTTGGAGAAGAAGCTACGATATTGCGCCTCCTAAACTTGAAAAAAACGACCAGCGTTATCCTGGCAAAGACAGAAGATATAATTCTTTAAGTGAAAAAGAACTTCCTCTAACAGAGTGCCTAAAAGATACTGTTGCAAGGTTTTTGCCTTATTGGCATGAGACTATTGCTCCGCAGATAAAATCAGGAAAAAAAGTAATAATTGCGGCACATGGAAACAGCTTAAGGGCGCTTGTAATGTATCTTGACAATATGAGCGAAGCAGAAATAACTGAATTAAATATCCCGACAGGAATGCCTCTGGTTTATGAGCTTGACAAAAATCTAAAGCCGATTAGGCATTATTATCTTGGTGATCCAGAAGAAGTAAAAAAAGCAATGGAAGCTGTTGCATCCCAGGGTAAAGCAAAAAAATAAAAATGAAAAATTATTTTATTTTGCTTATTATAATTATATTTTTCTCGTCATGCGTTAAAATTACTAAAATAGAGCCCCAATCTAGTGCTGTTCTTGAAACTCATGTGACTATTACTCCGCTAATGAGAATATCTAGCCCTGCATTTCAAAATGGCACGCAAATTCCATCAAAATATACCTGTGACGGCAATAATATTAATCCTGCACTAAACATTGAAAAAATACCTCTTGGAACAAAAAGCCTGGTCTTAATTGTTGACGATCCTGATGTTCAAGCAGGTGTTTGGACACATTGGGTTTTGTATAATATTCCAATTGATGTAAACATTACAGAAAACACAATAGTTGGATTAAAAGGAAAAAACAGCTGGGGAAACACGCTTTACAGAGGGCCATGCCCGCCATCAGGAACACATAGGTATTTTTTTAAGCTATATGCTGTTGATAAAGAGCTTGCGTTTAGCGAACCGCCGACAAAGAACCTTATTCTATCAGCGATAAATGGGCATGTGATTGAGACGGCAGAATTAACAGGAACATATTCTAAAAATTTAAAATAAGGCAGAAATATTATTGCTGCTTAATAAGCTCAACAACAACTTCAATATGCTGCGTTTGCGGGAACATGTCAAACATCGCTGTATTAACCAGTTTATAATTATCAAATTTTCTTATATCTTTTGCAAGCTGCTCAGGGTTGCATGAAACATAAACAATAACTTCAGGTAAAAGCATATTTATCTGCCTTATTGTGTCCTGATGCATCCCGCTTCTTGGCGGGTCAGTTAGTAAAAACAAAGGTTTTTTGAACTCAATTTTTTTAAGTTTTGAAGCATCAAGAGTTATTGCTTTTACATTATTTGCATTATTCAATTCTTTATTGACATTAGCAGAGTCAGTGCATTCTTTTACAGATTCGATTGTTGTCACTTCTTTAAACAACTCTGAATTAATTATCCCAAAAGTGCCAACACCGCCATAAAGGTCGAGTAAATATGCATTTTTCGTTTCATGTTTTTTAAAAATGTTATTGCAATACTCCTGCATCTTTTGTGCAACAGCGTGATTGTTCTGAAAAAAACCCTGTACAGAATACATGAACTTTTTTCCAATTAATGTTTCATTAAGCATATCTTTTCCTTTGACGATAAAAAAGTCTGAACTTGTGCTGTCGCTGTCTGAATAAGTAATGATAACATTATTGGCTGCTGATTTTTTAGAATAATCTTTTATTTTTTCAACAGCCTCTGCAATCCTTGAAGATTTTGGATTTAGTACAAAAGAAATTGAAGAATCATTCTGCGGAGTCCTTATCACAAGATTATAGTAAATCCCGTTTCTTTTTTTTGTGTCAAATGAATCCACACTGCCAAAATTGCACTTCACTTCTTTAAGCAGAGAATTCAACTTAATGTCAGCGATTGCACAGTAATCAATATCAATAATATTATACCATTTGCCTTTTTCGCGAAGGCCTGCACCGCTATTATGAAATACAAAATCCATCCTGTTGCGGTAATTATATTCTTTATCAGAAAATACCTGAACCTCATTTTCATTTACGCCAAGAAGAAAAGAAACATTCTTTTTTTTGTTTTCAAGCTGTACTGAGTAATCTAGATGCTGCAGCTGGCAGCCTCCGCAGATTCCGAAGTATTTACAGATAGGTGTTGCCATAACTCAACTAAAAAAAGTGATAATTTAAAAAAATGATTGATTAGTTTTATATATTCTATATAGTTTTATTTTATTTATGAAAATTATTTCAGATTTACATATACATTCAAAGTACAGCCGCGCCTGCTCAAAAGACCTGGATATTAAAAACCTTGAAAAATACGCAAAAATAAAAGGAATAAACCTTCTTGGAACAGGTGACTTTACGCATCCTAAGTGGATTCTTGAATTAAAAAATAATCTTAAAGAAAATGGAACAGGAGTTTTACGTACAGTTTCTGGTTTTCCTTTTTTATTGACAAGTGAAGTATCACTTATCTATTCGCAGGATGGAAAGGGGAGAAGAGTGCATGTTGTGCTGTTTGCAAAATCATATTCAACAGTTGAAAAAATAACGCAATTTCTTTTGACGAAAGGAAGGGTTGATTATGATGGCAGGCCAATTTTTAAGATACCATGCCCTGAATTTGTAAAGCAGATGAAAAATATAGACGATACTATTGAAATAATTCCAGCTCACATCTGGACTCCATGGTTTTCAATGTTTGGCTCTTCATCTGGTTTTAATACAGTTGAAGAATGCTTTCTTGACCAGGCAAAAAATATCCATGCATTAGAAACAGGCTTATCATCTGACCCGCAAATGAATTGGAGATTAACCCAGCTTGACAGGTTTTCGCTTGTTAGTTTTTCAGATTCGCATAGCTTCTGGCCATGGAGGCTAGGAAGAGAAGCGACAATATTTGAGTTTGATTCCGAGATTACCTATGATAAATTAATTGATGCGCTTCACACTAAAAAAGGCCTTTATGGGACAATTGAAGTTGACCCTGGCTATGGGAAATATCACTATGACGGGCATCGTAACTGCAATGTTCACTTAAGTCCGAAAGAATCAATAAAACTAAATGATAAATGCCCTGTATGCAGAAGGCAACTGACGATTGGAGTTGAGCATAGGGTTGAAGAGCTTGCAGATAGAGAGCTTGGCTATATGCCAAAAAATGCGCCTAAATCAATTAAATTAATTCCGTTGTCTGAAATAATAAGCGGAGTATTACAGTCAAGTGTGACATCAAAAAAAGTGACAAGTATATTCTATGAATTGATTGCCAGATTTGAAAATGAAAATAAAATCCTTATGGAATTGCCTATTGAGGTTCTTAAAGAAGTTTGTGAAGAGAAAATCGCAGAAGTAATAATAAGAGTACGGAATCAAGACATAAAAGTTTTGCCAGGCTATGACGGCGTGTATGGTGTTCCGATTCTTAGAGGAGATGAAACCTACAAGGCAGGAGAATTTGATGACGAAGAGAATCCTAAGACTTATATTGATGAAAAAAAAGAAGAATTGAAAAAAGAAAAATTAAATTTAAATCAACCAATAGCTAAGCAAAAAGGTCTGAGTGAGTTTTTTTAGGAAAACGTATGATACTACTTTCTAACCTAGATAAAAATTAAATTATAATTATTATTTAATAATTAAAAAAAAAAAATCTACGGTACAAAGACAGGAGGCCTGTTAACATTCACTGTTACATCCTGCGATACTTCATTCTCAGAGTCGCTGTACGTAATTGTCAGTGTGTGTTCTCCTGCATCTTTTTCTGTTGTAACATAATCAATGCTTTCCTTCCAGCCTGAATAGGAAACAAGGACTGGATCCCCTTCAGGATCCTCGACAACAGGCTTGATGTAGTCTTTAAGATTTCCACCTACATTTACATTGACAGTTTCAATTTTTTCAAATACAGGTGCTTTATTTTTTGCATTGACAGAAATCAAAATTTCCTGGGAGGTTTCAAGATTTCCATCTGATACAGTTACAGTTACAACGTACTCACCTGCATCGCCTTCTAAGCTATCCCACTCTCCGTTAGAATCAAGAGGTTCACTATATTTGACAGTGACATCATCTCCATCAGGGTCATTAGCAATTGCTTCAACTTTAACAAAATCTCCCTCTGTTAAAGTAATAAGGCTGCCTTTAATTCCCTTTAAAGTTAGCTCTGGCTTTCTGTTTACATTTTCAACAATTATTTTTATTTCTTTTTTAACAGTATTTAAGCCATCATCTGCAGTAATTTCTACTTTATGTTCGCCGGCATCGTCATAGGTTGTTAGATATGCCTGAGTTTTCATCCATCCTGAGTATATTAAAGTTGTGTTATCGCCTTCTTTATCAGTAACTTTTGGAGCAAGAACAATTCTTTCTCCTTCTTTAACAGTTATCACTTCCTTAAATTCAATTACTGGCGCTTTATTTTTTTCTTTAACCAAAATTACATACTCAGTTGTTGTTGTTGCTTTTCCATCGCTGGCGGAAACCACTGTTTTATAAGTTCCTGCGTCTCCGACTTTTGTCTGCCATTTTCCTTCTGAGTTGAGCGGGTCTTCAAATGTTAATGTTACAACATCTCCATCCGGGTCAGTTACTTTAGGTGACACTTCAACTAGCTCACCTTCTGTTACAGTAATATCAGGGACAATTTCTTCGACAGGAGTCTCTATCGTTTTTTCAGTTTCATTACCTAAGTCCGGAAGGATTTCCTCTTTTTTTTCTACCGGCTTTTCAACAGGTGTGTTTTCCTGAGTAGATGTTACATTTGCAGGGCACAATAAACCTGAGCCATCAGAGCACGGTACTTTATTTTGTGGAATGTAT
This sequence comes from archaeon, assembly GCA_043801855.1. Taxonomy (GTDB): domain Archaea; phylum Nanobdellota; class Nanobdellia; order Woesearchaeales; family GW2011-AR15; genus CAYTWW01. Next base: position 2,447 of record JAZDLQ010000014.1, on the reverse strand, counting down.
TCATACTTAGTGCATGATGCAAATATACCGACAAAAAATATCAATAATATTAATAGAATTTTTTTCATTTTACCCCTCCCATTGCTTAGTAGCAAAATTATGTTAGCATTTTCAAATGAAAACTACTATAAAAAACTTTCGTAAAGTTGAATTTAAAAATGAATCAAAAGAGTAAAATATTAAGAAAGTGCTAAAAAAGAATTTTCATAGCAGATGAAAAAATATTTATAGATTCATTTAATCTTTTTAATAATGGGCCTTAATGATTTTTCTATTGCTTTAAGCAGGCCTTTGATTGATGCTTCTTTTCAGCGTGCTGTTATCAAAGCTACAGACCAAAATCTCTTAATTAGTGAAAGCAAGCTATTTAATGAATTATGCACCATAGTAAATAGTGCCCTTCAGAAAGAATGCATGGATTCTGCATTTATCCAAAAACTTAATACCCTTGTTAAGGCGATAACTGGTGCTATTGAAAATATCCTTTCTTCTGTAGAGAATCTTCGAAAAATGCTTAATGCAGAAGAGAGAGTTACCCTTAATCAAATAAGAAAAATATTGACAGATACAATCCCGTCGCAAATACTGGATAAATATGATATTTCTGCAAAAGATCTCCCCAAGCTTGTAGACGCTGCGATACGTGAATCACTTAATAGCTTAAGGAAACTACAAGCAGTCAGAAACGATTCTAAAGAGTTTTCGATTTCAATAGTAAACTCTTTTGAAAGTAATCAATCACTTTCAAATGCAACCCGGCGTAATGCTCAAAAATTGCTTTTTTCTTCATCAAATACAGATGATTTGAGACGCAAAATTGATGAATTTGTAAGCCAAAATGCTCCTAATGACAGTCAAAATTTGCATAAAACATTCTCTTCATATATCAGCGCTCTCGTAAGTTCATGCTTGGCTGAATTAAGATTGGAATACCAGATAGAAATTGATATTGATATTGAAGAGTTAAGAGTGCTTCATAACCTGGATCAGATTATTAACCTTCTTGTTGTCCTTGATGATACAATGAGGTCCTTTAACACAATACCAAATACTACTATTCGTGAAATGACAAACCGGCTTATAGAATTAAAAAGACAAGCCTTTGCACTGATGAACACAAATATCGACACTAAATTACAGAACAACCGCTTAACAGAAGTGATAGCTGAAATTCAGAAATTTAATCAGACAAATTACCTAGTTACTGAAAACAGAATAAAAATATTTTCAAAAGAAGTGCAAGTGCAAGGAGGTTTAGTGTTTTTAAAAGAAAACGACGTTCTCAATAAAGTTCTGATATATCTTCTTCCTGGATTTGACAATGATACTTTTGTGATGAAGAAGCTGGCAGACGAGTTGGTTGCAAAAGGAAACGGCCAGGTGGTTTGTTTTCTTTCTAATATTTCAGGCCAGGTAGGCACAGACAGCCAATTTATTATTTCTCATATGAGTGAAATGGTAATACGAATGTCATATCAACTGAAAGAAGAATACAGTCCTAAAAAGATTATTGTTATTGGTTTTAGCACAGGCGCAATGGCTGCTTTACTGGCTCTTCTTGGATACTATACAGGGCAAGACTACCGTGAACTAAAGCCCAGACTATTGCACTACCAGCAGCTGAAAAAGAAAAAATTAGAATTAAATCCTGCTTATGACCCTATTTTAGAGAATAATGCCATGGCAGAAGAAACAGAATCCTTTTTTTATAACTCTATTGGATACCTTCAAGCAGAAAAATTAATTTTAATAGGATGCCCTTTAAGCTTGCCTGAGGCAATTGAAAGAGGATTCCATTTACCTATTAAATGGTTTGCCAGAAAAGAGCATGAATTTAGGCAGCAACGAAAACAGGATAAATCCGGTATTCCACTATATAAAAATTTAGCACCTAACATGTGGGATGATGTAAGATATGACCAATTCTTAAGTCTGCTCACACATCTGGCAGAAGATACTAATCCTTTTGATCATATGGACGCATTGAAGTTATGTGTTTTTTTCAATAAGAATATTCGAGTTGCTGGCCCGCATGCTCGTTTGATTGAAAAGATTAAAAATGCCGAGCAAGTTCCTAAACTATTTATGTATGGGCAAAAGGATATTTATAGAAGAGGGCTTAGCAAAGAGGATCTTGTTCGCAGAGCACAGATATTGGGAAATTCAAAGCTGGCAGAATATGAAGGATTGAATCACTTTCTTCAGGATAACAATCTTAAAAAAAAAGGATTTGTTGCTGCAAGTAAAAAAAAAATTTCCGAAGACATCTACAGTTTTGTGATGGCATAATATATAAGGCATTTTCCGTATGTATTAGGCTTTAGAGAATAGCCTTTAATTCAGCGTATGGGTTACGCCCTTGTAATCTCCAGGTTTGGAATGCACTAAGCATCACTTGCATATTTGTTTTTCCTTGCTCACTTCTAAGACATCCAATTATTTTTCTT
>JAZDLQ010000037.1:0-2828 GCA_043801855.1 archaeon | reverse complement strand
TGATTCAAGAGAGCCCTTAATCAACTCATCTCTTGCTTTAACTGCATTCAGGATAGGCTTCCAGGCAAATTTTGTCAGGATCAGAAAAAACAATCCAAAAATCAGTGCTGACCAGAAAAGTGTTCCGATTGCAGGGGTGGTAAGGCTGCTAGCTAATAATATCATATAAGTTGTTTTAACGATTTCAATAAAATGAAGCACTGCAACCAACCGTTGCAGGCTTCATAATTTTTTACTAAGCAATAAGAGCTACCACAACTGCAAACAATGCAACACCTTCAATAAGGGCTGCAGAGATTATCATTGCTGTCTGGATCTTTGAAGCAGCTTCAGGCTGTCTGGCTATTGCATCCATTGCCGAGCTACCTATTCTACCGATACCAAGTCCTGCACCTATTACTGCGAGACCTGCTCCTATTGCTGCCAATGTTCCTGTCATAATACTTGGTTTTAATTAAACAATAAAAATCAATGATGTTCCTTTACTGCCAGGCTTACAAACAAAGCTGACAATAAGGTGAATACATATGCTTGAAGGAAAGCCACAAGAAGTTCGAGACAATCCATAAAAATCACAAAAATAACTGAAACCGGAGCAACAGCTAATGATTTGAAAATAAATATTATACAAACCAGGCTAAGAACAATTATATGCCCGGCTGTAATATTCGCAAACAAACGGACCATTAAGGCAAATGGCTTTGCAAACATTCCCATAATCTCTACAGGGATTATTATTGGTAATAGCCAGAATGGGATTCCGGGAGTAGCAAGAATATGTCTCCAGTATGCTTTGTTTCCGTTAAATTGTGTAATGAAAAATGTGAACAACGCCAATATGAGTGTAACTGCAATATTCCCAGTAACATTGGCGCCGAAAGGCGGAGGAAATGGAACAATTCCCATTATATTATTAATTAGAATAAAAAAGAATGCAGTTAGCAGGTAAGGCATAAACTTTTCATATTTATCCTTCCCAATGTTAGGGATTGCAATATCATCGCGGACAAAAAGTATGATTGGTTCAAGGAAACTCTGAATCCCTTTAGGATGACTGATTCCTGTTTTCTTATATGATCGCGCAAGCGACAGGAATAACAACAGGCCAATTATTGCAGCAGATAACATCCCCACAACAGTTTTTGTCATTGAAAGGTCAAGAGGAATATTTTCTTCATCAACATGCCCCTCCTTATTTACCAAAACAATTTTCCCTTTCAGGTCGCCTTCCTCTTCAAGCCTGAAACCTTTATACTCATGACCATGAGCAAGCCGTTTTGAAGAAAAGATGTTCAGACCGGTCTCCTTGCTGAATACAATAACAGGCAGATATATAGCAACACTCTCTCCATTCTTTTTCGTAAGAATATGCCACTCATGCGAATCAGCAATATGTTCAAGAATATATGTGCTGGCTTTGAATTTTTCTTTACCCTCCCCTTTTTCTTCAACTTCCTGGCCAAAGGCTTGAATAGTTGTTCCCGCAAGGAGAAAAAAGAAGAAAAAACCAATTAAATTTTTTGTTTTCAAATCAATATCAGTTTTATAAAGATTTGTTTTTCAGTGTTTTCAGTATAACCCATATCGAAAACAAAGTGAGTGTTAAATATAAAACAAAAAATATTAAAACAGATGGCAAAGATGTTTTTTTAGCAACAATAAACCAAACAAGAGCTAATACCATCTCAAGCAGAAACTTCAGGCTTACAGAGACCAGACTATGTAGTGTCTGGCTGTCTGGTTCTTTGGTCTGACCTCTTAAAAAAATGACCAGAGTTATAAGTGCAATTATTGAAAAGACTGAGGATAGAATGGCAATATCGCTGAAGAAGAGATTGAGGTTTGCTACTGAAACCAGTAAATATCCTGTGCCAAGTAACAGTATATTCAGGAATAACAGTAATAAAATATATTTATGAAGTGGTTTCAAAAATGTGGATCACTTAATAAAATCTTTCACTGCAGTGTATATTGCTGCAAAAACTCCAAGAAGGGAAAGGATTATTGTAAAAACAGGTTTTTCGAAACCCATCAGTTTATCAAGTTTTATACCACCCCAGGTTGTAACAAGAATTATGCCTATCATCTGGAATGCTATGCCTGTATATTTGGCGTAGTCTTTTATCCCGCTATTTTCCTTGTTTTTCTCCTGATTTTTCAGGTTCTTTTTCTTTTGTGATTGCTGCTCTTCCATTGTCTTCATTATCAGTCATATTGCAATTCCCGGAGAATTTTGCTCCCGGTTCTATAGAAAGTTTTGAAGTAACTATATCACCGTGTATTTTTGAAGATGCTTTCAGGTTAAGTAACTGACCAACCGTTATTTTACCTTCAATTATGCCTGAAACTTCTGAGTTTTTACAAATAACTTCCCCACTCACCTTTCCGGTTGGACCAATAACAACTTTCCCTTTTGTGTTGAGATTTCCCGTAAGAGATCCATCGATACGGATATCACCATTGGATTTTATATCACCGGTTATATCTGTTCCATTACTAATAAGGTTAATCGTGGTGCTATCAGTCTCGTTGTACTTTGCCATAATATTTAAAAATTTAGAGATTCAAACTTAATAACTCACAAATATAAAAACTATTGCAGATAAAAATAAAAAGGGGAAAGAAAAAGGGGGTATTTATATCAGAAAGAGATGACTTATTTGGGATCGTATGCCCACTTCAGGTAGATAGAGCCCCAGGTAAAGCCACCACCGAATGCGGCAAGTATCAGAATATCTCCTTTTTTAAGTTTTTGTTCATATTCCCAGATACATAAGGGAATTGTAGCCGAAGTTGTATTCCCATAATTCTCGATGTTGATCATTACC
>JAZDLQ010000091.1:0-16304 GCA_043801855.1 archaeon | reverse complement strand
TTCAAAACCGTTAAGTTTGAGTTGCACAACTCTTGCTTAATTCTTCTCTATTTAATACTTTTTTACCACTCACTCTGCAATTGTTCCATAGGAAGTTTTTTTTATCATTTTAAAAAAGCCAGAACAAGTACCCATCATCTTATTTTTTATAGCAAAATCTAAGAATGCGTTAATAATCTGATTTTTCATGTTTGATGCTGATAAAGAAAACTGCCTTAACAAATTAGCTGAGCATGACAAATCAAGAGCAGGAAGTGTAGATGAGTCGATAGTTGATTCAGTTAACAGGATAAATTCTCTAAATAACTATTACACAACAAGCTCATGCGCAGGCAGGTTAATAATTTTGGAAGAAACTGAAAATAGGAATAAAAATAGTGTTTCATGGGTCTATTGCTCACATGAAATAGTTCAGGAAAGGAGTGTTTTCGATGCTATTTTGAATTCTAATAAGGATAACCTATGGATGCACATGGAATATCCAATAATGCATATTTGTGCAAGATCAATTGAGGATGCAAATATTCTCTTATCAACTGCGGAAATGTGCGGCCTGCGGCACTGTGGAATTATTGCCTTAAATAAAAAAATAATCATTGAAATTATTGCGCAGGAGAGGCTTGATATTCCAATAGCATTTGGCGGTGATTTTTTGTTAAAAGAAATTGCGCTAGGCTATCTTGTTAATTTATATAATAAAAAAATAGAAAAATCAAGAGAAAAAATAAACAAATTCTCTCTACTTCTTAAAAAGGACTGCAAATAGTATCATTATTAAAATAATAATTAATACTATGCCTATGCCAAGCACTAAGATATATGTCATGTCTGTGCTTGTCTCTTCCTTCTTAGGTTCTCCATATATGACGTTACCAGAGGTTGGAGTGTAATCGACGTACTTCACATCTGTGTTTGTTTTGTTATCTTTAACAGTTTCTTCTTTATCGTCTTCATTATCCTTTGTGTCAGGTGTTGTAGATTCACAATTCTGCACAATTATTTTTTGAGTTACCCTGTCTGTCTCATCATCATTATCATTGAATGCGATAAGGTCAAAATAATAGGTTCCAGGCTTGATATCTGAAGGAAGCTTAAGCTCAAAATTCTTTTTGATGTTATCTCCTTCATCTAGAGTTATTCCAGATATGCTTTCAAGTATATCAAGTGTCTTTGACTCAAGATCAACTGTAACTCTATCCTGGTCATCCCTACCTGTATTTTCAAGCTCTACTGATATTGATATAAATCTATCATCACATTCAAGTGTATTTGGATTGAAGGTAGAATCAATGATTGAAACTTCATCTCTTTGACGCTCAACTGTTAAATCAACTTCAAGATATTCTCCGTGGTATGCGCCGTTATCATCCTGTCCTATTGCATACACTTCCATCCTGTATGAGTCATCATCTGCATCCTGGTCTATCTCAAAAGTAACGGTATCTTCTTCTTCATCTTCAGCACCAAGGTCTGAGATATCAAAATCCTCATCAACATCCATCTCTCCGTCATCAACCTGTAAGTTAGCTTCGATATCCTGGATATCGCAGTCTTCACCGTCAACATTGCAGTCTCCGTCACTGTCAAAGCTGCTCTCAACTATCATCCTTACTTCAATATTATCTTCTGGCTTAAGCTCATCAACCTCGTCTCCGTCGTTGACGCTATCTTCGTTTACGTATAGTTTTTTTATCTCAAGCTTATTTTCTGCCTGCATGGTTAATGCTGATTGTGTTGACACTGATTCGCTGTTTAGTGTTCCACTAACAGTGATTGTGCCAATATTATGGATTAATACTTTACCAGTATCTCTATTAACAGCATCAAGGCTTAGTGGAACAAATCCAGATACTGTAACAATTGCTTCAGCGCCACTTGCAAGTGTTGCTGGAAGTCCGCTAAAAGCAACCTTATAGGCAGAGCCTGCGCTTGATGAAATACTTAATCCTGTATAAGTAGCATTGTCTTGATTTTTTACTTTAAATGTAGTGCTTGTATTAACTCCCCTATTTTGGTTTTCACCACCAAGTGCAGCTGGCTCTATTACTGGAGCTGCTCCTGCAAATGCCATAACAAGGCATAATACTAGTGTAAATAATATGATTTTTTTCATTTTTCAAACCTCACTTTTTAACTTGAAACCTTCGAAAATAGTCTTTCGGCTATTGTTGTTACTCTAAAGTAAATTCATTATATATAAAGATTGTTATTTTGAAATATATATCTTATAAAACATACTATTTTCTTTAGTAAGTATTCACAATTAAACGATATATTTAAATACTACTACTTGTTAATAGTAAAAATGTCAAAAATAAAAATTGCGTTTCTGGCGCCAGAATTCATGCCTGTTTGGGGAGGAGTTGGCGTTTACTCTATTGAATTGGTTAAAGAACTGTCCAAATATAAGGATCTTGATATTGTTGTGATCACTCCTAAAAGAGGAGAAAAATATACTGAAAAAGATATAGAATCGATGTTTGATAATAAAATTAAGGTTAATTTTGTTGGAAGCGCAAATGACACTTTTTTCTACAACTATTTTTTTCAAATAAAACTTTTATTTGAGTTTTCAGAGTTGCATAAAAAATATTGCTTTGACTTGGTTCACTGTGCAAACTTAACCCAGATGCCGGATATTTTTTTGCAGTTGTTTAATAAATTAAAAATACCAACATTGTGCACTGTTCATACGACAATTGATTCTCAGGTCTCAGTAAGCAAAAGAGCAGTTGTTTTTAGCGCTATAAAAAATGGCGAGCCCGTTGAAATATTGAGCAGGTTCGCTTATCCATATATTAAGCTATTGCAGCAGATGTACCTGAAAAAACAGAAAAATTTCATCGCAGTCTCAAAATTTATTTCATTTTATCTTCCAAGTGAAAAAAACACTGTTATTATTAATAACGGAATAGACCAGAGTAACTATAATGCCAAAAACATCACTGTAAATAATTCTGAACTATTAGGCATAAGCAAAATAGAAAAGCCAATTATCCTCTACACAGGAAGGCTCCTTTATATGAAGGGCCTTGTGACTTATATGAAAGCCATTGAAATAGTAGCTAAGCAAAAGGATGCTTATTTTGTTTTTGCAGGTCCAGGAAATATTAACAAATGGAAAAAAATGCTAAAAAATGTATCTGGCAAAAATTACTGTTTTCTTGGTGCAGTCGACAAAGCAGATATGCCTTTCATATATTCAAAAGCGGATATTTTTGTGCTGCCAAGCTTAACCGAGAGCTTCCCTTATTCAATTATTGAGGCAATGACTGCGGGTTTACCTATTATTTCAACCAACGTCGGAGGCATTCCCGAGCTAATAAAAGATACTGAAACAGGGTTGCTTGTAAGCCCTGAAAATGAAAATGCACTGGCAGATGCAATGCTTAAATTATTAAATAGCAGGCACCTATCTCAAAAACTAGGAAAAAATGCATTTAATTATGCAAAAGAAAACCTATCATCCGAGTTAATGGCAAAAAAAACAAGAGAAGCATATTATAGCATTTTAAAAAAATGAAGCCTGAATTAAATTTTATCCTGTGCTCTGATACAGAAGATAATCATCCAAAGTATCTGCCTGGATGGGAAAAAGAAGGTTCTGATTATGATGAATATACTCCTACTTTCAAGTATACATGGACAAATCACTGGAACGAATTACTTGCAGAATTTAATAAATATGATCTTAAAATAATTTGGTTTCTAAGGACGGATTTATGCATAAAAGATTCTTTTTTAAAATACAACAAAAGAGCAATAACTCATCTTAAAGAAGCCGAAAATATTCTAGGTATCCATATCCATACTCTTTCGTGGGATGGCAGGATTTGGTGCCAGGAGGGGAATGAATCTAAACAGTCGAAAATTGTTGAGAAATCCATTAGAATATTTACTGATACACTAGATTTTCATCCTTTATATTCCAGAATGGGCTGGAACGCAATGACTAACTCTATAATGCATGCTCTAGCTGAAAATGGAATAAGGGTTGATATGACTTGTGCCCCTGGTTATTTTTCTGAAGGAATGTATGGCGGAAGAGATAATATTATTGACTGGAGAAATTCACCGCTTGTCCCTTACAGGCCGTGCTTTTCAGATTATAAAAAAGAGGGGAACATGGACATTGTAGAAATTCCTATTTCAACTATTAATAATGCAAACAAGCTATACAAAAAAAGCAGGTTAAACTCTATTTTAAATAAGCATCTTCATAAGCCTGTCGCAAAAATCGTGTCGAAGTCCGGATACATTATTGATCGAATGAATTATAATCCACACTCATGCTTTACAATTTCGCCTTTCTGGAGCAATAAGCCTATAACAGAAATGATTAGAAAAAAACACGCTGAAGCAGAGGAAAAAGGATCTGCAAATATTATTGGTTATTTTCATCCATGCGACATCCTAAATACTCAAAACGGGAAAATAAACAAAATATTTATGAAGTCTATCGCTGAAATATTAAGTGAAATATACAATGGAAAGAGCACAGTCAGGGATGCAAGATACATCAACCAATTGCTAAAAGGTGTTTAACATGAGAATTTTATTATTAAATCCGCCAAGATACGAAGGTAAATCCGTTATTAGGGAAGAGCGCTGCGAAATGGTTGAAAAACATTCAGTACTTCCGCCTTATAGCCTGATGCAAATAGCTGCAATTTTAAGGGAGAAAGGACATGTTGTAGTTTTAATTGATGCAAATGGCTTTGATATTCCATATGAGAATATAGATATGAAAAATTTTGAACTATTGGTATTTCGCTTTACTCCTTTTACAATCGATCACGACATATCAGCAGCTACGAAATTTAAAAATATGAATCCAAAAGGAAAAACTGTCGGAATTTGCTATGCCTTAAAGATGCTGCCGAATCTTGTGCTTGAGAAGTATTCTGACATTGACATGTTTGTTAACGGCGAATATATTAATGTCATTCCTGACATTGTAGACAGTAATTTAGACCCAAAACAGGTGCAAGGAATAACTTTTCGAAGAAATAAAAAAATCATTGTCAGTGAAAGCAAAAAAATTGAGTTTGACTGGGATAAGCTACCGATTCCTGCGTATGATCTCCTTCCTTCGCTTAACCCATATTATACCAATGTTCCTCACGGAAAGCCATTTACAATCATGTATTCTTCAAAAGGATGCCCTTTTTCATGCAAATACTGCACTTCAGCAAAAACCAAGATATTTAAAAGATCAGCAGAAAGTATAGTGCAGGAGTTAAAATACTTGAAAGAGAAGTTCAAAATTAATCTGGTTATGTTCTTTGATGAGACATTTACTATTGATAGGGATAGAGTACTAACCATATGCGATGAGCTTAAACGGCTGAAAATCAAATGGTATTGCAATAGCAGGACCAATCTGCTTGACTATGAGCTCCTTAAGGTCATGAAAAAAAGCGGATGCAGAGGGCTTTCGCTTGGCATTGAATCAGGAAGCCAAAAAATACTTGATAGTGCAAATAAAGGCACAACAGTTGAGCAGAATATGAAAGCGCTGGAAGACTGCTACAAAGTAGGAATCAAGGTACACTGCAGCTTTATAGTCGGCCTTCCCGGTGAGTCAAAAGAGACATTTGCCGAGACTATTGCTTTTCTTAAAAAAACTCTTCCGTCAAGCATGGAAATAAATATCTTCTTCCCATACCCCGGAACTGAATTTTTTAATTTGGTTAAAGATAAGGCAATAGATGAGAAAAAGGCAATGTGGGATATAATTAACCATAAGAAGTTCATACCATTTACCGTGTTTAGCGAGCTGGAACTAAAAGAAATGTGTAAAAAAGCATATTTTACCATCTATAAAAACCCAATATGGTTTATAAAAAATGTTTTATTGGTGCTGAGAAATCCGCATGATATTGTGCCGGGAATACTATACACTTTTAAGTCAATCAGGAAGTATTTTTTTGAATCGTCTGAGGACGCTAGATGGTAAGGATTCAGCCAATAGATTCAAACGAAGAGTTCAATTCACTATCTGGCCGATGGGAAAAACTTCTCGATGAATCTACAGCAAGCAATATCTTTCTGACATATGACTGGTTATATACATGGTATAAGCATTTTGGTAATGATAAAAAACTGTTTATTCTCACTTGTTATGATAATGACGAGCTTGTTGGGATTGCACCGCTTGTGATCTCAAAAGTGAAGCTTGTGTTTAAACTAAGGATGCTTGAATTCATGGGCGGTGAAGAAGCATGCTCAGAGTATTTGGATTTTATTGTTAAGAAAGGGCATGAAGCAAAATGCATTGAGTCCTTTGCATCATATATTCATAATGAAAAGAAAAAATATGATTTTATTCATCTGTCTGATTTTCATAGCGAATCTCCTCTCTGCGCGCTTTTCAAAGAAAAAATAGGCAATAGTTCTTCTCTTTATGCATTTGACATAACTAGAACTATTTATTATATCTCTTTGAAAGGAAAATATGAAGACTATTTTACAAGCTTAAGGAGAAGTGTTAGGCAAAGGCTGAATAAAGATAAAAGAAATTTAGACGCTGACTTTAAGGTAAAAGAACGAGTTATTGTAAACTCAGGCGAACTTGAGTCTGCTGTTGATACAATGGTAAATATCAACAGAAGAAGATGGAATGAGCGTGGACTGCCTGGCGCTTTTTCAAGCAAAAAAATGGTTGGTTTCATTAGGGAAGTAGCTGGAGTTCTTTTAAATAAATCCAGGCTATATTTGTATTTTTTAGAATTAAACGAAAAGCCTGTGTCCTATAACTTTTGTCTTGAATTTAACAAAAAAAGGTGTGGCTATTCATCAGCGATATTACCTGAAGATGCCTATTTAAAATATGGCGTAGGAAGAGTTGCCCACTCAAATGTATTCATTGACTGCTTTAGAAAAAACATATTCGAATATGACTTTTTAAGAGGAGAAGAAGAATATAAAAAAAAATTTTCAACAGACCATAGGACTACATCAGAACTAATTATTGCTAATAAAAACTTGCAGGGCACCTATATCTTCTTAACCTTCAAAATAAAATTTTTCTTAAGAAGCTTCATTAAGAGGTATATTCCTGAAAAAATCCAATGGAAAATAACAAATTTTATGGTTAAAACAGGGCTCAACAAAGTATAAGGTGAATGCAATGAAAATCCTATTAACAACTTCTTTCTATCCGCCATATCATATAGGGGGAGATGCTGTGCATGTAAAATATCTTGCAGAAGGGCTTGCTAAAAGAGGACATAACGTGCATGTGATGTTTTCTGTTGATGCCTATAAATTTAAGAAAAAAGGAAACTTCAATGGAATTGAAAACCTGAATAACGTTACATTTCATCCCTTAAGTTCGCCCCTTGGCAAATTCGAGCCTATCCTGAATTACTCGTTGACAACAATGCCATATACATTTGGTTACTTTGAGCGACTAATAAAAAATAACAATTTTGATGTTGTTCATCACCATAATATCTCGCTTCTTGGTGAAGGCATTCTAAAAAAGCTTGGCGGTTACGTAAACCTTTATACCGCCCATGATTACTGGCTTGTGTGCCCAAAATTCAGCAGATTTTCACAAGGCAGGGTCTGCGATGCCAAAAAAGGCTGCTTCTCCTGCTGTCTGAGGGACAGAAAGCCTTATCCGGTTGCACGCATATTTCAGGGTTTTAAGAAGCATGCAAGCGATATTGATGCAATAATATGCCCAAGTGATTTTATGGCAAATGCCATTTCAAAGGAATTTAAGAAATGCAGAATAATATACAATTTCATAACTACAGAAAATAAAACTATAGAAAATGAAATAAATGCAAAGTACAAAAAAGGAAATTATTTCCTGTTTGCCGGTATTCTTGAGAATGAAAAAGGAATTATGGAACTAATTAGCATTTTTAAGAAAAATAAAAAAAATCTAATTATTGCCGGAGATGGTCCGTTAAAAGCAGAAGTACAAAGAGAATCATTGGACAATATTAATTATGTCGGATGGCTTAAGCCTAATGAGTTGCACTCTTTTATTAGAGGTTGCAATGCAGTTATTATTCCTTCTGTCTGTGAAGAGAACTTTCCGACTATTGCTCTTGAAGCGTTATCTTATGGAAAGCCTGTAATAGGTTCGGACAAAGGAGGAATACCTGAGATTGTCGGAAAAATCGGCAGTAAATTAATATTCCACTCTTTTGACGAGCTTGAAGAGCTATTGGAATCTACTAACTTAAAAATATACAATGAAAAAAAAATAGAGAAAATATATGAAGATTATTTTTCTGAAGACAAATATTTCAAATCTTATTTTAGCTTAATAGATAATATCTGTAAAAAATGAAAATTCTGTTTGCATCAACCTATATTCCGCCAATTGCAGGGGGGGCTGAAAAAGTAGTTTGGGAAATAGCAAGGCGCATGGCAGAATATAAAAATGTTGAAGTTGATATTGCAACAATAGGAGATAAGAAATTTGAGAAGAGAGAAAATGTAAATATTCACTATTTTCCAAAAAAACCGCTTCTGACACTCTATTATTCCACTATAGGGAAAAAAACTGTTGATGACCTTTTTAATAAAAAGTCATATGACATTATTCATGTCCATATCCTGTTGCCCTGGCTGTATCTTTTCAGGAATAAGCCTGGTGTAAAAATACTTACCTGTCATGGAGACGAAGTATACAATTTGAGATGGTACGAAAAATATTATACAAAAGTAGCGTTAAAAAGTGCAACTGCAATAACTTCACCAAGCCATTGGCTGCTGGAAGAGGCACAAAAAAGCTTTGAGAGAAGTGTTAAGTATATTGCAAATGGTGTTGATACAGGTGAGTTTGTACCTTCAAGCAACAAAACAGAGAATTACATTTTTTTTTATGGAAGATACATTGAAAGAAAAGGATTTTTTGAGCTAGTCAATGTGGCTAAGTCGCTTCCAAATTATGAATTTTGGTTTGCAGGAGAAGGGCATCTTTCCTACAAGCTGAACCTGCCAAATACTAAAAATTTAGGATATAAGAATGGTACAGAGCTCATTCATCTTGTGCAAAAAGCTAGAATTTGCGTTTTTCCTTCACATTGGGAAAATATGCCTCTTGTCGGTCTTGAAGCATTATCATGCGGAAAAGCCATAATAGCAACTGAAAAAGGGTTTTCTGAAATAATTGAGAACGGCAAGAGCGGAATAATTATCCCACCAAAAGATGAAGAAAGCCTTAAGCATGCTATTGTAACTCTTATGGAAGATGATAAATTAAAGCATAACCTTGAAAAGAACGCAAGGAAAAAAAGCGCCATTTATGATTGGAAAGAGATAGCAAAGCAATATTTTCTTCTTTATGAAAATTTGCTGGAATAAAATTTCAATGAACCATTAGATTTTGATATGAGTTAAAATACATTATGACATCTCCATTCTCATAATACCTGTTCATTAGGTTAATATCTTCAAATATTGTTGTCCTATTATCCTCGACAGGATCTCCCAGCAGGAAGCTTGGCAATTGGTATACTTTTTTATCAAATACAAAAAAATCAAAGTAATGATACTGCCTTGTGTGTTCATATGCTCCAAAGACAATATTATCTCCGTAAATTGTACTATATACCTGTGATTTATTTCCCAGATACATTTGGACGACAGCTAATTCAGGCGCAACCTCGTACTGATACATTCCGCTAAAAACATCATAGGACTGCTGGTCAGATATTAAATAAGGATTCTGAAAGTGATTTTGATCTTTTAGCCATTGTGCTGATAATATTAATCCCTTACTCCTTGAAGAGTCATATTCTAAAATCTGGTTTTTAGTATCGCTCCTGTTATATAATGTTGGTGTAACTGAAAAAATTAAGCCTCCGGAAAATATAAGTATTAATAATAAGGGTTTAATATATGATAAAAGCTTTTTTTCCTTGAAATATATTTCAGAGCCGAGTACTAATTTTGCTGCCAATACTGACAAAGGTATACTAAACAACCAAAAAATTATGTGCGATGCAACAGATGCTTTAGTTTTTAAGAGAATTCCTGCACCCACATAGCCGACAAACCCAATAATGGAAAAAACAATCAAGAAATTATTTTCAGGATATTTCTTTCTGATGAATATAACACCTATTAATCCGAAAAAAGCGCACATTAAAAATATTCCTTGTGAAATTATTGCTAAGGCTGTTTCGTATGGTAAGTTGATATGAACAGAAGATGATTCTGAAATGGACTGGTGCGGCATGCCTATATTAATAATATTTTGTATAGATAAAAGTATATCACTCTTCATGTAATTAATAATTGAGTTAAGCATTATTGGTGCAAAAACAACATTCCAGATTATAAATATTACAATGTAAATAAAAAAATGAACAGGTCGTAACGGAAAAATATCATTTTTATACTGCATTTGATTTGTTTTCTTTAAATAATAATTTAATGTGAAATTTATAATAATAAAGCTTGCATAGAGTAAGATCATTAACATTGAAATAGAATGGTCACCAATAACGGAAAGCGCCGAAAAAAGAGTAAAGAGAACATTATAAATCCATTTTCTTTTGTTCTTATCGGATCCAAGGCAAAGAACTGTCAAAGCCAAAATACCGAATATTGCAGATATAAGCCTGCGAGAGACATTCATAAACATTAATCGAGGGCTAATAATATAGAAAAAAAGCGCAAAGTAAGCAAGATTGGTATCTTCTTTTTTAGTAATTGATTTTATCAGCATGAAAACAGAAAGCAAAAAAAAAGTGCGTAAAACAAGAGGAATAGCATATTTTGTCGCTACATAAGTGTTTATGCCTAATGCCAATGACATACCTGCAATTAAGAAATGTATTAATGGATTATATCCATAGTAATTCTCTGCAAATCCTGTGCCTAGTTTTGGGTTCCAGCCCCCGGATTCAATTATTAGCTTCGCAGACTGTGCTTCAAAAAATGCATCTCTTTCAAGGTTTATAAGCAAAGGATGATTAAGCAGCTGCAGAATCACAAAGAAGGATTCCATTAATATTAAGGCTATTGTTTTGTATTCCTTATTCATAAACAGCAGTTGTATTATTGCACAGAAAATAAAAGTTAAATAAATTACCCAGAAAAAAGAAGTGCTTGCCTGCCTGTATTTTGTGAGATATTCCTCAAGCAGAAAAAGCACGCCTATCATGACCATTGTCAATACAAATCCAGCTAACTCATATTTTTTTTTCATTTCTGCTTTTTTTTTGAGGTATATTTTAATGTGTTTTTTATCAGGAATAATGAGGGAATCGTATGCCCAATTACGATTGAAATGCAAATTCCTGTTGTATTTAGAAAATTTGCCAGCACAATTGACAGAACAATTATTATGCTTGCAGTGGAAATATTCAGTATTATTACTTTATCCAGATTATACTCTATTTGGTTTAGTGTAATAAATAATTCATTAATACTTATTGGTATTGTGGCAAAAACCAGAATTTTTAGAAGAATGGCAGAGTTAGCCATATATTCTTTTCCAAGAAGCATAAATACAAATGTTCCGAAAAGGTGCACAGATAATATCATTAACAATGATACAGCCAACGAAACAAAAAGTGATGTCTTTAAGTGCTTTGCTATTGCATTATCATCATGTGATCCTTCATTGAATAGCGACTTGGCTATTGCTTTTGGCACGACAAAAATAATTGCAGATATCATGTACGCAAAATAAAAATATGCAGAGTCAGAAGGTGATAATATGCTTGCAATAATAATAGGAAGAAGAAACCCAGGTAAATTATAAAAAATATCTGAAATATAAGTCTTTTTTGCAAAACCAATCACGTGCTTAAATTCATTTTTGTCTAAATTTAAGATTATATTTTCTTTTGCAGCAATATATGAAATAATCAGAGGTATTAGTGAAGGTGCGCTAAATGAAATGAATAAGCCTGTTTCTCCAAAGCTTTTAAGCAACAGCAAGAGTATAATTTTTGAAAGACTGTAAATTAAGTTGGCTATGAAAAACATATAAATTTTTTTTTTTGATAATAGCACGGGTTCACAGAAATTATATAATGTCCATATAATACAAATTAACGAAAATACTATATAAAAAAAGCCGCCATACAAGAGCTTATTTTTAAAAAAAATGAAAGAGTATATATTAAATGCAATAGACAGGAAAAGTGCGCTAATTGCGGATACAGATAAGCAGATTCCAAGTAACTTTCCTGAGTTTTGTTTAGCTTTTGGAAGAAACCTAATTATTGCATTATAGAATCCAAAAGACGACAAAACAAAAATAAGGTTCATTGCACTTGTAAGCACATTAACTACGCCTATTTGGCCAGAGCTATAATTCTTTGTTGCAAACATCCAGAAAACAAATCCGAGCCCTGAGGTTACCAAAGTATTTAAAATAATAAAAACTGTTCCAGACAAAAGAGAATTTTTTAATTTGCTAATCATTTTTCAGGCATTCCTCTAACGCTTTTTTAGTTTTATAATCAAGTGCTTCCTGATTGTTCCAATCTATGTCCGTTACATCGATACCACATAGATATGTTCTTTCAAATTTCTTATCAT
Source organism: archaeon (assembly GCA_043801855.1). Classification (GTDB taxonomy): domain Archaea; phylum Nanobdellota; class Nanobdellia; order Woesearchaeales; family GW2011-AR15; genus CAYTWW01. The sequence goes on along the minus strand of JAZDLQ010000091.1, from coordinate 3,779 downwards.
AAGGAAAAAACCAAAAATATATTTTATAGCCGCTGTTAGCAAGCCTTACAATTACTTTAGAGGTTCTATTGTTTGGCACTGTTTGAAATGAAAAGTTTATTTTTTCGTTTGTAAATGGTTTGACGCTTATTACGCCTTCAGCAATCCTTTGCGATTCAATCCTAGTGTCATAGAAAGTCTCCTTGTCAACAAAATAAAAGTCACTAAAAGCTATATTTTTATTATTTGCAACAACAAATGTGCCAGTTTGCGTAACATTCCATTTTGTACTATAATTTATTTGTGAAACATTATCAAAATACAGCTCTACATAATTGTTTGACAAAATATCTGCTTCATTTACTTTATATGCCGTAAAAAAGGATAGTAATATGAAAGAAAGCCCGATAATAATCATATAATTACGGTTCATTTTTAATATATACCTAGGCTACTTTCTTTGTTTTATTAAGGTTTTCTATTAATATTTCATTTACTTGCATCTGCGGTGCATCAAAGCATTGCGGTTTCCAAAATAAATGCTCAGTCCAGGTCATCAGTATTTTATATCCTTCTTTTAACGGCATAAGTGAAGAATTGCCTTCTCTTACTTCGTATGTAATAGGGACTGAGGATATATTGTAATTCATTCTTGCCATTTTTGTAATCATTTCCATCTCAAGAGTAAATCCATTTGAGCAAATGTATTTTGCAAGTTCTTCAACAACTTCTCTTTTCCATGCAAAATATCCTGTACATACGTCTGTAACATTACCACTGTAAAATACCCTGACTAAAAATGTAAAAAACCAATTTCCTAGCCTGTTGAAATACGGCATTGAATGTTTCATTAGTTTTCCGCTCAGCCTCGAACCAATTACAACATCGCAAAAACCATTGTCTATAGGTTCAATTATTCTTAGCAGTTCAGTTGCCTGATAGGAGTTATCTCCGTCAATCATAACAACAATATCTGTATCACGGGGAACATTTTTAAAACCTGTTAGAACAGCCTTTCCTTTCCCCTGGTTTGGCTCAAAAAGTACCTTTGCTCCGTGCTCCGCAGCAATTATTGATGTTTTATCTTTTGAATTGTTATCAATAACAATAATATCTATCTTATAACCCATTGATCTTAGTTTCTTTTTAGGAATAGAGCCAATGACTTTGCCTATGCCTTTTTCCTCATTATAGCAAGGAATGATTAATGTGATTTTTTTTTGCTTGTTTTTCAATAGATTCACCACTTTTAACTGTTAAACTAAGTATTTCACGCTTCTTTATAAATTTTATCATTATAAAGTAGTAAATATTCAGAAAAAACACAAAACACTCTAAATTATATATGCACACACATGCAAATTAGAGCAGCTATACTCTATTTACTAAAAACAGATGCTGTTTTGCCGGTAAAATAAGAGATTTTATTGTTGAATACGCTTACTCTATTAGTAATATCAGCTGAATTTGAGAACCTAGCTTTATATTCGTCTCTGCCGCGTCCGAAATTGTAGACTTCATAGCTCTCTTTTTCAATTCTTTCAATATCACTTAGGACTGCCAGGATCCCTGGCGAAATTCTAATATAATCAATGTTCATGTGGATTGAAAATGAATGATACTTGTTTTTATGCTTTAGCCCGACAATACAGCTGATGGGTTTTTTGTCAAGCAAAAGCTCAAACATATCCAGATCATTGTTTTTAAAGAGAGATAAAATGAGCTTTGAATAGCTTGAGCGAAATTCGCTGTTTTCAAACTGGCTTTTTTTTCCAAATGAATTTAATTTATTAGTATGAAGCAATACAATCATAGATATTGCATTAAGAATCTCTTCTTTATCAATGGCAATTCTATAAGAAAGCTTGTTCGAAATCTCGAAAACCCTCATCTTTCGCCGGATATCCCTTTTGGAAGATAGCAGGGTAGAGTATTTTATTCCTCTTTTTTTAAAATCTATACGTTGGTAGGGAAGTGCATCCTTTAAAATATGCCTTTTTTTAGAAGCCATTAGATAGTACTTGAGCGAATGAAATGCGTTGCCTGATGGAAACTGGTCTATTTCCAGTGAATTCCATGACTCTTGAGAGAGCAACTTAAATATTCTGTCGTAAATTTCAAATAAGTTTGATTGCGACCCAATTAATCCCTCATAATCAGAATAAGGGTGCCCCAATACCCTGATTATTTTTTTATTGTCGAGGTAAAAAGGCGCAATTGCACAAATACTACCTTTTTCGTATATGCAAATAATTAAGGGCTTTTTCATATGCGTGTGCCTAATCCAGTGTTTTGCCCACTCAAATGTCATAAAAATATTAGATTCGATGCAATTATTTACTAAAGCATCCCATTCTTCTTTTAATGAATCAAATCCGGAAATATCTGTTATTACTTTCTCAGTTATGTTAACCATCCTATTTGCTCTTCCATGATACTCCGCTGGTTTTACTTTCCATGTTAACCCAAACAATTCCATTCTCAAACTCTCTTTTTAAGATAGGATATTCTTCACTATAATAGAATAGAGGTTTTCCCAGTCTGTCAAAATTTTTCTTATTGTTAACAAAATTTACAAAGCTTTCAAAATTGTACAGCGCATCTATTGAGCCAAAATAAGTGTCATTATAATATTTCATGAGATATATCGAGTATATATAATTAAAAGTATTCTCATCTGGAGTTCTTGATTGGAGTAAAATTGTCATTTTGGGGTTTATTAATGCCAATTGCCTTTTAACCAAATCATTACTAAGGTATTTGTTATCTGTATACTCATTCACAAAAAATTCCTCAACATAACCATCAACATAAGGAAGATATTCCTCAAAAGCATTCATCTGCAGAATACCTGCAAAATTTGCAATAAGAGTTAAGCCTTTGGAGTTAATGGAGCTTTTGGCTTCTTTTAAGTATTTCTTAACGCCTTTTCTTAATTGATTTTTATCTATTTCCTTTAAGCCGTTTGGAAAATACCAATCAAGCTCAGCAGGCAACCAATCAATGAAAACGCCGTCAATATCTATGTTTTCAACGCTTTTTGCACAGGCTTGTGCTGAATATGTAACATATTCATCGTTAAAATAGTTTCCAACATAAGAATGTTCTTCTGACCACTCGCTAAAAATTGCTGTTACTGCTCTTCCATTTGAGTCGTGCAAAAGCCATTCAGGGTGATTTGAAATAACATATGAATAATCAGCGCAGCTGTGCATTGGAGCATCCTTGGTGACTCCTGAATATTTATAGATAAATACTTTTATTGTAGGGTTAATTGATCTTATTAACGGAATATATATTTTGTCGTAATCATTTATTAGTATAAAATCCGCGTTATTTGCAACATATATTGCATTAGCTTCATTTTGGATTCCGTTTTCAATAAGAACAGCTGCCACCTTTGGCCTGCCCTCATATATAGTTTTATCTTCTTTATTGTTTTCCTTGAAAAAAATAAGCAGTATAGATAATACAATAAGTGCAAATAATATCATAAATGGAATTAGGGATATACTGCTAATTGTTTTTTGCTTTATTTTTTTATTTTTACGCATTTGATTATTGGTAAATCTTGGTTAATAAAAAGTTTTCTTGTTGTTGAAACTAGTTTATGTATTAATTGTTTAGTGATAACAATAACAAGGTTTATATATAACCTGCACGGCTAATTCATTCTAATCCCATTTTACTCTTTATTTTCATTAATTCTCACATCAAATAGTCCCAATAATCTTTGGAAATCAGATGACAATCTCCGTAATGCGCTTGCAATAAGATTTATGCCATTGACTCTCAAAAGA
>JAZDLQ010000027.1:0-6742 GCA_043801855.1 archaeon | reverse complement strand
TTTTCGTAAAAATTATCGCAGCCTTACAAAACTATTACCACAATTAATATAAAAAATATAACCTCTTTTTTCATTTTATATTAAATTTAATTTTATTTATATAAATTTTTTACTTTTTTTTTTTTTTTTTTTTTTTTTTTTATTTAATTTTTAAGTTTTTTATTTCTTTTATTTTATTGATTTTAAGTTTTAATGATTAAAATAGCGAATTCAATAATGAATCTTTAAAAAAAAAAAAACTTTACTTTAATCTCTGCTCTGACAGGCTTAAATGGTCTGTTTCAACCTCAACTAAAGCATTAAAAATCTGTTTTATTCTTTCGTTTTGGGATTCTAACGCAGCATTTCTGTAAAATTCTATAGCTCTTGTCTCTCTTCTATGAGATTCTTCCAAGTTTTCTTTATTAACATCAAAGCACTGCTCATTGCCTTCTGGAATCTTGTCCAATTTCAATATTTTCTTCCATATTGCTGCATGCTCTGCCTCTACTTTTGCCAATGCCTTAAACAATAGTTTTCCTTCTTCATCATCTGTCTTCTTTGAAGCGCAGAAATAAAATGCTGCATTGCTTATCTCAACCTGTAAAGCATGCTCTACGTTTGCCTTATCTTTTGGATTTAGCTTAACATCAAAAGTTACTGATGCTTTTTTCGCTTCCTTGATGTATTTTGCTTTAGCGCCGCAGAACGGACAGTTTGCAGGAGGCCTCTCTCCTACATAAGGATCTCCGCATATTTCACATCTCCATAATATCACCATAATATCACCCCTTAAAATTATGTAATCTTTTAGTTCTTATATTTATTGTTTTTTTTTATTTTTTATTTTATTGGAAATTAAGTAACAAATTTCTTATTGACTTAATTTTTAATATACCAAAAAAGTTGAAAAATGAGAATTTTTCAGTTTTTTTTTCAGTATAAAACAAAAAAGTTTAAATACTTTCCACCATAATATTATCTATTAAAAAGAGGAGTTCAAATGTATTTAATAATATTCAAGGTTGTATCAAACAGTTTTTTCTCCAAATTTTCATATATGTTTGGCAGGGTTTTGATAAGGATTAGTAACAAATTTATAATTTATTTTGTTATCTCAGTTATCCTTGCAATACTTATTGCATTATTCTATTACAAGTATATAAGCAGGCTATTGAGAATTCAGGAGCTAAACATATTGCAGATGCTGAAAAGGGTTGTAATGCCTATCTTCAGAAGAAAGGAAAGAAAGAATATAATCACAACACACTACATATTCGCAAAAAGGCAGATGGAAAAGATTGAAAAAAGGAAAAAAATGCTTGATGTTTTTGGCGGATCAAAAGAAAGCGCTAAAGAGCCTGAAAAAAAGGTTGATGATTCAAACCAGGAAGACGGCTATGTTATGTGGCCCCCAAGGCCTAAAGAGGAAAAAAAAAGCCAAAAGGTTTTTGACAGGTTATCAAGGATAAAATGATAGATAAATCCAAGGTTAAGTTCATACTGAACAAAAAAAGCATTGCAACAATATTAATTATATTCATCCTTTCTTTTATGTTAATAGTTTTCATAGACATGAACATTAACCTCTATCCGCCTAAATTGGTTTTTATAGACAAGGAAAGCAACCAGCTTCTTGATGGAGGGGTTTTGCTTGATGAAAAATATATTGGAGACAGCTCAAAAGGAGAGTTCAGGAAATTACCTGATGATTTCTGCAAAAAAGAGCACGATATAGCTTTGGATATGAATGGCAAGAAATATTCCTGGAAAAGCCTTCCAACAGACTGCAAGCTTAATTACATAGTTTTTTCAGTTCAGGAGCAGCAAATTAGCAAAAAAAAAGAAGTGACAATGAGGTTTTTTGTCAAGGAAAGCCAGCTTGCAATAAAAGGCACTTTATTCTTTGACAATGAATCTGTTGCTGAAGTAAATGGAGAGCACAAGGTTGATATTGACAAATGCAGAAGCATAAATTTGATAAAAATAAAAACAGATGAAAGAGATATTGAATGGCAGCACAATACCCAGTGGTGCGACAGCTTTGATATAATAGATTATTCTATTCCAGAAAGCGAGTTTTCTGTTCCTGAAGAAGAATCAGAGTGATTTCTGGAATGCCTTTATTGCGCTTATAAGATTTTTTTTTTCTGAAATCAGGCCATAATTTTCCTGAATAATATGTATAGCTGTTTACAGAATCCCAAAGAAGAAAATTAGGGATATTTTTTTTTTCCCCATTTTTTATGATTATCTCCGGAGGCAAAAGATATGATGAATAAAGGTTTTCCTTTATTGATGTCTTGTCTATTGACTCGATATCAACCTTTTCTGCCTTAACCTGCCTTGCCAAAAGTTTGCATGCATCCACAATCTCTTCCTGCCCGTCATAATTAACGCAGAAATTAACAAAGAAATTGTCATATTCCTGTGTGCCGTCAATGCTTTTTTTTATTGCCTCAACAACCCTTCCAGGCATATTATACCATTTTCCTAAAACACTTACCTTTATCTTGTTGTTTCTCACAAGCCTTAAGTTAGGCAGCTCATTGAAAAACATTACTAAAAAATCAACCAACTCAGATAAAGGCTCAAAATCCTTTATGTCAGTTGACAAAAGATAAAATGTTGTTATCGGAATGTTAAGCTTAACCTGCTCTTTCATTATATCCTTTATGTTAAGCAAAGACTGCCTGTAGGCATCATTCAGCGGCTTATTATTTATTTTAGCCCAATGTGTTTTTCCTTCTGTTGTTATAGCTATGTGCTTAGGCATTGATTTGCTCATTATATCTGTTTTTTTTAGCATTTTTACTTAAATAGAGTAGTAAGACTATATAAAGTTTTTCCAAATTTCAAAACAGAAAGCATTAAATAATTCTTTTTATTAAAATTCTTTTGATGATGCTTATTTTCATAATAATAGCGCTTATTGCTTTGGTTATAGGAACTTACACAGATATTAAAACAAGAGAAGTTCCTGACTGGATTAATTACGGGATTATATTCATTGGATTGGGTGCAAGGCTTATATTCTCCTTGGTGAATTTTGACTTTACTTATATAATACAGGGGTTAATAGGATTCGGAATATTCTTGGCTATAGCCCTTATAATGTACTACACAGGCCAGTGGGGCGGTGGAGACAGCAAGATGCTTATGGGTTTAGGGGCATTATTCGGTTTTGAGCTGAAGTTTGACAGCCTTATCTTTAGTTTTTTTGTTAATGTTCTTTTTGTTGGAGCATTATACGGATTAATATACAGCATTTTCTTGGCAGTATACAACAGAAAAAATTTCTTTAAGGAATGGAAAAAGATATTCAAAAAAAAAAATATATTAATGTTTCAAAGGATATTTCTGATAATCTCAGTAATTCTTTTATTGTCATTATTCTTAATTGGAGATATTATCTTTAAAATACTTCTGTTAGTGATGATATTAACCTTGCTTATCGGATTTTACTCTTTCGTTTTTATCAAGGCTGTTGAAAACAGCTGCATGTTCAAGTATGTTAAGCCAGCAGAGCTTACAGAAGGAGACTGGATTGCAAAGGACATAAAGGTTGATGGGAAATATATCTCTGGGCCAAAGGATTTAGGCATTGAGAAAAAAAAGATAAGGAAATTAATCCAGTTTTACAAGAAAGGCAAGATAAAAAAAGTTTTGATTAAAGTGGGCATCCCATTTGTCCCAAGCTTTTTAATAGCTTTTCTGATAAGCTTGTTTTTTGGCAATATTATATTTTTGTTTGTTTCAATTTAGACATATCAATAAAAAAGTTTAAATAATAATAAGATAAAAAGAGGTGTTAGATGAGAAAAATATTTTTCTTTTTAATGTTTTTGGCAATCATTAATTTAGTTTGTGCTCTTTCTGATTTTGACAAGGATGGAATGCCTGATTCATGGGAGAAAAAATATAGTCTTAAATATGATGTTAATGATGCTAATGAGGATCCTGATAATGATGGAATAGCCAATCTGGAAGAATACAATAAAGGAACAAACCCTCTTGTTGCTGACATAGAAGAAGGGTTTTTCACTAAAATATCCTCATTTTTTGGAGAATATCTGCTAAAGGCATTAGTTTTTATTGTATTCATAGCAGTTGTATACTTTCTTTTCAGGATTTTTATTGAGTTAAAAAAAATCAAAGTAAAGAAAAAGCAAAGAGTATTGCAGGAAAAGAGGCAGGAAATTGTTTTTCCTGCATACAATTACAAGCCCTTTAACGAACAACCTGTTGTGAATGTTGCTCCAAAGCCTGCTGTAAAAAAAATAAAAAAGTTTGCTAGAAAGCACAAGCAAATAAACCATTTGACATATCATTTTGAGGAGAAGTCTGCGATTGATGAAGATATAAGCCCCTTGCCTTATAGCTATACAGGAAGGATAAGAAAGCTGAAAAAATCATTCAGAATAACTAGAAAACCAGAAGTGAAAGAAGAACAGAAAAAAAATATTTTTGACAGGCTGCCTAGAAGGCAATAGTTATTATTCGTTCTAAAACCAAAAATTTTATATAGGTTGTAATTTTTAATTATCTTAATATGAAAAAGAGGGATAGGTTACTGTTAGATCTAGTTTTATTTGTTATTTCTTTTGAAGTTGCTATAGCAGTGAGCGGTGTAACAATCTGTGGCACTAACTATAACTGCGGAGCAAACGATGGAATTTGCCCAGAAGATTATGGTGCTAATTGCTGCGGTTCATGGCCTGACTCTAATTGTGGACAAGAGTGTTGCACAGCAGGTGATTGCGGTGCAGACTATTGGGAATGCTCAGGAAATACCGAACAGTATGTAATGTATTCCTGCAATAGTAATATATGCAGCTCTGGTGTGTACCAGCAATTTAACTGTGATCTTTATGACGGATGGTCTGACTCTAGCACATGGGCTTGCAGTCCAGGAAACTGTCAAATGCAGAAAAACCAAGAATATCGAGATTATTATTGCTCAGCTGTAAATGGAAGATGCGCTTATAATCCAACAAACACTCAAACTATTTATGAGCTGTGTTCTTTAAATACAGCTTGCGTAAATGGTGTTTGTGCTTCCAGTAACGTTTGTAACAGCGTTTATAAGTGCAGTACAACTGTATATGGTGATGGTGGGCAATATAGTTGCCAAGCAACTTGTGATGGAAGCAGTAATTGCAATCAAAAAAAAAATAACTGCGACTATTGCGGCCTAGACACCTGCTTTGATTCTGGCGATGAGCCTATTATTCAAAATTATATAGATGATTATGAAACTTGCCAAAACGGAGTTTGCCAAACTGATAATTTAAACGTACAAGATGTTTGTAGCCTTATTAGTCCATACAATGCTATGGACAGAAAATGTGATGCTTCTTTGATTGATGAAACAACCCCTTTAATACAAGTATGTGATGATTATGATGATGATTATCCTGCTCCCTGTGATATTTCTGGAACTGCGTTAAGAGAATGGTACCAAAATTGGAATTGCGGAACAGGAAAATGCCAATACAGTGGTTCTAATTTTATAAGAAATCAATGGACTTGTGATGTTCCAAAAGAATGCACTGAGCAATTATGCGGCGGGGTATCATATAAATGTTATTATGATAATAGCTATAAATGGGCTGCATCTTATCCTTCAGAAACAAGCTGCACTGATGTTCATGATAATGATTGTGATACGCATATTGATAGTAGAGATTCAAGCTGTCTTATTGCAAGTGATATAACCATGCCAAATAAAATAGTTAAAAGCCAAACATTTGAAGTTAGATGCCAGTCAACTTCTGTATCTAACTGTGTTGGTGTTGATATAAGGCTAAAAGGGACAACAGGAATGTATCAAGATTATCAAACATGTACTAATACTGGATGGAGCAACTATGACGCAGTATTTAGCTGCCGTATAGACACTCTAGGCACATACACAATAACATGCCATCTACCAAACAAAGCCATATGCACAAGCTGGGGAAGCCCAGATGAATCAGGAACTCCTCCGGATTCAAGTATTGGCGGAGATACTATAGTAATTCCAGACCAATGCTCTGAAAGAACACAAACAGACTGCGCTTTTGATGGACTATGTAAATGGTGTCCAGATGACTGCACTACAACTCCTGGAAAATGGAGTGGTTATCTTGGTGGAGTTTGTATTGATGTTGCATCTAATTGTCAAGCTTATTATTGCGAAGCTGACTATAATAATGAGCCAAAATGCGGGGCAGAATGTGATGGCGGCTCTGTTACCTGCCCTGATACAATATGTGATGATTACTGCTCTGATGCTTATAATTTATACTTAAGAAGTAATTTGCAAAATTCTTGCGATTTAACTACAACATGCACTTGCAGCAATTATGGATGCCAGGCACCAACCTCAAGTCCTTGCGGAGTTACATTATGCGATGCTGCAAAGCACTTGACAGGAAGCTGCCAAAATCCTTGCAATGAAGCTGGACTGCCAAACGATGGAACAGATGCAACTTGCGGAGTTTGCATCCCAACTTTCCCCGGAGATTGCAGATGTGTTCCAGGATGGAACAACATAGATGGAAATCCTGCTAACGGTTGTGAGTATCAATGCACAGTAAGTAATGGCGGTATTGAGATTTGTGATAATTTAGACAATGACTGTGACGGCCTCTTGGATGAAGGATGTGATGATGATAATGATGATTACTGCGACACAACGATAGAATATATAGCTTCAAGTACATGTCCAAAAGGACCTGGAGATTGTAACGACAACAACATAAACATCAATCCAGGAATA
>JAZDLQ010000013.1:0-44100 GCA_043801855.1 archaeon | reverse complement strand
AAATATTTAAGCTAATTAAGACATATAATCTTCAATATGGAAAACAAATATAAACTCATTTTTAAAAAAACAATTAGAAAAAAGATATGAAGAAATCTCGTTTTCTAGTAATTTTTTTCATAATTTTTTCAAATATTTCATGATGAATAAATAATTAAAATATTCAATCAAAGCGCATATTATTGTAAAATTATATATTCAGACGAATTAATGCCGACAAATACAGGCAAACTCCCTATTTTGCATTGGATTGCCATATTCCTATTGTGGAATGGGGGTTATACGCTATGAACAGGTAAAACTATCTTGTCGGAATGATTGTTTACTAGTCGGAAACATGCAGACCATGAAGACATAATGCCAGAAAATGACACTAAACCTCTATATGGCAGATTCGAAATAATGCCGAATAAAATAGGAACTAAAAAAATGATGTTAATTAAGCTAAAAAATCTCTTTTTCAGGAAGTACATTTGGATACTAATCATTTAATTAAGTTTAAAATAGGTAAAAATCAAAGTTTGATTAAAATATTTAATAAAAGATTAAAAAAACAATCAATAAATAACACAATTTGCAACCAAATCACTTTCTGTAACTAATTTTTGTTGAAATTGCTGAGTACAATATTCTGCTTTTTCATCAATTCTCATTAGACTATTCTGAAGTTGTCTATACAAAAATGCATTAAACGGAGCCAAACATCCGCTATTTGCAGGCTGTACTTGCAAATTATTTTGAGGAGCGCTTATATGTGGAGCATCGGAAAAAAGTAATAGTGCAATGCCTGATGCTAAATTAACAACTTTATCATAAAATGAAGAGTTGGCATAAACAGTCTCTCCCATTTGTTTTACTAAATAATCTATTAATCCTCCATCATCGTATCGCTTATCATGTTTTTTTGATATGTGAGCTATACCACCAAGAACATTTTCCAATGTAAATTGAGTAGGATTCTCTCTTTCATCAATAAAAGAATAGTATAGATTAGCAGGCAATGCAAAAACATTCCAGAGTTTACGTAATAATGTATTAGAATTATTCATCTGATCAAGCAGCGCTAAAGTAAAAATACGTTCATTAGTAACTGCAATATACTGTGCTTGAGGACCGTTGTAAAGTAGCTGATAGTAACCAATTATTTGACTTGAGTCTACTGTATCTATATTCTGAGCAAAAGGATTTAATTGGATTCGGCGTTCATATTGAGGGGCAGATGTAATTGTCATATTCTAGCCTTTTTATCGTGCATTATTGTTGTCACTACTAGAACGTATATAAATTTATCTATTTAAAATATCTAATTTTCTATATTCCAAATTTATTGGCAAGTTTTATTAACTAGTTTTACTTGGATAATCCTAATGGTAAAACTTTTCCTTTCAAAAAGCTTAATTGATAAATGCGAGTCTTCTACAAAAAAACTGCTTGATTTAAAACGTATTGAGATTAGCTTTTCAAAAGAGCTGTTTGATGAAATTCGAAAAGTTGGAAATATATTAAATAATAAAACATTTGAAAATAAAAAAATTTCAGGCATAGTAACAGATATTTTCTTCCTTCTTAACACCCTGGAAAAATACATGGATGAATTAACTGAGGAAGTATATTCACCGTCAATTTCTGACTGTAAGGAAAGCATTAGTTATATCAAAGAGCATCTAAAATGCCTAAAAAACCTAAAAAAATTATGTGATGATGAATATATTAGAGATTTAAGCAATAACCAGGAAAAAAACAAAGGTTATGTCAAGTTTGAATCCCTCTCTTCACTTCAAAAATTTCTTGATCTTTTGGACAATCTAAAAAAAGCTCATATCTCATCTAAAGATATTGAAAAAGAGATGTCAAAGCTATCAATCTCACTCGACAACCTGGAAAAAGATGCAATAAAAAAGCTAAAAGGAAAAAAAAACAGGCCTCTGTCTCAGATTTTAGCGTGTAAAAAAGAGCTTGCTCAGATAAAAACTTTTTTTGAGTATACATTATCAGAAATTGAAGAGATAAAAAACTAATTGTGTCGGTATAATAACAAAATTTATAAAGCTGTTTTTTATAATAAAATGTTATGAGGTGGTAATGTGGCTAAAAGAAATTATATTCTGACAAATATTGAGCCCAGTTCAGTAAATCCTGACTCAAAAGAGCTTGCAAATGTGATAATCAATAGAATAGGCCTTATGCCAAGAAAACTGGGCTCTACTGAAGATATGTATAAGACATTAATTGAGCTATATGAGAGGACAAAACTTGCGCAGCGTGACAAAAAGCCTGAGCTTGCTGTTATGACCGTCGAGGAAATGGGAAACTACGCAGGAATAACAAGACAGACAATGTATGATTACTTAAAAAGATGGGTTGATCTTGACTTAATCGTAAAAACAACATATATATACGAGGGAAAAGTAATAATAGGTTACAAACTCAACGGAACAACACTTGAGCAGGCGTTTCAAAAGGGCATTGTTAAAATTAAAAATAATCTTGACCTCACAACAAGATACATTGGTGATTTGCAAAAATCTCTTAAAAATGAAAAGTTAAGCGAATCCATGAAAGAAAAATCAAGCAGCAGTCAAGCTAATTCTCCTGAAAAAAAAGATTAAATGTTTTGATTTTTTATTAAAAATTACTATTTTATTTGTTAAAATTTGAATTATAAAAAAAATAATTCTTCATGTCGACATAATTATTTTAAGTTATAATAAAGACTATAAAAAATATTATATAGAATTTTGTCGATATTATTACAAAATTAAATAATATACAAATTATGTCGGCAAAATACAGAATATATTAAAAATACATTAAATATTCTTATTTTTTAACTAAAAAGAGGAAATTTTTAAAAAAAAAGTGAGGATTCCAGAATTAATTGCGCTTAAAAGTTTTAAGCGTGTAGAAAAGCATAAAAACCAGAAGGATTTTTAAAAATGTAGAATAAAAATAATCATTTAACTAATGTTTTTATATAAAAATAAAAGGTGTTAAGATGGGCAATAATATTGAATTCTGGGAAGAAAGGCATAGAAATTCAGGCAATAAATTTAACAGAGTAACTGGCTTTGCAAAGTTTTGCTATTATAGGTTTATGAAGGATAAATCAGGAAAACTTGTTGATCTTGGCTGTGGAAAAGGAGCTGATTCCATTTATTTTAACTATATGGGGCTTAAAGTAACAGCTATAGATTACTCACAAGAAGCAATGAAGATGTTTAATGAAATGCAGCAACAGAACAATGTATTTATTGCAAACTTAACAAAAGATATAACTGAGCCGCTTCCGTTTGAAGAAAACTCCCAGGATTTTGTATATTCAAGGCTTTCACTGCATTATTTTGACGATGTGACAACAAAAAAGATGTTCACTGAGATAAACAGGATACTGAAAAGTGAGGGTATCTTGTGCTTTCAGGCAAAATCAACTAGCGACAAGAAATACGGACAGGGAAAAGAGATAGAAAAAGACATGTTTGAAGATGAAGAAGGCTATGTCAGACACTTCTTCTCAGAGGAATATGCAAAAGAGCTCCTGTCTGAATTTGAAATAATCTATATTGAAAATAGAGTAATGGAAGACGGGAATGCTTACCTTGATGCAGTTGCGAAGAAAAGGTAAAATAAAAAATTATATAGAAAATTGTCCTAGTCTTTCCTCTGGTGCAAGAGTCTTGGTTACATAATCTTTTGTTTCCCTCGGGCAAGCATAGCCATAACCAGGCAGCGTTGTATCAACTAAGTCCGTTACTGGTTCAAGTGCATTCTTAATTAAATGCTTAATTTTTGCATCATCTGTAAGTCTTTCTGGGTCTCTCCTTGGACTGCCAAGAGTAGGCGATGACGAAACAATGTAGGCTCCTACCTGTTCTGCTTCAAAAAATGAATCAAATCCTAATGTCATTCCCCATTTCTTCCTTATAGCTCCAATTTGCTTAACATCATAGGTAACCAAAAAATTGCCATTTCCATCTGGTACTGCTAAGGCCAAGCCAGCGTAAAAAGGATTTTTTTCCTTCTGGCTATTTCTTTGTTGAGATTCATCAGGAGCTAAAAGTTCACAATAATAAAATTTAACTTTTTTATCCGCATCCGTGCCTCTTACTACTGGTCCGTTATAATAAATAGTCCTTGGTCCAAGAAATGTACCTGTAGCATCACACTCATGTGCAAAAATATCAAATTTTGTATTTTCCATAATCTCTAATGTTAATTTTTCTAATCCTTCTTTAAATGCCATTTTTTTCACCTCAAACTTGTTTATTTGTCCAATACAATCTAATTTTGGCATCCATTTCACGAAGCCTCAACCTTATCTTTTCTCCTAGTACCTGATATGCATCTTCTCTTGCCTCTGCTGTCATTTTATTAATAGCATTTGCCTTAATTTCTGATAGAATGCTGCTATATTGTGTCAAAAAATAAATTGCTGGATTCCATGTACTTTGAATTTGCTTTTCAGCCGAGTCTTTGAGGTCTAAACATTCTCTATGATAATTTCCAATTGCTTTTGCAATACCAATAATCGGTTCCTGGCAAATTCTTGCCATTGCTGCTTTTATATCGGCAGTTCCATAGTTATCTGAAACTGTATCCATATAGCTTTTTGCAGCAGAAAAATATTCAGTACTTTCAAATCCATTCTCATCAAGTTCACGTATTCTAGTCTGCAATGATGTTTTTGCCGCAGAAGCTATTTTTTTGTGTCCTGGCTGTTGGTCGTGTGCAGCTAATGCTAAAAGCGATTCTAATGGATGCGTTGTTTCATGTGAGTAACGAGGTAGTCCTAAATATTGAAACATAGTTTCACGTGCCATTACTTGCCATCTTTTTGTAAGTTCCAAATTTAAATCATCTAACTGTTGTTGTAATATCATCTGTTTCACCTTGTTTATTTTTTATTTTGTTATTGAATCTTAGCCGTTTTCTAAGCAACTTTTTAATCACTAATAAGTAACTACAAGATGAATTACAATATATATTTTACCTATATACTATATATATCTGTATATAATTATATACCATAGAAAATTTTATATACTATAATAATATTATAAACGCAATGAAGCGAAAACTAATCCAACTTGGAACAGGAACTCTTCTAGTGTCAATACCTAATGAATATGTTCAGAAGTATCGCTTAACAAAAGGTCAGGAAATCGACGTGTCAGAAGAAGACGAATGTATTAAGATTTCTCCAAATAAGGCAATAAAAAAAGTCAGCAAATACACTATTGACACAAGAAAAGGTGATTTATTTGATATAAGAATAATTAATTACATAATAAAAACAGGTGTTGATGAAATTCAAGTATTCTTTAATAAAAAAGAAGTATACAGCCAGATTGAAAAAGAAATTCCTAATTTATTCGGGTTTGAGATAATGGAGATAAAAAGCGGCAGCTGCATCATAAAATCTATCGCAGGGCAATCAAGTGAAGAGCTTGATAATATACTGCGAAGGGCATTTATCTCACTTATAAATTTCTCTGATGAAATATATGAAAACCTTACATCAGGAAAAAAAGAGGCTCTAAACGAAATAATCTTAATTGAAAAAAATATTGACAGGTTAACAGATTATTATCTTCGCTGCATGTTTAAAGAAAATGCAAATAAAGCAGATTGGATATTTGACTATTTAGTAGCAAGAGACATAGAAAAAATTGCAGATTATTACAAGCAAATATGCCTATCAAAAAATAGGCCGCAACAAAAATTCATTTCCGCATTTCTTGATACAAATAAACTTCTTAGAAAGTATTATGAATTATATTACAACATACAGGAAGACTTAGAGGCACTAAAGCTATTAGGTGAGATAGAAAAGCTAAAGGAAAAATTAGCAGGCAATCAAAATGAGTCGCCAAATAAAGATTTCAATTTGCTACTTGGCATTATATTTGAATTGCAGCACCTCATCGGACCATATGTTGAAAAAAGGCACGTTGAAAATACCAATAAAAAAGATTAGAAACAAATTAGGATTATTTTTAATTGAGGCCATATTGCATATCAGCAGCCATTGGCGAAGCATATGTCGGCAAAATTTGCTCCATTGTAATTAAAGCATCGGTTGCAAACATTTTTACTCTATATCTTATTCTCTCAAAAATTGATTCTTTATGCATAGTTCCTAACATCTGAGGCAAATCAGCATAAGAATATCCTTTGACCATATCACCGTATTGTTGTTCAATTTTATACCTGATGTCAATTGCCTGATCAATAAATTCATTAGGTACTCTGTTTTGTGCTTTTTCAACAAATCTGTCAAGAAAATAATATGCAATCCGCAATCTGTGTGTAGCTTTAGCATTATCTCCTTTGCCAGCCATAAAACTTAGACCATAAATGTTTTTCTTAAAAAAGCAATAATCTTCAAAGCATGAATTAAATAAATATTCCTCAAAGCGAGGATTACCATGTGTCCCAAAACTAGGATGCCTTTCGTCATATTTTTTTTCAGTTTTTTCAATTAGCTCTATTGTCCTTTTGGTGTCAATTGGTAATAATGCATATACCATGGCGATATTTTCTGGTGCAAATACCATCATGCCGGGCAGCCTATCAAACATTGTTGTGTTCCAGGGGTATTTCCCAACTGTAAAATTGCCAGGATGAAGATCTAGCTCAGGTACTTTTCGACAGTCTTTGCTCTCAAAATATATATCAACTCCATGAATAAAATCAGAAATACCGCTTAGTCCACACTCATCTAATGACTGAAAGACTGATTGCATATGCTTGTCGCCAGTTTGCCGTATTTGCCTGTAATATTCTTGAATATGAGCCGGTGCTTTTTCAAGCCTTATTTGCATAGGTAGACATGTTAGCAAAACTCTACTTACAAAAGACATAAACTCCCATTCTGAGCATGACCTTAAGTATTCACAACCAGATTGTCCATTAGCAATCTCGATATATAATTGACCATCTTTAATTAAAGACTCAGGAACATTGTAAGTATTGCCATTTTGTGTTCTTAAATAAGCCATTATTTCATGCTCCATTTGAGCATAATCCATTGAACGGTCAGCATAAGTAACTCTAAAAAACCTTTTCCTCTCAAAAGTATCTCCTTTTCTAAATAAAACAGCTACTTCATGAAGGTCTTTTATGCCTGTTTCAATGTGGCAAGCATTAGCTACAGGAAATATGCCTGCCATAACTTTATCGTCTAACGACATAATTTAGCCTCAAAGCACTATACTATTTAAATCTTTCGTAATTTTATTACTATACAGTAACAAAAAATAGAAAAATATATAAAGTAAATACTCATATAAACTGAAACATGAGATATTTTTATAATAAACACCGGATATTTGAATTATTTAATTATAGAAGCCTGTTGTTTCTAGGAATAGGTGCATTTTTATTTTTTGTAAATAAGCAAGTATTTTCATTGGTTCTTTTTTCATCGCTTGATATTACCCAGAAGATATTTGAAAAAACGCTTCATTTTGAGCTTCCTTTTGACTTTATTGTAATTGGTGTTATTGCTTTTAGCTATTTCAATTTTAACCTGTTATACATTGGATATTTTATTTTATTTATGCTGCTTTCAAGAATTTTTTTTGGTAATATTGAATCAAGGCATATTGTTAAGGCAATTGTACTTTTCATGACAGGATTATTTATAGCATTGCTAGGAAAAAACAGCTTTGGAATTGTAGCAATTTGCGCATATACATTCAGGATATTAGCCGACTATTTGCTATCTTATTTTTTAATCCAGGAAATAGACTATAAGAGAATACCATCTAGAATTTGTCAGATTATACTTTTGTATGTTATATTAGAAACAGGGCTAATACAACTTTTATTCTAAGTTTTTTTATTGCAATTGCCAAAACTGTAAACAATTAAAGCAAAAAACCTGCGACCCGCAACATTTGCCAGAAACAAAGAAAGAGATTGCGGGTCATACACATTCTGTATCAGCGTATCTGGTTGTCCGAACAATCCATAATTAAAAAGGAAAAACTTAAATATCAAGTGATATTATCTGATACCATGACAACACAAATTAATATCAGGATGCCAGATAACCTTTTGGATACTGCGAAAGATTATGCAGAAAGCATGGGCTTTTCCAATGTTCAGGATTTCATAAGAGAAACTGTTAGGGAAAAGTTATTTGACGAACCAAAAATTAGCAAGGAAGAATTTGCACTAGTTAACAAACTAGTTAATGCAAGTGAGGAAAAAAAGCTTTACGGAACAGAAAAAGAACTTCTTAAGAAGTTAGGTTAAATGGAATATACTCTTAAGCCTACTCAATTCTTTTTGGAACAACTAGATGAATTGAGCAGTAAGGCAAAAGGAATTCTTAAGGAAAAATTATTGATGTTAAAGGAGAATCCATTCAGGTTTAAGAGGATTCAAGGATTTAATCTGTTTCTTTTCAGGATAAGGTTTGAAGACAGCAGAAAAGAAAAGAGAGTCATTTACCTTGTAGATAAGCCAGATGTAAAAATACTATGCATCCTAGATAGAGACAATGATTACAAGGACTTAAAAAAATATCTCAAAAAGTTAGGCTATGCTTAGACATTAGTAATAAAGAGATTGCGGGCGAGGTAGGAATGAGTTTATTTTAAGAAAGAGGGAAGGGAGAATTAAGTTTGTAAATCTTAAGCAAAATATAAATACTTATTTAAAAATATAAGGGATAATTATTTTGAATAAAAAAACTAAAACTATATCTATGATTAAAATAAGTAAAAAAGTTCTGAGTAGTTCTGTTTTGGAAAGGTAAGTGGCACTAGATTCTTTAACCTGTTTTCCTTGATGTTGATTTAAGAGCGGAAAAAACTTATATTCAAGCATTTTCCCTAAAATTAAGATTATGATTGCTTGAACTTACCCATAATGCTACTGATATGTTATTTTTCCAATCTGAAAAACATCCATATTGGCGGTTAATCGCTGTTCCTGAATTATAATTCTTTTGTGAACTGCTATATGTTGAGTATTTCTCCTGAGCGCCAATTGCAGTGTCATTAATTATAATGAAATGGGCGTTGTTGTTACCATCGTATGTTTTCTTCATCATTTATAAGAAATTATAAGATTAAATTAGTATTCCTCTTGTCTCAGTAATCATTGTTTTGCACATGGCTTCAAGATTTTCAACAGTATATTTATCTATATCAATATTTGGTGAGTATTGATATTTTTCTCTCATTGAGAGTATTTCTCCCTCTTTTTCTGTTTTTTTAATGCTGTCAATAAACTCAACAAAGGTCTCAGGAATTTTTTTGTCTTCAACTAATACTCGGATTGCTGCTAAAGTGCATTCCTGATTCCTGCTTTCATATCCATACTTGGCTAAAATTGATAAGCAGCAGTGATACATGCTGTAAAATCCCATACTTATGCACCAGTCTAAATTGCCAAGCTTTTTGTTATCCAGAAATACCTTAAGGTTATGCTCTGCTTTTTGCAAAAATTGTTTAGCGACATCACTATTTGGGTTTATCTTTACTAAGCCACGGTGAGAGCCTGTTTCTTTTATTTCACGCTTAGCTTTATTTAGGCACCATTCAAGCTTTTTTTCATCTTGTGTTTTTTTGGGCATTTATCAAAACCTCAATAAACTTATCTTCGCCACTAACTACAGCTGTGTTTTTTATTATCTGATAAATAACTGGGTCTTTCTTATTCAGCTTTTCAGCAAAATCAGCCATAGGCAAAAGCAGCAGATGAAGTTTCTGAACTGTTGTTTTATTAAGCTCTTTTTCAATTTCTCTAATCTTTTCCAGGTTTTTTGTATCTTTTAAGATTAAACAAATATCTATATCATTCGCTTTTTTTCCTTTGGACAGAATTGAACCATAAACAAACGAAATTAGGCAATATTCGTTAAATGCAAAAATGCTGCCAATTATCCCTTTGATATAAGGCTCATAATCACTGTGATCAGAGTATATTAACCTAAGTAAATTATTCACGTATTTGTTTTCATAATTTAAAATGTATGTAGATGCATATTGCTTTTCTGATTTGATTAATATACCATATTTAGTTAAGTTGTTAAGAATTTTTACTGTGCCTGTATGGCTAATCCCTATTTTGCCCTTAAGTGTGTTCGCATTATATTCTATTAAATAGTCTGAAAATAATATTTTTATAATTTTCATTCCTTTTTTTGTTATGCTTATCATTTTTTGATTACAACTAATAGTTGTATCAGTATAACTTTAAGTTGTATTTATAATTTTTGTTTTTAAAACAAGCTCGCAACCCACTCACCTGTAGAAATAAAAAAAGAGATTGCGGGCGAGGAAGAAAAGGATTATTTATTTCATCTTGCTATTTACAGTTTTTCAATCCAATAACAATATACACTATTTGAAACATTAAAAAAATATAAAATAAAAATTGACCAATGTAATTCCATAAATATTCATAATAAGTCATGGAAAATAATCCAATACACAAGATAATAATTTCAATTGTATAAAATATAATATTAAATAACATAAATGAAGAGATTACAATAAATAATGATTGCTTTAAACCTATTTTTCGTTTGAAAAACTTCCCTATCGTTAATATGATTAATGAAATTAATGTTAAGAATATTGAATAAAAAAAAATTAATAATAGAAAATTTATAAAATATTTTACAATAAATGGAAGTTCACTTGTATAATAAGGAATATTTTTTCCTGTGTCTTGAAATAGATGTGGATTAGCTATTTGTAAAAGAATGTAAACAGAATAAAGCAAGTATGTTATCACAAAATAAATAAAATATTTAAGAATAGGAAATTTATTATTTTTCTCATTCAATGAAAAGTATTTTGTGGGATTAATATAAAATAAAATTTCATTAATCATTTGTATCACTTCCATTTATTCTTTTGGTCTTCTTTCCATTTCAACATCCGTAGATATGATTTAACTTTATCTGGACTAACATATAAACCATTACCTACAGAGACGTGTTTTTTTCCATGAAATGTTTCTACAAGTAAAGTCCCACTTGAAGCGCCACTATTTAGAACATATTTTGTATAGTCTGCCTGTGCAGTTTTTCCCATAGTTGCATAGGTTTTAGCAAAAACATAAGGCACAGATTTATAGGGTTGTTTTTCCATAAACCCATCTGCTCGTAACGACCACATCTCATAATAAGGATTTGGACTATACTTATTGTTATTCTTGTAAAAATAGGCATAATATTGACGATAAAGTCCTTCATCTTCTAACATATTTACTTCCTGCTTTGATACAATATTTTTACCAATCAGATTTAAAAAATGTAAACCTATAGAATAAGCATCTTGAGTTGCTTTAGGGTCAAAGAAATTTTGATTTGCTTTTGTAGCAAACGTATCAAAACTCTTACTCATACCATCAGCACCTTGAGTTTGAACATCATAATGTCCCGTTGGGTCAGTATACTTATACGGATTCCCTCTCTCAAACATGTATCTATTGAGCGACTGGAGGTCGTAAACATTCTGTATCAGCGTATCAGGCTGTCCAAACAATCCAGTACTAGGTTTATACTGCCTGAAATGGAAGTCATACTGGTCTGTTAAAGTATCAAATTCCTTATTTTCATAGTCAAATCGTGTCAATGCACCACCCGACGTAACCTCTCCATAGGCGTGTACGTTGTATTTTCAATCGCATTACCGTTGGCATCCGTCACAACAGTCGCGCTTCCCAGATGGTCTCCGTGAATGAATTTAACAGGTTGCCCTGTGCAATCCTGCGCTATCTGACTGCCTTCAAGGTAGACATAGTGGCAGTCTGTGACAGTCCCATTATGATAATCTGTCCTAACATAATCATCGTCAAAGTAATATACAGTTTCTTTAACACTATCTGTTGAGTTATATGTCTTTTTCAACACAATCTTCTCAGCGATTGGGTCGTGGATGTACTCCTGCAATATTTTAGAAGCATTTGCAGATGTTCCGTTGTAAACAGTTGATAGCTGATTAAGGCTATTGTAGACTCTGAAAAAACCGTCACCTGTTACCAGATTCCCATTAGCATCATATACTAAGTTATACGTTACTGCACTTGACGTTGTCGTGTTTGTCTGCGCCTGTATATTCATGTTCACAGCAGCAGTATAATCTCCTGAATAATTTCCGCTCCCTGCTAAATCAATTGCCCTGCAACGTAAGCTTGATATTGTGCTTCCTGCTAATGCGCTTGTGTCCCAAGCAAAGGAACTTCCTGCGCTGTGGTTTCCGATTGTTGTATAGGTTATGCTACTTCCCGCAGTTTCTGTACAATTATACGGCTGTATTTCTGACACCTGCATGCTGTTTGCTGTGCCTGAATTATATATTTCAGTGACATTCCATCGATAATACCTGTATGAGCCAACACTAGCATTGGATAAATAATATGTCTTATATTGCTGCCTTGACGAGAATGTCTCTCCTGTTACTGTATGCAGCGCAGTCCAGGTGATATTATCATTGCTGCCATACCATATCCAGCTTTTAGGATCTCTTTCCTGCGCGTCATTAGCTGAACCGATCTTATACATGGCCATCTTCCATAAATTGCCAAGACCATAATCAATCATCAGCCATGTTCTGCCATCAGCACCGTTAAAGTCAAGCCATTTTGTGCCAGTGCTTGCATCAAGCGCGTTTGCAGTGTATTCGCTTGATGGACTATCTGAGGATTCATTATATAATGCATAATATGATTGCCGGATTGTGTTTTGTGCGCAGTCAAAAGTGCTGCCAGATGAACCACCAATTCCTTTTTCAAGGACATATGTAATCGCATCACCTTGTGCATCTGTTGAACCAGAACATGCAACATTTACAACTCCAGAAAATGTGCCGTTGTAACTGCCTAAATTGCATGAGATTGATGTTGGAGTTGTTGGCGCCTGATTTAGCAGACTGTTAGATAATGTCATTGCACTGATGTTACCGCTACTCACTCCCTGTTTTATTGTGCAGCTGTCGTTTACAGCTCTTATTTCTGCGCTATACCATGTTGCGTTTAATAAGCTTGTTTTGTTGTATGTGACGTTATTGCCTGGGCTGATGTTATATAAAGTACCGCTATGATTAAAAATATACTTCACAGCGCCAACTTTCTGTGTCCATTGGTATCTGATGGAATTGTTGGTGTTTGACACATTGGTAAATCCAGTTACTGCTGATAGCTGCGTGCAGCCAGTTGGCGCTGCTGCCTCATAATTCTTGCACGTGTCATAAGTTGTATTCCAGTAATTTGTTGTGCAGTACTCTAAATTATCAAATCCCCATGTGTCGTATTGGGCTGAGTATGATGAAACAAAAAACTGGCTTAAATTTGCAGTAATAGATTGCGACTTGTCAGCACAATCCAGCCAACCTCCCAAGAATGATGTGTTTTCAGCATTTTTTATCTTGTATGAGATGCTTGGGTATGTTACATTGATTGCTACAGTGTAATTATATTTATACCTAAATGGAACTGATGAACCTACGCATCCCCTTGTTCCAATGTTTGCTTCATCACAATTAAGTGTAGCAGCCCCACCTGCGTTTTCTATCCAGCAGTTGTATTCTCCTCTGTCCCATGTAGTATAACTGCTGTTTTTCCAAATTACAATGAATGGATAATTTATCCCGCCTTCACTGGATATGTTCTGTACATCAAATCTCATATAAAAGTTAGTTTTGTTTAGTGCGTTGTTAGTGTCGTTCAATGTCAGAGCTTCAGATGTTGTGAATGCTGTCCCGTCTCCTTCAATTAACATCAAGTTATCCGAGAAACTAATATCTGCACCACTTGTCTGTTTTCTTGCCCAGTTTGTTGCATTGTACGTTGAGTATTTTTCCTGAGCGCCGATTGCTGTGTCATTTATGATAAAAAAATGGGCATTGTTGTTGCCATCATAAGTTTTAGCGTAAACTGCTATTTCTGTACTATCCAAATTTAAGCTAAACACACATTTCATTTCATGGACAGCTAGTTTAAGACAATGTTTTTTGTTATGTCAATTAACTCTTTGCAATTTTCAATAAGCTCATTTATTTTTTGCTCTTCAACCGAGATTTTTATGGAGTAAGTATATTCTTCTCTCATATCAATAATATTATCTTCATTATTTTTTTCTTCGCCTTTATATTTTAACAAATCAATGTATTTTTGCTCAATGTCAATTTTGCCTTCTTCTTTGAGCCATTCAATTAATGCAATAGTGCAAGTCTGGTTTCCAGATTCATAGCCAAATTTTTGTGCTATGGCTAAAAAGCAATGATAAAGAGAATAAAAACCTATGTTTATGCACCAATCATAATAACCATTTTCCTTATTTGAGACAACAGCGTTTAAGTCGTGAATGGCTTTGTCAATATGCTGCTTTGCAATTTTTGCACTTGGCTCAACTCTTACTAGACCCCTATGCTTTGGCTTTTTGCCAACCCGATTGCATTCGTCAACTTCTTTTTGTGCTTTTTTAAGGCACCATTCAATGTGCTTAGATGATTTTGTTGCTGGCATTTTTTATCAGCTCCACATATTTATTTTGCCCATGTAAGCAAGCAGCATTCTTGATAATATCAATAATAGCATCTTTTCCTTTGCTTAAGTTATCTATTAAGTCATTTTCTGTTAATAAGATAGAGTGTATTTTTTTTGGAAGAATCTTTTGCTTTTCTTGTAAAATCTTAGAGATGGTTTCATATTCATTTTTCTCAAGAATAACCATAAGGTCAATATCTGCTGCTGCTTTGTAGTTTTTAATTATAGACCCGTAGATTAATACAACCCGGTTTTCAGCGTATAACTCCTTAAATTCATCTTGCCACCGCTTATATTTGTTGTTAGCTTCATCAGAAAGTAAAAATGAGATAAGCTGAGTAACGTAATTGTTTTCAAAATTTAGCCTGTAAATTATTGATTTTCCTATTGTTGTTGACTTAACCAAATTATCTTCTTTAAACCGCTTAAATATCTTCAATGCGCCGACATGAGATATATTTAGTATTTTGCTGATAGAATTAGCGTTATAATATGCTTTTAAATCCTTGAATAGGATTATTAATGCAGACCGCTCATTTTCAGTTAGAGATACCATTGTAATTCAAAGTTAATATATTGTAACAGTAAGTTACTATATAAACGTTTTGGTTTTTTGAAATTTTATTAGAAAAAACAAAGAGATTGCGGCGGGGGAGATGTTATTTATTTAATTTTGTTATATATCCAAATGACAATGTAAGTAAAGTAATTTCAATCAGCGACATAGTACTAACACCAACAATCAAATGTTGTTCGGTTGTTATCGGCAATATACCATACACAATTATTCCAATAAAAAATAGAAATATGTAATTTACTAAACAGCGACCTTCTTTTTTAACTATTTCAGAGAATAATTCTTTATTTGAATCTTTTCTTATTCTTTTATCAAATTTAAATGCAAAATAAAATAAAAAAACAGCGAGAACAAATAAAACAAAAGAACCAACTATTAGTGAAACTGTTCCAAACTTATTTAAAAATCCAAGTATAAATGCACCTATCAAAACAAAGAATATTATAGTATTTCTAAGCTTTACAAATGTTTCAGTTTTATTTTGCATATTCAAGACCTTTTATTTTTTATTATTTTGGTGATATTGTAATAAGCTTTTTATCACCATTAATCTCTCTTATTGAGTGTGCGCTATTTCCATCATCTACTACGTTTCCTTTTTTCAGCTTTTCAATATCTGAACTACTAAGCCTTCCAACTGTTTTTCCTGTTTTTTTATTTGTTAAGTCAAAAACCTTATTACTGGATAAAGAAGGGACTATCGATTGTTGATTATTGGTATTATATGATTTATCAACAATTAAGTCATAAAGATTTACAAATGTGCTTATAACAGGGTCATCTTTAATCAAATTTTTTCCTTCATAAATATCTTTTCCCATCATAAGTATAGACGCAAACTTAGTTCTATAAGGTAATACAAAATCTACCCATTCTAATGCAGTTTCCCAAGATTTAGTGGTTTTTTCACTTT
The DNA here is from genome assembly GCA_043801855.1 of archaeon. GTDB lineage: Archaea > Nanobdellota > Nanobdellia > Woesearchaeales > GW2011-AR15 > CAYTWW01. Next base: position 28,102 of record JAZDLQ010000013.1, on the reverse strand, counting down.
CATCTGCAAAAATACCACCGATTAAAGATACCATTCCAACAGAGGCTAACTCAAGACCTGCTTCAGGAATTCCTAAATAAGCAATAGATAATATATCAAGTGCTACTGTTGCAACACCTAATGAGAAGATATCTTTATTGAAATGTCCGGTAGGATCAGTATACTTATACGGATTCCCTCTCTCAAACATGTAGCGATTAAGTGACTGTGGGTCATACACATTCTGAATCAACGTATCAGGTTTCAGAAAAACTTCTATTGTTCGTCTTTATGTGAAAATTCAATAAACCTTAATATCTTCTCATCTTTGTAATACTTATAATATAGCCTAAAAGAATCAAGATAATTTTCTTGTTCTCCTTTTCTTGAATAACGCATAAATTTACCTACATCAGGGTTCTCTATAATTTTAAGTATGTGTTTGTATATCTTAATCTTAGTGTTATTGTCTGCTATTTTTTTTAATTGCTTGTCAAACTCAAGTGAAAATTTTAATGATATTCCTTTATCAGCGGATAATTTCAGAATCTTGTATTTTAACTCTGCAATTGTCATAGCACATCTATTGCATTCAGCTCTTTTCCTGCTTCCATTTCTGATAGGATTTTATCATGCTTCATAGCCCGTATAAATTCCTCTGCAAAAGCACTCTTATTTCTGGAGATATTAAACACATTTTTTACAGGCCGCATTATTATTTCTCCATTATCAGACATAATAATCAGCTGCTCATCTTTTTTTATAGACATTTTTTCTCTTATGTTCTTTGGAATTACAATTTGCCCTTTAGTACTAATATTTACGATACCTACTTCCATATCTATCACCACAAGTAAGAATAGTAAGAATATTTATAAATATATCTTTTAGCTTATTTTCTAGCTATTTAATATCTTATAGAACGCGTCAAACAGCGGCTCTTCAGTTGAGAATAAAAAGAATTTTCCGCCGCAGTTTCTGGTTTCTGTCTCGAGGCTAATGATATGCTTATACATCTGCTCTCTGTATTCAAGCCGTTTTGCTTCGCTGACATAAGTCTCAATCTCTTTATCAGATTCAGCATCCTTTAAAATCACATCACCATAAACCTTGAAATTTGTTTCAGATTTATCAAGGACCTGGATTACCCGCAATTCCTGGTTTGAATAGAGAGGCAGTGAGTTTTTAAGCTGATTAATATCAAATAAGTAATCAGATATTATTACAACCATTGACCTTGAATCAATTGACTTTTTATACATTTTCATCAGTTTTTCAAAGTCAATCAGGCCGTTGCACTTGATTGTCTTTAAGTGCTGGTAAAACGATGCAACCTGGGATAATCCTCTTCTTGCATTAAAAGTCACAAAATATCTTGAAAAAGTAGACAACTGAAACCTATTGTTCTCTCTCGCTGCAAGGTATGCAAAGCCAAGGCCAAGCATAGCAGCATATTCAAATTTAGTATATTTTTCAGTTCCATAGTCCATGCTTTTTGAAACATCAATTAATACATGAACTGTCAATGTTTTTTCTTCTTCATATCGCTTAACATAAAAGTTATCTGTCCTTGCATAGATATTCCAGTCAATTGTCCTAAAATCATCTCCAGGCACATACTGCCTAAAATCATTCACAATAAGCCCGCGCCCCAAGTGAGTTGATTTTTTTGTGCCGGTAAAGCTTGATGTTACTCTTTTATTTATAATAAGTGAGAATCGCTTAAGCTGGGTTAAAAAATCAGTGTCTATCATCTTTGATTTTGCTCTAACTGTTTATCTTTAATTTTTATTAAGAATGTATTGATATGCTTGTAGAACGTTTTTGCATTCTCTAATGACTCTTTAGCAGGATCAAGATTTGCCTGAGCAATAGTATTATAGGTAAAATCACCTCGCTTCTTTTTTTCCACTCTAAAAATTTCAAGAAGCGTGTCAGCCTTAATAATAATTTTTTTATAAATCAATAATAACTCAGCATCAAGTACACCTGTGTCAATAAAATTTACTTTAAATGCATCAAATGTCTTCCTGTGCACATCTGGCGATTCAGTTTCTATTCCCTTTGTCAAAAGCATAGCCTTTGCCGAGTAAAATATCGAGTAATAGCAGTGGCTTATAGCACCGCTGTAAAACGTTTCATCTTTGGGTATGTCAAATTGCAAAAGAATATCGTTATTAGACGCATTTAATAGTATTACACCCGTATTAATCTCAGTTCTTGCCCGCTTAATGAAAATTTCAGCCTTTGAATCCATTCTGCAGCCCCCTTAATAGGATTTTGTAATAAGAATCTGCGCCATATATTATAACATGGTTCTTTGCGAACTCCTTCCCATAATTATATTCTTTATTCACGAGCATCTGATAAAATTCTTCTTCGGTAAAAACAAAACCGTGTACTTCAGGAATAGTAAGCTCTCCTTCTTTCAAAGCAATTTGAAATGGCTTTTTATTCTTATCATTTGGAATAATAATAGCAACATCTAAATCTGAATCTTTTTTTTGATTGTTGTTTGCATAGCTTCCAGTGACAATCAGGGTAAAATATGCATCTTTGATTTTGTCAAGAATTTGATTAATAACGTCAATTGGAATTTGAATGCTCTTTTCTTTTACCAATAATTCAGCCATAATATAATAATCTAAAAAAGAAGCTTTCTCGTTTAAAGTATAAAGATTTGTATTTCCTTTTTTTTCAGAATAAATAACTTTTTTTTTTGAAAACTTAACTAGTGCATCATATACATAATGATGCGACTTATTTTTAGCAATCTCTTTAATCTCAGACAAAGTAAAGCTCTTCCAAGGCTCTTTAATAAATGGGAGCAGCAAGCCAATCTCTTTTTTCATTTGTCCACTTTTTTGGATAGTAATATCCACTTTTTTGGTATTCATTTTAAAAAATCAGTGTCTATCATGTTTTTGATTTGATTCCTTTTTTTAAAAGCTCCTGAATAACAAAATTGGTATCAGTTGGTGTCAATGAAATAGTCTGAATGGAAGGATATTTTTTGTCATTATCCCTATGATGATAATGATTAAAGTGAATTTTAATAGTTTCATTTTTTTTATTGAAGTCTACTATATCATGCCAAGTAATAAATTTCGAAGTAATTAGTAAGCCAGATTCAAAAAAATAGATATTGGAATAGTAAAAATCAATAATACTTGATATAGCAAAAAACAGGAATGCAAAAAGAAAATAAGATATTAACATTAATATAGAATTGGTCATAGTAATCGAATAACCTTCATGTATGAATCCCCTCCAAGGGAACTTACCACCAAATAATAATACCAGAGTAATGCCAAACCCTAATGCAATTGAAAATAGGATAATATTAAAAAACAGAACTAAATAAGAGAAATAGGAATGTTTCTGCCTTATTATTTTTTGGGGCTGCCCATATTTGTTTCTTTGAATATGAATAAATTTAATTTTTAATAGAGCAAATAGTATTAATAAAATAGAAACTGTAATAATTAAAAAAAAATTCATTCTTAAGCCTTCTTCAGCACTTCAGTAATCGCATCATCTGTTTTCATGCCTTTTCTTTCTGCTTCGAAATTAAGGATAATTCTGTGGCGAAGAACTGGATATGCCATTTTTTCAATATCCTCTTTACTTACATAATTTCTTCCTTCAATTAAAGCGTGGGCTTTTGCAGCCATAATTATTCCTATTGAGGCTCTGGGTGAAGCGCCATACTCAATCAAATCTTTCATGTCCCTTGTCTTATATACAATCTTAAGCGCTTTTTTCTTTAGATCATTGGCAATAGGAACCTGCTTTGTGTATTGCTGGAACGTTGCAATTGAAGCTCTGTCAAATACTTCCTTTATTGCTAATTTAGGAAGTGGATTTGTATATAGATCAACAATTTTTTCCTCTTCATCAAATGTTGGGTATTTGACTAAAATCTTGAGCAAAAATCGATCTGTCTGCGCCTCAGGCAAAGGATAAGTTCCTTCCTGCTCTATTGGGTTTTGTGTTGCTAGAACAAAAAACGGGCGATCAAGCGCGAATGTATTATTTCCAAGTGTCACCTGTCTCTCCTGCATAGCTTCAAGAAGAGCAGACTGAGTTTTTGGGGTTGCCCTGTTAATCTCATCAACTAAAACAATATTAGCAAATATAGGTCCTTTATGGAACACAAATTGCCTTTTTCCATCTTGTTCTTCTAAAACATACGTTCCCGTTATATCAGATGGCATAAGGTCAGGAGTTGACTGGACTCTTGAAAACTTCAGATCCATAAGCATTGCTAAAGTCTTAATCATGGTTGTCTTTCCAACCCCAGGATAGCCTTCCAAGAGCGCATTAGAGTCGCAAAGAATTGACACTATGACCTGGCGAATAACATCTTCCTGGCCAATCACAACTTTTTTCATCTCGCTAAATACGGAATCAAGCATTTCTTTAACATCTTTCAATTTCATTCACCCTTTGATTTTATCAAAATAATTCTTAATTACTTCTTTGTGCTCCTCAGTAATTTCCTCATTGTAAATCTCCTGGCCTGAATCCTCTGCTTCATCAGGAAAAGACTCGCCAAAATCATTTTTCTTTGGCTTTTCTATTTGAGTAATATCAACTTCAGTGTCAAAAACATCAAGACTCAGATTAAGCTCTTTATCTCCAAGCTGCGCCATACTTCCCTCTTTTAACAGGTCCTGTGTCATAGAAAGGTCAGGATCTTTTCCCATAAAATTATTTGTCCTTGCTCTAATTGCATCAAGGCTAATAGGAGTTTTTGAAAACATCTTGGAAAGATCGTAAGCATTAAAGCCGACTGAAGTAATAAATAAAGTCATGAAAAAAAAGAAAGATATTAAACCTATTTTAATAGCTAACATCTTCTTGTCAAGTAATGCATTGATATCAGCCTTATTTACAAGATTTAAGACCTCTGTATGCAAGACAGAAACAACAGTATTTTCCTTATCACGATAATCCTTTGATGTTCGCAGCTTTTCTCGTAGCTGCGGGTAATTATCTTCAAGCTTGATTATTTTATTAACTTTTAATTTCTTAAAAAAGCTAAACACGAAAAAAGGGAGCGCAGGAATTGCTGAATAATATAAAGGAAAGCCGCCTAAAAATGACAGAATAAAAATACCTATTGCAAAAAACATCATGCCTGAAAAGAAAGCATCCATTAATTGCAGGAGCACAGAAGATACAATAAGCTCATTAAACATATCTTTGACTAGTTTCATTTTTTAATTATTTTATTAGTATTTCTTGCATTCTGTCAGGTTGAATACGCCTTTAATCTCGTCGCAAATATCCTCTGCATCCTCAATAACATCTGCAAGGCTTAATGATAGATTATCGGCCTTATCTTCCAGAATCGCTGCTTCTTCCTCAAGAAAAAAGACTCTATCTTCCAGGCGTGTTATTTCGGAATTTGCGCTGCTTAATTCTTTTCTTGTCTTATTTAAATCAAGAGAAAACAGGTCTCTATTTTTTTCAGCATCCTCTTTTAAGGATTTAACATCAAGGTATTCTCCGCTAAGCTCCTGCTCTCTTTGGACCTTAAGCATGTATTCATTTGTCAGTTTGGTGTGATTTTCAGTAAGGCTATTATAAACATAGTCAAGGGCTTTGATATGGTCATTCTTGACTGAAATATCAGATATAAGCCGGGATAATGATTTTTGGTAATATAATGTAGACAGGCCAAAAACAACAAGTGATACTGTCAATAAGAACATAAGAAATAATGTTGTAGTCTTTCGTACAAACCCCATTTTTTTAAAGCGACCTCGCTAGTTTAATCTCATAAACCTTCCTAAATATTGCCTGCAGCAAATATAAAACAATGCTAAATACAACAAAAACAAAAGATAAGCCAGTTGTTTTTATAGTTTCTGAATTTGTGCTGCTCTTTATTTCATCAAAAATTACTGATGGATCATTTTCAAGCATTTTTCCTCCACTTACACTTGCCATATCCAAAAACTTTTTGTTCATTCCAAGTTCACTGTATTCAGAATTGTAATTGACGCTAAAAGTCCTGTTAAGAAGCTTTACATTGCCTGTAATAGTAGGGAAATAAAACGCGCTGAACACACCTTTTTTTGTCTCTGTAAATGATAATTCAGGAGATTGCGGCATAAGTTCTGATTTGACAATTATTTCAGAGCTTTCATTTGCTATTAAATCACTTGATAATATAATTGTTCGTTCCTTTCTTTCGGGATCTTCTACTGCCCAGCCAACAGTTCTAGTAATAAGGGCTGAATACTCTTTTTTCAATAGCTCCGGAGACCATATTTCCGGGTCAGTTCCAAGGACAGCAACTCTTGATAGTCCGTATCTTCCGATAACAAGAAGCGGATCGCCGGCAGTTGTTGTCGCAAGAAGCTGTGCACTGTCTTTTTGGTATATCGAATTGAACCCAAGGACCCTGGCTTCAGGCGTGCTTTCTTTTGTGATAAAATGGTTTGTGTCATAAATAAATACTGTCAGTTTATCTGTTGCTATTTCATTCTGGTCTCCAAAAAAGATATTTAGTTTGTTAGTCTGATCTGTCTGAAAATAACGGCCGCCGCCTGCTTCTGCAATCTGATTAAGGAATACTGGATCAGCTTCTTGACCTACTCCAACAACAAAAACTTTTACACCATCTGAAAAAAGTGACTCTACGTTTTTTAGTATCTGCCTTGAAGTGATTGTGTTTCGGTTTATTTCTCCGGTTGTATAATCCCTTGAAGGCTGCCCGTCTGTCAACAAAATCAGGTTTTTACTTCCGCGCTCTAGCCTAAGCATTTTTTGCGCGACAAGAATACTGTCAGTTATTCTTGTAACATCATGCACTTTTAATTTTGAAATTGTATCGATAAGCTCATCTCTTTTTGGTCCAAGTTCAGAAAGTTTTGAGACTATTGTTGGGTTGCTGTTTGATTCAATCACTGCAACCTTACTTGAAAGAGAAATTGACTTAATAACTTCAGCGGCAAGAGCTTTTTCAACATCAAAAAAAGTAACTCCGGATGAAGAACCGGTTGTATTAATAATGCCGGCGCCGTATACTCCAGTATCAAGTGCAATGACAATATTTACGACATCCTTTTTTTTCTTGGGTGTTCCTATACCAACTGGAATTACCTGTGAGATTTCAGAGGCATTATAGTCGCCGAAATCAAGGGAGTTCTTACCTCCGACAACAAAAAGCCCATTCTCATTATTGAGGTAATCAGTAAGTATATCCATCTGTTTGCTGCTTATGCTTATAGCAGGAATATCATGGAGGATGACTGCATAATAGTCATCAAGCTGTTCAGGAACGCTTGTAAAGCTTGTTATATCATATATCCTTGCAAGCATATCAGTCAGTTTTGACCTTGTTTTTTCAACAATCAGAATCTTTGGCTTCTTGATTACATATACGCTATGGTAATAGATATTATTTTTTTTAAAATAATCTTCCTCATCAATAACAGCAACAATGCTATGCTCTCCTTCTGAAAAAGAGAAATTTAGCCTTAATGTTCCGGCATCAGTAGCATCATCGTAGACTACAGTGTCATCTGCGTACACTTTTAGCTGAGCTTTACCTTCTGTTCCGATTTTATTTACTATTATATCAAAAGAAGAATCAACATTTGAGATAACTTTTGAAGGCCCATCTATTGCAACTGAAAAATCTTTTTTATTGGGCTTTAAATCAAGCCCAAATATCTTTGAGTTTAATCCTGATGCAAGAAGCCCTATATCAGAAAGGCTTGTTCCTGAATTAGAATTTCCGTCTGTTATAAACAGGATTGGCTTCCCGGGCTCCAGTTTTTTTAAAATCTCATCTCCAAGGTCAGATGATTCTTTGGTATTAATATATGAAATATCCATAAGAGATCCTGTTTTCCTCAGGTCATTTATTACCTGTGTAATCTCACCCTCATCATAAATCTGCATCGAACTTGTATTATCGATAATAACTTTTATCCCCAGAACACCATCGTTAGTAATTGGCTCTTCAATTATCGGCACGCTTAATGCAATGCATAATGCACCAATAATTAGAAGATTTGTAAAAAAGATAAATCCCTTTAGCGCCTTGCTTTTTTTTATTACCTCACTTCTCCGAAAAATCCTTATTTTAAAGAAAATAAACATAATAAGCACTAACGGGATAAATAAAAGGAGCATTTCAGGATTTTCCAGCGCATATGCACCATAGCGAAAAACCATTTTTTAGATCTCTCCTCTTATTTTTATATAAATCATTTCAATAAACAAAAAAAATATTGCTGCATAGACGAAGTAAGATGTGAGGTCAACATATTCAGACGTTTTCTTTTGCTCTACAGATGACTCAAAAGTAACCTTATCATCAGATGAAAAGCTGATTCTTGATTCTGCAGGATTCAACAGGTTAACAGCTATTTCCCGCTCACCTGCCTTGTAAACTCCTGTTTCCTCTGCTTTGATATAATCAGTTGATTTTTTGCCATTAGGTGAGACAATATCTGAGCCGTCAGCATAGATTATATCCCCTATTTTTCTGTTGAGATTCGAAAACTCATCCCTCTTTGAGAGCTTTCGTACTATTTCAAACCAAAACACAGGATAATCCGTCGAAAGCCTGAAATTATTTGAAGAATCAAAAATCCCGTAATAAATAATTTTTCCTTCACCAAGAGTGCTTTGAGTTATAATAGGAGATTTCCCTATAGTTTCAGCAATAATAATGCTGTTATTATTTACTAATACCGCATCAAAATATTCAAGAGACTGCCCGAAATTAATATCTGTAAACTCCTCAACCTGTTTTGTATTGATAATCGGAACGCTTGACTTATCGTGATTTGTGATTGACACTGGCAATAAGCCCTTGAAGTCTATCTGGGCCAAATCATCCTGCGGAACTATGATTACTGATGACCCTTTAACGACCTGTTCCCTTATATTATCTATCATGCCTGAAATAAGCTGGTTTTTATTTACTGAATCTATTACTATTATATCGTAATCAAGAGAAGGTACAATAGGCGGTTCGGCAAAATCAGTTTTTATAGAGCTGATTGACGTTAAAACTTTTTGTACATATGTGTTTTTCTTATTTGTAATGATAAGCACTTTTGTTTTTTCATCTTGAGGATAATTAATTACAATTTTGTTATCCACTTCAAAATCATCTTTGTTCTCAATGTTAAATGTGTTTAGCCCTTCTTTTATCCTGGTTTCAAAAACACCTATCGAGCCGCCTGCTATTTCTTTTTTTCCACTGATATCAGAAAGTGAAACAGTCTCAGGTTCCTTGTTATAATTCTTAACCTCTATTGATACATGTGTGCCATTAATCCTTTCATAATTGATTATTCCAAGGTTTTTCTTTTCAGATGCAACATTGACAAGATGCACAATAAAGCCCTTTGAAGCAAGTATATCTCTTGCAACAAGAGTATCTTTTCCTGAAGTATCCAGAAAATCACTCGCAACAACTATTTTTGCCTGGCTAGTTGATGCTGTATCCGCAGCCATAAGCATTCCTTCCCAAATTGGGCTAAGCGAGTCTGTAGACTTCACTGTTCCAAGCAGTCTTTTTGCATTCAGATAGCTAACTTGCTTAGCAAGAAGGTTTGGCACGCCTTTAACCAATATGATTGAATTTTTATCTCCCAGGCTGTTTTCGCATGCCTTGACTGACTTCTCAAATCTTGTTTTTCCTTCTTCAATTACTTTTGAGCTTGCAGATGCATCAATTACACACACAACTTCACCGCTTCTGACATAGATATTCAGATAAGTAAACATTTTAAGGCATGAAAAGCAGAGCATTAATAGTATCATAAGTTGCAATAGCATCAGCCAGTCTTTAGTGAATCGGTGAAAGAATGAAGAAAAAGTGCTTTTTTTCTTTTGGGTTTCAAGAAAAATAAGAGAAGGTATAACTTTTTTAAAAGGCTTTGGCTTAAGGAAATATAAAAGCAATAGTATTGCTATTGAAAAAAAAGTAAAAAAGCCCAGCGGATTAGTAATCTCAATAATATAACCTAAAATATTCATATATATTCCTTAAAAAAGATGAGGTTTATATAAATTTTGATTTAGGTAAAAAAAATTATTATATTATCTTGTTGCGCTGCATCTCCCTAGCGATGCTTTCGCTTATTTTAATCAGATTTTCTTTGGCCTGCAAATTGCGAAACTCATAATCAAGGACATAATACACTTTTCCTTCAATATATTTTTTAACAAATGGAATTCCTCGCACCAGCATATCAGACAGATATTGTTCAACTTTCTCCTGTGTTAAGCCAAGCTGCCTTGCAATCTCTTTAGAATCAATTAAATCCCCGTTTCTTGCATAAAGTAATAGAAATATTTCCTGTTCTCTAGAATTAAGGCAAATATTTTTAAAAGCCTCTCTGTTAACTGTTTTTCCCTGGATTGTTGACATAAACATAATAACTTCATCCAATTTTTCATTTAGCTTATCCATTTTAGACTCAAGTTGGCACAAATACTCATAATTGGCTGCAATCTCATTGGTGTTTTCATTAATAGCATCAAGGTGGTCAAGAAATTCATGCTTAATCCTGTCAAAAGAACTTTTCAGGTTAGCTTCTATTGAAGGAGTCGCTTTCCTGCTTTTTCTGAATAGATCAAATATCCTAGCTATTGTAAATCACCCTAGAACACTACTTTTGCATGTTGTTATTTAAATATTTTTATATATTTGAACATACAATTCCTGCAAATATGGAAATTAATTCAAAAAAAAGCCTATCTGTGCAATTATCCCATCTTTCTGTATTCGCAAAACCAAATCCCTCCCTTGAACAATATCCGACAGATTCAGAAGTTGCAGGTGAAATGCTTTGGTTTGCAAAGCTTAATGGCGATATTGCAGGAAAAACAATAGCGGACTTTGGCTGCGGCACAGGTATACTTGGCATTGGTTGCATGCTTCTTGGTGCAAAAAAAGTTATTTTTGTGGATAAAGATGAAAATGCACTTGTGATGCTAAAAAAAAATCTAGGCGCACTAGGTATAAGTAAAGGTTATGAGATTGTAAACGAAGATATCAGCAAAATAAATGTGAAGACAGACGCGGTATTCCAAAACCCGCCATTCGGAGTTCAGAAAAGCCATGCTGACAGGGTTTTTCTGGAAAATGCATATAAAACTGCGCGAGTAATATATTCATTGCATAAGACTGAATCAATAAGTTTCATTAGCAAACTATCATATGAGCATTCATTTAACATAACCCATTACTTTGAATTTGACTTTCCTCTAAAAAAAACAATGGCTTTTCACACTAAAAAAATAGTGAGGATTAAAGTAGGATGTTGGCGGATGGAAAAGCATTAATTGTTCTTTTTTGTTATTATTAAAAAAAAAGAGCGTTATAACTCAATGTCAATCCATTAGTAAATTAAATCGGACTTTTCTTTGATTATTGTTTTTTAATATATATATCTAGATTCTAGTTAATAATGTTTCATGAAATAGTCCGATGAAAAAAATAAAAAAAAAGCGCCGTGACCCGGACTTTCACCGGGTTAGCCAACTTGTTAATTGCCTAACCACAAAGGTTTGAATTCCCCGCAATTTAGGCCTCTTTGGTTCATCGGAGGGCTTAACGAAGTTAATGCCCTCCTTATTATGTTTTTCCGAGGCACACGAAAACTTAACGAGTTTTCGGTGCTCCGAAAATCTATGATTTTCGAGGTTTTTCCTAAAAAGCTCCGGGACGACCTTGCGGTCATCAGCTCTCAAGGCTGACGCAGTAGCCAGGTTGTGCCATCACGGCATTGTGATTGTAATATTTGTGATTTGTTCTGTTTTGACGTGCCATCAAACGAAGTTTGCATGGCACTGGTGATGTTTTTCCGAGGTTTTTGCAAAAAAGCTCCCACGATTGTGCCATCACGGCATTGTTACTGTGATGTGATTGTGATGTCCACCATTTATTAGCTGTTTCTTGGGAACTAAACGAAGTTTATGTTCCCATTGGTGTTTGCTCCGAGGGCTTGTAAAGCGCTCGGGGTGCCATCACGGCATTGTGATTGTAAATGTTTGGATAATTGTTTGTGATTGTAATGTTTGTGATTTGTTTATAAAACTAATTCTCTATTCCTGAAAATTGGAAGTATTTATAAACATTATTATGTAACCTAACTTTATCGCATAACAAGTGTGTAAAATATGATAAATATTGCCGGAAAGCAGATTCAAAAAAAAGTAATTAAACGAAAAGCATTCCATATAGTAGCTGGTACAAAAATAGTTATATTATCTAATCTTTTTAGCATTAATTTAGTTTTATTATCTTTAGGCATTCTGTTGGCAGCTGGTTTGCTAGTAAGTATAATGTGCAGAAAAATTAAAATTCCATTAATCAGCGCTTTACTGTCTGAACTAGATAAGAATGAAGATATAAACACTTTTCCCGGAAAAGGCGCTTTTTTTTTCATTGCAGGATGCTTTTTTTCTCTCATTCTTTTTGATTTAAAGACTGCGTCTGCATCTATTCTTATTTTAACATTCGGAGATTCTGTCAGCCATATTGTCGGCAGGTACTTCGGAAAGACAAAAACACCGATTAGTAAAGTTAAGCTTCTGGAAGGGACAGTTGCAGGAATAATTGTGGCAACTATTGCCGCCGGCTTTTTTATCAATTTCAAAATAGCATTTTGCGCGGCATCCGTCGCTATGGTAATAGAATCTATTGAATTAAAATATCTTAAGATTGATGATAATTTAGTTATGCCGTTAATTGCTGGCGCAGTAATTTCATTATTATAGAGAGTATTACTATAATATGCCACGAGAAAATATATAAAGGAGAATAATTATACTAGTAAGATGAAAAAAAAATCACAAATTACTCTTATTATAATTATTGGATTGGTCATTGCTGCTGCCTTAATATTAAGCACAAGATTTAGTACAAAAAAAGATGAGGTTGTCATCATTGATGCCAGCTCAGTCAACCTTGAGTCAGATAAGGAAAGAGCATATTTTTATATTGATATGTGCCTAAAGAGGACTGTTGAAAAAGCAATATATGTAGAAGGCTTAAGAGATAATATCTTAATAAAGAATTATATTCAAAAAAATCTTGTTTCTGACTGCGTAAGGGAATATGCTCCGGAAAATCAGGCAGGAGGATTCCGGCTTGAGCTTCCGACAGATAGTGCAAGAATTATTCCAACAGTTACTCTTAACGATAAGACTGTTGCAGTGGACCTTCTTATGCCTGTAAGCCTGCGCACTGAAGGTTCATCAAAAACTAATTTTGACAGGTTCAGCTTTTTACTTCCGCTTGCTCTATCATATGAAGTAAAAACAGACGAGGAAGGCTATGTCATTGATGATACTGTAATTAATTCAGCTGACCAGAAACTAACCATAATTATACCAAGAGGAGCCCAGATAATGTTTAGCGAAGGACCGGTAGTTAATCTTGAACTTTTTATCAATGTTGAGCAAGCAGAGCTTCCTCAAATGATAGGAGAAACCCAGTACAAAATCTTTCCGGAAGATGTTTATTTTAGCAAAGACATACAAGTGATATTTTCTGAAAAAAGGGAAGCAATGCCAGAGAATAACAAGATAATATATTTAAAAAATGGGCATTCATATTCGCTTCCCACATTTTTTGAGCCTTCAACTGATACATATATGGCATTTACAAATCATTTTAGTATATATGCATTGTATAATTGCGGAGGAAGTGATAACAAACCAATACAGGTTCCTAAGGATAAAGAGACTAATGACCTGGCAAATTGCTTTCTTCATCAGGTTTATCCAAGACTTGAGAAGGCAGCCAGCGGAATATATGGCGTCAGCCAGATCGATGCTTGTCACACACCAGAGCAATGCGGATACAAATGCGAAGATGGCAGTGAAGTAAAAGCACTTGGTGATGGAACTTTTTCTTGCCTACCAAAACAATCAGTAACACCTTCTTTTCTCCCGGGTATGGAATCTCTTGACGGAAAAAAACTTACAAGATTACGTATTGAAGAAGGAGACCATTACTGCCAAAGTATACAACATTACTTAACAACAACTAATGAAGTGATGTGCTGCCCCAGAGCAGTTATAGATGGAAGTGACACATTCATCCTGCTTTATTCAAGATATGGTTTTGAGGGCCAGGATGAGGTAAAGTTTGAAGGTAAAATAGGTGAATTTGATTCTTCAGCTCTACCTGCATTAAAATATATAGATACTAAAGGATTAACAGAAGAAAAATTTTATAGTAACCTTAAAGCATCGTCAGATCGAGATAATGAAAAAACTGGTCAGGAAAAAAAATACGATGAAATAATAAAAGAAGAAATAACTGGAACTAATGTACCGTATGAAATAGTCCTTGCAACAATTGCCTTTGAATCAAAAGGCATAAGCTTTCCTTCACAGGGTGAACTATGCAATGATAATGATTACTGCGGACTTATGGGCGTTAAAGAGACAGCCTGCTCTGATAACAGTGAATGTGATATTGATAAATTCAGATTAGGAAGCGTTAAAGACCAGGTAATACCGGGAATTTCAACTCTAAAAAATGACATTAACTATCTAGAGGGATTGGGATTGTCAAGAGATAAACCAAGCTTCTGGAATTTTTTAGGCGTTGCATATAATGGAGGACAATACACGGCTAAAGAATTATTGAATGTAATTAAAACTGAAAAAGGATTGTCTAGCATAAATGATGCAACTTGGCAGCATGTAACTGAAAGCTTAACTTTTAACAAGGATGGAAAAATAGAAAATGGCGGTTTGATAAAAAAAGCAAATCCAGATTGGAACATTGATAAAGTAAATGAAGCATATACTGCAGGAAACCTAATGCTATATTGGGCGTTTATTTTTAAAAGCACTGCTGATGCACCAGTTGTTCCTGACACCTGTGAAGGCATTGAATTTTATAATGAACCGCAGGCCATTACTCCCTCAACAGGAGTTGAATATGGTACAAATATGTACTGGACTGGCGCTGTGCCTCTAACAGGAACAGGAGATTGCGCACAAAAACCAGGACCACAGCCGTTGGTTAATTATCAATCAGCAACAGATAACGAATTAATGAACTTATTTGGACAAAATTCAGGCCAGGTATGGAATAATGCGGAAAAAGTTACAATTCTCAACAAAGAAGTAAATGTCCATAAATGCGCTGCGCCTGCATTTAGGAGAGTTGCTGTAAGGCTCGAAAATTTAAAAAGTAATTATGGGCTTAATTATGACATGAACAAGATTTTAGGCGTAGATGGAACTGGCACTATAAACTGGAGAAGAATTAAAAAACCAAGTGATCCTGCTGGCGCAACTGGCCCTCTTTCCTGGCATTCTTTTGGAATTGCCATAGATATAAATCCTGTTTATAATCCACGCTGCGGTGTTGCAGATAAGAAACATTATTGTAAAGGTTCTAATGATTTTATAACTGACATGCCTGTTTGCTTTGTAAATGCATGGAAAGCAGAAGGCTTCCAGTGGGGCGGAGATTTTGACAGCAGGGATCCGATGCATTTTGAGTGGCAGGGCTGGAAGGTACCTGGATTTACTTGTCAATTAAATTAGGCTAAACCTTTTTAAAGAATAAGCAATTTTTTTATGTTATGTTTGAAGACCTAAAGAAAAATATTCTTGAAAATGACTTTACAGATGTACTCGGACAAAATGAGATTAAGAGTGAGTTAAAATCAGCACTGTTAATGGAGCGGCATGTCATACTTGTCGGCCCTCCTGGCTGCGGCAAAACTACACTCGCTAAGAGCGTAACTGGCCTGTTATCAGAGCTAGTTGTCAATAACTGCCCGTATAAGTGCAACCCTGATTCTCCCAGTTGCCCTGACTGCCTCTCAAAAAAAGAAGTAAAAAAAATTAAGATAAAAGGAGCTGAGAGATTTTTAAGAATCCAGGGCTCGCCTGATCTTAGCGCTGAGGATTTGATTGGCGATATTGACCCGATAAAAGCTATGAAATTCGGCCCTCTTGACATACAGTCATTCACACCAGGCAAGATATTCAAGGCAAACGGCAAAATACTTTTTTTTGATGAACTAAACAGATGCTCTGAAAAGCTCCAGAATGCGCTTCTACAGGTGCTTGAAGAAAAGAAAGCAACAATATCTTCTTATGATGTTGAACTCAAATCTGACTTTATTTTTATCGGGACAATGAATCCGGGTGATACATCAACTGAGCCATTATCAGATGTTTTCCTAGACAGGTTTGACCTTATTTACATGGATTATCCTAAAGAAATTGCAACAGAAAAAGAGATAATAATAAAAAAAGGAAAAGAAGCGGTTGAATTCAGCGACTCTCTTTTGTCATTGATGGTCAAATTTATCCATGAGCTGCGCGTTAATAAAGACCTCGAGAAAAAACCTAGTGTCAGGGCAAGCATCGGGCTTTATGAACGAGCGCAAGGAAATGCTATTCTTGACAAGAGGAATAAAGTAAACTTTAGAGATATTGAAAAAGCAATCTATTCTGTCCTTGGCCATAGGATAAGCTTAAAACCATCAGTTAGATACACACAGACAACACAGGACCTGTTAAAAAAAGAGCTAAAAAAATTCATGTCTGAAAACAGGATATCGGATTCAGGTGATATTCCCTGATTTGTCAGAAAACGAAAAAACAAAACAAACATCAACACAAGAAGAGCCGGATTATAAGGATAAGCCGGGCAGCGGAGATAAAACCCTTAATTCTATTGCACCAAACGATAAATCAGAGATTGAGAATGGCAGGCTAATTAATGATATGATTAATCAGGGAGTTAATTTTACTCCTGACCTTGCATTTGAGTCTTTAGTAAAGGATTATAAAAACGCAGAGAGGATTTACGGCAAAAGCCTTCTACGAAAACTGACGGGTTTTTCTGCCGAGGAATTAAAAAAAAATATTTCTATACCTGAATTCCAAAGAGAGCTTAAGAAAATCCTCAAAGATAAATACGAAGAACTAAAAGAGGATAAATTAATCGATGAAGATAGTGATATCACAGAAAAAGGCTATAAATTAAGCACACTATCGCTTTACACAGAAGAACTAAAAAGCCTAAAAGCAAAGGGATTTGGCGAGAAATACCTAAAGAAAAAATCAGATGTTGGTGAAGCGTCAGACTATGACAGATTCAGTTCAGATAATCGCTATAAGGATATATCATTTAAAAAATCAAGCAAACTTGCAATCATTAGGAAACATACTGAAATAATTAAAGAAGACTTAATTGCCGCAAGAAGAAAGAAAAAAGGCAAGATAAATATCATTTACGCAGTTGATTCATCTGGTTCTATGAAAGGAGAAAAGCTTGATATGGCAAAAAAAGGAGGAATAGCGCTTATCCACCATGCTTTATCAAATAAAGATAAAGTAGGCCTTGTCTTATTCAGGACAGATTTGATTGAAAGGATTCCTCCTATTGATGATTTTTTCTACCTGGCAGAAAAGCTAACCAGAGCAAGAGCTGCTAAAGAAACGAATTTAACAAAAGCAATCCTTGAGTCAATCCACCTTTTCACTAAAACAAACACGACAAAACATTTGATACTAATAACTGATGCAATGCCAACTGTTGGCGACGACCCTGCAAAAGAAGCGCTGGAAGCAGCAAGTGCTGCAAGCAATATCGGAATAACAATTTCAGTTGTCGGGATAAACCTAACTGAAAAAGGAAAAGAGCTTGCCAAAGAAATAGCAGAAATAGGCAAGGGAAGACTGCATATATGCAGGAATATTGAAGAGCTTGACGTGATTGTACTTGAGGATTATAGAGAATTAGCTTTTTGATTTAAAAGAGATGTAAAATTTACTTCCTTGTCCTTGAATAACTGCTTGATATTGCCCCCTACTAATTGCAGCTGCATTAAGATTCAACATATCCCGTAATTCATCAGGTACAGACATTCCATGTTTTTTATCATATTCCAGAGGCATAAAATCATCTAGAGCTAAATTGTCTAACATAATATCTTCCAGCAACCTACATTCTAATGTTTCTTCAACAATTCTTACATAAATTCTTGGTGACAGAATAACTTCATCGCCAACTTTATTGCCAACATAACCACTATTATAAAAATATCTTCCGTTATCCTCTTTAAGAACTCCTTTTTCAACAAGATAATCAGGTAAAAGTTTTCTTCTGTTTTGAAAAATGGTTAAATAATTAGGAGGAATAACCACTCTTCCTTTAGTATCAAATACTCTTTTGAGTTCCTGTTTAGGATACACAAGTATCTCTTCTATTGTCATAGAATAATTATTTAAAATGCTTTATATTTAAATCTTATTCGTAGGGATTACCAGAATTAACAAAACCAAGATAAAAAGAAGTATAAAAAATAATATACAATCTACCTTTTCTTCTTTTTAAGTTCAGCCTTTGCCTGTTCCCTTATTTTTACAAGCTTTGCTTTAACTCTAGTTTCAATCTTACCAGATTCAGCAACTAATTCCTTAAATAGCAACTCTCCCTCTTTAATTGTAAGCTCTCCGTTTTCTACAAATTCATCAACTATTGCTTTGGCCTTTTTTTTGTTTGCAGCATCCAGGCCGCCTATTGTTACTCCAACTCCAAGCATGAATAATTTTTTTAGTTTTTCTTTCATTTTTAATAACCTCACAAAGATTAATTTTTTAATAGGCTTTTTACTTTTTAAATTTTACTTTTTTTTCGCCGTGAATAGAAAATAAGAGCATCAGGCAAAGAAGAAAAGCAATGCAATATCCAATAAATGGCACGAGCGGTATTCCTAGTATTTTTGGCTCAGGAAGGTTAATCGCTAAGGATGAAGCTATCAGAAGCGCTGTAATCAATAATGACATTGCGATACGGTTTGATGACCTGTCAAGTTCAACAGTCATCTCGTTCATATCACGATGCAGTACTTCAAGGGCATATTCGCCACGCTCAAGGCCGCTTGTTATCTCATCGCTTAAGTCAGGCATACGCAGGATAAAGTTTTTTAGCTTTATTGCATGATTCTTTATATCAAGAGCAATATTTTTAGGAGAATATTTCTTTTTAATAAGCTCTTCGATAAACGGTTTTGCACTTTCGAGAGGATTAAATGATGGATCAAGCATTCCTACAACAGATTCAGTTGTTAAAGTGCATTTTGAAAGAAGCATTAGAGAAGTTGGAAGCTTAATATGGTGTTTCTCTGAAACATGTATAATATCTTTAAATGCAGATGAGATTTTAAGCTCGCGAAGCGGTATCCCGTAATAATTTGAAAACGTCTGATGTATATCTGACGCAAGCTTCTTTTTATTAACTCCGTGTTTTGCCATGCCTATTCTGACAATAGAATCAGCAATGCCTGCTGAATTTCGCTTTATGAGAGAATAAAATAAGTCAATTAAATTATCCCTTAAATCAGGATCAAGATATCCTACAATCCCAAAGTCAATAAATGCAATTTTTTCTCTATTAACAATAATAACATTTCCGGGGTGAGGATCAGCGTGGAAAAGCCCATCATAAAAAACCTGCTTGTATATTGCATTCACATACTTTTTTGCTGCATTTTTACGGTCAAGTTCTTTTGAATTCATGGCATCTTTTAACTTAACTCCGTTAATATAATCCATAACTAAGACTTTTGATGTTACATAATCCCAGTAAACACTTGGCATTACAACATCGGCCTGGTCTAATGAATTCTTATGGAAAATATCAATGTTTTTTGCTTCATAGGTGTAATCAAGCTCTTTTTTAGTGTATTCCTCAAATTCCTTGACAATAAGGGTTGGAGATACAACTGAAGAAGTAATATATTTTTCAATCATTTCTGATATGAAGTATAAAATATCAATATCGCTTTGGAATTCGTCATAAATGCCTGGGCGCTGTACCTTTACAACTACTCTTTTATTATTTTTTAATTCTGCAAGATGCACCTGGCCAATTGATGCAGCTGCGAGCGGCTTTTTTTCAAAATATAAAAAGAGATCTTCAAGGCTTGCATGAAGCTCTGCTTCAATTATTTTTTTTGCCTCTGAATAGGAAAAGGGAGCAACATTGTCCTGCAGAACTCTCAATTCTTCAGCATATTCTTTTGGGATTAAATCTTCTCTTAGTGACAGGAGCTGTCCCAGCTTAATGAATGCGCCGCCCAGCTCTTCAAAAGAGTCTTTCAGGCTTTTCGGCGAGAAAAAATCATGTTTTTCTATGTGCGGCTTAATTTCTTTGAGGCTTGCCTTGTCAATTATTTTTTCAGAAGAATCAATATGATGAATAATTTTTCCAAAACCGTTTTTTGCAAATACAGAAACGATATGATTGAAGCGCTTAATATCTCTTATATCTTTTAGAATCTCAAGCATAAAATACTTAAAAAACAAGAACTATAAAAACTTTAGTTATTAATAAAGAGTGAATAGTTTTTTTATAGTCCATAATTGTAAAAAATCCAAGTAATATAGGTTAGCCTCTTGGGGAAGTCAAGCACACGCACATTGTCGTGTAAGCGCAGAAGTTATGGCAGAAGAATTTTGCCACCGATATATTTATAATTAAAAATATTTAACCACTAAAAAATGGACCAGATTTACATGACAGCATTTCCACAAGGAAGAGCTAATTTAGATCAAATGGCTAATTCTCTTATACCTCAATATTCTCCAACATATTTGGGAGAGTATCTTGGTGCAACAGCGATGGTTCCAAAGTTAGTAATTAATCCAGTTTATGGAAAACCACTAGGATTTAAAAATTTAGAAGGATTGTTGCAATTTATAGGAGAAGCAAATATCCATGTTTATCATGTTGTGGGAGATAATATTGCGGATTTTGCTTTTGACTTAAGAAAACAACTAGGACTGCGAAAACCAGGTCTTGATAGAGTACATCTTGCGAGAACTCTAAAGGAACTTGCTGTTGTTGAGTATGCTAAAATCCATAATTCAACACAAACTGCGAATTATATTCTTAAACATTTTTCTGAAGAAGATCTTCAAGCCTAGGTGGTAAAAATCCTACTCCTCGTCTTCAAGAAGTATTTTAATCATTTCAGAAAATGCAGGCCTTGTTATTAAAACGCCGTTTGTAACTCCGATTATTGTTGTTATTGCAAATCCTCGCAATAGACCAGCACCAGCAAATAATAATGGAAGCATTGATGCTGTTGTTGCGAAATAAGCTGCCATTACAATAAAAAATGCTCTTTTGAATTTCTCTTTCCAATTTGAATATGAGTCTTTTTCTTTTCTAAGTGTTTCATCAGTAATAATAATCTGATCATTAACTCCAGTTCCAATTGCAACAATTATTCCTGCAATGCTTGCAATATCAAGGTTTTGGCCCATTATTGCTGATACTCCTAAAATAAGTATTATTTCAGAAGTAATCACAACAATTATAGGAATAGAAACCTTAATTTTTCTGTACCTAAGATATACTATAAGAGACACCGCTGCCATTGAAAGCAGTCCAATTAATAGTGCATTAGCTAAAAACTCTGTTCCAAGCGAAGGTGAAATGGAATCTGTCTTAATAATGTTTAATTTGACAGGCAGGCTTCCTGTAATAAGCACAGTCTGGAGCTTTTTCATGTTTTTTAGTGCATCAGTTCTTGCCACAGACATATCAGCTCCAACTCCTGAACCAGATATTGCAATGTCAGTTGCTTCCTGCCCCTTTAATTCAGATGAAATCCTTAGTGTATCTACAAGAGAATCATCAAGATAAAGAGATAAATCCTGCGAAAGATATTCTTGTCCTGATTCATCAAAAATAGAGTCCAGTTTTTCTGTTAGCATAGCCTGTTTTTTTGCAGCATCAGGGTTTAAGCTTATTGAAAATCTAAATCTGCATGCATAACCACCATTTGAAGACTGGCTACATCCATACATAGGATCAATTCCCGAGCACTGTGCGCTCCTGCAAACATAGGTAATATCTTTTCCACCAAGAAATACAGTGTCATTTCCAATCTTTGCTTCAAATTTTCCCTGTTTTGCAAGAAGCTCTCTTACTTCTTCTTCATTAGCGCCAGCTATTTCAACAACTATAAACTGGCTGCCTGATAAGTCTCCAGCACTTCTTATTATTACATCGCTAAGGCCATACAAGTTAAGCCTCTGGCTCATGCTCTCAATAAGAGTGTCAACATCTTCAGGAGTGACTTTTTCTTCTGGCTGCAGAACAACTCTTGTTCCGCCCTGCAAATCAAGCCCAAGCTTGATGTTTGTCTTTGGCGCCGAATACGCCTTGATTCCAAGATCTTCAATTCCAAGTACTTCCTCGCGTGTCTTATTCAGGCGAACTGATTTTGTAAAATTCGCTGTCCTATTTGTTAAAGGATCAAATAGTTCTTCTGTAAAAGTTTTAATATAAGTTTCATTAAGAGTTATAACCTTTATTTTCGGCCTTGCTTCAAGAATGTAATTTTTCTTATCAGAAAAAATCAGGTTTCTTCTGGTTAATGTCTCAATAAATACTGTTGAATTAGGCTCTATTTCAAGAAGCGCATTTTGTAAATCTATCTCGTTTTTTATTGGAATTTCATTTATTTTTATTATTGTCTCCCTGCTCATAGGAGGCTGGTTTGGCTTTGCGCTTGCCATTCCTGCATTAAAAGCTGAGCTATTTGTTGTAATTGTCCTAATTGTTGCACCCTCATGCCATGGTATTGGGCTTATTGAAACAATCATTAGTACAAAAAAGAATAGGTAAATCCAGATTCTTACATTTGAAAATATTTTTTTTAGCTTATTCATTTTGACTGGTTTTTTCTCTTGTTTAAATATAATCTAAGGATTGCAACATTTCCAACCCATGTTGTAATAAGGTCAATAACCAGGCCAACAACCAATATTAGCATGATTTGCTTAAGCACATAGTTATTCGAAAGAAAGTATGAAATGCCCATAGCAGCGATTCCTGCAGCACTCATCGTAAGTCCAGTGCTCATTGCTGAAAATAATCCTTCGTTGACATCATCACGCTTCTCCTTAATCATCTTTGTTGATATTAATATGGAAGTATCAATCGAATAGCCAATTAACATAAGAAATGAGGCAATTCCGCCAGATGTTAATTTTACACCAAGCAACACAATAATTCCAAGCGTGATAAATATATCAAGAAATGCTGACAATAAAGCAGCACTAGTTGCAAATAGGTTCCTGAAATAAAACTGGAATACTAAGCCCATGCATATGAATGAGAAAAATACTGCTATAAACATCTCTGTAAAAAAGCTTCTTCCAAGAGAGCTTCCCATTGTTTCAACAGAAATATTATCTTTATTTAGCTTTCCAGCTTTCCCTTCGATTAAGGAAATTATTTCTTTCTCATCATTTGGGTTTGAGTCTTCAATCGTAATCCCACGCAATTTTCCTGAGACCTGCAAAGACCTGACATTTATTGAACTATCAGGAAATTTTGCAGCCAATTCTTTATCCAATTCAGCTGCATCTATATCTTTATCTGTATGGACTGTAATTGAAATTCCACCGCTAAGCGAAACATCTTTTTGCACGAAATCTCCTGTTTTAATATAATTATAAGCGATGCTTCCAATTGAAAAAAAAACAAGAACAACCAAGAAAGCTACTAGCTTATTAAAATGAGATAAATATAATTTTTTTAGTGAATCTGTAAAATTAGCATTGAAAAATGGCTTAGAAATCTTATGCGCTGAAGCAGGATGCGGCTTTTTTCCTGTATTATATACTGCCTTATTATGCAAAACTTTCCCCCCGTTTCTAGCCATAATTTTCCTTGAAAAATAGAGCTATTAATAAACTTTTCTACCATAAATTTTATAAAGAAAACATGTTTTCTATGATATTAATATTTCTAAAATTTAAGTGGAACAAAACATGAGGTTATTGCCATGGATGATAAGAATATATTGAAGACAGGTACAACTACAATCGGAATCGTTGCAAAAGACTGTATCATTCTTGCAGCAGACAAAAGGGCCACAGCCGGCAATTTTATAGCAAGCAAAAATGTTGAAAAAGTCGTTAAAATAAATGATTATCTTGCAATCACAACAGCAGGAAGCGTTTCAGACATCCAGCTTATGGTTAAGCTTGTGCGAGCAGAGCTCTCATTAAAAGATATAAGAACAGGAAGGCAGGTAAGCATTAAAGAAGCTGCAAATTTGACTGCTGGGCTTGTTTATTCAACAATCAGGAATTATTCAATGATACCTGGAGTTGTCCATTTCCTTTTGGCTGGAAAAGACGATACAGGAAACCATTTGTTTGAGATCTATCCGGATGGATCTGTATCAGACATTGATGATTTTGTTTCATCAGGCTCAGGAAGCATGTTTGCATACGGTATTTTTGAATCTTCTTACAAAAAAGACATAAGTAAAGATGATGCTGTTACTATGGCAGTAAAAGCAATAAGCGCCGCAATGCAAAGAGACAGCGCATCAGGCGAAGGAATAGACGTTGTTTTGGTTGACAAATCAGGCATCCAAAAAATTCTTACAAAACAAATAAATGTTAAAAATTAATTTTTTTTTAAAATTTTTATTTAGCATAAGCAAATAATTTAAACTCATTTTTTCCGAAAAGAAAAGGAAATATTTTAAAAAACTAAAGAGAGGAATTAAGTAAATGATAGAAATATTATCAGAGATTCTAAAAGACCTTCCAAGAGACAAGATAAGTGATGCAGTATTCGAAGGGGCAAACATAGTTCTTTACACAAAAGACAAAAAATTCTTTCTTGATAACGAAGGAATGATTAAAGGAATAGTCGACAAAATAAAAAAAAGGATTGAGCTGCGGCCTGATCCAAGCATATGCCTTGATATTGAAAAGGCTGAAAAAGAAATCAAAAAGCTGATTCCTGAAGATGCAGGAATGGATAATGTAATTTTTGATCCGCAAAGATCCATTGTAATACTAGAGGCAGATAAGCCTGGTGTTGCAATAGGCAAGCAGGGAGAAAACCTAAAGGCAATAAGGGAAAAAACTCTTTGGGTTCCAATTATCAGAAGAACTCCTGCTCTGCGCTCACAGATTATTGAAGGAATAAGAGCTGTTCTATACCAGAATTCAGATTACAGGAGAAAATTCCTAAATAAGGTAGGTGAAAGAATTTATGCTGGCTGGCAAAGGCAAAAAAAGGAAGAATGGGTAAGAATATCTTTTCTTGGCGGCGCAAGGCAGGTTGGCAGAAGCTCACTTTTGCTGCAGACACCTGAAAGCAGGATTCTCATTGATTGCGGCCTTGATATTGCATCAGATGACCATCCATATCCACTTCTTGAAGCGCCAGAATTCAATATCCAGGAACTTGATGCTGTAATTATTTCACATTCGCATCTTGATCACTCTGGATTCTTGCCATATCTTTTCAAGTTCGGATACAGAGGACCTGTGTATTGTACAGCACCAACAAGAGATGTCATGTCGCTTTTGCAGCTTGATTTAGTCAAAATTGCGGCAAACGAAGGAAAAGAGCCTCTTTATACAAGTGATGAGATTAAAGAAACAGTTAAGCATACAGTTACTCTTGAGTTTGAAGAAGTCACTGATATCACGCCTGATGTAAGAATCACTTTTTACAACGCAGGGCATATTTTGGGAAGTGCAATGGTGCATCTGCACGTCGGAAACGGGCTGCATAATATATTGTATACAGCAGATATGAAATATAATAAGTCTGTACTTTTAAGCCCTGCATCAACAATTTTTCCCAGGCTTGAAACATTGATTATTGAGTCAACGTACGGTGCAAAGGACAATATTTTACCTTCAAAAGAAGAAACCTTTGAGTATCTTAAGCAAATAATAATCAGCACAATCAATCGTAAAGGAAAAGTTCTGATTCCTGTTCTCGGATCAGGTAGAGCCCAGGATATAATGATTCTTCTTGAAGAGCTCCATAGAAACAAACAGATTGAAAAAGTTGATGTCTATATCGATGGATTAGTATGGGATATAACAACTATTCATACAGCATATCCTGAATTCTTAAATGCAAACATAAGAAAACAGATATTCCATAAGGATAACAATCCTTTTTTATCCAGTATGTTTAAGCGAGTTGCTTCAGGAAAAGAAAGAAAGATAGTTATCGAAGAGACAAAACCTTGCATTATTCTTGCAACATCAGGAATGCTTGTCGGAGGCCCTTCAGTTGAATATTTAAAGGCAATAGGAGATAATCCCCTTAACTCACTTGTTTTCACCTGCTATCAGGGTGAAGGCTCCCTTGGGAGAAGAATTCAGCGAGGGGAAAAAGAAATAATGTTCAAATATGGCATGAAACAGGAAATGCTGCAGCTAAGGCTTGAAGTGCACAAGCTGGAACTTTCAGATCATTCTGACCGAAAAGAGCTGATAAATTTTGTGCATAAATTGCAGCCAAAGCCAAAGAAAGTGATAATCAACCACGGCGAAAGCTCAAGATGCCTTGACCTTGCAAGCTCTCTCCACAAGCTTATGAGGGTTGAAACTAGCTGTCCGAGAAATTTAGAAGCTTTAAGGCTTAAGTAAGTATTTTTTTCTTTTTATCCTTATACTTTTATAGATACCACTTTTGAGTACTAAAAAACACAATATTTATATACTAGTGCTACTATCTAGTAGTTAAATGAAACCAACTTATGCTTTGGTTGTTGTGTCAGCTTTCCTGCTTGGGATAGTTTCGACTCTTTGTTTTATTGAGTATGCTGCGCATAATAGCACTGGCAGTGGCCCAGTCACAACTTATGTAACTTATTCATTAGGTGAAAGAAGCAGCAGATCCCAGGAGGAATTATCTGACACTGAAAAAAACAGCAAGATTTTGTCTTTGCTAGGTTTTGCAAATGAAGAAAAAAGTTCACCCTCTGATTGGGTCAAGGAAAATCAGATACATGTTTCAGATGAAAGGATAATTATAGATATAAAAGATGCTGAATGGGCAAGTTTTACAGATACCAACTCAATGGACCCGCTTATTGACGAGGGAGCAAATGCAATTGAGATTATACCATCCTCTCCTGGCGAAATAAAAGTTGGCGATATTGTTTCCTATAAATCAGATTACGCTGACGGAACAATAATCCACAGGATAATTAATATAGGATTTGACGATAAGGGATGGTATGCAACAATGAAAGGCGATAATAACCCAAGAGAAGATCCAGGAAAAGTGCGGTTTTCCCAGATAAAAAGAGTGCTTGTCGCAATAATTTATTAATATTAGGAAGAAAAAAAACCTGAACCTGCAATATTCTTTTTCAATCGCTCCAAAACATTGTAATTTTCTAAAAAAAATTCTTTATCTGTGATAAGTGAGTAGAAATTAATGAAGTCTTTTGCAATGTCAATCTTTAAGTCATCATCGATAAATTTCGGTTCAGTAATATCAATTCCCGCGTTGAATAATGCCTTATGATGGGGCCGCTCCTGTTCTAATCCTCTCTTGAAAAGATGAAGGTATTTGTCTTTTGTCCAAAAATCAGCTGTCTGCGGTGTTAGAAGTTCTCCAACAATAAATAACTCTTCTCCAACAATTCCAAATTCAAAATTTGCTTCAGCTACAATTAATCCCTTTGTATTGCATAGCTTGTTAGCTCTCTCATATATCCTAATGCATATATCCTCTATTTTATCGTAAAGCCTTTCAGTGATTATCTTTTCAGAGAGGATTTCTTCTCTGGAAGTAGGTGCTTTATTATCGGCAGTTTTTTTATAAGGCAAAACAAGCGGCAAATAAATCTTCTGGTCTTGTTGCTGTCCTGTGTTAAATTTTACACCATGCAAAAGCTTTTCCCCTCTTATATATCTGCTATTAAGCCTTTGCGTAAAATATCCAGTAACTACAAAAGATAAAGGAATAGTTGGCACATTTTTTTCAATGATTGCATTCTGGTCAGGTATTGATTTAACAGGATTTCGATACCATCTGTAATGAGGTAACTCATAAACAGAATCCCTGTGGATTGTAAACAGCCGCATCTCTAATCCTATCAAGGTAAAAAGTTCTATTTTCATTTCTGAGGTGACAGAAAGATTCTATTATTACAGAGTTATCATATTCTGAAAAAATTACTTTTTTAGGCGTAATAATTCTAGATGAATGTTTGTGAACCGCATCACAATAATGAATTACAAGTTGAATATTTTTTTGGATTGCATTTTGGATGATATCCAAAAAAGATGGTTTGTG
>JAZDLQ010000097.1:0-2322 GCA_043801855.1 archaeon | reverse complement strand
TCAGGACACCCCGAACTTAATCCTATGGAAGAAACATGGCATCAGGGTAAACAAATTATTCAAGGTGCTGTTTACTATTCTACCTTTAGTGAGTTCAAAAATAAGGTTACTACCTTCTATAGAACAAAAAGATTTAAGCTTAATTTGTATAAATATTTATGTCAGTAGCTATAATGGAGATTATTTAACGCCTGATAGACTTGTCGCTCTAATAAGCCATGGATTAGATAGAATTATTGTTTCGAATCACAACACCGATGGAAAAATATCAATTGAGTTAGCCAGAGTACTAACCTTTTTAGATGAACATCCTAATTATAAAAAATATTTTGAATATAGGCAAGAATTAACAACACTAACTAACAGAGGCGGACTTGTTTCTATTGAGCCGGAAAAAAGAAGAAAAATGTCTTATTGCATAGCAGAAACTCATACATTAACAATAGATGTTTTAGGAAATATTATTTTGTGCGGCAATGATTATCTTGGTAAAAAAAGGTTTGGTAATGCAACAAGTGATAACATTATAGATGTGTGGGATAAAGCTGAGTGGAAATCTTTAAGAAAAAAATTAAAAAAAGGAATTTTTGAATTAGGTATATGTAAAGAATGTGCAAACAATTGAGCTATCTGCAACAATAGGCAATCCTAAGGAATTAGCAGATTGGCTTAACGCAGAGTTAGTTGTTGATGACTGGAGGCCAGTTGAATTGCATCAGGGAATATATCTTGATGGAGAAGTTGAGTTTTACTGACTTAATGAATGATAAACACTATCTAAAAATTCACCAATTTTTCTGCCTTTTTCAGTTAGTTTTATTGGTTCATACCAAGCGCTTGACCTTTGCATTTGTATAGCTTTACAGTCTACTAAAATCTTAAGTCCCTCTTTTATATTATCTGGCCTTAATTTGCCTTCTAATTCTTTGGTTATAAATTCAGCAGTACATCTTTGAGTACCTCTATAATCTCTAAGGAAATTATATACTACTGTTGCATATTTACGACTAAAATCTGTTAACTTTGTACCTTTTCTATCTGATGGTGCATATCGGCTAAAATCCAATCCGTTTTTTGTTAGGGAATACGTTATTTCTTTTTCTCTTATATCATTATGTTCAATTATATCTAAATCCCCAAGTAAAATCCTATGATTGTCAAGCGTAGATTCACCTAATGATTTGCCTTTGTATTTGAATCCTTGATTACCAGATTTACCTAACAATAAATTATCAAATTCTCTTACTGTTATGTTTTGCTGATTATATAGCGTTAAAATTATCTCGGCAACAACATAGCTTGGCCGAATTCCTTTTGAATTTGTTGCGCAGAATAATTTCTCAACATTTATTTCACTGCATATGCCTTCTAAAGTTGCTTTTACATGCAGACATAATGCACTATATTCTGGTGAGATTCCCCAAGTAGGGGCAAGCATACGTTCATATACCCATTTTCTATATCCATGTCCTAATATCCCTAAAGCTTCTAGTCTTTTCAATTGCTTGTGTATTGTTCCCCTATCTAGTTTTAGCTTTGAGTATATTTCAGAAAGAGTGAGTTCAGGCACATCTACTTGACCTTCTCTATGTGTGCTTAGTACATGTAGTATATTGAATATTTGTAAGCTTGTATTTAATTGCACAACATCGAGATAGCGTGCAAACATGCTGTCCTGAGTAATATAAGCCATTTGCCAAATTTAAACTAGCTTATATTTAAACCTGATTAAAAAAATAATCCAAATAGAATTAAAATTTAGTAAAAAAAAATTAAAAAAAACCTTAAAGACCCTTAAACCATTCCTGCGCAAATTTGCCAAGAACTGGGACTTCTTTTTCCTGGCCGTTGATTGCTGCTATTAAACCCATTATCCATAATACTAACAGGAATATTCCGCCGGCAAAGCCAACAAGCCATCCAAGAATAGGAATTATCATCACACAACCAAGTGCAAGCCCTGCAAGAACCAAAAGAAGCGATTGCCTGATGTGATATTTTGCAAATGTATTTTTCTTCTCGTTATTCATAATGAATGCAATTAGTAAGCCAATCCATGTAATATAAGCTATAATTGCCATAGTTTTTCCTTCTTCAATATGTTTATCCATTTTATTACCCCCATAAAACTATTATTATATTATCTTTATAGATAAGAGTATAAATATTTTACGGATTTTTCAGTTGTTTGAACTAACATCAATGAATGAAAGATTATTGTTAATCAATAAAAAATTATAGCTAAAGCTAATTTAATACATTATATTTACTTATAATTCAATAATAATGTTGATTATTGCAAGATAGTTGCTGCAATTCTCT
>JAZDLQ010000096.1:0-8249 GCA_043801855.1 archaeon | reverse complement strand
CTTTGGTTCAAGAAGCACTTCAGGAGCACATACAATGGCAATGCTTCTTTCAGTTATTCAAACATTAAGGTTGAATAACTGTAATTTACTTGATGGTTTGAAACAAATAGCATGTAACACTTCAGGATACTGAAGTATTACGATATTCACAAGCTTTGCTGCCTCTATTGAAATACAGCTTCACTGCTTTTGTTTTTGGCTCTTTTTAAAAATTACATAAGAATATATTGAAACAAAAATGCTGCTAAAAATAATCGGGGCAAGCATAAAATAAATAGAATAATCAGAAAAAATAATGCCGATTAGCGATAATATTCCTGATGCCTTAAACATCTTTCCAGCAAGCTTGTTTGTTTTATCCCAGACAACATCGCTGCTCAGAGTCCATGATGTGCGTACACCAATCGACCAGTTGCGCTTTGAATTCTCGCATAGAAAGCCAATTGCATAAAACAAAGGAAAAAAGCTTGCGGAAATAATAATATTTGTGTTGATTTTAAAGCCGATATTCCACATAATAGTATGCACGTGAATAACAAGCATGAACAAAAATAAGACCGCTAAAAAAGAATTATATTGCTTTTCAAATTTTTCTATGTTTTTTTTTAGAGGGTCAAACCTTGGGACTGCAAGCAAAACAACTGCAAGAATGAAAAGCAAAAAGGGCATAAAAAAAACGCCAATACTTTTTTGCATATATCCATTAACTGCCCCTTCTTGATCCCAGTGTGTTGCAACCAAATCAGGCATATTTCGATAGAAAAATATACTTAGCCCAAAAGACAAAAAGAGAATAAATGCAAGAAATAGATATATTTTTCTAAATGCAAACCAGTTATTTTTCATTTCTCAAGTTCTTTTTTCAGTTCTTCAATTATTGCAACAGGAGTTGGATCCTGATGATATTCAAGCGCAAGATAATAAGAAACCCATAGCCCAATATAGATTCCAGTTAAAATCCGTGTTAGCACATGCTCTCCTGAAAGTGACAGTTCGATTACATCAATTCCCCTTTTTGTTATAAGCCGCTTTACTATTGCAAATCTTTTTTTTACTCTATCACTATCAGATTCATCTTTAATGAAAATAACAAAAAAATTGCCGATTGGATTCAAATAGCTGCATATTTCGTTATGGTTAAATTCAGGAAAAACATTGTAAAACGCAGGAACTTTTGAATTTTCGTTAATATCGCATTTCCACTTTTCTGCAACAGCAAAAAACTCATCAGAGGAATATATTAGCGGAATTTTTCCTTTTAGCCTTGATGCAATATTCCTTGCTTTTTCAGCTGCCTGCCCGTTATTTAGCACGTTTATTGTTGTTTCAAGAACTATACTATAATCTTTTATTAAGCCTGCCTTAAACAAGACATTAACCATAGGGACAAATAAATATGGAGTTGAGAGCCTTGGCTGAAATCCTCCCGGTACCTTAATGTGAATATTTTTATTAATTATTGAAAGCTCCTCAAGCTTTCCGCCTGATGATATTGCAACAACAATTGCTTTTTTTCGCAGGGCATCCCTATATGATGAAATAGTCTCTTCAGTGTTTCCTGAATATGATACTGCAAAGACAAGACTTTGCGAATCTGCATGCTTTGGAAGGTTATACCCCTTGTTAACAAAAATTGGAATATTTAATTCTTTGATTGCACACTTAAGCAAGTCACCGGGAAATGCGCTTCCGCCCATGCCAGTAATAAATATGTTTTTAATGCCACCAGGAATTGAAACGTCTTTGCCAAGAGAGATTGCTTCTCTAATCATAGAAGGGTATTTCTCCAGCACTGATTTCACATCGGATTTATCTAAAATAATATTATTGTGCATTTTTATTCCTCCATAAAATACTATTTAATAGACAATTAGTAAATATATAAACTTATTTAAAAAATCTCAGGAACTCTAATAAATCATCATATATTAGTAGCTTGGTTTACAACAGAGTTTTCTGTGCCAGAAGAATCTGATTTACTTACAGGCTTTTCTACTGCTTTTTCAAAATTGCACCAGTTATCAGGAACTGTGCACTTAAGATAACATAACCTATTTACAGCTTGCGGAATTGCAAGATAGCATTCGTCAATTAAAAGAGAGTTAATCCAATATTTTTTATTGCTGCATTGTATCAATAACAAATCAAAATCATTATCAACAACATTAACTTTTAAATTCTCGTAATCTATCACTAGTCTTAATCCGTCATTCTTCAGAGATGGTTTTTGAGAAGGCATATCCAATTTTTCATATGGCACTTTTTTTAAACTTATTTTACTGTTAAAAGTATTGTAATTACGAATGCTGGATAAAATATCACATTCAGTAAATACTTTTGGCAAAAAAACTTCAAAAGCAACAGGAGCTCTGCTCTTTGGGTAAAAAATTTTTTTTGGAAAAAGTGTCTTTTGCGCATCAGGCCTATTGCTTGAAGTCATTAATAAATTATACTTAATAATTTCAAAGCCATGTATTATATATAAACTATTAACATAGTTTTTCTGATAAAATAAGTCATCATCACTATTATCAATTTTTGGAGCGTTATATTCTTGATTATTTTCTAGATCATACCAGTATAAGTCTCTAGCGCCAAGAAAATGAGCTATTTCATGTGCAGTAGTTTGAACAGCGTAAATAGGTGAGTTCCAATTATAATCAATTTTTTCAGAATCTCTCTTTTCAGTTGCCTTTGGTGTTGTATCTATGCCTATTAAATAAAGAGGCGGCCCCATGAATCCTTTATTATTTTTATCAGGCGCAAAGCAAAGTGTAAGCATAAGATTTATTTCATTTTTAATATGCTTGGCTGCTTCATCTCTGCAGTTTTCAAGATTGTTTATTACAATTTGATTATCTATGCGTAATTTCACATTAATATTTTTTAGCAGGTATACATTCAACTTCTCTAAAAAATCTGTAAGCTCAACTAGATTAACGCTGTCATCTGCAATAATTCTTAGAGGAACATTTACAGTTGGATAGTTAAAGCTTCTTTGTTTATATGATTTGACGCAGCCAAATAGAAGAATACCTAGTAAGAGAAGAAAACAAATTCTTAGAATACCTATTTTTTTCATTTGGTTTTAATGACCAAGTTTAACATTTTTCAAGAATAATTCAGGCGTTAATAAATTTATTCAGGTTTAAAAAACTTGATAGTTCAGATTTGAATTCAAACGCTTCTTTTTTTAAGTCACCTGCAAAGTCTTTTGCGCTAGGCTTCATTAAAAACTTATCAAACAGTGTTTTAATAAATATATACTCTGCCCTGCATTCCCACCTTCCCCTCAGATTAAAGAGGAGATGAGCATCAATTCTGGCGTCAATTTTTCCTTTATTGAGTTTTACTTTGACACCATCAATATCTTTTGTAAATTCAGTTAAATCTGAGATGTTTAACCAAAGCTGTATTTCCCTGCGGACATTTTTTCCCTTAATTTCCTTAAAAGGCCTTATCCTAAAGCTTACCGATTTACCTGTTTTAAATACTGTTTCCTTAAACTCATGGGTAATTCTCTCATATCCTTTTTTTTTGAAAAAACGGTCAATCATGCCAATAAGCTCATTGAAACTAAATATGCCTGAATAATTTACATTCATGCCAGATACTATCTGTTGCGCTTCGTCCCAGCCATCTTCCCACATTTTTGCACCTAGTAAATCAGCTTATTTAAGTTCAGGTAGCTTGCAATTTCTGTTTTTGCCTCAAACAAAGTATGCCTGCCTACGTTTTCCCAATGCTTAAGCCTTTTTCCGTAAATGAATTTTTCCATTAAAGTCATGATTAGAAAATAATTCGGGTTTGGAACACCAAGCTTTCTATCCATAACAACCCAGTTGTTCCTGTAATCTGTCATCATCTGGCAATCAAAAATAAGCGTTATTTTTCCCTGGTTTGTCTTTATTTTTTGGCCTTCAAGCTCTTTTTCAACTTCAATTAGGTCATGGGCATAGATCCAAATACGGTGCTGTATCCTAATATAATCATCGACTTTTTTGTATGGTGTGAACTTCACATGTATATATTTTCCGGTAGGTGTGTTATATTCCTCATCAAAAATAATCTTTTTATCATAGCTTTTTTGCCTGTAATATTTGTCAAGAATTCTGAATACCTCTTTCATTGAAAAGAGCCCTGAATACTCAAGCCTTTCATCAACTACCGGAAATACCAGCTCTGACATTTTAGTATGCGTTTGACGCAGTCTCCATTTTTAAGTATTTTTTAATTTCAGTAAAAAAATCATGTAGATAATAATCAAGGTAATCAAAATATTGCAGCAGATTCTCGTGGTATAGCACATAATTGTTTAAGAATTTTTCAACTTTTTTCAAAAAGTCATTTTTCTCAAAATCACCGTCATAATCCGTTATCTGCGCCCCGCTTAAGTCGAACTTCATTTTTGTGTCAATCATTTTTTTTTTCTTGCCGTCAACTATTGCTTCAACTTCCTTTGATTCCCACAATGTAATTTCTATATTTATTTGAATCATTCCGTAATAATTAACTTTCTTTCTGGCAATCCATTTATAGACCTGGTATGGTGGTTTATCTTTTGCTTTTAGCTCATAAAAATCCCAATTTCTCTCTTTCATCCATCTCTGGCAGAATTTATAAAAGTCATCAAAATCCAGTAGCCCAGAATACTTAATAATCCTGTTAAAATGATAGGGTGCAAAATCGCAGATATCTGTCATGCCAATATATTAAATAGTATACTAGTATATAAAAGTTTTGCTAAAAATGCCTATATTTTTGCTGTAATTTTCTGCTTCAAAAATTATTTTTTTTGCCAGGAAGATTAATTCTTTCTTTTCAGAATTGCCAATTTTTTCTTTAATTACTCTTTTGCATGTCACAACTTCCTCATGCGGCACAATCTGTATTGATGTTCCTTTTTTCCTAAACCAATAAGGATATATTTTGCATATCAGCGGCCGATTTTCATAGATAGTGCATTTATCAGAAGAATCCAAAAACACGCATCTGCCGTCATTTGTTGTCTTTATCCGGAGTAGCTTATTTTCCTTAAGAAGCCTCATCCTTAATGAACTTTCAGAATTCTTATCATGATACTCACTGCACAGTTTTATTGTCTTTTTTTTAAGCGGTGTATACAGCAAAAATTCATTATAAGGCAATTTTGTCTTTTCATGTATTATTTTAGCATCTTCTATCCCGCAGAAAATAAACCCTGTTTCATCAGGATATATGCAGCAGTTATTTTTACAGGTTTTGCAGTACTTTAAATAGTTCATTTATCTAATATAAACCAATAACTTTATTTTAAATGCTTGGTTTTACATATATCATGATTGCGAAAAGCGGAACAGGTTTTGACATAATAATTATTACTGCTGAGAAATATGAAGATCATCCTTTCTCACCTGCTGGAGTAATAGCAAGAGTTCTCGATGCAAAAGGCTATAATATCGGAATAATAGAGCTTCCAAAGAATAAGGAAGATTTCACTGGATTAGGAAAACCGAAATTATTCTTTGGAGTAACTGCCGGAAGCATTGATTCAATGCTTAATAATTATACGCCATTGAAGAAAAAAAGAATTGAAGATAAGTTCAATGTGACAGACTCAATGCCTGACCGGGCAGTAGTTTTTTACTGCAACAAAATAAGGGAATTTTTTAAAGAGTCAAAGATTATAATCGGAGGAATTGAATCGTCACTCCGAAGGTTTACACACTATGATTACTGGGACAATGATTTGCGAAGAAGCATTCTTTTTGATTCAAGGGCAGATATTTTAATTTATGGGAATGCTGAATTACAGATAATTGAACTTGCAGAAAGAATAAAAAATAACTTGTCAATTAATGGAGTAAAAGGAACATGCATAATTTCTGATATTTTGCCTGATGGCTTCACACTATTGCCGTCACACGAAGATTCCAAAAGCGATAAGCTTGCATTCTGCAAAATGCAAATCATGCTCTCAAACAGGATAAATCTTGCCCAGAAAACCGCAAACAAGTATGTTTTGCAATATGAATCTCCTGCCTATTCATCCAAAGACCTTGACTGGATATATAGCCTAAATTATTCAAGAAACCTTAGCAAAGGTTCTCTTCTAAAGATGGCGCAATTTTCAGTTGTCACGCATAGAGGCTGCATCGGAAACTGCAGCTTTTGCTCTATTGCCTTGCATCAGGGAGATAAGATTATTTCAAGAAGTGAAGAAAGCATCCTAGCTGAAATAAAAAAGATAACAAAACATCCTGATTTCAAAGGCTACATCGATGACCTTGGAGGGCCTTCAGCAAACATGTATGGCATGGACTGCGAAATAAATTGTATGAATGAATGCATAAAATGCAATAAGCTAAATAAAAGCCATGCGAGAATTATTTCACTCATGAAAAAAGCAAGGGCAATATCAGGAATTAAAAAAATATTTGTAAGAAGCGGCATAAGATATGACCTAGTGGTTGAATCCAGGAAATACATTGAAGAAATCTCTAAACATCATATCTCTGGAACTTTAAAGATTGCTCCAGAGCATTTCTCAGAAAAAGTAACTAAATTAATGAACAAAGATAATTCAAGGTTTGATGAATTTAGCAGATTATTTAATTCCATAAACAAGGAAAAAAAGCAGTTTTTGAAATATTACTTTATGGTCGGCCATCCTGGCGAGAGTTTTGCTGAATTAAAAATATTAAAAGAAAAAATAAAAGACTTAAATTTCATCGAATCAGTGCAGCTTTTTACACCAACTCCAATGTCAGATTCAACTTGCATGTACTGGACAGAGATTAACCCAAAAACAATGCAAAAAGTTGATGTAATATATGATTATAATACTAAGAAGAAAGTAAAGAATTACTTGTCAGAAAGAAAATTCTAAAAAAAATAGTTCAAAAAATTATTCTTGAAATTATTCTTCAAACAGTTTCAGATATTTCCCATAACCTTCTTTTTCCAAATTTTTTTTTGCAATAAAGCGCAGCGATGCTGAATTGATGCAATACCTCATTCCTCCATCTTCTTTTGGACCGTCATTAAATACATGGCCTAGATGAGAATCTGATGTTTTGCTTCTAACTTCAGTTCTTGGAACAACTAGTGAAGAATCTTTTTTTTCAACAACTTCATTTTTTAAGATAGGCTTTGTAAAACTTGGCCATCCTGTTCCTGAATCAAACTTATCTTTTGAAGAAAACAAAGGCTCACCAGAGACAACATCAGCATATATTCCTTCTTTATGGTTATCCCAATACTCATTATTGAAAGCAGGCTCAGTCCCACTCTGCTGCGTTACTTTATACTGAAGTGATGTAAGGCTTTTTTTCAGGTCAATTTCTTTATCTTGCTCTTTCCAGATTGATTTAAGCTTTTCACTTCTGCCTGAGCCAAACTCATACATGCTATACCTGATTGAGTTTTTTTTATAATAATTCTGGTGATACTCTTCAGCAGGATAAAAAGGTTTTGCAGGAAGAACAACTGTTGCAATTGGGTTATTAATAAGCCCTGAATCTGATAGACTTTTTAATGATTTTAAAGCTTCTTTTTTTTGCGTTTCACTATGGTAAAATATTGCAGTTTTATACTGTGCACCCTTATCGCTGAATTGACCGCCTGCATCAGTTGGGTCAATATTTTTCCAATAAAAATCAAGAAGCTTATTGTAGCTAATTATTGAAGAGTCAAAAGTAACCTGCACTGCTTCATAATGCCCAGATCTTCCAGATGACACGCTTTCATAAGAAGGATTAGGTGATTCTCCTCCAGTATAGCCGCTGACTGCATCAGTTACCCCAGGAAGCTCCTGAAATGCTTTTTCCATGCACCAGAAGCAACCGCCTGCAAAAGTTGCAGTCTCTAATTTTATATCATTATTTAATTTTATATCATCATTATTTGTAGATTCGCTTGTATTTTTCATTTCAGTACATCCAAACATTATAAAAGAGATAACAGTTAATAATACTATAATTAAAAGTAACTTATAAATTCTTTCTGTTTTCATAACATAATGAGATAGAAATTTAATTTAAATCTTCCAGTTATAAAATATAGGAATTTAAAAAAATATCAATCTTCCCTCAATTTTCCTAGACGCATTCTGATGTGCCTTAAGCCATTCCTCCATGACATCGCGAATTGATGTGCTAACAACCTTCCATGGCCCATCTTCACGAAGCTCATCTTCAGTTATGTCAAGATAAGCCTTGCAGTTTTTTAAGTGATAACCTACTAAGCACAGCTTATATACCTTTTCTGGC
>JAZDLQ010000095.1:0-16561 GCA_043801855.1 archaeon | reverse complement strand
GAGCTTTTGCTCTTCATGTATAGGGAGCGCACGTAATATTCGTAGAAATTTTTATTTGCGCTCCAATATATCGTGCGCATTAATAATTTCGATTATCTATGCGCACGCTATAAAACATGATTTTTGCAAAGTTCTCTATAGAGTTCACTTTACCATCTCATTAAAAAATCCTGAAATAAAATCCAAATAACCCCTGCTTCCGCTTATTGATCTGTGCAATTTAGATGATTTAAGAATAGATGAGATTGACAAAGATATATCCCTTCTATCAAAGTTGTTCAATTTTAACAGAATTTTTATTTTGGTGATTATTTCTTTTTCAAGCGAATTAAACTTAGCATTCTCAGAAAATATGTTGTCTCTTAAGTTTTTGAGCAGTTCAATCACTTCAATGTCTTTTAA
Source organism: archaeon (assembly GCA_043801855.1). Classification (GTDB taxonomy): domain Archaea; phylum Nanobdellota; class Nanobdellia; order Woesearchaeales; family GW2011-AR15; genus CAYTWW01. The sequence continues at coordinate 16,159 of JAZDLQ010000095.1, read as the reverse complement.
TTTGCTGTTTTTCTTATAATAAGACCAAATGCTCTCTTCAACAGCCATAATAATTGGCAAAAACGCCTCTCTATTATCATCATTGATTGCATCAAAGCCTGTTCCTTTTTCTTTGCATAAGCTCAATACTGTGTGCTCATTTGGCTTAAAATCATCTAATAAATTTTCAATGTCTACTTCTTCGTTTTCACTTAGGCTTTCTTTAAATATCTTGTAATGTTTTGGTAGCCTTTCAAGAAATATTTTGTCATTCATTAAAACCTCCTTAAAAAGACTCAATGCTTTCTCAGAGTATTTTGTTCTTATTCCGGTGAACTCAAGAACTGGACCTTTTAAATCCTTAGCCATGCTTTTATCTTCTGCCCACTTTTCATAAAATTTGATATCTTCCCACCCAAACCCAATTGTTGCAATTGGCTCTTCTTCATAAATGACATTGATAAAAGCTCTTCTGCAATCGCAGTTTTTTTCATTGCAAAAGCTTACTGGAAAATAGTAGCTTCCTGCTGGCAATTTTCCTCCTATTGGAAGCATAATGCATCTTGTCTCCTTTTCTGCTATCTCAGGAAACCTATTTGCAAACAATTCCATAAACATAAGGTTTTACAAATCTAATCAATTAAATAAAGTTTTTGCTTATTACATGCTTTAGCAAACCTTAAAAACGAATTTTTTTTCTTAATAATTAATGCAAAAGCTAAAATTTCAGCCGCACGTGAATATACTTCGCCTGATTGAAGACTTAAGGTTTGGCTGCGGAAAAATGCTTGTCGCTGCTGTCTTAACTGGAGAAGCAAACAATCAGGTAAAAAAGCTGCGGCTAAATAAAAAAGCATATTTTAGCTCACTAACGCTTTATTCAAAAGAAGATGTGCTCGAGCTTCTTGATATTCTTATTGCTAAAAATTATCTTGAATATTCAAAGGAATCAGGGACATTTTATAAGACATTAAAGCTCACTGAAAAAGGAAAAAACGAATTAAGAAGCCCAAGTGATGTTTCAAGAATCAAAAACGGATGTGTTGGAAACTTCTGCTTTGAAAAAATAACAAAAGAAGATGCTGCTACTTTTGAAAGCCTTGGCGATGCATTGTCAGGGATGAGTGACGAGCAAAAAAAGTGCGTAATACACACAGGAGAAAGGCTTCTTTGCATAGCTGGCGCAGGCAGCGGAAAGACAAGAGTCTTAACACAAAGGGCAAAGTTTCTTGCCAAATACAGAAATGTTCCTGAAGAAAATATCCTTGCAATAACCTTTACAAGAAAAGCGCGTAATGAGATGAAAGAGCGGCTAGCTAAAGAAGGATGCTATGCAAATGTTGAGACATTCAATTCATTCTGTGAGAAAATTCTAAGGAAACATGAATCTGAAATATATGGAAAACCAGTAAAAGTAATGGATTTCAAATCCCAAAAAAATATACTTCTTGACTCACTAAGGGAAATGAATCTTTCTGCAAGGCAGGCAATTGACATTTACTTCACTAAAAAAAAAGCGAGCAATGAAGATGAAGTTACTCTTTTTTTAAAATTCATGTATGATATGTATGCTCTTCTTGATTACCAGAAAAATAATGCTATAAAGACAGCAGATTTAATAAGCCTGATTAGAAGCTACAGTGATAAGGAGCTCTCTTATTTTGTGTCTGAACTTGCAAAAAAAATAATAGATAAAAAAGAGTCTTTATGCCTTCGGGATTTTTCTGACCAGATACTTCATACAATAGAATTTTTTAGGAAAAATAAAGATAAAATACCAATATATAGCCATATCCTCGTCGATGAATACCAGGATGTAAATGACATGCAGGTTGAGCTTCTTGATATATTAAATCCGCAGAATTTTTTTGCAGTTGGCGACCCAAGGCAATCTATCTATGGCTGGCGCGGATCAAAAGTATCCCATATATTAGGTTTTAGTGAAAAATACCCAAACTGCAAGATATTACAGCTAACTGAAAACCATAGGTCAACATCCAATATTGTTGAGATGGCAAATGCTGTAATTAAGCCAATGAGAATGCCTGACCTGAAAGCCAGGAATAACAATGGGGATCCTGTTGCGATAGTTAGCCATGACAATGAGGAAAGCGAGCTTAAATTTATTATCCAAAGCATTCTTAGCCAGGACACGCAAAGGTCAGAAATATTTGTACTGGCAAGAACAAATAAGCAGCTTGATGTTTTCGAGCCGCTGCTTTTACAGGCAGAAATCAAATACCTTAAACGGACAACTGAAATATCAAAAGAAGGGTTAACTCCGGATAATGATATGATAACACTCTCAACAGTCCACGCAATAAAAGGGCTTGAGGCAGACATTGTATATCTGGCAGGTGCAGATACTCAAAGTTTTCCTTGCATGGCAAGTGAGCATCCTGTTCTTGAGATCGTAAAGGCAAATGATAATTACGATAAGTATGATGAAGAGCTTCGTGTTTTTTATGTTGCATTATCAAGAGCAAAAAAAAAGCTCATAATTAACCATCATAATAATCTGACAGTTTTCTTAAAGCCAAGCTCCATGAAAAACGCAAAAGAAATTGACCTTGGAATAAAAAAAGGCGATTGGAAATTCCAGAAAACAACTAAAGATGATTTTTTAAGGGATGAAGATTTGGTGTATTAGAGTATATTTAATAAAGCGTTTTAATTATTTTGAAATAAATAGATTAAATTATTTTTTTTGATAAGTTGTTTTTCTCTTTAGTTTCTTTAAATTGAAAGATACTAATATCGCTATGCTTACATAAAAAACAATATACGAACAGAATATTATTTTTTGAACATCGAATCCGATTATTTTTGGTTTATCTAAGAATAATTTATTTAACTTTGTTTGTTCTAATTCTATTTGATAATTGAAGTAATTGGATTTCGTTTGATAAAATTCTGATTTACTCATAAGATATTGATTTTCATCGATTTTATTATTTCTAAATGCCTCTTCCAAATCAACAATTTCTTTGTATTGGTTCGAATAATTGTAGTAATTATCTGGAATTTTTACCTTGAAACCTAATGGTAAAGCAAGACGAGCAATTTCCATATCAATATGATTTAACTCAAAATGTTCTCTTTTATTTCTGTTAATTGATATATTCATCAATAATAAAAGTATTTTATTGTCATTTTCTTGAATTTTAGTATAGCTAATCTGAATTATACTTCCTGTAAAGATTATTCCAATCAATGAAATAATTTCTAGATATCTTTTTAGCATTTTTCTATCCTGTCCTCTTAAACATCTTTTCAAGTTCTTTAAATGAAAATCTTATTAACACAGGCCTTCCGTGCGGGCAGGTATATGGAATTTCTTTTGAATCAAGTTTTGATATATGGCCTTTTATTTCAGCGAGAGTAATTTCATCTCCTGCTTTTATTGCTGCCCTGCATGACATATAAATTATTTTTTCTTCTTTAAAAGAGTCTATTGATTTAATCTTTTCTTTAATTAAAAGCTCAGTGATAATATCAGTAATTATTTCCTGCTGGCATCCTTTTCCAAGTAATGATGGAATAGTCCTAACTAGGATTTCATGCCTTCCAAAAACTTCAATATTAAAGCCAAGCTCAGATAAGTATGATATGTTTTCTTCAATAATTGGAATTTTTTCCGGCTCAATATGGATAATAACAGGAGATAATAATTCCTGTAATGAAACCTCTTTTTTCATATATTGCTGCATGAATTTTTCATAGAGTATCCGTTCAGCTGCTGCATGCTGGTCGATAATTAATAACTCATCTTTGGTTTCAGCGAGAATATAGGTTTTATTAGCAACGCCGTGTAAAACCATTGAAGGAAGCTTATCCAATTCAATTGAATTATTTTCCCTGCTGGCAAATGTTTTCTGTGAATCACCTGTGAAATAATCTTTTTTTAATTCATTTATTTTATATTTATTCTGTGCTTTTTCTAAAACATTTTGATATGATTTTTCAGATATATCTGGGATAAGTGAGTTTTTAACAAGTGTTTGCCTGACTGCATTAAATACAGCTTCATGTATTTCAGTCTCGCGGTCAAAACGGACTTCATATTTTGCAGGATGTACATTGACATCTACTTTTTTTGGGTCAATTATAATATTAAGAACAAATAAAGCATTTCTTCCTGTAAACATCATCGAATGGTATGCTTCATTTGCAGCATCTGATATTACCTTATTTTTAATGAATCTCTTATTGACAAAAATAATCTGGCCGGATTTATCAGCTCTTGTCTCGTTTGGCTTTGATACAAGGCCTGAAATTTCATAAGTGCCATTAGTGAAGTCAACCATCAGCATATTTTTTGCTGCATTTTTACCAAAAATATAAGAAAAATTTGCAATAGTGTTAGTTGTTTTTGGGCAATTTATTATTTCTTTTTTATTATGGATGAATTTAAAATGGATATCAGGATGGATTAGCGCATATTTGGTTATTGCATCAATAATATTTGAAAGCTCTATTTCAATTGATTTTAAGTACTTTTTTCTTGCAGGAGTGCTGTAGAAAAGATCAGCTACTTCAATTATTGTCCCATGAGGCATTCCAATTTTTTGCTCTGAAATAAGCTCACCACCCTTATAAGTTAACTTAATTCCTTCAGTAATACCTTCTGTTCTTGTTGAAATAGTTAATTTTGAAACTGCTGCAATACTTGCAAGAGCCTCTCCTCTAAATCCAAGTGAATTGATGTTAAATAGATCTTCAGCGTTTCTTATCTTGCTTGTCGCATGAGGCAGTACTGCTCGTTTTGCATTGATTGCATCCATGCCGGAGCCATCATCGCTAACCTTAATATAAGATTTTCCTCCTTCAACTGCCTCAATAAAAATTTTTGTGGCTCCGCTGTCAATTGAATTTTCAATTAATTCTTTTACAACAGATTTGGGGCGCTCAATAACCTCGCCTGCTGCAATCTTGTTTACTGTCGCTGCATCTAAAACAATAATGTTTGGCATAAGTCAACCACTTTCACTGAAATAATAGCTATAAGAATATAAAAATTGCGGCAAATCGCAGCTTTAAAAATAAAATTCCGTAACCTTTATTAAACCCCTGTGCATCAAAAAGTATATAATGGCACCACCTGAGCAGCAGATACCTGATGATTTAAAAGAAATAGTCACTAGAATCGCAAGGGATGCTGAAGACATGGAGCTTCGGCTTTCTGAATTTAAGTTTGTCCATTCAATGAAGATGTTTGGAATAGCTGTTGGGGGAGCTGTGTTTGTCCTTGGTGTACTGTTCTTATTAGTGTCTGTTTTTACATTTATGAATGTGTTTCACCTAAATTTAGAGCAAAATGTAATTATTGCAATTAGTTCAACTGCTGTTGTAATTGGGGTTACTCAGATAGTTGCAGGAATTCTTCTGATTGGAAAGTAGGTAATAAATAGAGTTCTTTTGTTTCGCAAAGCATTATTTATTTGCTGCCTGATTATGTACATTGCCCTTTCTGGACAAGTTAAATGCTTCAAGGCCAAGCAAAAAAGTAAACACCAGGAAAAGAAGCAGTGATATTATTAATAAAGACTTTGCCGCACTAAAAGCTTCAGGAAATACTTCTTCAAATATATAAATAATAATAGCAAGAATAAAAGTAGTTAACATATTTGCTCCAAATAATGCAAATTTTAAGCGATGCTCTCCAACAATTCTTAGCATATATATTACAAACCCGAAAAAAAGCCAGATAACGCCAAAGGCAATTGATTTTAAGTCAAGGAAAAACATAAGCATAATAAGGACACATATCGTTAAATATTGTAAATAGGGGAATAATGGCGCATTGTAAGGCCTTGCAAGAAGCTTTCTTTTTTCCCGTAATTTAATAAGTGTTGCAGCAAGTATTATTGTTATAAAAAAATAAAGAAAATTTGATAGATATACTATTAACTCCAGAGTGCCTGAAAAAATAATTATAACAGATATTACTGATGCAAAAAAAACAGCATAAGCAGGAACTCCCTTTTTGTTAAGCTTTGCAAATTGAGCTGGTAAAAATCCTTTTTCAGACATTGAAAAAACATTCCTCGAGCATGTCTTTAATGAGCCTATTAAAGAAGAAAATGATGCAAGAAGGCCGATTATAATAAAAACAATACCAGCATGTTTTCCAAAGATTCTTTCAGAGAGAAAAATCAGCGGGTTTGAAAATAATTGCTCGCTTCCGCTACCTAAAAACCCTATAATCACAAAATAAATCAGGATAAATAGCAGAGAAATAATTCCAATTACTGAAAAAATTGCAAGAGGCAGCCTTTTAATACTTTTAGTCTCAGCAGCGTATGCTGTCACATCTTCAAATCCAGTAAATGCAAGGAAAAAAAATCCAATGCCAAAGAGAACTTTTGTATAAGATCCAATCCCGCCAAAAATGCCGTCAAAAGAAGGAACTGCTACAAAAGGCATGTTAAATCCAATAATTAAGGCAAGAAACAAAAGAATTGCATAAAGCAAAAGGGATTGGACTCGCCCAAGCTCAGTTATTCCCTGCAGCGACATAATTGCTACTACAACAATTATTAGCACAGCCCCAACCAGCGGCTTTCCTAAAAACATGCCAAAACCTATTGCGCATATCGAAACAAATGCAATATTTCCAAAAAGCTGTGACCATGCAACAATAAAAGAGACAAACTCGCCATATGCATCGGTAACGCTGTCTATGACAAAGCCCGTTGTCGGCATCGACATTGAAAGCTCAAGATAAACAAACGCAATAAGAAAACAAATAATCATGCATGATAAAAGGCTGAAAATTCCGGTTACTCCTGTAATTGCAACAAGCCCTGCCAGGAGCAAAAATATCTGCGGGCCAAGAATATTGCCCAGGCCAAAAAAAATCAAGTCCTTAATGCTGAATTTTTTTTCCAGCAGGTTTTTTTTTCCTTGGTAAAACATATTCTATTATTTTACAAGTAGGTTTATATATTTTTGGATGAAGCAAATAAGAAATTGTGTTAACGAATAATATATATATTTTTAGATTTCCGGCTGGTTCATCTCAAGGAAAATAATGAAAAAAACATTAAGCATGGGAATTGCAACATAGGTTCCTACAGTCATAATAAGAGAAGGCTCTATTCCTCCGGTAACAGATCCGCCAATCATGCTAAGAAGAGATAGCGCTGTGACAAAAAACAGTGGCGCAGCAATAAGAACGCCAGTATAAATATCTGAATAAGTTGACAGCGATTCAATATATTTTTGCCTCTCAAGCCGATATTGCAGCATTGCTTCTTTTGATTTTTGGTCAAGGTAATTTTTAAGGTCACCACCAGTTTCAACTGTAGAGACAAACCCGTCCAAAAAATCCTTGAACTGGGGCGAAGGTGTGTTTATAGCAATTGCCCTGATAGCAGTAAGTGCATCATAGCCAAAAAGCTCAATATAATTTGAAATTTTCTCCATTTCAACTGAAATTTCACCATATTCTTTTGATGATGAAATAAGCTTAAACATAGTGTTTGGAGGAACACCTGATGAAATAACTGAAGACATATGGTCTATTGCAAATGGAAGGTTTGTGTTTATTGACCTTCTCCTGTTCTTTATTCTCATAAAAGGGTAATAAAACATCATTCCAAATATCACGACAAAAACAAGCACAGATACTAAAAGCGTCTTAAAAATAACAGGAATAATGGAAGTTGTTTCTCCAAGAGTAAATAATATTGAAAAAATTGGAATTGAAACTATAAAGCCAAGAATCGAGAGTAAAAACATAATGTTAATATAAGTATTTGAGAGGATTTTTATGTTTGAATACCTTATAGCAGTATATAGGCTTTTAAAAACACTGGGAAATTTTTCAATAAAATAAATGCTTAGTTTTCTTACAGTTATATTTGCGTAGTAGCCTACTGAACTGGGCTTATACACTTTAGTGTCCTTCATAGAAATTAGGTTTTTAATCTCTTTAATCTCTTTTTCAAGAAGGTATGGATCAAGGACTTCTTTAATGTCGTCGTTTAGTGAGAGATTTACTTCCTCACTTCCGCTGTATGAAAAAATGGAAGGTGCAAGCTTTGTTTCACTAGATAAAAAATTGCCTTTTTCATCAGGATTCTGCGCCATAACTTCAAAAATATTTTTGCTTATTACTCCACCAAGTTCAACATTGGAGTCACCCTGCATCCTATCTATAATCGGCTTTTCTTTTGCCTGGAAGGCATATACAATGCTCTTGATTAGCCCGAGTTTTTTAGGGTGTGGAAGCGATAAGCTTTCTTTAGGCAAAGGAGCAGGAATATCAAAATCAAAATCCTGGTTATATGCAGGCGCAATAGCCTCATAAGGCTTAAGCGAGGATTTCCTGTAATCATAATCCGCAAGCTCTGTTTTTTGCTCTGTTATTTTTTCAAAAGGCACAGGCACTTCAGGAATTATATCTGTCTGCTTAGATAAATCATTATCCTTACTGTCCTTTTCATATTTTACTGCAGGAGGTAAATCTTCCGGTTTTTTCTGCAATATTTTTCTGTCAGTAGAACTTGCATAAAGTGATTTAGGAATTGCGTGTTTATGTGATTTAGGAGAGCTATAATCATCTTCTTCGATAAAAGTAACTGCGCTACTTGGAGGCAGCACCTTGACTACTTTTTTAACTCCCTTATACATAATAGTCTTATTTATCTTTAGTTCTTCATACGAATTATCATTGTATACTGCAAGAAGAAGTTCCTGGTTGAGCTGCTCAATTTTTTTAAGCAAGCCAAACATATAACTATCGTAATATATAATTGCATCATCTTTATTTTTTCCGGATAAAATCTCATCTTTTGCCTTTATATACCTTGCATAATCAAAATCTCCTCTTTGGTATTGCCGCTCAAGCGTATCAAGATTTGACAGCATCTCTTTTTTAAAATTATCATTAATTTTTATTTCATCAAGAATCTCATGCAGTGCAGCTAAACAAGGTTTAGTCTCATCAATCATTTTAGGCGCTCCTCTGCACGTAGAATAACTGAATTTAATTTATGTGTAAGCTTAAGCATGTCTTCTTTTGCAACTTTAGCTTTTAGTTTGGTTACATTTAATTCTTCTTCTGTTGCAATATCTGACAGTATAATTTCTTCGTAAAGGCCGCCAAGAAGAGAAAACTTTCTTAGCAATTCTTCAATCTTCCCGATTTCTTTCATTTGTTTAAGATACACACATTACACTTATTTCAGGTTGAACTGTTCAAGAACCTTAAATTTATTAAGATAATAATTTTTAATTATCTCATTAATTTCCTTGAAGTCCGACATCTTGCGAAGCGCCATTTTTCGCAAAAGGTCTGATCTTATGCGCAACTCTTCTTTTAAGGTTTCAACAGGAACTCCTGTATTTTTACTGATTTTATCAAGAAGCTTCATTTCAGGTTTTTGCATAAGCTTGTCAGTTACAGGATCCCATTCAAAAGGCACGGTATATTCTACTTTTCCTATTTCTTTAAGCTTACTTTGAATTTCAGCAAGTTGCTTTAGCCTTCTGAAATTCTTATCATATTCCTTAATATGAGTCATTACGCAGCAAACATCCAGTGATTCAATCAGGCTTGATGAAAGGTTAATAGGAGGAGTTTCAAGCCTTCTAACAAGAGTCTCAACTGAACCTGCGTGAAAAGTTCCAAATGAAGCGTGGCCTGATGCCATTCCCTGAAAAAGCACATAGGCTTCTTTTCCTCTTATTTCTCCGACAATTACATAATCCGGATTTTGCCTAAAGCTTTCTCTTAGTAAATCAAATAAAGTTATTTCACCATATTCTTTTCCAAGCAGGTTTGGTATTCCATACCCTGTTCTTGAAACAGACGGCATCCAGTTATCATGCGACAGGTTAAGCTCTCTTGTATCTTCTATTGAGCAGACCCTTGCCTCAGGTGGGATAAATGAAAGGATACTGTTTAGAAAAGTTGTTTTTCCTGACGCTGTTTCTCCAACAATCATAAAATTTTTCTTATGCTCTATCGCAAGCCAAATGTATGCAAAAAGTTCAGGTGTTCCGGTATTAGCGTTTATCAGATGTATTGGAGTGAAAGGGTCTTTAGTGAATTTTCTTATTGTAAATGTTGGGCCTCTTGTTGTAATATCTTGAGTATACGTCGCATTAATCCTGCTACCGTCAGGCAGCGTTCCGTCAAGAAGAGGCTTTGCAAAAGAAACATATCTTCCTGTTTTCTGGGCAAGCTTTTCAACAAAGTCAGTAAGCTCCTGCATATCTGAATAAATAATATTTGATTTTAGGTTTTCATATTTACGGTGAACTATGTAAAGCGGAAAGCTAATTCCATTGCACTCAATATCTTCCACATAAAAATCATTAAGCACTGGCTCAATTCTGTTTAACCCGATAGAATTTCTGAAAATATAATACATGAGCTTAAGATAAGTCTCTTTTGAAACAGTTGTTCCAAGCTCAATAAGAATTGCTTGGACATTTTTTTCAAGATAATTAATAACCATATTTAGTTTTGAGGTGCCTGAATAGCTTATATTAATCATTTCCTCAAGGGCAAGTAAAACAAGCCGCAGTATCTCTTTTTCAGAAGGGGATAGCGTCGGCTCCTCAATAGAATAAATCAGCTCATTTTCCTTTGTGTTCCAGTAAATGTGGGCATATGCATATGGCTTAATTAAAGGGTACCTAATATTAATTGCTGTCCTGTCTTTCTGGTCCGGAAAATCAACAATCGTAGGACGAGTATCAATCTGGAATATAGTGTCATAATCTGCCATAATTTACCCCTTTTTTATTAGTAAAATAGAATAACATAAGTATTTAATGGTTTCGATAAAAAAAACTATATAAATTCCATTAAAGTTGTATTTTGTAAAGTGTTTATCATTTTTCTAAGAGAACCAGGAAAATCTGCAGGTTCTATATAACATCCATTAAATCTACAGCCAGATAAACCACCATCTGCAAGTGCGCTAATAAAATATAGTCCTTCTCTGCATAACCCTGATTTCCAAGGAGCATAATCACAAGCACCACAAACTCCTTCAATGTTAAATCTAGCTCCTTTGGACTCACCTTTGACAATGACAGAAACACCATCAACTTCATAAACCCTTGTTGGTATTCCAAAATCCCGCGCATATGGCAAAACATAATTTCTTGAAGCTCTTTGAGCCAGAGATTCTTCTATTGGAGCAACAGATTGATAATGTGACTCAAAATCTTTTCTAGGTTTTAAAACAGGTGCAGTTTCAGAAATTTTTAAACCACAGCCTAACGTTCTGCAATATTCAATAATAGCATTTACTTCATTAACATTACAGGGAAGTGCCATCATATTTAATCGCGTTAATAGTCCTTTTGATGCTAGAAATTCAATGCCGTCTAATGTGCTTCTGTAATATCTATCTGTTCCAGATATTGAATTAAAAGTATGTTCATTAAGTGAATCCAGGCTTACTGTATATTTTATACCTTTGGAGTGTTCTTCGATAATTCTGGCCATTCTCGTAATCCAATAACCAGCTGTGTTGATATCTCTCTTAATATTATCCGGCAATAAAGACAAAAATTCCAATATTTGTTTAATCTTTGGATGAAGTAAAGGCTCGCCTCCGGTAATCCTAAATCGTGTTATTCCTGCTTCCATACATTGCGTTACTCTTTCTTCAAGTGTTGCAACATCAAGCACTTTTACAGTACTTACTGAGGCTTCACCTCCATCTAGGCAATACATGCAATTAAAGCCACATGCAGCAATAATTGGGAATCCTACATAAGGTATAGGTTTTTGTGAATCTATTAGAGTCATTTTGAAAATCCTTTTTCTTATATTTATTCTGATATTTCAAACTAATTTTACTACATTAAAGTAGAAATTAGAATTAGCTACTTGTTTAATAATTTATAAACTGTTTTTTTTGTCAAATAGGAAAAATATAAATATAAAAAGTACTTAAAGACAAATATGATAGAAATAAAACTTGATAAAAAAGACAAATCCATATTATATGAGCTTGACATTGATTCTAGACAGTCATTCGGAAGCATAGCAAAAAGAGTTGGCTTGTCTAAACAAGTAGTTGATTACCGCATTAAAAATCTGGAAAAAAAAGGAGTTATAAAGGGATATTACACTGTATTAAATACTTCAAAACTTGGGTATCTTTATTGCAGGATTTTTTTAAAAACACAAAATCTTTCTGCTCAAAAAGAAAAGGAGCTATATGATTATATCAGAAAAATAAGCCAGGTTGGCTGGTTTGGCTGCCAAGAGGGTTACTGGGATAATGTGATTGTGCTTCTCGTAAAAAGCGTATCAGTGCTTTATGAGGTTTATACTAGCATTATTGAACGATTTAATGAATTCCTTCTTGACAAAGAAGCATCAATTGCCGCCGAGGTTTATCATCTGAAATCAAAATATCTTCATAAAAAGAAAGATAATAGTTATTCTGTTCTTGGGGGAGAACCTGATTTAGAATATATTCATAAGGTAGATTTGGAGATACTAAAACTTTTAGGAGATAACGCAAGAATACCTATAATTGAAATCTCACGCATTCTTAATATTTCTTCAAAAAACGTGCTTTCAAGAATAAGAAAACTTGAAAATAAAAGATATATTCTGGAATACAGAACTTTTTTCGACCACAAGGCTATTGGGTATCACAACTATCATGTTTTCCTCCACTTGCAAAGATATGCAAAAAATGACAAGAATCATTTAATAAAATTTTTACAGCAGCACCCAAATACCTTATACATCACAAAAGCAATAAGTGAATCCGACTTAGAATTTGATGTTATAGTAGAATCACATAATTATTTTCATAAAGTAATGGATAACATTAAAAAAAAAAATTCAAATATAATCAGGCATTATCAGGCTGAACTAATCTATGATGTGTATTCAATTAGGTATATGCCAACTTATTGATACTTAAGTTATGATCATTTGATAATTGCCAGGCCATGAACACTTCCTTTGCTTTCATCAGGTTTAAGTTTTATATATTCCGAAGGATTTGATTGTACAGAATTATACTCAACAACACTTCCTGATGGACTTATTGGCATTAAGCAAAGTAGACTAAAATTTCCATTACATTGATTTGCCAACAGATTATTAAATTGGCTAGCAGTCATTCTTCCTGACCTGTTCAGATAAAAAGTATCTCCAGGAGAAAAGTCCATGACTCTTTCTTCACCTGCCTCAAAGTCATAATACTTAAATTGAAACTCTCTTGAAACAACTGAATTAAATTCGTATGCGCTTTCTCCACCTGAAACCTGCGCTTGGCCAGATTGGTCCAGGCAAGCGGAATTTGCCTGGTTGAAAGTTGTTTGGTAATTCAGGCAAGTTGTATCAAGGCCGGCAGCATAAAGAGGATAAGTAATAAAATCACGATGTGCTCCTCTCGGATCATTATACGTTGTCAAGTAGCCGGGGCATTCCATCTCAGGATTTAACGCTGCACCTATGACTGCAAAGAAGTTTTTTCCATTTTTTTGTTGACGCATTCTCATGATATTTTCAAGCAATTTCTTTTTTATATCCATTGGAGAATTGCTTATGGAACTATTCAGGAACAAAACATAATCAGCCACTTCTCCTGAAGCAAGATTGCCCTGTACTGAGCTTGTCAATTTCCAGATATCTTCTCTTACAAAATCATTTTCAATTATGTTATATTCAATAGCAATTAACCTATCCTTATATTTTATGAAATCAGAATTTCCTTGTGAGCTTCCATTCATGCCTGGGCTTGAATCAATTGTATTTACAATTATCCTTGGAGAAGATCCATATTTATCAATATAATTTTTAACAACACCTTCAATAAATTCTCTTTCGCAATTAGTATTGCCACCTCCTAAAAGAGTAAACCTAAGCGCTGTTTTCTCGTTTTCAGGTAAAAGCATATCCGCATAAGATTCTAATAAATTACTCCTAAGAAGAGCTTCATTTGGCAAAACCCTGTAAAATTCAGGTAGGCCATATGTTGCTTTACTATACAGCTGAGTGGAAGCTCTTCTGAAAGTATAGCTGCAATTATTTAATGTAAATCTTCTTTGTCCTGGTGTAACACTTGATTGCTGCTTATATTGACTCCAAAGCAAGTTCCTCAATCCGCTTTTCTTTTTCGTCTCGTCAGCTACATTACTTAACCAAGATACATTAACTGCACTGTGGTAATCAACCTGGGACCACGCAATGGCAAGCTCAAGCAATTTTTTAATACCCGAAGGAGGATAGCCGGCTTCTCTAAGTTCGCTGTCTGTCAAAAGCATTTCAGAAAAATATTCTATTGTCCTCCTTGCTTCATTTTTGTTTCTGCCAGAGAGAATAGCATCTTTTAATGTTTCAAAAATAGAATCAAGTTCATCTGGCTTGGAAAGTATATTGCTATTATTAAGAAGAAGTAATACTTTGTCAAGATAAATATCCACCTTTTCATCTAATTTAAATCCTTGTGTACTGCTACTTTCGCTTATCTTTTCCAGTGAATTATAGAGCGAATCATATATTCTGTTATATAATTGTGCTTGAGCACCATCGTATCTTTCAAGCAATACAAATATCTTTTCCAGCTTATCAAATTGCATTGTAACAGCACCAGCAGGTTCGGCATGTGACTCAAAAGTATATTTTTCAAGTAAGTTGTTTGCCAAATTCAAATATCTAAGAACAGTATCTCCTTCTCCTTCAAATTTACCTTCAAGAATAACGCTGTACCTGCCTTCATAATGATAATATTTGCTATCTTCTTTCTTAAGAAGGGACTTTAAGCCAAACATATATGCTTTTGAGCCAAGTGACGTAAACAACTTTGTTTTCTCCATAGAGATTCTTGGGTTTTTGCCACCAGTTGTTATTGAAACAAGATTTTGCAATACAAATCTTTTTACCAAAAATTCGTCCATGTTGCATACTTCTTTAATTGGCTGAGTATCAATAATACCGCTTGCTTCACGGAATCTTTTGTAAATAATGTCCTTTGTTCTGGAATAAAATTCTGAGCCAGATAGAGTGATTTTTAAAGCAGAATCTATGCCTCTTCCTCTTGATAACAACCAGGAAACACTATTTAGGGAAACACCTGAATTATAAATATTATTAAAGGCTGTTTTTTCCAGCAATAAAAGAGCAGAAGATCTATCCTGAGCATATCTTTTTTGGACTAACTTATTATAATTAAGTACAAAATCAAGTCTGGACTCATCTGTTCTTACTCTCAAAAAATCTAAAAGGCAATTGTCAATGTATTTTCCTAATAATAAAATTTGCGGATTATTGCCTTCAGTTAGCATACTATAACTTAAAGAACCAAATGAATATACTATCGGAGAAATATATCTTTGAAATCCTTCTAAGTTTTTGAATAAGTCAGTTAAGCTGTTAAGCAGTTTAGTATTAGGACCTAACAAAAAATAATTTATCCTTACTCGCTCTAATTTTGTAGGAGAATAAGAAAGAGCTAACACTTGATTAAGTAATCCTATCCTATTTGGGATGTTTGGCATTGCCTCCAAAAATCTCAAAGTACTCTCTAAATGATATCTTAAAAGTACATAAGGATTTTCTTCAATGTTTAGATCTCTTGGAAAGCTATCGCCAATAAAATTGTCAACAATTAATTTTCCATATAGCTTTGCAAGATAAGCATATTCATCTGCATTTAATGATAATGCTCTTTTTGCTCTTGTAATCAATGAAAAATCGGATTTTAGGCTGCAAATGTCAGGTCTTTTCCTCCTCGTTTTGGGAAATCTTGCCCGTTGAACTAACAAACTATAGTAATGGGATTCAAATGAAATTTCTTGATAACTTATTCTATTTTCTAACAGACACGTATCTAATGACCAAGTGCCATCATCAGATATTTTAACTATTTCTTGAACAAGGGTATTAGTATTTATAGCATGCTCAAGTTGAAATACTGCTCCCTCTAATGTGGTTGCTGCCATTTTAATTAAACAAAATACTTAGTACCGTAAACAGTAATTACGTTTTTCATGATTATTACTAAATAGTAATAAAAATTGTTATTTATAAATATATTTATTTAGAGTAATACTTCAGTATCCTGAAGTGTTACATGCTATTTGTTTCAAACCATCAAGTAAATTACAGTTATTCAACCTTAATGTTTGAATAACTGAAAGAAGCATTGCCATTGTATGTGCTCCTGAAGTGCTTCTTGAACCAAAG
>JAZDLQ010000057.1:0-24867 GCA_043801855.1 archaeon | reverse complement strand
TTTGTGAGGCTCACCACTTTACCTTATATAGAAAAAGCTACTTCGTTTTTAACTGTGCGCCTATCATCCCCGCATTAAAATGCGGTCGCCCGCACAGACTTACGCCTGTGCGACCTGGATTTCTCGGCGCACGTTCTTAATTGAGTCAGATAGAGTCATCCCGTTAAGCTTTTCATCAAGAGACCTTTGGTAGACTATTCCCTGCATCTTCATTGCATATTCCCATCCGTCAAAATGATCTTTTAGTGAATCAACAATAACGCCGTCCATGTCAAAGATTATTGTTTTTATCATGATAATAGCCTTATTTTTTCATAGTTCAAATCAGTAAGAGAATCAACAACTAAACCTGCGTTAGCCAATTTCTCTTTTTTATAAGTAGACAATAGTGCAATGCATTTAAGGCCTGCTTTTTTTGCTGCTGTAATTCCGCTTGGAGAATCCTCTATTGCAATGGCATACGAAGCGCTGATGTTTAGTTTTTTCATAGTAAGTAAATAAAGATCAGGGGCCGGCTTTTTTTGCTTCACTTCATCGCCGCATGAAATAGTTTTGAAATATCTAGTTAACTCTAACTTACTTAAAATGTGCTCAACTACAATTCTTTCAGTTGATGACGCTAATCCTATTATTATATTATGTCTGCATAAATCATCAAGAAGAGGAATCAATCCACTTGATGGAACAATGCTTTTATCAATCTCACTGATTATATACATTACTCTTGTTTTCATAAGATCTGAAATGTGCGCTCTTATTCTATATTTGTCTAATATTCCCTTCCAGGTATCTTCTTCTGATTTTCCAATAAATGTGTTAAAAAAGTTTTCATCAAGATTGATTTTATACAATTCGCTAAGCATGTTTTTCATAGAGAGGAAATGCAGTTTTTCAGTTAAGGCGATAACTCCATCCATATCAAAAATAACTGCCTTTAGCAAATTTTACCCTCTTTTAATTCCTCTATATCAATTTCATCATAACCACCAATTATGAAGTCAGCTTCTTCCAGTAGTTTTTTAGTGTAGTTTGTTGTCAGTGCAATAACTTTCATCCCTGCAGATTTTCCTGCAGAAATTCCAGGAGGGCTGTCTTCAAATACAATGCAGTCATTTGGTTTCACACCAAGAATTTTTGCAGCTTTAAGGTAAATGTCTGGTGCAGGCTTATTATTTATTACATCCTGCCTCCCAAGACAAACATCTGTAATATTATCGAAATTAAGATGCTTTGCGATTAGTTTAAGATTTTTTTTGTGCGTCGCTGAGCAAACAGCAATTTTAAAGTCTTTTTTTGCCTTTTTAATAAAATCTATTGAACCTGGAATTTCAATCACGCCTTCCTTTATTATCTCGCGAAAGTAGATGTCTTTAAGTTCAGAATATTTTTCAGAGTCAAGAGCTAACCCGCGCTCTTTGAACGCAATCTCAAATAAGGTTGTTGCGCCTTGCCCAAAATTACTTCTCACATAATCGGGTGATACAGAAATACCTATTTCCTTAAAGACACGGATAAAAGCATTAATATGGGGCGCCAAGCTATCAATAATAACGCCATCAAGATCAAATAAAAGCGCTTTAATCATATTAATTTGAAAAAAGGAGGGATTTTAATGTTTTTTGCTGTCAGTCAGAGCGCATCGAAGACATTCATGTCAAGATCTGAGAGCGACGTTAGTATAATATCTGCTTTTGCGTAATCATGATTAATAGTTAGTTCATCAGGTATTGCAATAACTTTCATTCCTGCTCTTTTTGCTGCTATGATACCAAGATTTGAATCCTCAATTACTACGCAATTTTTATGGTCAAATTTCAGATAATCTGCGCATCTTAAAAATATTTCAGGATCTGGCTTTGCTTTCTTGACATCATCACCTGAAATGTAATAATCAAAATAGCTACCTATAGAAAATCTATTAAAAACATATTCTATAAAGGTTTTTTTTCCACCAGTAGCAAGAGCAATTTTTAACTCATTTTCCTTGATTAAATCCAAAGCTTTTACAACTCCTCTCTTGAGTTTAATTTTTTTTTTCATGTTATTGAAAAAAGAGGATTTTTTATTTAACAAAGTAGTAATATCAATATATTTAATTGATAAATCTTCAGATAGGATTTTTATTACATGCTCACTTTTAGCTCCAAGTGAAGATGAAAATTTATCTTTATCAATCTCTTTATTATATCTACTTTTAAATGCACTATTCCAAGCCTCAAAATGGAGAGGATTAGTATCTACAATTACTCCGTCCAAATCAAAAATAACGCATTTTATCATATTAAAACTCGATAGTATCGTAATTTTTTTTTATTGCTTCTTTTTTTCGCTTTTTATCAGGGTTAACAAGATATGGATTTCCTACCAATGTAAACGTGTATTCATCAGATAGGCTATCTGAATAGGCATATGAATTTTTCAAATCTATATTATTTTTTTCTGAGTAGATTTTTATTTGTTTTGCTTTTTCATCTGCATAACACACATATCCTTCGATTTTAGAAGTGTATTTTCCATCAGTAACCTTTGCTTTTGTTGCTATCATGTCTGCAAAAAGATAGTCTGACAGCGGCTTTACAATAAAATCAAATGAGCCTGTTGCAAGAACAATTTTATGCCCGCTTTTTTTGTGAAAGTCAATCCTAGAGAGTGCTTTCTTGCTAATTTTTTTAATGATTTTTTTCTGAAAAACTTTATCTGATAATATTTTTACCGTATCAATATCCATACCATTTATTAGCGGAAGTTTTGCATTTTCTGATAATTTATGATAATCAAGCTTTCCTATCTTGTATTTCAATATGTAGTAACCTGATTTAGCAAGTGCCATCGGCGAAATTTTTCCTTTTCTAAAATTATATAGAATGAACTCCAAAGAAGTGCTTCCACAAACAATAGTATAATCAACATCAAAAAAAGCCGCAATTGTTTTTTTCATTAATCAAGTGATAAATTCATAATATAAAATACTTTTGAAAAAATAGGAAAAGGAAATTATTTGTTAAACACAATCTCAACAACATCCCTGTGCGCAAGTTCCTGGTCTTTTTTCATGCCCATTTTTGTTTTTACGTTTAATGCCCGAATAAAATTATTGCCAATATCTGAATGCAGTTTAAATGCAAAGTTAAGCGCTGTTGTTCCTTTAGGCATTAGAAAACAATCTGGAAGAACTCTTCCCTGTGAATCTTCAAGCTTATTAATACCGCCAGGATAGATTGCAACATAGCCAAGAAGCTCAAAAACAGCTTTATTTACAACTTCCTGAACGCCTGTAGAGCCAAATCTCTTGAGAACGTTTTCCCTCAGGAAATCAAGGCCTTTTTTCTGGCGGTCATTTAATTTTGATTCATCTTTTATTGTAAAGTCGCCTGCGCCAGGAAGATAATCAATCAGATTGTGATTTGATGCTTCTTTTAGTGCAAGTTCAGCTTCTGCGCTACATGGAACAATGATATAATTTGGAAACTCTTTTTTTAGTCTCTCGTAGTTTTCCTTGCCGAATGAGACATCTGCTTTATTTGCTGCAATTATCATAGGCTTTGTCGCTTTCCTAAGCTCCCTAGTCAATAACGCAAGGTCATCTTTGCTCCATTCCAGGATCGGCTTATCTGCAAGCTTATTTGCTGAAAGAATTTTTTTAATTAAATCTTCATCTGCTCCAAGGCCTGAAAACTGCTTTGCTATAGCTTTTGGAATATTTCCTTTTTCCTGGGTAGTCTGGAATGAGAATTTCCTCCAAACTTTATCAAATATCCCAAGATACCACATGTCAAGTTCGTATTCTAAAAACTTGATGTCATTAGCAGGATCATAACTGCCGGCAGGCACACTTTCACCTTTTTCATTTGTGCTTCCGGACGCATCGACAATATGGACAAGCACATTAGCCTGACGAAGGTCGTCTAAGAACTGGTTACCCATTCCTTTTCCTTCATAGCTTCCCGGAACAAGGCCTGCAACATCAAGAAGCTCAACAGAAACATAGCGGTATCCATGCGAACAATATCCTTCACGCGGATTGCATTGTTTTTTGAATTCTTTGCAAACGCAATCTATTTTCACATAACCTATGCCATGGTTTGGCTTAATCGTTGTAAAAGGATAGCTTGCAATAGCCACATCGGCAAGTGTTAGAGCTTTAAAAAAAGTTGATTTTCCAACAGAGGGCTTTCCAACGATACCGACTAGCATGAAGAAATAGTATTAAGAGAGTATATAAATAGATTGCGGGAACAAGCTAGATTAACAATAGTAAATCATTTAAAACCTTTAACTAAATGTTTATTAATTATGTCAATCATAATTATTAGAGAAAAAATAAACACAAACAAACCAAAGTAAAGGGTAAAATGATAAATATTCTTTAATAACATAGTTAAACTATCAAGTCCCGAGAATGTTGCTGATGCTATTGTTATTAAGAATAAAATTACGACACATAAAAAGCCAGTTCCTATGTTAAATATTTTAAGTTCAGTATTATTTTTCTTAGCAGATTTTTCACTTAGGACATTAGCAATAAAACAAAAGCCAAATAAACTTAAATTAATTTGAATAAATTGAAAAATTAAATCGTAATTTTTAGCTTCTATTTGATTTAAAATATGATTACCGAATCCAAAAAAAATCAAAACCGCAAATACTAATAATCCCATATAATAAAAGAAAAAAATTAATTTTTCACAAAACAAATAATATATCGTTATAATCACTTTTTTAATACATTTAAGCACATCTTCAAATTTGTATTTCACGAAGTAAAGGAATCTAAATAAGTATTTAATTTTAAGCTTTGAAAAATAGGGATTATACATTCGTTTTATCAATACTCTTGTTCGAGAAATCCTTGAGTTAGTTATAATTTTTAAATAAGAATAGATTACTTAAAAACATGATTGTATCCAAAGTCAAAACTATGATGCTTGAATTATGCAAAGATAAAGATTTTGACTGGGCAAAACACATAACATCAGTTGCAAAATACTCAAAAATATTAGCAGAAAAACTTCATGCTGATGCAGAGGTATGCGAGCTTTCTGCATGGCTACATGATATTATTAAAATAAGAGATGGAGTAAGAGATTTACATCATGTAAAAGGGTCAGAAGAAGCTGCAAAAATACTCGCACCATATAATTATCCGACTGAAAAAATTGAAAAAGTCAAGCACTGTATCTTAACACATTCATCAGATAAAAATTATCCTCCTCTATCTGTTGAAGCAAAAATTGTTGCTGCAAGTGATGCGTTGTCTCATCTTGATAATTTTATTGACCTGGCTTATGTTGCGTTTAACCTGAAAAAATACGGAATTACTGAAGGCAAAGGATGGCTTAATAAAAAATATGACGCATGCTGGGATAAAATCCGGATTTTACCAGAAGCAGCAGAGATTGGTGAAGAGAGATATAAGGCAATTAGATTAATAATTTCATAAAAACTAAAAATTTATATGGATTCCTTTACAATATATCCTCGTTCAATTTTTTCAAATAATATCTTATGCGCACCATATTCCATACTAAGTATTCCTCCTTCTCTTAATTGTCCGGATAAATCCATTAGCCAGCGCACTTCCTCTAATCTATGTGTATCGTGTTCTAACAATCCCACAGTACAAACAGAATTTATACCGAGAGATAATACTCCTGAAGAGGCATATCTATGCTCTAAGGCAGTTTTAATATTTGATGATAATTCAGAAAAATTATATCTTACAGTTCGTCTTGAGCCGTCAGTTCTTTCGCCTGGCAAAAAATAACCTGGTGTTAAAAGAATAATGGAATCATCATGCGAATATATTGCTTTGCCGCAAACAAAAGTTGGAAGTGCTGCCTTATATTCGTTGTATCTAAGCTCAATGCCTGTGTCTGTTAATACTCGCGGAACAGACGATGCCCATATTTCCGGTATCCTACAATCATAGATATTACTTTCTGGAAAAAGATTTGGCATTTGATCTGGTATGTGTACTAGCACATCAGTTCTTCCATTTAACTTTCCTAAGACAGATGGAGATACTTCACCATGTGCTATTACTAAATTTATTCCATCTCCAACACATCTATCAACTTTTGAAGGCTCATAACACTCCTGGTTTGCAAACATAGCTCGTATTACTTGTGCGCTATCTTGGGCTAAAGTATGCAGGCATGGTCCTTTTCCTCCAAACGGATCTTCCTTATCTTTTATAGGATTGTATATAGAATTATGATGCGCAGCTTCAACAATTAATTGAGTATATAAATTAACTAATTCTTGTGTTCCCATTGTCTCAGAAAAGTAAAGTGCTGAAATAGGAATATCCATTTGCTTTTGATGCATAATAACATCGTCTTTTGTATTCCAAGTATGATATCTTGATAATGCGCCAAGCAAAAAGCCCTCATATCTAAATGACTCACTAGCTCTGGAATCAGTTGTTAACAATTCTTTTATGCAGTAAAATGCCTCTTCTACTAAACCTTTGTGCAAAGATTCAACCATTTCTGCAGATAAAACACTTCCATCTGGTAGAGTAAATGGCTTAAATTTAATATGAAAGCTTCCATCTTGTTTAGATAGGGTCCCAAACGGCGTTCCTGCAAGGCATTCAAGATACGCCAAAACAAGCTGAGGCGTTCTATCGATTCCTAAAAGCGAGGGCTTACCTGTTGCACCCCTTGCCAAGTAACATAGCATTTGCTGAATTTTATGAATAGGAATTCCTTTTCTAGATAACCTATCTTCTGTCATTAAACATGAAGCAGTTCCGATAAGGTTGTTTAAATTTAACTGGCAATAAGCAGAACTAATCTGTTCAAATCTCATTCTTGCTGTTTCTAGTGTTGGCTCTAATTGCCATTCTAACTTTTGAGATAAGGTTTCTGCTCTTGCTGCATCTATTTGCCCGCCAAGATGATACATAATTGACATGACTTCTTGCTCAGAAAGCGTAGTTCCAACTTGAATTTGGTTTGGAATTTCCTGTCCTCTATACAAATGTAATGGCAAATCAGGAATTCTTCGATCAACATCCCATGCAGTATTAACCAATCTAAGGGAAGGATACATTCCTGTGAAAGCAACATTATATTCTAAATCAGTTAATACTTGCTTTTTTCTTAATCCTTGCTCCCCATATTTATTAACTAATTGAGCAAATTTTGTAGATACTCCCTGGTTATAGTCTCTCATCAACACGAGACAAATCTTAATACCTGCCATTTTTGGCATAATTCCGTCTTCCCAGAATTGATCACCAATAGTAGCAATGTTTTCTGGCTCTACTCCAATGCCTTCACAAGCAACCAGAAAATTTTTACCTTCCTGAGCTGTTTTTTTTCTTCCTGTGTCACATGAAAGAACTATAGAACCTGGATGTATTCCTTCACTTTCCAACATTGTAATATATTTTTGGTGAAGTTGCCTATATAGACTGGAAGTGTCAGATACTATTGCAACAGGAATACCATATTGGGCTAATTCTTTCATCAAAGCAATGGCATCAGGATACAAAGAAAGGCAATCAACAGATTCACTGCAAACTGTATCAATAAGCCTATTATATCTTTCATCAAAAACAGGTTCTCTTATGGAATTTAGTCCGGCTTTAGCTCTTTCACTATTATTTTTAATATTTCTTTGTTCCTGTAGCTTTCTTAAATTTTTTCTAAGATTTATTTTGCCTTTTTTTGTTAAACGAAAGCTTTCTGATAAATTATCATAACAGTATTCTTCTGTTTTTGTTAAATCGATTTCAACACTATGCTTCTTTTTTGCTATAATCCATCCTTCGCTAATCAAATAATCTATTGTAAGAGGTGTTTTACCTAAATAAGCACATTCCTGAATATATTGATAAAAAATCTCTCTATCTGTTCGCGGCACTTTTCCATGCTCTTTTCCATAAGGAGAGATATACATTAAAGACTCTAACGGCTGACTTGCCTGCATTCCTTCTATTAAACCATCCAGAGATTTCTGCACGCATTTGATTGCCTGTTCTCCATTTGTAAAGTCACCTGTCAACAAGATATCATTAATATAGCGTCTCAATGGATGCCACTCAGTAAGATATTTACTTCTATCTGTAGACAAAAACATCATTCTAATTAGTCCATAAACATTTAGTGAATTTCCATTAATGAAGTCATTTACCAAAGCTGAAAAATCATCTCTAGACGGATCAGATAATTCACTTTGGTAGATTGCTCTAAGCTTCGGTCTAAGTTTCTCATCATCAATTGTTGCATTTGTTCCAAATATATCAAAAATAGTGCCACCAACAAAATATCTATTTCTACCTACAACTAGTTCAATAGATGACGAATAGACCATTAGAAAAGTGTTGAGATTAGATTTATATATAAATATTACCACTTATAGATAATTAAATTTAAAATAGAAAAATAAAAATTAGTTAATCAATTTCCCTGCTTCTTCAAATTCCGCTCCATCTAACAATTTAGGTATTACTTTTTTCAGATCAGAAATTTTAACTCTAATTTGTTTTGTAGAATCTCTGTCTCTCAAAGTAACACAATTATCTTCCAACGAACCAAAATCATATGTGATTCCTATCGGAACACCAAGTTCATCTGCTCTAGCATATCTTCTACCGATTGATCCTGATCTGTCATATTGGCATGTGAAATCCTTCCTTATTGAGTTATACACTTCTTTTGCCTTATCATCAAGCTTATTTACCAGTGGGAATATCCCTACTTTGATTGGCGCAAGTTTAGGTTGAATTTTCAGTACAATATTTCCCCTTGTCTTGTCATCAACATAAGAATTTACAATCACAGACAAAAAAATCCTGTCCATTCCAAATGTTGGCTCAATAACTCTAGAGATTATTTTTGTTTTTGTCTCCTCATCAAAAATTTCAAGGGATTCCTTGCTTTCCTTTATATGCTGGTTTAGATCATACTGTCCCCTGTTTGCGTTTCCGGCAATCTCTTTTGAGCCAAATGGAAACTGGTAATCTATATCAAAAGTCGCTGATGAATAATGAGATAGTTCTGATTTTTTATGCTCCCTTATTTTCAGCTTCTCAAAGTCAAGGCCGATTTCTTTTAGCCATTGAAGCTGCATGGAAAGCCAGTAAGCATGCCACTCATCAAGCCTCTCCTGCGAAAGCATTTTACCTATTGTAGTTTTATTAATATCATTTTTCTCTGCATCCTGGGTCTCTGCGTCAAGGAGCATAAGTTCTTGGTTTTTTATGTCATCATCAAGAAGATTTGAAGATTTTTTTTCCGGGTTTATGAAAAACTCAAATTCAGCGATAGTAAATTCCCTGCTCCTGAAAATAAAGTCCCTTGGCGCAATTTCATTCCTGAAGCACTTACCTATCTGAGCAATGCCAAATGGCAGCTTAACCCTTGCTGTATCAGCAATCTGTTTGAAATCAAGGAACATGCCTTGCGCTGTCTCTCCTCTAAGATATGATACAAGCCGATTCTCGCCTGCTCCAACCTCTGTCTGGAAAAGAAGCTTAAGCTCTTTTGCTGTTGCGATATCAAGTTCACCGTTGCAAAAGTCGCAAGGAACTTTTCCGACATCTGCTTTATCGAGCTTATTCACTTTTTTGCAGGCTTTGCATGTAATTGAAACGTCCGAGAAACTGTCTATATGTCCTGACGCCTTCCATGTCCTTGGATGTGAAATAATTGATGCATCAATACCAACCATATCATCCCTGTCCTGGACAAAGAATTTCCACCATGACTGTTTTATATTATTGAATAGCTCTGACCCAAGTGGCCCATAATCCCAAAAACCAGAGATGCCGCCGTATATTGCTGAACTTGGATAAACAAATCCTTTTTTCCTGCAAAAAATTGCCATATCATCAATTGAGATTGCCATAATGCTTTCACCTTGTAGTTAGAGTAGCTAAAAAGAATAAGTTCGTTTTTATATAATTATTCAATAAGGAACCACAAGAGTAAAACTAAATTTTCAATTTATAAATTGTGTAAAACCGTTTATTTATATATATGTGAGCATTAATTGCATAATATAAATCAGAAAAAGGCATTTAATGATACCGAAAGACTTGAAAAATTTTTTCGAATACATTGTCAACTCGTTTAGAGAGTCATTCTTAGTTTTAGATTCTGATATGAGAATTTTGTACGCTAATGATTCATTTTATAAGACATTTAAAGTAAACACAAAAGAAACTGAAAATAAAAGAATATATGACCTTGGAAACAAGCAGTGGGATATTCCTAAATTAAAAGAATTATTGGAACATATTTTGCCACAGAAAACAACTATTGAAGGGTTTGAAGTTATGCACAATTTTCCAGTGATAGGAAAAAAAACAATGCTAATAAATGCAAGAGAAATCATCGATGGCACAAATAAAAAGGTGCTGCTCGTAATTGAAGATATTACTGAACGGAAAAAAGCCCTTGAATATACAATTCAAAAGGCAAAGCTTTCATCAATTGGACAATTGAGCGCAGGCATTGCCCATGGCTTAAACAGCCCGATTACAGGCATACATAATTTCTTGAACGTATATTTTAAGGAAGAAAAAAAAGGCACTGAAAAATACAATGAATTAAAATTAATGCTGAATGGATGCGAATATATGACAGCAATAACTAAAAACCTAACATATTTTGCAAGTGAAAATAATAATCAATTCAACAAAGTCAATGTGATTGAAGTCATTGAATCTGTATTGCTTTTTATAGAAAGGCAGCTTATGTCATATAATATTAAAGTTATCAGGGATTTTCCAAATGAATTAAATGAAATTGTTGGAAATAAAGCCCAATTGCAGCATGTATTTCTGAACATTCTTATGAATTCCATGGAAGCAATAGAAGGCCATGGAAATATTACTATCAAAGCAAGAGAAACAGCCGATAAATCTGTAATATTGGAATTTACTGATACAGGCAAAGGAATT
The DNA here is from genome assembly GCA_043801855.1 of archaeon. Lineage (GTDB taxonomy): Archaea > Nanobdellota > Nanobdellia > Woesearchaeales > GW2011-AR15 > CAYTWW01. The sequence continues at coordinate 13,952 of JAZDLQ010000057.1, read as the reverse complement.
TCAAAAGAAGATTTGCCAAGGGTTTTTGAGCCATTCTTCACAACAAAAAAAGATTCTGGCGGCTCAGGATTAGGATTAAGCTCAGCACATGATATAATAACGAACCACAAAGGATTAATAAGTATAAAAAGTGAAAAAGGAAAAGGAACAATTGTAACCTTAAGTATTCCACTAACTCAAAAAGAATGAATAAAACAAAAATTTTAATTGTTGATGATGAGGAATTAGTTGTTCAGGGAATTAAAAAAGGCCTTGATAATTATGGATTTATTGTTAAAACAATACTTGGTGGAGAGCATGCTATAGAATTACTAAAAAAAGAATTTTTTGATATTGTGCTGGTTGATTTAATCATGCCCGGAATCAATGGCGTTGAAACATGCAGAGGAATAAAAACAAATTCTCCAAAAACAGAGGTTATATTGCTTTCAGGATTTCCAAAGGAGATTGAAAGATTACAGATGTCATTTATTAATGCAGGTGGAGTAGACTTATTTCTAAGAAAGCCATTGCTAGCTGATGAAGTTAAAGATGCTATTGAAAAGCTGCTATCAGAAAGAACGTAGAAAACATCTTATTATTTTTAAATAATTAAGTTAATAAAAATAAAACAAAAAAAGTTTAAGCACTTTTTGCTTTTTCCATCTCGTCATTCAGGAAATCCAGGTTGCTTGTAAGTTCCTTGTATGTATTTCGAACTGTTACTTCAGTAACATCTGCAACTTTTGCAATCTCTGCCTGGGTCTTTTTCTCGCTGTGGATTTTAGATGCGATGTATAATGCACCTGCTGCAAGTCCTTTTGGGCTTCTTCCTGATACTAGCTGCTCTTCTCTAGCCTTTTGGATAATATCGATTGCTTTTGTCTGTGTTTCTGCGCCAAGGGCAAGCTCGCTTGCAAACCTTGAGATATAATTCAATGGATCAATTGGAAGAGTTCTAATATTAAGTTTCCTTGAGACATACTTGAAGTTCTTTGCAAGCCTTTTTTTGTCAATTCCAGTAACTTCTGATACTTCATTTAGTGTCTTTGGGATATCATACATCCTTAAAACTGCATAGACAACTCCAGCAACAACTGCTTCTGTTGAGTGCCCTCTGACAAGCTCTCTCTGGACAGCTTCAGTATAAATCCTTGCGACTTCTTCTTCAACATACTTTGGAAGGTTAAGAACTGATGCAATCCTTTTTATCTCTGAGATTGCAATCCTTAAGTTAGCTTCAATAGCAGTTGATACTCTTCTTTGCCAAAGCCTAAGCCTGTAGAACTTATTCTGGTCTTTTTTATTAAGCTTGAAAAGATCTGTCTTGTTGCCTACATTTGTACCAAGTCCCCTGTCTTCCTGAGTGTATGTCAATGGAGCGCCTGTCCTTCTGTGCTTTTCAGCGCTTTCCGGCTCAAAGTCTCTCCATTCCTGGCCAAAGTCGAATAACTTGTCGTCAACAACAAGGCCGCATTCCCTGCAAAGGACCTCTCCTTTGTCCTGATTCCAAAGTAAGTTTGAAGCATTACATTCCGGACATTTTTTGTAAGTTAGTTCTTTCATATTTACCACTTCCTTATTTTTTACTCGTTAAGCAAAGATATGCTACAAACTTTTGTTAAAGGTTACAGCCATCGCACATATATCTCTCTTAATATATATACATATATCTCATTTTCCCCCGAGCATATATCTTCTGGCTGCACCAATATATAAATGTTTCGGTTTTAAATTATTAGACGATATCCTCTATAAGATAAAATATGATAAAATAATTTGTCCTCTATTGAGAGGTATATTTATAAACGAATATTTTTTCCATCTGAGGATGGATTCAAAGCAAGGAAGAATTGTGCAGAAATTTTTGAATGAATTGAAAAAATATAGAGGCAGGCATACTTCCCTTGTTTCAGTATATATTCCTGCAGGATATGATATTGTCAAGATAATACAGCATCTTGCGCAGGAGCAGGGAACCGCAACTAATATCAAAGATGCAATAACCAGAAAAAATGTTATTGATGCACTCGAAAAAATGATACAGCACCTTAGGCTTTATCATAAAACTCCTGAGCATGGCTTGGCTGTATTTTCAGGGAATGTATCTGATAAAGAAGGTGGAGTAGACCTTCAGGTATGGAGCCTTGAGCCTCCTGAACCAGTTACAATAAGATTATATCGATGCGACAAGGATTTCAAGCTTGAATTTCTGCAGGAAATGGCTGATAAAAAAGAATGCTATGGTCTTGTTGTAATGGATAGAAGAGATGCAAGAATTGCGCTTCTTCGCGGAAAATCAATAGTACCATTATCACATACATCATCTGCAGTTCCAGGCAAGTTCAAGGCAGGAGGCCAGTCTTCACAAAGATTCGAGAGGCTAATAGAAGGAGCTGCTAAAGAATTCTATAAGAAAGTCGCAGAGTATATGCGAGTTAATTTTTTAGAGAATAACCAAGATGTAAAAGGGATAATTATTGGCGGCCCTGGAAGGTCAAAAAACGAGATGATCGAACAGGGACTTGTGACAGATCAGGTAAACAGGAAAATAATTGCAATAAAAGACTTAAGCTATACTGGCGACTTTGGCTTGCAGGAGCTTGTTGAAAAAAGCGCAGATGTCCTTGCTAATGAAGAGGTTTCTAAAGAAAAAAACTTAATGCAGAGATTTTTTGAATACCTTGCAAAAAACCAAAAGATGGTAAGCTATGGCATAAAAGAAGTGAAGCGGCTTTTGGAAATAGGCGCTGTTGACATATTGCTTATTAGTGAAGACCTTGATAATGAAACAACTGAGCAGCTTGAAAAAATAGCTGAAAGCCTTGGCACAAATATTGAATTCATATCAACTGAAACTAGAGAAGGCGTACAACTGCGAGATTTGGGTAAAGTAGCCGCAATTCTAAGGTATGAAGCTGAATAGATTTTAAATCAAGTTTATGTTCTATAAAGATGTTTTGTATAATCGTCTAAAGTATTAACCAGGAACATTTTGTGGAATCTTTTGTATTCAATGTGAAAACCGGAATTTGGAGCAAAGGTATATTGAAAAGGAGAACTTTTTCTTTTACGCTTATGCGTTCTAACAATTTTTCCAATTCTCTCCATTTTAATTATATCACTATCATCTTTAAGATTGAAATATTCTATCATATCTGAAAGATTAAATCCTTTGTGAAACTCAGGGATAAGATCAAGCAACATAAGCTGGTAATTTGGGTATAGCGCTGTTCTATTCATTGGGCCTACAACTTGATTAATCAGTCTCTCTTTAGGAATCCCTAGGAGATATCCTCTCTTTTTATATCTCATTACATGATGATATAGTTTTCTTGGATTTCTATGACTATTTGGAAACAATTCACCAATCACCTGAGTACTTGTCATCGCATATATATTTTTTCGTCTTGTTCTAGTTCTAATATGATGCGTGTATTTTTTTTCCAATCTTTTGTATATTCGCTCGTCCAATGCCTGCTCATCAATCAGCTCATCTGTAAGCCCACCTATTTCTTGGATAACTCTACTTGGGTCGATTGCTGATACTAAAGCTAGATATAGCACCCTAAAAGAATCTGCTGATATCCTTAGTTTCTCTTCATTTGTAGTTGCTAATCGCTCACCACCTCCAAATATAAGATGCCTTTGTGATCTTTTCTTAACAACTATTTCATCTTCTTCTAATACGGCATCTATGCTTGAATTACCAATATTTATTAACCTTCCTCTGCTAGCAAATTGACCCACCCTAGTAGCATGTTCAAGATTGAGACAACCACCATTTATCAAATTTAATAATTGCGCTCTTGAAATATGAAGATAAGAACAAGCATCCTCAATAGATAAATTTTTATTAAGATTAGGCATGTTTTTATATAAAAGGATTGAAAATCCATAGAATAAGTCCACGGGAAATCTACCTTTCTGTTTAAGTGTATTTAGTTTTAATATATCCAGTGATCTTGCTTTCATAATTTCATTATGATCTTCATCTATTTGCCATTCAAGATATGTTTTTTTAAAATCAAAATGAGTGCCGTCTGCTGATAAAAAATTTTCCTGAAGAGAAGGCAATGATTTTATGCAACCATCTAAAAAATCTAGATACACGGAAGATAACAAAGCGCTACCATTAATATCAATTTTGGGGGGGTTTTTTCTCTGTACACTAGAGTTAGCAACTCTTTTATTTGATAACCATAATAACTCTGAATCAGGATCTAATGTTGCAGCAAGCTCTAAAAATGTATTTTTAAATCCAGAGTGGTTTAACCTATCAAGATAATGATAACTTAGTTTGCCTATCCTAATTAGATTTTCAATATCGTGTCTATCAAGATAAGGATAAGCAAGATCAGCTGAAGTATCAATATTTCCTGCGATACTATCAATGAGCGTAGGATTAGCAAAAGACAAATTTTTTGTTGAACTGGCAAATACAGGGTATTTCCTAAAATTGTTTGCAGCAACTAGCATTGCTACAGAATAGCCGTGAAATCTCATATTAAATCTATCTTCACCATAATCTTTTATAGGCTTTAATACACCGTATTTTTTATGGTCTAAACCAATGCCTTCAATATGCCTATATATATAGGAAGGGGATAAACCCATTTCTCTTAACTGCGAAACTGAATATTGCCTGCGAAGGTTAACTCCTAATTGATCAGCAATTATAGGAAGATTTCTAACAACACCTTGCCTGAATTTATTCTTAATGCCTTCCCATATTTCTAGTCTGTCCTCTTCAGAAAGAGTCGGATCGATTCCACCGATATACCTATCCTCGTATGTAAGTGAGTCTGCTGTATCTTTAATGTTAACTTCAAGCATATCAAGAATTTTTTGCCTATTTCTAACTATCAATCTTTGCTGAAGCGACTGCAATGAATTCTTGGTTATTCTAGGTGAGCCTGTATGCTCCTGCGCAGTTCGGTAAGGTCTATCACAATCACTTTCAGTCATTAGCATTCCCTTGGTTAACAAGGTATTTATCATAATCTGATCTACAGATAATACTCTTCTTGCCACATCATGGCTGTGCTGATCAACATATATTCTTGGTTCATTCAACAGCGTTGCAAGCGCCCAACCAGGATAATATTCCCTGCCTTCGATTAAAATAGGGCTTTGTTCAATGCGTTGCATATAAGATCTGATTCTAAACGTGTTTTTCCCTTTTTGCTTATCCTTAAAAAACCTTGTTGCGTAGCCTATATTATACCAGCTGCCAAGCTCGATTCCCTCTTGGTTTGCCTTATGCCTAATGTCCTGAATATATTGTGGCAAGAATGCCCTCCCAACCACCGCCTCTGCAGTTTCATCAGAAATGATATTGCCATTTCTGGCCTGATAAACAGGTGCCTGTGATATGCCTAATGCTGCGCCGGACATTCTTTCATGGGAAACTATAGCAGCGAGCAAGTCAACAGCACCGTATCTTGCAGTTAAGTCACTATGAGGTTTCTTTGCTTTTACACCGCCTTTTGAATGCCTTGTTTTGGGTACTACAAAAAAATCCTGCTGTATAAGTTTCGCAAGCAGGAATTGTTCAATGTTTAGAAGTGCTGATAATTCCCCAACATTTAGCACCTTGGAATCATGCATTTTTGGCACTTTTTCAATGAGGTATAGCTGCCATCCTGGAAATGTAGTATCTTTTTCCCAAGTATATGGAGAGTTGACTGGCGTTAATAATCCTCTTTCAATATATTTTGTTACTATTGCAGGATCTATACCTAAAAACTTTGCCGCTTCACGTGTTGTGTAGAAATGATTCGGATGTATCCTTGTATCCCTGTCTCTTACTTGAAAAGGGTTAGCCTGTATTTCCTCAAAGGATTTTCGCCATGATTCAATAAAGTCTTCAACAACATCATCAAGATTTAAATATCTTACCGGTGGCATCTTTTAACTAAGTATCCTTAATGAATGGCCAAAATATTGAGTTTGAGTTGACGGATGAGGAGTTAATCTTCCAAAAAGCCTTAACTCAGGTTGAGCAGAATCTTCGCGAGCAATTACTTGATAAACTTCATAGGTAGTTTTTTTTGGGTCATATGCACTTTCCCTATATTCTACTGGTAAAATCAATATGCTTCCTTTTAACCTAGTATTACAAATTTTAGTTTTGTCTGCGGGAATAAGAAAAATTCTTTGTGGATCTCCAGTTCTTGTTTCTTTAAACAACATTTCAGGCGTATATGCAGGATATCCCTGTATTTTAGCCCATCTGTTACCAAAAAGAGGTTCATAGCAACCTGGACAAAGCACCAAAGTATCCACTTGTGCATCAAGTGCTTGGCACGTACGCGCATGAGTTAAATCAGAGAGTGTATTAACATGAACAGTGCCTTGTTGTATATGCGTACTTGGTTCTCCAAGATAAGTGGAAGCGCCTAACCGAACTCTCCATTCATCTGCAGAAGTTGTTAGTTCTTCTAAATTCCATTTTTGATTATCAGGATCAATAAATCTTATTCTATCATCTTCTATTTTTATCAAACCTTGTTTAATCAAATAATCTAAAACAGGCGCCACCACCTGTTCTGGAACATTTGCCCATTCAGAAATTTCTGGTACAGATAGGCTTATGTAATCATTTTCATCAAGTCCGTTTAAGTTGTAATCAAAGATAATGCTCATTACAATCCTGTTTTGAAAAGAAGAATCATTATGCAGATTTTGAGTGGTAATTCGAGCATTATTTTGATAAATAAATCCAGCTAAATGTTCACTTGACCTACCTCTGTAAATATCTAGTTCATCTTCGTTACGCCATAAATCTATCTTATCTATCACTAAAAATCTACAATCAGATGTTGCCTTATATCTTGTAGAATCACATTCTCCTATAGGAACATCACCTAATGTACCTCCATCTACCAATCTAATAGTGCTTTGCCCTCTATAATCCTCTCCAATAACCTTCCCTGATAAAAGCAGATATACTTTATCATCTGGAATAATAATTGAATCGCCTGCTCGAAGTGGAGCATATACTGTCTTATGTACTCCAGCTGCAACCCTTTTATAGCTGCTAGAACTTTTCCTGCCTTTATGTCCTGAACCATTTCCTGTGCCACCCTTATCATAACCAAGCAACTTCTCAAGCCTGTGTTTCATGGTTCTAGTAACTGATCGATAACCTTGGGTGTCTGTACTTATGTCCAAGAATTTCTGAATATACCCTACATCGGAAGGATTTTTCAAATCCATTTCCCATCCCATATGAACAACATTTAAAAGTGCGTCTGCAACTTCTTCTTTGACAAATCCATCAGAATCTACTTGCGTTAAGACCATTTCCAATACTTTTCCAAGAACTTGCTGCCGCGTAAAATTATATTCTGCTGTTGGTTCTTCAATAATTCCATATCTTAACAATTCATTGTTGATTCTCTCAATAAGCCGATATGAAATTTGTTTATGGCCAAGCAAATGAATATTATCCTCTCCTAATGCATTATAAACATTTATTCTGTCTTTTAATATAACGGGTGTAACATCAATAAGCAGGCTCTTAACATAGTCAAAAATGCTTTTAGGAATATCTCTTGGTCTTTTTCCAGTTACTAATGCCTCTACAAAGTCTTCAATTCTTACACCATTAGTAGAACAATAATCCCTAAGCCGAACGAAGTTTCTCATCTGCTCAATTTTGTCTCCTCTTGTTGTAAATACAGTCGTCAGATAGTCATATCTTGCCTTTGGCATTGTTAATTCAATTAGATTATAGACTCTTTGAATCGGTACTATCTGATCATATGAATCTCGTCTTAACGATGATAAAATTGCCCTGCCTGCAACATTTTTTTTTCTGGCTTTTTTACGTAATTGAGGTACATTCTGATTAAATCCCATAATTGACTGGAGTCGATGCAAGCCATCAATATAAGGAATATTTTCCCGATTTAAAGGATCCCACCATAAATGGCTGTTTTGTTGGCTCAAAACATCGTACATGTTCTCTTGCAATGCGTCTGAGAGCCTGTAAGAAGCAACCATGGATTTATTTTTGGATACTAATAGCTGCAGAGGAACATAACCATAAAGCTTGCCATCTTCAAAATCTGTAACAATAACACCGCGCTCTTTAAGCATTTGACGAGTAACAGGTATTTGGCCTTCATCATATTCCATTCGAGTTAGTAAATCATCTAGATTGAACTTCTCTCTACGCTCTATTTCTGACTGTTCAGCATCAAAATCAATACCTTGAGCAGTTATCAGGTGTTTATACTTCTGACTAGTTATTTTGTATCACTTATCACGGCAAACATCGCTTTATATATAAATATTACTTAAAAGTGGTTACAATACTAAAACCAATCAATTACATTTAAAAGAATAAAAGAATTTATTTTGTCCATGTCTCTCCTTGTCAAAGAAGCATATTCAGAATTATATAATAAAGAATGCTCTTATGAAACAATCTTAAAATACTCACGCGCATTCAAAGGCTACAATGCTAACGTGCGCTTCAGTGACAGGGAACTCTCGTTTAAATTCTCTTATTTATGGAAAGACGTAAGCGATGATATCAAAAAAGGTCTTGTCCAGTCATTAATGAATAAGGTTTTCAAGACCAAAACCAATACTATTAATATAGATATGTACAACATATTTCTTAAAAAAGTAGCACTTGTTGCCCCAAAAACAAAGACAGACCCAATATTGGAAGAGTCGTATAATCGGGTTAATGACAAATATTTCTCAGGCATGGTAACAATGCCCAACTTAATCTGGGGAAGCAAGAATTATTCAAAACTTGGAAGCTATGATTATGGAACTGATGCCATAACCATTTCCAGAGTCTTATTTGAACAGGATAATCTTCTTGATTATGTAATGTATCATGAGCTTCTGCACAAAAAACTCAAATTCTACGCAATAAACGGAAGATCTTATCATCACACATCTGAATTTCGGAAAAAGGAAAATGAATTTGAAGATCCAAATATTGAAGAAAAACTAAAAAGCTTCCTGCGCAGGCAGAGATTTAAAAACATACTCAAATTATGGTAAGATTAATAAATGAAATAAAATTTATTTATTGTGCAATAACTTTATAAACAAGATATAAATCCTATGGGGTAGAAAAAATGGCAGAAGTTAAAATTACAACTGTTGGAACACTTAAAAAAGGAAGCTATGTTGTTCTTGAAGGCGCAGCTTGCATTGTCTCGAATACCACAACATCAAGGCCAGGAAAGCACGGCCATGCTAAGACAAGAGTTGAAGCTGTAGGAATAATAGATAACAAGAAAAGAAACGTTGTGATGCCAGGCCATGATAATATAGAAGTCCCAATCATTGAAAAGAAAAATGCGCAGGTTTTAACTGTAGCAGGAAACAGCGCTAATCTTATGGATTCCACGACATTTGAAACATTCGACCTTCCAATCCCTGATGAATTAAAGGGCCAGGTCAACGCAGGAATGACAATTGTTTATTGGGAGATCTTAAACGATAGAGTAATGAAACAAATAAAGCCCGAGTGATTATTATGGTTAAATTTCCAGAAGCAGATGCAAGATGGTTCAAGAATGTTTTTGTTTGCAGAAAATGCAAAAGAAAAACAAGAGCGCCTAACTTAAAGATTTTGGCAGGAAAAGTTACATGCTCAAAATGCGGTAGGCATACATTTAGGCCGCTTCGCAAGAAGTAAAAATGGATTTGCTCCTTGCATCAATTATTATTTTTTATTCACTTGTTCTAATATGGATTATCGCTAACAGGAAGAAATTCCAGATAGAGTCAAAAATAATTGCATTGTATAAAACAAGTATAGGGATTAAATTTATTGATAATGTCGGGAAGAAATACAGCGAGCTTATCAAGATTCTTGGTTATATTGGTATTGGCGTGGGATTCATAGGCATGGTCTATATGTCTTGGTATCTTACAACCGGATTTTATAACTTGTTTTTTAAACCAGAAGCCGCTGCAGTAATATCTCCAGTAATACCTGGTGTAAAAATCCCAGGCGCTGCTGTCTTTGTCCCTTTCTGGTATGGAATATTTTCATTATTTGTTGTAACTATTGTTCATGAGGCAGCTCATGGAGTTGTCGCAAAAGCCCATGGTCTGAAAATAAATGCAACAGGAATCGCATTTTTTGGTCCTATACTGGCAGCTTTTGTCGAGCCTGATGAAAAACAACTGCGAAAGCAAAAGGATATAGTACAATACTCGATTTTTGCAGCAGGACCATTTTCGAATGTGTTACTTGCCCTATTAGCTATTTTTGTTTTGGGAGCTGTTTTTGCTCCTTTGCAGAATGCTATGGTAAAAACAGAAGGGTATTCATTCTATGCAATCACGCCTTACGGAGCTGCATTTAATGCAAGCGTTCCGGCGTCAGTTGTATTTAACGATCTAAACGGAGTAAAGATTGACTCAGAAAGACAGTTCGTTCAAATCATAAGTAACCTAAAGCCAGGCGATCTTGTCACTATATCAAACAAAGAGAATACATATTCCTTTAACGCTGTACCAAGTCCTGCAAATGCATCTAAGGCGCTTATTGGAATTTCCGGCACAACACAGGACAGCATTGTGCAGATTGTCAAAAGCAAAGAGCTAAAGGAAGACAATTCGTTCAATAGGATAGCTTATGTTGTTTTAGAAGTGTTAAACAAATTATTATTCTGGATTTTTGCTCTGAGTTTTGGCATAGGGTTAGCAAATCTTCTTCCTCTCGGCCCAGTGGATGGCGGCAGAATGTTTCAGATAGCAAGTGAGAAAATTATAGGCAATAAAGAAAAGGCAAATAATGTCTGGGTAAAAGTTGGATTTATCACACTTATGATAATAGTAATTTTATTGATTGTGCCAATTATAAGAGAGCTTCTTAAAAATATAAAGATTTTTTAATTGGCTTTAATTAGCTTTGATTAAATATGGTTTCTGTTGTTTTAGTTGAGCCGGAGAATCCAGGCAACATCGGCGCAGTTGCAAGAGTCATGAAAAATTTTGACTTTGATGAACTTATCCTGATTGCCCCAAAAGCAGACCATTTGTGTGATGAAGCAATATGCAGGGCAAAGCACGCTGGTGATGTTTTAAAAAAGGCAATTGTTATGCCTTATTCGTATTTTGAAAAAGGAATAAATTCACTTTTTTCTGATTTTAAAATTGTTGCAGCAACTACTTCAGTTCTTGGGAGCGATTATAATATACCAAGGCTTCCAATAAGCCCTGAAGCGCTTGCAAAAAATATAACTGCCAAAACCGCAATTGTTTTTGGTAGAGAAGGCAGCGGCTTAAATAATGACGAGATCTCAAGGTGCAGCTTCATTGTAACAATACCCTCCTCAAAAAAGTATCCTGCTCTTAATCTTAGCCATTCTGTTTCTATCATTTTGTATGAAATATACAAGCTAAACGGCAAAAATAAGATTGGGTCAAACATCAACTATATCTCGCAAAAAGAAAAGGAGGTGATTTTAGAGAAAGTAGAATTGCTTCTCGATTCGCTTCATTTCGCAACACCTGAAAAAAAAGAGACTCAAAGAGAAGTTTGGAGAAGTATCGTCAATAAGAATTTTTTAACAAAAAGAGAGGCATTTGCTCTTCTTGGATTTTTACGAAAACTGGACAGGAAAAAAAGCGAGAAATGACAATATTTTTAAAGTCTATTATCTAGATTTTTATTAAGGTTATAATTTTAAGAGGTATTTGTTATGCATCTAAAGAATTTCGGAACTATCTTTTCAGAAAGCTTTTCAGATTATAAAAAACACTTTGTGCTTTTTACAAAAGTGTCTTTTTTATTGTATTTTCTTCCGACAGTAATACTTTCACTATTGTATATGAATACAACAAAGCCTCTTGATGTACTTGTTTATGGAGCTGGAGTACAGGTGATAAGCGGCCTTTTTTCCGTACTTCTTACATTTACCATAATTAAAGTACTTTTGCTAAAACGCCAGAACAAAGAAATTGGCGTTAGAGATGCCTTAAAACATGGCACAGAACACTATTTTACTGGCGTAATGCTTGCAATAATTACAAATATGGCTCTATTTGGACTGTATTTATTGTTCATAATACCAGGAATTATTTTCAGTGTTTACTGGGAGTTTGCATATTTTGCGCTTATTACAGATAATGTAGGAGTAACAAAAGCGTTATCTCATAGCAAAAAGGTTGTTGAAGGAAGATGGTGGACAGTACTTGGGTATTTGATTTTGTTTGGGTTAATTATTGTTGCGCTGAATTTTGGAACAATAAGTATTTATGCCTTAGTGTCGTTTATATTTTCAATGTATATGAAAAACACTTTTCTACATGAATCGCTTAGAATAATACTAATGTCTTTATTTGAGATGCTGATTATTCCTTTTTCAATGGTGTTTTCTGAAAAGATGTATCTTAGGCTTAAAGAAACAACTAAAAAATTGGATTAGAAATAAAGTATTAAACACGGTATTATTACGTTTAATATATGTTAAATCCAATTTTTGCGAACTTTTTTTAATAAATTTAATTAGTCTCGCTTCGCTCGGAATTTATAAGTTCGCAAAAACTTTGCTATCGCAATCCCGTTGCACTCTCGCCTAAAGGCTCGGAGGATTTAACAGGCATGTGCCGATGTTAGTTTCAATTATTACTCGAACACCCTACTTATAATCCATATCAATATGAGGAACTCCCCACATATCAAATGGTTTAGAAACAGCCACAAATCCGCATTTTTCATAAAATGGTTGAGATTGAACCTGACTTCGTAACCATATTCGTTTTGGTTTCTGCTTTTTAATTTCTTTAAGCACGAACTCAATCCTGGTTGAAATCCTTGTTCTTTGATAAATGCATCTACTCTTAATCTAATCGCATCTATAAATTCATTGATTGTTTCAACCTGCTTATATTTAGCGCCCATAATATAAAAAATATTTTTCATCTATTTAAATCATATGTTCGGACATTCTGGTCAGAACTAACAGACAGAAAATTTTGCCAAGAGTGCTTTTTTAAAAAAACAAGTCAGCACTTAACTTCCTTGACTGAAAGCTTTTTGCCATTACAGGTTAACAGCTTGTTGTTTTTCCCGGCAACTTTAGGTGTAACTATTATCTCTTTAAGCTCGCCGTTTTCCTTAGTATTAAAGTCAATTACCTTTGGAAATATCTCACCTGGAAAAACAGTTAAGTTCTGCGCTGATGAACTGATTTTTTTCTTAGAGCCTATTGCATCAAAACGCAGCTCTTTTATTTCAATAGTTCCTGAATTCTCAACAGGAACCTGGATATTCATCTTATCATCAAGCATATTGCAAAAGATGCTATTTCCCAAATATTCATATAAATTGACATCCTCCTCGGGCTAAAGCCTCGCCCTGCGGGGCGACCCCTCCGCTTTGCTACGGGGCGAGGATTCCGATTAATTGATTTGGCGTGATGAGCGCTCTGATTTTTCACATATGCAATAGCATAATTTATGTCAACATCTCCAACTGATGCAATATATTTTCCAGGACTCCATAAACTTCCTTTTGGATATAACAAGCGAAGTTTTGGTTTTTCCTTGAAAAGCATCCATGAACTAAATCCTTTCAAGTATTTTATTGCCTGTAAAGGAGATAGTTGTAATGGTACATGTACCACGGTATGAACATGGTCTGGTTGAACATCCATTATTTCTATTTGTAGTCCATGTCTGCGAGCAGACTCTTCCAAACCAATCATACAAAGAGTTTTTAAGTACTCTTTATTGAATAGTTTATACCGAAATTTGGTACACCACTCTAAGTGCCATGTGCTGCCACCAACAGCATGTTGGTAATGCGTGTATCTATCGGACATTTTGCCTCACCTCCTCCTTTTGTGAGGCTCACCACTTTACCTTATATAGAAAAAGCTACTTCGTTTTTAACTGTGCGCCTATCATCCCCGCATTAAAATGCGGTCGCCCGCACAGACTTACGCCTGTGCGACCTGGATTTCTCGGCGCACGTTCTTAAT
>JAZDLQ010000052.1:0-35473 GCA_043801855.1 archaeon | reverse complement strand
CATTATCATTATTGAATAACATATACAGATACCAGGGTTTTTTTGGTAAAATCCAAGCTAATTCTGTTCTTATATATGAAAGAAATTATTATTCAAGCCTAGAAAATAAGTAAAAAATAAAAAGATTACATCACATCTATTTTTATGGCATCATCAATCGCATCCTTAAACGCAACATCAATTTTCAATAAGCCATCTTCATATTTTGCATGCGCCTTATTTGGGTCTACGGGGCAGCATAAAGAGAGGCTTGCGACATACTCTATGTCTTTATCGCTTCTCGTTGCGTTAAGGTACAAGAAATCTTCCTGAAGCTTTAGACTTATCGACTCTTTTTTTACGCCAGGAATTGCAATTTCCACATACATCTTTGATTCATCATCAGATGCATATGAGCAAACTTCTGGTGCCACTTTTATAATTTCGCTTTGAACTAATTCATTTTCCATTGTAATACACCTCATAATTGTTATTATTGATAATCATTATTTTCTTATAAGATAAATAAGTAATCACTATAATCAAAAGTTAAAATCAGAATAAAAATTATAAAAAATAATAAAGAATTTAGAAATATCCTTTTTTCGCAAAATAATATGCAGGAATTATTGTCAAGATTACCGAAATTACAATGACATAAACAAAAGCAAAAGGAGAACTTTCAAAAGGAATATCTACGTTCATCCCATAAAAGCTTGCAACAATGCTTGGAATAGCAATTATTATTGTGACTGATGCCAAAAACTTCATGACAATATTGACATTGTTATTGATAATCGAGGCATAGGCATCCATTGTGTTCGCGAGGATATTAGTATAAATATTTACCATCTCTATTGATTCCTTGTTCTCATATATTATGCTCTCAAGAAGATCTTCGTCCTCATCAAAAAGCTTCAATACTTTACCATTCAATATCCTTTCAAGAACCTTATCATTTGATGCTACTGCTGTATTGATATAGAGAAGGCTTTTTTGGATATCAAGAAGCTCAACAATTTCTTCATTTTTCATTGACTTGAGGAGCAATTTCTCTTTGGTTTCTATTTTTTTCTCGATATCCGCAAGGACTTTCTGGAAATGGCCATTCGCCCTGCTTAATATCTGCAAAAAGAACCTTGTTTTTTTAGTTGTAAAAAAATTTTTTGGAAGCTTTTTTAGAAAGTGGGACAGCTCTTCGATCTCCCGCAGAGAAATTGTCACAAGATGCTTTTGCGTAACAATTATTGTAAGAGGAGTCACATTAATCTCTGACTCATCTGTTCCGTAAGCGACCCTGATGATTATTAGCTTGTACGTCTCTTCTAACTGGATCCTAGGCTTTTCATCCTCATCCAAGGCAAGCTTGAATACATCTTCTTCAATATTCAGCTCTTTGGAAAGCTCTGTTATTTCTTCAGCAGAAGGATTTACTGCGCTTATCCATGCACCTGTATCATATTTATCAATCTTTGATAGGCCTTCATCGATGCTTGCCCTTTTGTAGATATTTATCATAGCAATTCACCACCTACGTTTTCCGACTTTTTAATGAAGACAATGACATCACGATCTAGGAACTCTTTTGGCGCATCGATCTTAGCGCCTGTTCCGAATCTTGTTATCTTTTTCTCAAAAAAAACGTCGAACTTTTCGACAAATGACAATTTATCTTTTTCAACCTTGATTTTTCGTGGCATATTTTTAATATATATTTATATATATTTAAAGGTTTCGGTTTTTGGGATGAAAAACTAAAATATCTGATAAAAGATAAGAAAAAAATGTTAAGAAGGAAAGTTAGGCATTAAAAGATGCAAAGAAATAAAGGAGCGTGGGGAGTACTTCTCGACAGGCATATAATGTTTACCCCTGTTTTTTCGGTCTTTTTCAACTGTTTTTCCTCCGTGTTTTATACTGTTTTTAGTACTTTTTAATACTATTTAGCGTCTTGGTATTTATAAATGGTTTTGTGATTTTTTAGAAAAATATGAGACTGATTGCAACAACAGCCATACCAAGAAATATTCCTGCAATTGTCAAATGATTATTTTTTTGTTTAAATGCGTTTGGAAGCAATTCATCAAAGCAGATGAAGACCATTATACCTGCCACTGCTGCAAGTAGTGTGTAAAGGAGAGTGCTTGAAAGATATTTACTTAACAAAATATATGCAAATATTGCTCCTATCGGTTCGGCAATGCCTGATATAAAAGAGAAGAAAAATGCCTGCTTTTTACTACCTGTAGAATAATATATTGGCATAGCAACTGCAATACCTTCTGGAATGTTATGCAAAGCAATTGCCATTGCTATTGTAAGCCCCAAGTGCATATTAACAAGTGAAGAAAAAAATACTGCAATACCTTCTGGAAAATTGTGAATGGCAATACCAACTGCAATCAAGATTCCACATCTTTTCAAGTCACATTTTTCTTTTTCTGGATTACAAGCATTCTCTTCTTCATAGGCATGTGGAATAAGTACATCTATTAGATAGATTATGAGAATGCCAGCAAAAAATGAAATTATAGCTGATACTTTACCAACATTAATTATACTTTGGGGAAGTAACTCTGATAAGGATATAAACAACATAACTCCAGCGGCAAAACCCATGGCTATTCCCATTAAATTGTCTTTTTTATTGTTCACGAAAATGATTATCGAACTTCCTATTAAAGTAGATAGTCCTGCAAGAAAAGTTATCATTATTGCAGATAAAAATTGTGACAGCATATTTAAATAAATAAAGAATAGTGCAGGGATAAATACTTTTCTAATAATTAGTAAAATCTTGAAAAGAAATAAAACAGAAAAATATTTATAATAGTTATGAATATATATTCATAATATAATAAATGGAGGTGGCTTAAAATGCCAAACAAAGATAAAACAGGGCCATACGGACAAGGGACTCTTACATGGAGAGGTATGGGTCAATGTGAAGGAGGGATGAGAAGAGGATTTGGACTAGGTTGCGGAAGAGGTGCAGGTTTAAGATATGCAAAACCATTAATCTTAACCAAAGAAGAACAAAGAAAAGTCCTTGAATCAGAACTAAAAGAAATTGATATAGAAAAGCAGGAAATAGAGAAAAGGTTAAAGGATATGCAATAACTTTTTCTCTTTTTTTAGGTAATTTTATATATGTATGTGAATATTTATTCATAACATGGTCAGACCTAGACGATGCAGGAGAATTTTGTCAGAGCCAAATTATACTTATTTTAAGCCGAGAGGAGTTCCATTAGGTGAACTGGAAGAAGCAATACTTACTATTGATGAATATGAAGCTGTCAGATTAAAGGATTTTAAGGGGCTGGAACAGGAAGACTGCGCAAAGAAGATGAACATTTCGCAACCAACATTCCATCGGCTTGTATTATCTGCAAGAAAGAAGGTAGCTGATTCCATAGTAAATGGAAAAGCATTAAGGATAGAGGGCGGTAATTATAAAACCAGTTGTCAGGGTAAACAATGTCTGAGAAGAGGTAAGAATAATGAAAATAGCAATAGCGAGTGATGATAAAAAGACAATATCACATCATTTCGGGAAAGCATTAGGATTTGTTGTGTATGATATTCAAAATGGTAAAGCAATAAATAATGAATACAGGCAAAATATTGGGAAAAGCAATGGAGAATGTGGAAGCTGCAATCATTCTACAATGATTGAAAATATTAAGGACTGCAAGACAGTAATATGCTATGGTATGGGTCAGAGAATATATGACGATCTACAAAATGCAGGTGTAGCTGCCTTTGTAACAGATGAGACAAACGTAGAGAATGCCGTTAAAAAGTATTTATCACATAGCCTGATAAATAGAACCGAAAAGCTTCATTAGTTATTATTTTTCTTTATTATAATAATGTTAGGAAATAAATTGCATTTGACAGGGAAGCAAATAGTTCAGAAGACGTGTGAATACTTCTCAACAGACATATAATTTTTTTCACTTCATAGTAAACATAAGAAAAATATAAGAGCGAGAAGAGCGCTCTCACTGCGCATTATATTTTAATAATAAAAAGTTCTACTTCCCCTTCGCAAACTCGCCCATTACAGGTTTCTCAAGCCGTTTATAATCCCCATAGCCCATCTTGATTGAGTCAGTATGTGAACCTGCGTTAAACGCAATCACTTGGTTTTTTGATAGTGAATTATCCACATAAAGTTTTAGTCCAAGTACACTTGCGATTGGCGGGACTGAGCCAATCTGTAATCCTGTCACCTTCTCAACCTCATCAGGCTTTGCAAGAGTAATGTGCTTTGCTCCCACAAGTGTTTTTAATTTCAGCTCGTCAACTTCGTTTTCAGCGCTTACTACTGTTAATATATAATCTGAGTCTGCCTTGAATATGAGAGCCTTTGCTCCCTGCCTTAGTTTTGTTCCTCTTACTTTTGCAGCTTCTTCACTGGTGAATACTGGCTCATGATGCTGCTCTTCAAAGCCAATGCTGTTTTTCTGCAAAAGTTCTCTAATTTTATCAAGAACAACTGTATCTTTTTTCTCTTCTTTTTTTTTGACAAAATCAGCTTTTATATGAAGCTCTTTTAATTGGTGTGGATCAACTATACTTGGGCAGCCGTCCATCAGACCTTGCGCATTTTTGTTTTTTGGGAATGCTATTACTTCCCTGATATCAGATAACCCATTCATCATTGCAACCAATCTGTCAAAACCTATTGCAAATCCGCCGTGAGGAGGTGCTCCGTAATTGAATGCCTCAATCAAAAATCCGAATCTTTCTTTTGCTTTTTCTTCAGAAAATCCAACTTTTTTCATAATCCTTTTTTGAAGTTCAGGGTTCCAAATCCGAATTGATCCTGATGCAAGTTCAACTCCATTTAACACGAGGTCATAGCAATCTGCAAAAACTTTTTCAGGATGATTTTCAATCAGTTCAATATGCTCTTTTTTTGGCATTGTAAACATATGGTGGGCAGGAGCCCAGCTTTGAGAATCTTCATCAAATTCAAAGAGAGGAAAATCAACAATCCATGCAAACCGGAATTCTTTTGGGTCATACAGGTTCAGCTCAATGCCAAGCTGATTTCGAAGCCTTGCCAAAACATCATTGACCATCTTTGGCTTTCCTGCAACAAACATTAAAGTGGAACCTTCTTTTGCTTTAGTTTTTGAAACTAGTTCAGTCTGCAATCCATCACTAAAGTATTTGGCAATGTTACTTTCAAGTTTACCAGAAACAACTTTCATATATGACATTCCCTTTGCGCCGTTTTTCTGGCAGAACGCAATATAATCATCAAGCTCTTTTCTTGAGAAATCTTTTGAAGGAGATATGCACTTGACAATTCCGCCTTCAGATACTATTGCCTTGAAGACCTGAAAATCAGATTTAGCTACAATATTACTTACATCTGTAAGAGTTAATTCAAATCTTAAATCAGGCTTGTCACAGCCATATTTATCCATAGATTCATTGTATGAAAGCCTTGGAAAAGGTGTTTTAATATCAGTATCTATTGATTTTTTCAATATATGCTTAACAAGCCCTTCTCCAATTGCAAAAATATCATTTTGCTCTACAAAACTCATCTCAACATCAATCTGGGTAAATTCCGGCTGCCGGTCTGCTCTCAAGTCTTCATCTCTTAAGCATCTTGCCAATTGAAAATAGCGGTCAAATCCTGCAACCATAAGTATCTGTTTGTATAGCTGCGGGCTTTGAGGAAGCGCGTAAAACTCTCCAAGATTAACTCTTGATGGGACTATATAATCTCTTGCGCCTTCTGGAGTTGCCTTCATTAAAAGAGGAGTTTCAATTTCAAGAAAATTTTCATTTGATAGATATTCTCTGGCTGCCATTGCAGCTTTATGCCTAATTATAATTCTTTCCTGCATAATTGGCCTTCTAAGATCAAGATAGCGATACTTCATTCTAACTTCTTCGCTTGCTGCTTTTCTGTCATCAATCTCAATTGGAGGAACTTCAGACCTATTTAGAACTTCAGTAAAATCAGCAAGAACTTCAATCATGCCTGTGGCAAGCTTTGGATTGACTAACCCCTCTCCCCTGTGACGCACTTTTCCTTTAATATGAATTACATCTTCTCTTCTGTATTTTTCAGCATTAGAGTGCATCTCTTTGTTATGCTTTGGGTCAAAAACAACCTGAGTCAATCCATACCTATCTCTTAAATCAAGAAAAATTATTCCACCATGATCCCTTGATGACTGGCACCAGCCGGATAATTCAACATGTTTACCTATATCTGTTTCGCGCAGTTCCCCGCAGTTATGTGTTCTTAGCATTTTTTCACCATTTAAATTATTTAGAAAAATCTATTGGCCGATGAATGACTCAAAAGTCACTTGGATTTCGATTATCAAAATTATTATTAGCCATTGGAGCCACAGTAAGCTAAGGGAATATATAAAATTATTGGGATGAATATTTGCCAATCCTATGGTTTAAGCATAGAAGTTGCGAATACCCAAACAAGTTATTTAGGATATTTTCTGCCTGCGAATTAAGGTGCTTGCTCGTAATTATGCCATTTAAACGCCCAGCAGCGGTATTGGATGCATCAATGACTCCGGCGCTATGGATACCTGGGTATAATAATTCCATCCATGATACTCTTGGATTTGTTCCAGGAAATTCCTTTTCTGCAAGCAATGATTTTCTTTTATATATTGCATTCATATCTGTGCATAGACCGGCAAGTAAACAGGCAGGTGTTAATGTTCCTGTTTCAGTGCTGCTGACCAGGCCTTCAAAATGAGATTCAAATTCATCAAAAACCCAGGTTTGCAGACATGCCGGTTCAGACAGTGCTATTGCCTTAAGCATGCCCACTTCAATTGCCTGGTCTGTCTTCAGTGGATTGCCTGCCTTATAGTTCTGCCAGTTTCCATATGCCCTAAGCTCTGACTCAATCCTGAAAAAATACGAACGGACTTTGCGCTCTCCTGGCACAAGTGTATAATCATTTGGATATGCGGCTTGGCCATTACTGACTTCAAAATAAGTTTCCAGATTTTTTCCTGTGCTCTCGGCTTCCCTCAGATAGAACCTTCTGAGGTTATCCATCTCATCACCTGTTATTGCAATCAAATCATCTGCCATGCTTTTAACTGCAGAAACTAAAGAAGCATCCAGAAAACCTGAATTAATCTGCAAATAAAGCTCATCAAGTAAAACGCAAGTCTTGTAAAAATTTCTTATCCTTTTTTCAGGAGATATCCCTTTTTTGTGCTCTTTTTTTGGAGTACAATCATATTCATATGAAGTCAGTGAGCCAAAGTCAAGGGTATTTGCTATCCTGTCTGCAAGTTTTATCATGAATGCAACAGACCTATTCCTGTCGCTTTTAAGAGAAGATATTTTTTTGACGCTATCATGATACAATAATTCATTGCCTTCTTCATCAAGCCGTGTCAGGCTCCATAATATCTCTGACAGATCCCTTGAGTAGCGATGCGCAGCTCCGCTTTGCCTATAGATAAGATTTTGAATGTTAAAGAAAAGAGAATTATCAATAGCGTCTTCAATAGTGTCATGGCCAAGCGACCCATAATAAAGAAGCATCCTTGTATCAGTATCAATGCCTTGCGCCTTGGAAATATATCCCCCTAGAACACCTGCGACCTGAAGAGGATGAACAAATTTCCTAGGTCCGTTCTTGCGAAAGCCTTTTTCCCTGAAAAGTTCAAGGTTCCAGTGCATGTAATCGGAAATGTGCATGCCTTTTAGGCCATAAAGCTTGCGAAAAAATGATTCAACCCCATGCATATGAGCCATATCAGAATTTGCGTAATATTCTTCAAGAATCGATGTATCAAGCTTCCCATCCCTTAATGATTTGGCAAATGTAAGCGGCGTTACTCTTAAACCCTGTATCTTATCTAATTCATGTATCAGTCTTTTCTCAAAACCAGATGGTTTTCTTGACATGGGGATGTTTTATTATATCTTATATTTAAATTCATCATAAAATCTGGCGGCAAAATGTGCATAATCTTTTTAAGTGCCTTTCGCTTGTTTTTAATCATGAAAGCAAGATGGCATCTCGCAATTGGAATTTTATTATTAGCAACCTTGTTTTTTATTGAGTTTATTTCAGGCCAGCAAATTATCTATTGGATTAGCTATAATACAAATATTTCCCTTCTGGAATTCCTTACAGGTATCCTTCTTTATGTTGTAGGGCTGATATTGCCTGACAGCGATATGACTCATGGAAAATCAAGGATATTTCATAGCAATTTTTTTGTTTTTGGCCTTATCGCAAGATTATTGGAAATCCCACTTTCAATAATCTTTGGAAGAAAGATTGGCCATAGGGAATCGCTTCACACAATTATTGGTGTCATGACAACATCAGTATTCATCTCGCTATTTGTGTGCCTGATATTTTATCTTGGTAATTCTTTTCACTGGCTTACTTTTCCATATCTATTTTTATGCCTATCAACAGGACAGATAGTGCATCTGTTATGCGATTGGTATTGGAAACTCAAATGAAAAGAAATGGAAAAAATACTTTTACGGTTTCCCAAACCACTTCATCACATTATTATAATATTTCTGCGAAGAATTGAATTTTTTACAAATAATTTCATACTCTTTTTTTAGTGATTCTAAATTCGTTTCCTTTTCATCATTTAACTTTTCAAATATAGCAGGATTTTTTATCGCAGCCCGTCCAATCATTGCGCCTTTTATCCCAATTGCTTTTAGTGAATCTATTTGCTCTTTTTTTGTGATATCGCCGTTTGCAATTATTTCCATTCCTGTTTTTGCGCAATTCTCAAACACACTAGAATCAGCTGGCTCATTGTAAGATTCTTTTCCATGCCTTGCATGAACTATATAATAATCAGCGCCAGAATTCTCAATCAATTTAAGATATACTTTTTTTTCTTTTTCAAGGGAATTCAATCCAAGCCGTGTCTTTATTGATGCCTTGTATCCAAAATCATGGATAATATCAACCATCTCTTTTGCTTTCGCGCTTCTTTTAATTAATGCGCATCCCTGGCCTTCACCAACAACCTCAGGGTCAGGGCAGCCAAAGTTTAAGTTAATACCAGAAAAACCAGATTTAGGCTCGAATTTTTTTAAAAATATATTTAGATGATCTGTTTTTGAACCTATCACTTGCACAACAACAGGAGTATCATCATAGAACGCTAACTTGTCCCACGCTTCCTTATTGTTTTTTGCAAGTGCTCCAAGCTTATTCATTTCAGTAAATGTCAAATCAGCCCCATGATTAAAACAAAGAGTGCGAAATGATGTGTCAGTAAAATCTTCAAGGGGCGCAAGCATTAATTTGAAGTTTGCCATTTTTTATTTTTTAGTTCTAAACTAGTTCTAAATAATTATTGATATTAAAAAAGTTGCAATAAGATATACTAAAGTTGTAATTGATGTAAATGTTGCTGTGAATGCCTCATCAAACTTATAATGCACAGCAATTGATGTGCTTCCGACAGCTGCTGGAGTTGTTGCAAGTATCAGCATCACAAGGACAAACATCTTATCCATATTAAATGCAAAGGATATTCCAACAAGAACAATTGCCGCGACTAAAAACTTAATGATAAATCCATAGAAAAAAGCCAGTTTTGCATGCACATCTTTAAAATAAGAGACATCAAACGCAAGACCTACAACAAGGGTTGCAATGTATACTGTTGCATGTGAAATATCAACAACAATTTTTGGCGCAACTAGTCCAAACCTTGATAGTATAAAAGCAATAAGAAGAGTATATATTCCTGGAAACTTGATAAAATCAAAGAAAGCCGACCAATTATTTTTTATGTAGGCATTAGATAGATAAAGGCCTAGAGTAAAGGTAACTAAGTTATATACAATAATTACTATTGCTGCAACTGATGCTGCCTGAATTCCTAAAAAAAGATATATCATAGGAACTCCGATAAAACCGATATTCCCAAAAGTTGTGCAGATAAAAAGAGCTGATTTTGTCTTTTTTGGAAGATTCAAAAACTTGATAATTATAAACGCTGCAAAGTGGAATACTGCAAGAGCGATAAATGTTACATAAAGCATCTTCCCAAAATCTTTTGCCTCAATCATCAATACAAAAAGAAAGATTGGGTAACCGATATATATTATATAATTATTTATTATTTTTTTTAACAAGTTTCCTTTTTTTGTTGCATAGCGCAGAAGAATCCCTAATGCAAAGCTAAGCAAAAGGAAAAAGGTGTTATTTGCCATAAATTATTGGAAAAGCAATATTATTTTTAAATCGAGCGGTAGAACCAAATAGATTTTTAAGCAACATCAAAGTTCCACGTTAAATGCTTAGGAAAATTAAGCGGTTTATCATAGGAGAAGCGCTTCCGAACTGGGAGTATAAGCACCAGCGGCTTTCAAAAAAAGTAGCTTTAGCAGTATTCTCATCTGATGCAATGAGTTCAGTTGCATATTCAACAGAAGAAGTTGCAATTGTGCTAATTACTGCAGGTGCAGTTGCAATGTCATTTTCATTGCCAATTGCACTAGCAATTCTTGTTTTATTATGGGTTTTAGTATTTTCTTACAGGCAAACAGTTGAAGCATACCCAAAAGGGGCTGGCTCATACACTGTTGCAATGGAAAATCTTGGTATTACTCCAGGACTCGCAGCAGCAAGCTCGCTTCTGATTGATTATATCCTTACTGTATCAGTTAGCGTTGCTGCAGGAGTTGCTGCCCTTACGTCAGCTTTCCCATTATTAATCCCATACAAAGTAGTTATTGGTGTTGGTGTTGTTTTCATAATAATGCTAATCAATCTCAAAGGAGTAAAGGAATCTGGGCTGTTCTTTGCTTTTCCAACATATATATTTATTTTAAGCTATCTTGCGATGATTGGTGTTGGCTTTTATAGGTTTTTTACAGGGACACTCGAGCCTACAATTATCCAGGAACATGCACCAATTTTGACAAGCATCAGTATCTTTTTCATACTTAGGGCCTTTTCAGGAGGCTGCACAGCATTAACAGGAGTTGAGGCAATTTCCAATGGCGTACTTGCGTTCAAGAAGCCTGAGGCTGATAATGCTAAAAAAACATTGGTATGGATGGGCATAATTATGACAATAATGGTATTTGGCATAACTTTTTTAGGATATCAATTGCATGTCCAGCCAGAACATAGCAGAACATTTGTTTCATTAATTGCTGAAAATCTTTTTGGAAGAACTTTTTTCTATTTTGTCATACAAGCAGCAACAATGTTTATACTCTTTTTAGCAGCAAATACGAGTTTTGCAGATTTTCCAAGGCTATGCTACTTTCACGCAAGAGATAATTTTATGCCACGGCAATTCACACAACTTGGAGATAGGCTTGTCTTTTCAAATGGAATAATGTTTCTAGCTATTTGCTCATCTGCTCTGATAGTATTATTTAAAGGAGGAGTTCACCAGCTTATTCCAATGTATGCTGTAGGAGTTTTTACTTCATTTACTCTTTCTCAGGCAGGCATGATAAAGCGGCATATAACACTTAAGCATAAGCACTGGGTTCATTCTGTAATCATCAACGGGATAGGATTCATCCTCACATTAATTGTGCTAATAATTGTAATAATCACTAAATTCACACACGGTGCATGGTTTGTATTGATACTTGTTGTCTTTTTTAATTTTTTATTCAAGGGTATCAGAAAACATTATGATAGTGTTGGTGAACAGCTTAAAGTAAATGACTTCAGTTGCAGTCAAGTTGTAAAAAAAGAGGAACATATATTAATCGTAATGGTTCCATCTTTTAACCAAGGCGTTGTAAAAGCGTTATCTTTTGCAAAAAATTTCTGCAAAAATGTAGTTGCTGTACATATCAACATCAGTAAAAAAGAATCTGCAAAACTGCATCATGATTGGGAAAAATGCAAACCAGGAATTAAGCTTATTACTGTTGAATCACCATATAGAGAACTTGTCGGTCCATTTCTGAAATATATTGATGAGCTTGAAGCTAAAAATCCAAAATTAAATATTACTGTAGTTATTCCTGAATTTGTACCAATAAAATGGTATCATCATTTCTTACATAACCACACTGGTTTAGCATTAAAAACAGCCATTCATTTCAGGAAAAGAGTAAGCTATATAGCAGTTCAATATCATTTAGAAAAATAAAAAAATTCTAAACAAAAGCGCTTATCTTATGCTTCCTTTCTTCATGCCAAAGCCATGCAAGAAGAATAATTGCATCAAGTGCGTTTCCAAGGTTTGCCACTCCAAACCAGCTAAATATATGAAGCTTAAAATGCGCAAGTGTAAGAGGATAAAATAACATAAGCCCATCATATGATGCGCCGAATATAAGATAATCAAGTATAATATGGCTAAATACAGCAAATGCGCCGGCTAAAAACATCACACGCAATTTTTTATCATGCCAAAACATTGACAAAGGCACTAATAGGATCATATTAAATAATAATGTATGAGTAACGCCTCCGTGCATTAAGATTTGTGGAAGTGTGAAATTGAATAATTTTGCAATAATCTCAAAAACAATATCAATATCTGGAAGCAGTGCACAAAACCCTGCAAAAAAAAGTGTGTTCATTGTAAAAAAATGCCTGTGCTTATCGACATAATCCCTGTATAGATCAACTAGTATTACAGCTGTTAAAACATGTGTTACTGCATATGGCATAAATATTGTTAATAAGGGATTACTTAATATTTTTTTGCATTACTAAGCAGCAGAAGCATATTTTTAAAAAAAGAATCATTTTTCAATTGATAAAATGCCAGATGAAAGAAAGCTTAGGCAGCCAATATGCTGTGTTGTAGGCCACGTTGACCACGGAAAAACAAAACTATTAGATAAAATTAGAGGAAGCGCAACTCAAGCAGCAGAGGCTGGAGGAATAACACAGGCGATAGGTGCCTCAATTATCCCATTAAATACAATTAAAAAAATCTGCGGCAGCCTCCTTAATTCAGGTGTCAAATTCACAATCCCTGGATTATTATTTATCGATACTCCAGGCCACGCAGCATTCACAAATCTTAGAAAAAGAGGTGGAAACCTTGCTGATATCGCAATTTTAATTGTTGATATAAATGAAGGGTTTATGCCACAGACTATTGAATCAGTTGAGATATTAAAGAGTTTTAAAACACCATTTATTGTTGCTGCAAACAAGATTGACCTGATTCCAGGATACAGGGAATCTGACAAAAAGCTGATTGATAATATCAACAGCCAGGACCCAGGTTTTCAGGAAAGGATCGAAACTAAATTATATGAGATTGTCGGCAAGCTTTCTGAACTTGGTATCGAAAGTGAGCGGTTTGATCGGATTACTGATTATACAAAACAAGCTGCAATTGTTCCTGTTAGCGCAAAAACAGGAGATGGCATCCCTGAACTTCTGATGGTGTTGGTCGGGTTAGCGCAAAAATACCTTGAAAATAACATCAGGCTTAATATTGGCGATAATGCAAAAGGCTCTATTCTTGAGATAAAAGAAACCCAAGGCCTTGGAAAAACAATGGATGTCATAATCTATGATGGAATATTAAGAAGAGGAGACACTATTTTAATAGGAGGAGTTGATGGCCCTATTGAAACAAAAATAAAGGCTCTTCTTTTGCCTGCTGACTGCTGCGATATGCGTGATAAAAAATCAAAGTTTTGCGGCGTAAATGAAGTAATTGCAGCAACTGGAGTTAAAATTTCAGCGCAGGATATTGATAATGTGATTGCAGGAATGCCAATTAGAAGTGTCTCAAAAGCCAATTATGAAAGCGTCAAAGAAGAATTGAATAAAGAAGTGAATGCAGCATTAATAGAAACTGATAAAAACGGAATAATTATAAAAGCTGATACTCTTGGCAGCCTTGAAGCCTTGACAATTTTACTAAAAGAAAAAAATATTATGGTGCGAAAAGCAGCAATTGGCGCAATCTCAAAAAAAGACATTGCTGACGCTGAATCTAATTTTGACAAAGACCCATTAACTTCTGTAATTCTTGGGTTTAACGTGTCAAGGGACGATGGTGTTGCAAGCACTGAAAAAGTAAAAATAATAACAAATAATATAATATATAAAATAATTGAAGAATATGAGCAGTGGCTTATCCAGACAAAAAACATA
Source organism: archaeon (assembly GCA_043801855.1). Lineage (GTDB taxonomy): Archaea > Nanobdellota > Nanobdellia > Woesearchaeales > GW2011-AR15 > CAYTWW01. The sequence goes on along the minus strand of JAZDLQ010000052.1, from coordinate 21,381 downwards.
ATGGAAGCAAGAGAGCTTGATTCCTTGGTTAGGCCATGCAAAATACTGCTTCTTGATAAATATATTTTTAGGCAGAATAACCCAGCAATAATAGGTGGTGAGATTCTTGAAGGAAAAGTAAAGACTGGAACAAAACTGATGCTTAAAGGAAAAACAATAACAACCCTAAAAAGCATGCAGGAAGAAAAGGATTCTGTCACAACTGCTACAAAAGGAAAGCAGATTGCTCTTGCTCTTGATGGAATAACAATTGGAAGGCAAATTCAGGGTGTTGAAATTCTTTACAGCTATATTCCAGAAGAAGATTTCAAAAAAATAAAAAAACTGACAAAATACTTATCCCATGGCGAAATTGAAGTGCTAAAAGAAACTGCATCTCAGATGCGAAATGATAACCCTGTTTGGGGAGTCTAGCATTTTTTAGGATTTATTATCTAATAATTTTTTCTTTTAAATATCTAAATTAAGATTGTTTTCTGAATTTACAACTGGCTTTCCTGTTTGCTGCTCGATTTCTTTTCTTGCGTTTCCAGCAATACTTCCACCTTTTCGTGCAATAGTTTTGCTCTCATCAAATTCTGTTGGATTCTCTTTTTTACTAATCTCTTTTGTTGCAGCTTCAGCAAGCATATTTAAAACAAGCTCCATATTAGTCATGTTATCACGAAGATTTTCTTTTTTTAAAGTTTTTAAGTTTCTTATAGTCTTTTACATCTAATCCAGACCATGCATTTGTGATTTCATTTGTAAGAATGGCAAATTCAGATGGATGATTTACACCAACCATTTCCCATTCGTCTGTTAGTTCTTTTCTAACTTCAATTGTCCTAAGGCGCTAGTTAATCCATTCTTTTGAAAATCCTTTCTTTAGATAAGTCTGCATTGCCCGTTCTATAGCAAGTTCAGGGTCATGGGTTTCATCAATGCGCTCATTACCTACTTTTGCAAGCCAAAGTTTGAATGGCTCGGCTTTTTTTGAAGGAATAGATTGTATAAGCCTTAATAATAATTCAGTGTCAGCGCAATCAGTTTCATATTTTTTGCTATCTGCAGAAGCTAATTTCAGTTGTACGATTTTTTCGTACAACTCAAAACCCTCTTCTTTAAGTTTAATCTTAAGGTCAGACCAATATCTTCTTGGGATAGTGCTACCTGTCAATACTTCAATTACATCAACTATTGAAAAATACCATTTTTCATTATCAGCATCCCATAATACTCTAACTTTTTTATCTTGGAATAGCCTGATTGATTTTTCTTTATCCATAAATTTACAATAAATGCATTCTTATTTAAATACTTCACGCGAGGTTGTCTAGTACTATTCCAAATAATTAAATTATTAAACTCCATAATTTTATTATTAATATTAATCATAGGGGTGGTACTCAATGGCAAAAATTACAAAACTGAATTATTTTTTGAAACTAAAAGTTTTTCTTGATTAAAATATGAAACCGGATTACAACGGCGGCTCACTCGTCAACCTTATGAGCACTATTTCGCTTTCTTTTAATAAAATTCAAAAGTATAAGCCACTAAATATTCTTGCTCCAAAAGAGCTTACAAAAAAAAACACAATCTTAATCATTCTTGACGGTCTTGGATATAATTATCTGATGCAGCATGGCGATGGAACTGTCTTTGAAAAACACCTGAAAGGAAAAATCACAAGTGTTTTTCCGTCGACAACAGCATCTGCAATAACGACATTTATTACTGGAACTGCGCCAATGCAGCACGCAATTACAGGATGGTTTATGCATCTAAAAGAAATTGGCGCTATTGCAAAGATTCTTCCGTTTAATCTGCGCGTTGGGGGCCCGCAGCTAACACAACTTGGAATTTTACGTAGCGAAATATTCAGGGAAAAAAAATTTGCATGTAAAATCGACGCAAAATCTTATATTATCACTTCATTAAAAATAAAAAAGGCAGAAAACATAAAGGAAAAAAATATTACTATTCGTGGATACAATTCTATTAACGGATTTTTTGAAAAAATACTTTTTGCCTCAAAAAAACCAGGAAGAAAATACATCTATGCATACTGGCCTGATTTTGACACTAATTGCCATGAGTATGGCGTATCAAGCAGAGAAACATTACGCCACTTTTTTATGCTGGCAAAAAAAACAGAACTGCTCTTAAGAAAAATTAAAAATTCGGATGTAATAATAACAGCGGACCATGGCTTAATTGATACTCCGAAAGAAAAGTGCATTTTCTTAAATAAACATAAAAAACTCTATGATTGCCTTACAATGCCTGTATGCGGAGATGCGCGGTGTACATATTGCTACGTCAGGCCGGATAAAGTAAAAGAGTTTACAGATTATGTTGAAAACCACTTGTTTTTTTGCTGCAGCCTGCATAAAAGCGAAGATCTAATCAAAGAAAACTATTACGGGCTTTTTACGCCAAATAAAAAACTTCATGAAAGGATTGGCGATTTTGTTTTAATAGCTAAAGATAACTATGTTCTAAGAGACATTATACCTGGCCAGAAGTTTAAATTCTTAATTGGAAACCACGGCGGAGTAAGTGAAGATGAGATGCTTGTTCCGCTGATATTCTACTCAGCAAAAGCGTAATTTTTAATTTACAGTTGTAATACGAAAGGCGAATAAAACTCATTCTACTAAAAAAAGTGACTATCTAGATTATATTCATGGTCGCTAGAACTGTTCATTTTATATATAAGATATTGTTGACCATAAAAAATGACGCTATCAGATTTTTTTTTGGAACCAGATTATATTGAACAGAGGCTTAGAGTTGGTTTTATTGAGGAAAAGCTTCATGCTGCATTGCTTGCAACATATGTAAGGCTCTGCATTGATGCTGTTGTAGTAAATCAAAGGGGTGAGGTTTTAGGGCTCCAACGAAATGTTGCACCTGCCAGGGACACTATTTGGTTCCCTGGAGGAAAGATGATTAGAGGAAAGAACAATTTTCAATCCATTACAGATCATGTTCGAGAAGATTGTGGATTAACAGTCACGGAAGCGCATACTCTGGGAGTAGCTAGGACATATTTTAGTACAGCCCCGCGCCAAACCACAAATGGATTAGATACAATAAATGTTGTAGTATATGTAAAAGCAGAAGGTGATTTGAATTTAAGTACAGATCATCATAGTGGCAATTGGTTCAATTTTGAAGAATTGGCTGCAAATAAGGAAGGCCTTCACCCGTATATCCTAGCTTACCTAACCGCAGCATTCCAATACAGAAATACTGGTATTCTAACACCGATTATGATGCCTGAATTTGCATTCGAAAATGGATCGCTGGTTGATATGACATTATTAAGAAATGGAAGTAGTACGGAACTTGATTTGGCTTATCATGCTGTCTTTCCAATTTGCACGCATGTTTTAGTTACAAAATACAATGGAGGGATAATGGTAAATGAAGATGGATCCCTTTTTGAAGCAAGATTCCAAAGAGGATACAATGCTTCTGATTCTATTGGAATAATGTTAGGTTCAGCACCTGATACTCTTGCAAATTTACGATGTATAGGGTATAGCAGATTATTCGCTCCAGATAATGCCAATTCTGGCTGTGACACGTTTAGAGTAATATATGGAGCTGACTATAATCCAAGATTGCCGCAAGAAACAAGTACAATGTCAATAGGAGAATATTTGCAAAAATTCGGTGATACATTTCCTAAATCAGTTATAGATTATTTAGAGAGATTATGAAAATAATTGAAGAAATATTGAAGTATTTAATTAATTTATTACTTTTAAGTAGTTATGTTTAAATATAAGAAAAAAAAACTGCATATAATATGGCAAAAACAAAAGTACTAATAACAGGTGTTAATGGATTTGTTGGCAGCCATATGCTAGATTATCTAGTTGCTAACCATTTAGATGAATATGAACTGCATGGCACCATAAGGACAAGAAGCAATTTAGATAATATTGTGGGTCAAGAAAAACATATAACCTTACATAATTGCGATTTAACTGATGCCACTGCTGTATACGATTTAATCGATAAAGTTAAGCCGGATATGATTTTTCATTATGCAGCAAACAGTTTTATTCCACCTTCTTGGAGCAATCCAACTCTTTATACTGTTGATAATCCACTGATGCTGCAATACTTACTTGATGCTGTTGTTTATGGAAAAAATCATAGGACAACAAGTCAAGATGCATCAATATTTACTGGAAAATATAATCCAATAATATTTGTTGCCTGCACATCTGAAGAATATGGATTAGTTATTTCATCAAAAAAACAATTGCAAGCACTAGAAGAGCAAAATCGTGTTGTATGGCCTCTACCTAGGTATAATAAAGGCAGATTAGTGAGGGAAACACCGATTAGAGAAACTAATCCTTTCAGACCTATGAGCCAATATGCTGTAGGCAAGGTTGCAACAGAAATGCTTGCAAGACAATACCAGGCCTCATACGGACTAAATATAGTAATTGCAAGATGTTTTAATCAGGAAGGTCCAAGAAGAGGACAGCAGTTTGTAATATCTGACTTTGCAAGACAAATTGCATTGATTGAAGCAGGACAAATAAATGAACATGTAATAGTACATGGTAATTTGGATTCTCGCAGAGATTTTGTTGATGTAAGAGATTCAGTAAGGGCGCATTATGCTCTTACACAATCAGGAACATATGGCATTCCTGTCAATATTGGAAGCGGCACATGCGTATCAATACAGGATGTCCTAGATATGCTGCTTGATAAGACTAATGTTGAAATCGTTTCTCAAATTGATCCTAAAAAGCTTAGGCCAAGCGATGTCCCAGTCTTACAGGCTAATATATCTTATTTACGCAGTCTTACTCACTGGCAACCGGCAATTCCTCTTAAAATTACGGTTTTTGACACATTAAAATACTGGCGAGAAAGAGTAAGAGATTCAATGAGACAACCATACCTTGTAGGAAGTCTAACATTTTAAAAAAAGAAAAAAATGACATATGCTGGTAAAGTCCTTGTAACAGGATCTAATGGATTTGCAGGAAGCCATCTTGTAGATAGGCTGTTAACCGAAGGATATAATGTATTTGGAACTTACAGATTGGGGGCTTCTCTTGAAAACCTAGCAAGTGCACTCGATAATGGAATGGTACATGTAGTAATGGATATATGTGATTCAGATCGCGTTGAGAATATTGTGAGAGGCATTGCACCAGATTACATATTTCATCTTGCATCTCAAACATCAACGCCCAAGTCATTTCAGTATCCAGAAAGAACTTTTGAGGTAAACTTAAATGGAACAGTTAATTTATTGGACGCTCTTATGGCAACTCATTCATCAGCACACACATATGTAGTTTTATCTCAGGAAGCATTTGGTTCAGTCAAACCTGATGAGATCCCAATAAGAGATGATACTCCATGCAGACCAAACAGCCCTTATGGAATAAGCAAAGCAATGCAGCAAATGGTAACACAACAGTACGTTGCTAGTTATGGTGTAAATGCAGTATGTTTAAGACCATTTACACATTCTGGTCCAAGACAGCGACGTGGTTTTTTATTTCCAGATTGGGCGTATCAAGTAGCTATGATTGAAGCACGAAAACAAAAACCTGTAATTAATGTAGGAAATTTAGACGCAGTAAGGGATTATCTTCATATTAGTGATGTAATTGATGCCTATATTTCAGTAATTGGTAAGGGAGAACCTGGTGCTGTTTATAACATCTGTGCGGGAATAGAGACTCCAGTTAGGGTTGTACTTGATGAAATGATATCACAAGCTCATACAAGAAAACAGATAACTGTTGAGATTGATCCAAAAAAAATGAGGCCTTCGGATACACCTATTTTTGTAGGGGATCATAGTAAATTTACTAATCTAACAGGATGGAACCCGAGAATAAATGTAGGTGAAATAGTTCGTGATGTTCTGGATTATTGGCGTTCGCAAATCTAATTTCCATATCATTCACAGGTAAAAATTCAATTTCTTAATTGGAAACCACGGCGGAGTAAGCGAAGATGAGATGCTTGTCCCGCTGATATTCTATAGTAGAAAATAAGAGATTATGTTTGACAGCACTAATAACATGATGCAATTAGTCAGTGTGTGAAAGCATATTTCTGAAAGCCTTTGGTAATCCATAATATTCAAGGCAGTGTTAAAAATAATTTCGATTGCATATCTGAGCAGGATTAATAAAACACCTACTAAACCTAACGTAGGGTACATTGATGAAAGATAACCTATTAGTATAAAAATAGGCAATTAAAATACCTAAAGGGATGTCCCAGTTATACCTCATTACAGATGGTATCAAAATAACTGACCAAAATAATAAAGATAGATGTTATTTGGAATTAGTGCCAAATCCATAAAAAAACAGATTTTGTCGTCTATTCTTGGTCAGAGTATTCCAGTAGTCGTGGAATAAACCCTAATCTGATATGAATATTTTTAGGTTTAAATAAGTGATGTTTTGGCATAGGTTTCTGCTTATGTTCTGACATAAGGATTGACTTATGTTTTTTCAGGCTAAAGTTAAGAACTTGTCATAAGGTCCAGCCTTATGATCCCTTTTTCATCAAAGGGTATGTTTTGAGATTTGAAATAATCTTTATAATAATCATAATAAGACTTTTTTCCGGTAAAATGAATTACGGATATAACACAATAATCCTGTGCTTTTCCAAGTATTTTGCATATATCATAATTACTTTCAGAGAATGCAAGGCATATCTCTTTTCGATAATCTGTTAATTCTGAACACTTTGTAAAATCATGTGTGGATTCAACATAATGCTCAACACACGATTCATAGTCAGAAACTATCATTTTTTCTTTTTCTTTCTCTTTTGTAAGAAGTTTACATGTTTCTGTATTTTTTGTTTCTATCGCTACTGCCTTTATGCAATCATCATATTTGAAAAGACCAAAAGAAACAGTGTTATCGCAAATAGTAGGGTCTTTTTTATTTTGAGCTACTGTGATTATACATACATTATAATCAGTGCTTCCATCCTAATCATTCTTATCAAATTGTTCGCATACCTTAATATTTAAAAAATATAGTTTTTGAAAGAGTATTGGGCCAAAAAAATATCCAAATAAAGACAATAAGATTAAAACTCCAACAAAAAATATTATCTTCATATTCATATAATTTTTTCTGTTTAATGGATTATATAAATTTTTCTAAGAAGTTAAATTTATTATAAAAAATTAATAAAAAGATTTTTATCGTCGACAACTAGTCGTTATCCACTCTTGGCGCAAGTATAAAACTCATCAGCAATTTATTCACAACCTGGTAGTTCAGTCGTAGTGGATAGTCTTTTGAAAAATTGATTGTTACCTGAGGAGACAATTTGCTTCCCTGAATCATTTTTTTAAGATATTCAATTGAATACTTTGATTTCACCAAATCCATTGTATCGGTTTTCACATTTGTATCAGAATCAGAAGGAATTTCAATCTTAACTTGAGATAGGTCGCCTTCTGCTGCAATAAAGAACTTGTCTTTCTGCGCACCAAAACTTACGGATTCAGCAACAACTGCAACATCCTCTATTGCCTCATTTAAGATATTTGTGTTTGTTGTTATGCTTACTGCAAAATTAAGCTCTGGGACCTTCTGATCTCTGTCCTCAAACTCGATAATAGGCAAAAAGAATGTTCTTGTTGTGTTTGATTTTAATGTAATCTTAAATTTATTATCCGAAAGCTCCATTGTCATAATATCGTTTGCACCGGCTCTTTTAAGTATCTGCTTCAGATTGTTCAGGTTAAGCGCTATCTTTTGTTCTTCAGTAACTTCATACTCACTAAAAGATGTGCTGAGAAGCTTGAATACTACCATTGCAACATTTGCCGGATCCATTGCAACAAGGTCAATTGAATCCTTTCCTATTTTAAACCGAGCTTCGCTCACCAAGTCTGAAATTATTGAAACGCTGTCCTTAAAAACTTTTGAATCTGCTAGTGTTAATTTCATAATTATGCACCCCTATCTTCTTAAGATAATAAAATAAGCGCATATTTAAATATTTTTTTGAAAAACTATCAAAGCTTAATAATTGCTCCATCGTGCATAATAAGCACTGTTTTTCCAGAGACATAGCCTAGCTCTTCTGCAATTTCTAATAGCGGCTCTGTTTTTGAGGAATCACCGTGCGCTGGAATGATATATTCCGGCTTTAGCATAGAAATTAGTTCCCTATGATCAAGCCCAGACGCATGGCCTGATTCGTGAATATCCTTATAAATAGTAATTCTTTTTTGAAGCAATTTCTCTTCAAGGACTTTCCTGTTTGCTATATTAACAGGATTTGGTATGACACAGCATGAAAATATGATAATGTCTCCTGGAAATAATTTATAATTTATCTTTTCGTCAACAATACTTGATAAAACAGAATCTAGTTCCCCCTGATGACCGGTAACTACTAGCATATACTTATCCCTGTTTTCCCGCTCAATCTCTTTAAGCCTTTTTTTAACTTTAGCCTTATAGCCAACAATCTCAGCATGATCGCTTACCTGATAAATTCCGCAATCCTGCGCCGCATAAGAGTATTTTGCAAGGCTTCTCCCCATGAAAAGCACTCTTCTGCCTAGTTTTTCGCCGAATTCAGCAATTGCCTTAAGCCGTGCGATATGCGACGAAAATGTTGTTACAATAAGGCCTTTGCCTCTTAAATCAGTCTCAAATAGGACTTCTTTAAGTCTTTCTCTTGCGACAGACTCAGAAGGAGTTTTTCTTTTTGCTCGTGAATATAATGAGTCCATGATAAGAAGCTTAATTCCTTCTTTTCCAAGTGCTTTAATTCTCTTATAATTTGGCTTATTCCCGAGTGTTGGAGTGTCATCAAGCTTAAAATCATTGCAATAAACAATTGTCTCGTCAGGAGTATGCACTGCAATCATCACCGTATCAGGAGTTGAATGTGTTATTTCAATAAATTCAATAGTAATATTTTCTGAAACTTTGTAAGTTGCGTTATTTGGAAGTTCTATAATCCTTTTTTTCAGGTTTGAATTTTTTTCTTCAAGCAAGGCGCGAAGGACTGCTGCAGAATATCTAGAGCAGATTATATCTGCATCATATTTATTTGCCATATAAGGAATTGCACCAAGATGATCAAGATGCGCATGTGTCGGAACTATTGCCAACACTTCCTTTCTCCATTCTTTAATCAGCCGCTCATCCGGAACAGCTCCTTTTCTCAAAAGGTCTGAGAAATTGACAATTTCATCTTCTGCATCGTCCTTAGCTGCAATATATTTATCTACCTGCACACCCATATCAAGTATAACTGCCTCGCCTTTATATCGAATTACAGTCATGTTCTTGCCAACTTCAGAAAAGCCACCAACTGTGCAGATTTCAACCATATGCGATATGATATTTTAACTCAATTTTTAAAAGTAGTCATTTAGTATTTAAAAAGGATTTTAAGTAATGCAATCATCCCAATAAGTGCCCATATGATATTTATGGTCACAGACTGGTATACTTTTTTAACTAATGCAATGGCAAGTAGACCAATAGAACCGGTGATATTTAGAAACTGATATATCACTGAATCAGCTCCAATTATTGAAAAACTAACTAGCGCGTAAGAACCAAGTATTGAAACGGTACCATACCAACCGAAAATCTCAACAAAGAGATTCCATTTTGTTTTCATAAATAAGCGAAGGAGTGGCGTTTATATATAATTTATGGATAATAATATCATCTTATTTCTTCACAATACTTTTATAAATCTTTAAAAAATATGTTTATCTAGAGGTGTTTAAACTTGGAGAACTTTTCTAAGGAAGATGTTGCAATCTTAAGAAATCATGTTACAAATATTGATAACAATATTTATGTTATTTATAACCTGCCGCCAGAAGTTATTGCTGTGTTGTTTGCCTATGTAAGCAGGAGCCCAAATACATTCCGTGAAAACCTGCTTAGCCTAATCAAGCAAAAAGATCTTAATGTGGGAAGCTTAATTAACTGCTATAATTCAATTGACTTTTCATCTGCAAAGGAAAAAGCAAAGCAATTTCATGAAAGATGGGTTGTCGGCTATGGCCATTCAAGTGTTGCTGAGCATGCTGTTGCTTCAGTAGCAATTGAAGATGTAAGCATTCTTGCAAGTAAAGCAATAGAAGACAATAGACTGGCATCTTATACTGAAAAGTCAACTAGGTATCAACTTTTTGATAAGACAAGATATATACGGCCAAAAAAAATAATGGATTCAAAATTTAAAGAGCTCTATATTGAAACAATGAATCATCTTTTTGATGAGTATCAGGCATTCTATGAAAAAATGCTTGAACATGTCAAGAGTAAGTTTCCAAAAAAGCCTGAGCAGACAGATAAGCTCTATGAAACTATTTCAAAGGCAAGAGCATTTGACATTGCAAGATATGTTTTGCCTGCAGGAACTCTAACTAACCTAGCAATGACAGCCAATGCACGCGTTTACGAGCACGCAATAACCAAATTAATGTCCTGCGGACTTGATGAGTATTCTGAAATTGGAATTAAAATGAAAACTGAGATTCAAAAACTAATTCCAACTCTCATAAAATATGCTGATAAAAATGAATATATGTTTTCAACTAATAAAGGCATGGAAGAATTTTGCGATGATATAATAATGCCAGAGCACGATAACACACCTGTTAAAATTGTATCCTACGACAAAGAAGCTTATGCAAAAATTGCTGCGGCCATTATTTATAAATATATGCAAAAACCTCTTGATAAGTGCCTTGACTTCACAAAATCTCTAACTGAAGCAGAATTAGACGAGATTTTTTCCAAATACTTAGGAAAAATGGGAAAGCATGATTATCCTATGCGGGAAATTGAGCATGTTTATTATACATTTGATGTACTTGTTGATTACGGTGCGTTCAGGGACATACAAAGGCATAGGATGTGCACGCAGACAACTCAGGACCTGACTACAGAGCATGGGTTTTCAATGCCTGATGAATATAATGAAGTTGGACTAAGTGCAAAGTATGAAAAATGCATGGAAAAAGCAGCAATTGCAAATAAATTCATTTCAGTTGAATTCCAAAAAGAAGCGCAGTACGTAATTCCGCTTGCATATAAAAAAAGAGTACTATTCACATGGAATTTACGTGAATTATATCACTTCATAAAGCTACGAAGCGGTAAAGAAGGCCATATCTCTTATAGGAAAATTGCATGGTTGTGCTATGGTGAATTAGCGAAAGTGCATCCACTGCTTGCAAAATATTTGCGTGTGGACAAGAGTGAAGGACCGAGTAGATAATAATTTAATGATTAAACAAAAAAATGCATTTGCTATATAGATTTATCTACAATAAAAAACTTAGAGGAGTGTATCTCTTTTTAACAAAATGCAAAAATTTGCTATTTTTAAAGCCAGTTTTTTTAATTGACAATAGATTTTTTGGCATATATAACTTTATTAAACATGCGTATAGTATTGAAAACAACATACTACCAAATAAAGGCATAACACTTTCCGCAGATGATTTTTTAGAAAAAACAAATATTTGCTATTCAGCAGACAAAATTCTTACTACTAAGATTAAAAATAAGCCAATATTGGTTGTTGGACTTAGCCACGACAGAATAATTGAATTTGTGCTACTTTTCTCTTACTTAAAAAGAGAAGATATTTTTCTAGTTGGTGTAAAAACCTTCCAATTGCTTGGAAAAAATACTTCAAAATATATACTTCCTGTACTTAATAAAAAATATTCCAATGATTCTAAAACGATAATGAAAAAAACAGGAATAGATGATTTATATTTGCTTGAAAACATGAGCAAGAAACAAATAGGCATAATGAATAAAAAAAGTTTACAAATGGCAGCAGACAAAATAAACAAAGGAAATGCTGTAATAATATTTCCAACAGGCGTAAATCATGAAAAAGATCCATGGCGGCCAGGCATAATTGAAATCCTAACAAAATTAAATTGTAATGCATATGTCCTTCCAGTAGGCTTTCGCGGGCCAAACAGAGAAGAAATTTTTGAAAAGATGTTTAATTCATACAAAAATAGAAAAAAATAAAAGACTAAAAATAAAACTAAAAATTGGTAAAATTTGGAGAACAAACCACCTACTGAAACAGTTAGCAGATGATAAAAATATTTTAGAAAAAACAAATCACTTAAAAAATATTTTGTGCAATGAATAAATATAAAAATTAAGCAAGTTTAAATTATTAAAATGGCATCTGGTATAATTGGTTTTTTGGTGTTTGTTGGATTTTGTTTAATATGCGTAGCATTATTCTATTTAATAGAGATATTGACAACTATACGAAATACAAAAAAGTTTAAAGAATTTGCAGAAAAAAACGGTTTGAAAATTATAAACGAAAATAAAGAGAAGATCATTAAAAATTATTATATGGATGGTAAATTCAAGTCTTATAATGTAAAAATTGAAGCTTTCACTTTATCACTGCTTGACCAGCTTAGGAAATATGGCAGTAATCATCCACAATACACAAAAATAATAGTTACTCGAAAGCACAACTTATCATTTCAAATTGGCCCAAAATATCAACTTGTATCCTTTCATGACGAAATAAAGAACCCAGATATGCCAAAGGAAATAATTTTGAGAGGAAAATCAAATCTCTCTGTAGAAATCCTACAAGAGATTGCAAATTATGTTAGTGAATTTAAACTCAAATACAATATATTCGGTTATCTTGTTTGGGAGCCATTCTTAATTTTCTCAAAAGACACTATTGAAGTTAGATGCCCTTATTTAATTAAAGAGGAAGAAACTTATAAAAAAATTATGGATGCAACTGTTGAGTTAATTGAGAAAATTGTTAAGTAATTTTACTTATACACATTTCAACTAATGCACTTCACAACCTTCGTTTTTGGATATAATTCAAGAATCAATTGACAAAAAAACGAAGTTGGTAATTCATTATTGTGATGCCTTTCGCAGGCATACGTCTAGAATAATTACTCCTAAAAAGATTATTCATTCAGACTATGATAATACTGCCAAAATTGAATCTTTTTGCCATAAAAAAAACGAGAATAGAACTTTTTATCTGGAAAGAATAAGGGATGCAGCGTTTTACGTTGATGATGGATTTTGTTTGTGAGTTACCTCATTACAGATGGTATCGGTGCTGCATCGAAAAATATTTAAGTATGCATACAATTGTATACATAAGTATACAGGTGATTTTATGAGCGATACAACAATAAGAATAAACGACGAAACAAAATATGATCTAGACACTTTTCGAGAATATAAGAATGAGAGTTACGATGAAGTAATCAAGAAAGTATTATACATTGCTAAAAAAGCAAAAACAGAACCAAAGCTTAGCAAAGAAGCAATCATGCAGATTGAAAAAGCAAGAGAGCGAATCAGAAGCGGTAATTTTCTTACAGCAGATGAAGCTAAGAAAAGGCTTGGGCTATGAGTTTTGAAGTAGTTTTTGATCCTGAAGCAATAGATTTCCTAAATAAATTAGAGAAATCAATAAAGGAAAGAATATACAATAAGATTATGGCTGCATCAGCTAATCCTTTTCATTTCTTTGAAAGATTAGCAGAAAGACCTGAATACAAATTGCGTGTTGGAGATTACAGGGTGATTGTTGATATTAATCAATCTGATAAAAAAGTTGAAGTAACTCTCATCGGTCATCGAAAAGATGTTTATTCTAAATTGAATCGGTCTTAGCACCAGAAAACGATTATATAGTTAGCGCATAATATTTCCGTAAAATATATAAAGTAGTTCATCTTACCTATTTGTAGAAATAAAAGGAGGTAAGAAAATGACACAAATACCAAAGGGAGAGGCATTTCTTCCGACTGTTTCTTATTCAGAATTAAAAACGATGTTTAAACATGAGAAGAATATAAAAGCAAAGATGAGGCTGCAAGCCTGCATGTTCCGTAAGCATGGAAGTACCTATGAAGAAATTTCCATGTATGTTGGCTACCCTTTAACAACAGTCAAGGATTGGGTATCAAGAATCCATGAGAAAGGTATCGAAAGAAGGTTTAGTATTAAACAAACAGGGTTACCAAGCAGATTAACCAAATTACAAAAAGCCAAGATTCAGAAGATGTTAGATGGAAAACCAATAGATGTTGGCTATCCATATGGAATATGGACTACAAAAATATTGGGAGACTATATCGAGAAAGAATTTAAGGTAAGCTATAAAATAAGAGCACTGGAAATCCTGGTTCATGAACTGGGATTTTATTTTAAAAAAGCCAGACCTGAACACATGAAAGCAAACAAGAAATTGCAGGAAGATTTTAAAAAAACTTCAAATCTCGAGTGGAAGCAAAGGTTGCCCTTGGATGGACGATCATATTTATTGATGAGAGCATCTTCCAAGTAAAGGCACATATTACAAAAGGTATTTTCAAAGTAGGCAGTTCGCCTACTATCATACATCTTTTTACACGAGAAAAAATATTTGTTTTTGGCGGTCTTTCTGAATGTTTTTTTACATCTTGCATGGCAGATAAGCTAAACCATGAAACATATCTTCGATATGTTGAATTTTTAGTTAGGAAGTATGGCAAGATAATTTTAGTTCTTGATGGAGTAAAATACCATTTCGAAAAAGCCAAAGTTCAGAAGTTCTATCAAGAGCACGAAGATGTTCTTGAAATAATTCAATTGCCTGCTTACAGTCCAAAGCTTAATCCTATCGAGCAGGTTTGGAAAAAAATTAAGAGGTGGCTAGGAACTAGAATCTGGTACACTGTTGAAGAACTCCAAGAGCAATTAACTTCAGCACTGAATAATCCAGATTTTAGGGTCAAAATTTACAATTATTATATGCGCTAACTATACATAACTTTGTTACGTTGTTTTTGCGAGTGAAGTTTTCAGTGCGGTTAGGTAATCTACCCTCGCTGATTTCCCTCTGGCTCGGCGCACAGTGAGCAAAGCGAACGGAGACGAGTAGAAAAAGGGCAAAGTTCGTCCAGAACGAAGTTCCATAGAGTCACATCATAAAGGCAAAAACATTAAATTTATATATTTAGTAAGATTGTTCTTACTTTAGGTGAAACATATGATTGATGTCGGAATAACTAAGATGAGTACAAAAGGTCAGATTGTGATTCCTAATGATCTTAGAAGCGAATTTGATGTAGGTGAAAAGCTTTTCATAATTAGGAATGATGATAAATTAATAATTAAGAAAGCCAGCAAACTCAATAAAAATTTTGAAGAAGACTTAGAATTTGCAAGAAGAACAGAAGCAGCTTGGAAAAGATATGAAAATGGAGAATTTGAAGCTGTCTCTAAAGATGATTTTTTAAAAGAACTTGAAAAATGCTAGAGATTAGAAGAGAACCAGGCTTTCTTAAGACAATTGCGAAAATTAAAGATAATTCTCTTAAGGAACGAATAATCAAACAGGTAAAAAAGATAGTTGAGAATCCAGAAATTGGCAAACCAATGAGATACAGCCGAAAAGGTACTCGCGAATTATATGTTTCACCTTTCAGAATATCTTATTCATACAATCAAGCAGAGAATATTTTAATTTTCTTAGACATCTATCATAAAGACGAGCAGTAGTTTTTGCCAATCATTTTTTATTTGCCCTTTTTCTATTCAACCTAACCTTGTTATGTATCTTCTTCCAGAGAAATTTCGACTCTGGCTAGGTAATCTGCCGACACACCCCAACCTCGTGAGCCGACCGAGTAAGTCAGCTTGACTGGCGACGAAGGAGTAAATCCACGCAGGGCGTTTTCCGGTTAGCGAAGCGATACATAGTGTAAATACGTTAAGGAGACAATTTCGTTTAATCAAACGAACACAGTGAGCAATGAAAATAGTACATTGAGGGGGCGAGAACAAAAAAGAAGTTAAAATAAATATAGTCTCTAAGCTGTTGCTTCTACACTATTATTCTGGGAATTTTTTAATGGTGTAGACGAGTGCTTTTTTAATTCATCCATCACTAACATATCATATATTTCCATTAATTTTTTTATCTTAAGATTTTCAACGTTCAGCTTAAACAATTTTGCTTTTCCAATAGTTCTTGTTGGCATGATTATTTTGCTTTTTATTAGATTGCTCCAAAGTCGGTAAAGTGTAGCTCTTCCAATTCCTGCATTATCAGCCATGTCAGTTATTGAGAAATCAAGTTCTCTTTCTGTCAATAAGTAATCTAATATTCTAATTGTTGGAGAATCTCCCATAAATTCAATGAATAATGATTTGTTTTCCATTTGGCATCACTAAATACTGTAACTTGAGTAAATATTTAAATATTTCTATTTTGAGACAATATTGTCTCGTCACAGCAAGAAAAATATATTAACGAGTTTAATCAAATAGTATTTGTGGACACAACATTAGAGATAAAAGCATGGATAATTCGAAAATTAGTCATGTGGAGAAAATGGGGTGGTTCTCATACTGAAAATATCCTTAATGGGCTTCCAAAGCATTTGCGTGGAGAAAAAATAACTCATAAAGCCATCGATGAATTAGTAAAAGATGGATGGTTAATACCAGCTAAGAAAACAGGGGAAATACATTATTCTCTCAATTCTGAAAAAACAGATGAAATAATGCAGTTTTATGAGAAGTATTCGAACAAATAGGTTTGTAATAAGAGGATAGTTCTCGCCCCTTTCAATAGTTAGAAATTGTCTCCTATCTGTTAGCCCGACGTGGATTTATTGAGCATAACCTCGTTATGCTTCTTTTTCCAGAGAAATTTTGACTCAGGTTAGGTAATCTACCGAGCGAAATTTCGTGATGAAAAAGCCGAGTACCGAGCGAGTGAAACGAGACGAGGAACGCAGGAGTCGAAAGAAAGACCGTTTCATAGAGGACGCAAGTCACTTCCACTAAAAGAATAGACGGCGAAAACTAAAACACAATCTTTAAATATTTAAACATATTACACATAATAAACGTAAGGTGATATCTATGGTAAGTATAACATTAGCTGTTCCACAAGATTTGAAGAATGCAATGGATATGTTTCCTGAAATGAACTGGAGTGCAGTAGCTAGAGAAGCAATAAAGAAAAAAGTGCTGATGATGGAAAAATTCAAGGAATTCACTAAAGACAGTGAATTAACGGAGGAAGACGCATTAACATTCGGAAAAGAAGTAAGTATGAAAGCAATGAAACGTCATAAGGCGTAAAAAGCATGGAACTAATATTAGATGCAAATATTCTTTTTTCTGCACTTATAAAAAATAGCATTACTATTGAATTGATACGCTCGGAAATTCAATGGCGTAAACTGTGGCTTCAGCCATCGGTAAGCCAGAATTTCCGGCGTGCTCAAGAACATGCCCTGGGCTTCAGCCCGGCGGTTCTTGACATTTGATGAACATCTAAAATTATTCACTGCAGATTTCATTGTCCAGGAATTCTTCAAATATGAAAAGGAAATTTTGAAAAAAACACATAGAACAAGGGAAAAATTTATTCAGATTATGCACGTTCTTCAAGAGATTATAGAAGTTGTACCGGAAGAAGAATATTCCAAATTTATGACAGAAGCAAAAAAGATTTCGCCTGACCCAAATGATGCAATGTATTTTGCTTTAGCTTTAAAATTGAAATGTGGGATTTGGTCTAACGATAAAAAACTAAAAGAGCAAAAATCGGTAAATGTTTTTTCAACAGATCAAATCAAGTTGTTAGTAAAGCCATAGTTTTCGCTATTTCTTTTAGTAGGTCTTTCTTTCGATTATACATAACCTTGTTAGGATTCCCAGCCGAGCGCAAACCTGAGAGCGGTTAGGTAATCTACCAAGCAAAATTTCGTGATGAAAAAGTTCGAGTCGTGAAATTCTCGAGGATTTGCGGATAAACCATGTTTTGAAGCAAATCACTCCTGAGAACGAGCAGCGAGAAAGTTATGACGCAGGAACATTTCTTCACGTGCAACATAAACGGCAATTTTCATTTTTTCCTTAAAAATTGCCTTCGGATTTTAGTTTTATTTTATGGTGCACTATCACAAAAATTATGAGTAATAATTATGCATAACCTCGTTATGCACTTTTTTCCGAGCTGATAATCGTAGTAAACAATCAAGCGTAAGCTTTCGGGAGAGTGACATTCAAAATTCAGATAGAAAAACAACTAGTTAAAATCTTTAATAAATTGATCTCGGCTATAATGAATCAATTCTTTTTGACTTTTTTGTGTTAAAAGAGTTATAGCTTTAGAAGTACTAAAATTCTTACATTCCGTTCTTATTGATTTATCCTTATAAATTAAATCTAATATAGGTTTAAGCATTAAAGGTGATAATACCCTCATCGCAACTAATATTTTTAAAACTTTGAAATAATTTCCAGTATTTAGAGTAGGTTCTGATTTTTTTCCTAAATATTCTATTAAATCTATTTGTTTTCCTTCAAGCAAAGCCCTATTCAATAAAAAAGATTTATAAATAAGACCTTGAAGAGTTATTTTATCCTTTGAAAGAGCGTTTAATGGTGAACTATTAAAAAAATAATCTTTTAAATTAACTTTTTTCTGAAATATATCTTCAATAATGGGAATTATTTCGCTTAGAGAATAAACAAATCCGTTGCAACATTGATTAAGTTGGTCTTCATTTTCCACTAAAAGTGTCACATGTAATGTACCAAGTTTCAAAATCTCTTCATCAGTTGTGAAGTTATCAATTTGTAGATGAGGATATTCATGTCCTTTATCCTTTACATGTTTCTCCAACGCAATTCTTGTCTCTAAGCGAAAAGAGGAGCTATCTCTCTTTCTTTCTGCACTTAATGAGATCTCATAAGTTTTTGTAGTTTCATTAAGTTTGGTTATTAACACTACTTCAAAATCCTCACCTGGGTAAACTTCGTTTGTTGTTCTAGCTCGTTCTATTAATCTTAAATCAGGTAAATAATCCATTTTAAACACGATAATTAATATTCTCTGAATTTATATTAAATTGACGTATTTCAGCCTCAAATTGATTGAGTTTACGTTTAATATCCATATCAAAAGAATAATCAGATAATTCATAATAGCCATACACACGTTTCCAATAATCTTCCGTAAGTAATTCATCCTCCGAAAGATATTTCTTTTTTGAATTTTTGTTAATGACTAAATAAAGAATTTTGAAATATATTAGATAGTTTGTTCGGATTAGTTGAGCCTTATCTTCTAAAGCGATTTCTTTCTTTTTTAGTATTTCATCAATGTTATTTGAATTTACTAATTTTTTTAAGGATTTAACTAAACTGACAATTAATAGAAGCTTTATTCCTTCTTCTTTATTCATAGGTACACCTTTATGTAAAATATTATCAATCTCAAGCTTAAATATAAATTTTGGACTAAATAATTTGTTTGGAATATTATAAGAATATTCAATCTTAATATCCTGATAGTAAGTTAATGTTTTTCTTTGGCGCTGGAACTCTTCTGTAACAAAATCTATTAACGTATTCTGAGACTTTAAACTTTCTAATTCATTTTTGTAACTATCGTAAAATAGAATAAGCCTAGAGATTAACTCATCATATGTTTCCTCAGGTTTCATTAGGTTTTTTAAATTATTTTTTGTCAATCTTGAAATTCTTACCATTGTATCTGCCTTGTTAGACATCGATAAATATGAATTAAGATTATTATTAGTTATCTCATGTTTATCTAATGGATAGGAAATGTAATTGTTTATGCCTTTTTGTAATATTGACAGAAATAGTCTCTGAGTGTTTAAATCCGTATTTGAATGTGCTTGCAGATTCCTCAAATTAATGAGAGATTTTACAATTTCTTCTTTTAAAGTTGAAATTTCTTCTTTTTCACTACTCTTACTCTCTTCATTAGATGTTTTTTTAAGCATACTATGTATACAACGTATACAAATATATAAATATTTCTTTTTTATATATTCATATAATAGAGTTAATGCTTACAAAGTATACAATGTATACAAATTGAATGTCACTCATCTATATCAATTAAGGCTCGTCGTAGTCATATTGAGCATAACCTTGTTATGTGCCCGAGCCGACGAAAATTCTCAGTGTGGCTAGGTAATCTACCGACTGAGAATTTTCATCATTGGCGAGGTCGAGGATTTTGCGAAGCAAAACCGCAGAAGTAATATGTCGGCGACCGAACAACGTTAGATTTATTGTATATTTTTCTTTAATCAAATGAAAAATGGCAGAAAAATTTATATATAAAGTGTATATACACTATTAATATGACAACTGAACTCGTTACCTTCAAGATGGAACAGGATTTCTTGGAAGATGTAGATAATACAGCAAAAAAAGCAGGCTTTCAAAATAGGACTGAATTTATTAGATCAGCATTAAGGGAAAAAGTTGAAGAAGTTAAATTAAGACAAGCGATGATTGATTTAAGTAAGTTAAGAGGTAAAGCTCCTAAAAAAACAAGTGATGATGAAAGAGACAGGATACGTGAGAAAGTATTCGATGAATTCGAGAAAAAACTTAAATAAGATCTTCTGGTTTTACAACATCACAGATATCTTTCAGTACTTGGAAGTGTTTATCTCTTGAAATAAGCACTGCTTTATTATCTCTCGCAAGAATTGCATGCAAAGCATCTCCTTTTGGGACATTTCTTTCATCAGCAATTCTTTTTGCCTCTTCTCTTTGTTTATCAGAAACATCAACTTTTTCCATCTGTTTTTCAAATGGGCGCGCAAGTCCTCGTATTTTGTCAAACGAGTATGTAACTTCCAATTCTCTTAGTGAAAAAGATGACACAACTATCCTGCTTTTTGTTGCCAATAATTTACATAGTAGTCTAAAAGCATATTCGCCAATATCATTAGACGGGTCTTTGCGGTCTTCATAGTAGTCCATCCAGATTGAAGTGTCTAAATAGTATTTTTCTGCCATTTTTTTATTATATTAACTAATATTGAGATGAACTAATAAATTTAATGATTGAAAATGAGGTCGCTGACGTATTATTGCACATAACGTTGTTATGGATCTTTTTCCAGAGAAATTTTGACTCCGGTTAGGTAATCTACCGAGCAAAATTTCGTGATGAAAAAATTCGAGATGTGAAGTTTTCGAGGATTTGCGGATAAACCTCGTTTAGTAGCAAATCACTCCTGAAAACGAACAGCGAGAAAGTATGACGCAAGATTCTCGATTCATGTTAACAGATTGCATCTGGAACAGATAATCTTAGTAAAAAGTAAACGCTTTTTCTCGTCGAGAATCTGAGTAATATTCAACCTAACCGTGTTAGGTTGTTTTTGCGAGTGATTTTTTGAGAGCGGTTAGGTAATCTACCCTCACAAAAAATCCTCATGCAAAAATTCGAGATGTGAGTTTTCGAGGATTTGCGGATAAACCTTGTTTAGGAGCAAATCACTCCTGAAAA
>JAZDLQ010000081.1:0-11224 GCA_043801855.1 archaeon | reverse complement strand
TTATTATTATATTGTTAAAGGCGTATATGATAAGAACGGAAAATTAAATCAAAAAGTAATCAGATATTTAGGAAATGTAGAAAACATTACTGCTAAGTTCGACTTCTGGGATGAACAACACTAATTTCTGCGCAAAGTCGTGTACACCATAACCTTTATATAATCACTTTCAAATTACAATAACATGCTTGACAAGGTGTCAGTTCTAAACATTATTAAAGAAAGAGGACCTGTTATACCGCGTGATATAATGAAGCTCCTTGGTGGAGACACTTTTTTGATTGGTGCAATCCTAAGCCAGCTTAAAGACTCTGGTCAGGTGCGGATAAGTAGTGTCAAGATTGGCGGAAGCCCTGTTTACTATCTTCCGACCCAGGAATCTAAGCTAACTGAACTCTACAAAAATCTTCATGATCAAGAAAAAAAGGCATATGACTTATTAAAGCAACACGGTATTTTGCAGGATAGTGTGCTCGAACCAGTGACTAGAGTTGCACTAAGGGGTATAAAAGACTACGCAAAGCCAGTTGAAGTGACAATCAAAGATAATAAAATAATATTCTGGCGCTGGTTTTTGCTGCCTAATGAAAAAGCAGAGGCCACTATTAGGGAAAAAATATCTGCTCAGAAAGATGAAGTGCAAGAGTTGCCAAAAGGAGGAATGCCAATAAATGCGCATGTTCCTGAAAAAACAATTGAAAAAAAGGAAGAGACAATAGTGCTAGCTGAGCAGCCAAAGCCAGCTATATTAGAAACTAAAAAAGAAGAGCAAAAAACATCTATTATAAAAGAGCCTGTTATTGAAAAAAAAGAAGTGCCTGAGCATAAAAAAGAAACAGTTAAACATGAAAAAGAACACGAAAAAGAAATACAAATAGAACTAAAAGAAGAGGATAATGCAGATAATATTAATGATTCCTTTTTAACTAAAATTAAAAGGCATTTTGACAAGAACGAAATTAAAATCATAGAATATTCTATTATTAAAAAGGCCAAAGAGATTGACTTAATTATTACAGTTCCAAGTGCAGCAGGAAGGCTGAATTTTTTCTGTCGTGCAAAGGATAAAAAAACAATTAATGAGGGCGACTTAAGCACTGCCTATGTAATTGGAGAAAACAAAAAGCTTCCGATTCTTTTTGTGACAACAGGCAAGCTTACTAAAAAAACAGAGAGTATGCTTTCTAAAGAATTCAAAAATATTACAGTAAATAAAATTTAGATTAAAAATACTATGGCTAGTTTTATTAATTAACGCACCTTTTTATATGAGATATGGGAACTAACCTTGCTCCAGTGCTATCACCTGTTGAAATTAATCTGGAAAACCTATCCGGAAAAAAACTAGTTATTGATTCTTATAATACCTTATATCAATATCTTGCATCAATCAGACAACAGGATGGGACTCCTTTGATGGACAGCAAAGGTAATGTCACAAGCCATTTATCCGGGCTGTTTTTCAGGACTATTAATATGATGGAAAAGGGAATGAAGCCAGCGTTTTGCTTTGATGGCAAAGCTCCGGAACTAAAGAAAAAAGAGCAGGAAAGAAGAAGAAATCTTAAAGAAGAGGCAATAGCAAACTATGAGGTTGCAAAAGAAGCGCAGGATATAGAATCAATGCAGAAATTTGCAAAGAGAACAGGCAAACTTACTACTGAAATGATAGCAGAGAGTAAAGAACTGATTTTGGCTATGGGGCTTCCTGTTATTCAGGCACCGAGCGAAGCAGAAGCACAGTGCTCTTACATGGCAAAAAAAGGCGATTTTTATGCAGTAGTTTCACAGGATACTGATAGCTTAGTTTTTGGAGCATCAAGGATAATAAAAAACCTGACATTAAGCGAGCGGAAAAAAATAAAAGGCACATTTGGCTATGAAAAAATATTGCCTGAAGAAATAATTCTTGCTGATGTATTAAACAGGCTTTCAATCGATCAGGATCAGTTAATTGCCCTGTCTATGCTAGTTGGAACAGACTTTAATATTGGCGGAATAAAAGGAATTGGCGCTAAAAAAGGACTTATCTTATTAAAAAAATATAGCAAGGATTTTGATTCCTTGTTTAGCGAGGCTAAGTGGAGTGAGCATTTTGATTATCCTTGGAAAGAAGTATTTGACCTGATAAAGAATATGCCGGTAACTGACGACTATAATTTAAATTGGAAAAGCATAGATAAGGAAAAAATAATTGATATTTTGGTGACTAGGCACGGATTTTCTATCGAAAGAATTGAAGCTGCACTTGAGAAGCAAGTGAAAAAGCAGGCGCAGAAGGGATTAGGAGAATGGTTTTAGATTATTATTCATATTTTTAATAAGAAACTATTTTGGTGGACATAAAAAAATGCCGACATCTTTACAAATATGATTTTCTTAACTAATCAGTTAATTAAAAAAAATAAAAAAATCAGTACCCAAACATAGGCAATCCTAAAACTTCTTTAATCTCCGGCTTATAGTCATGTTCATGATACAGCCTTTTAATATCAAGTTTTCTTGATTTACCTGAAATTTTATTTAAATCAACTAAACCGTATTTGCCGTCTCTGATTGCAGTCATAACTCCAAAGTTTCCAGCTCTGACTTGTTGATAAGCTAAGATACCATATGTTTTTGCAACCATTCTGTCAAATGAAACAGGCTCTCCACTTCTTAGTAAATAGCCAAGATTCTGGAACATTACATGAACTCCGGTAATCTTCTTGATATGATCGGTAGTTCGCTCTCCAATTCCACTAAGCTTCTTATGTCCATAAGCATCTTTTTCACTTGAATGGCTGCTTATGTCACCGCCTTCTTCTGTTGCACCTTCTGAAATTACAACAAGTGAGTATTTGCTTGGGCTCTTAAGCCTATCCTGTTTTAAAAATTCAGCAAGCCTTTGCTGGCTAAATGGAACTTCAGGTATAATAACTCTATCTATTTCAGCAAGATATCCAATATACCATGATGTAAATCCTGCATATCTCCCCATCACTTCAATGATGCCTATTCTTTCATGTGAGCCAACAGGAGTTCTGAATGCAGTGACTAAATCAACACCTCTGGTGACAGCAGTTGCAAATCCGATGCAGTAATCAGTTCCTTCAACATCATTATCCATTGTTTTGGGGATTGCAACAACTTTAAATCCTTCTCTATTTAGTCTTCCTGAAAAGCTAAGTGTATCATCACCACCTATGGTGACTAGTGTTTCAATCTTCATGAAATTGAGGTTTTTAATGACCTCGCTGGTTAAGTCAGCAGGAAATACTTTTACATTGTCTTTAAATCTTGCAGGGCAATCTTTTTCTGAGACATTAACAGGATTTGTCCTTGATGAATGCAAAAATGTTCCGCCTGACCTTGAAACTTTTCTTACAACTTCAATAGTCAGTGGGATAACATATTGAGAATTATCTGCTCCTTCTTCTGGAATGAGATTAAGTGGGGCATGCCACCCTTTTCTGAATCCAAATACTTCATAGCCATCCCTAATTGCAAGTTCAGTCACCATTTTTATTGCGGCGTTAAGCCCAGGAACATCTCCACCACCTGTAAGAATACCAAGTCTTTTCATAATAATCTCCTCCGTTTTTCTTAATACATTTTTGAACTAAGTTTTTATTTTTAAATATATCTGTTGACTAATATTTATCTATCTCTTGGATTTGTTTACTAAGATAAAGCTCATTAAATTTTTAGTTTGTATTTGACAAAATATTCTCTCATATCTTTTAGATAAGGTTGTCCTTTTCTTGCGCCAAAACTTTCGCATTTTATAGAAGATATTTTAGAAGCAAAATTCATTGTGTCATTCCATTTCCACTTGTTGAGGTATCCAAAGATTATTCCTGCATTAAAGACGTCGCCTGCACCAGTTGTATCAATTGAGTTGCATGATGCAGCATCAAACTTGCTTAATCCCTCATGTGTAAGTAGTATCGAGCCATCTTGGCCTAGAGTTGTAATAGCTGCAACTGCACCTGTTGAGATAATCTTTCTTAAATTTTTTTCAATGTTATTGCTTTTATAAAAAGACTGACTAAATCTTTTTGAGGTCTTAATTATATTAGCATAAGGAAAAAGATCTTGCACAAAATGCTCTTCTTTTTCTGCGTCAACAAACACAGGTATATTTTTTGCATGTGCATATTTTGCTAGTTTAAGCGCGCTGTTATGGAACCTCCCGTCAAGAAAGACAAGATCTACATTTTCGACAACTCTCTCACTAAAATCGAGTATTTCATCATATGATGGGCCAGATCTATGGAGAATCGTTCTTGAATTTGTATTTTTATCTACAATAATAAAGAAAAAGGAGAACAAGTGTTTTTTTTAGTAATATTATTTATATCTATTCCCTCTTTTTCCAATGTGTCTATTATTTCAAGAGCAAACCTATCATTACCTACTGCTGTAATAATTTTTGTATTTATTCCAAGTTTTTTTAGTCCAGATAAAGTATTTGCGCAGTTGCCTCCTCCATCAATACATAGTTCGCTTATTCTTAATTTTTCATCAGGAGAAGGAAACCTATCAACAAAAGCAATATAATCTATAGTTGAAACACCAAGTCCAAGAACACAAAACGCCATATTTTTTGTAAAATATTACCAATTTAATTAGCTTGTGCTTTTAAACTGCTGTTTGCAAGTTAAGAATTAAAAATTAACTTCCTTACTTTCAGTTATGACGATAATAAAAATATTATACAAAGGAAAGTTTTTATTAATAGCTATTTTTCAAAGAAAGTATGGAATGCCTTATAGTTAATAAAAAAGATGCGCAAAAAATCAAATCTTATCTTATGGAAAAAGGCTTATATAAGGTCGGAGCAGGAGTTATAAAATCAGGTGAAAATATTGCACTTCCGCTTGTAGATATGCCAGGAGAATTAGCGCAGAATATATTAAAGAAATTTTGTGGAGTAAGCTTTTGTGATGTTGTAGAGAGTAAAAAAAAAGCGCATCAATCTTATCAGGAATACTTAAAGTCCGAACTAACAGAAAAAGAGTTTGAACTATTGCCTTCTTCATTTGATGTTATGGGAAATCTAGTGATTATTGAATTAAAAGAAGAGCTATTAAGACACGAAAAAAAAATAGCAGATGCAATTCTAAAAACACATAAAAATATAACAACTGTCTTAAAAAAATCAGGGCAACATGAAGGTGAATTTAGAACTCAAAAGCTGTCTTATATTGCAGGAATTAATACTAAGGAAACAATCTATAAGGAAAATAATGTAAGTATAATGCTTGATGTTGAAAAAGTATATTTTTCGCCACGGCTTTCAACAGAGAGAAAAAGAATAATGCTGCAGATAACACCAGGTGAAATTGTATTAATTATGTTTAGTGGCTGCGCACCTTACCCTTGTGTTATTTCTAAAAACACTAGTGCAAAAGAAATAGTAGGCATTGAGAAAAATAAGATTGCACATGAATATGGCTTAAAAAATATTGAATTAAACAAATTAAATAATATAACTCTTATTAATGGTGACGTAAGAGATGTTCTCCCTGCTTTAAATCGCAAATTTGACAGGATTTTAATGCCGCTTCCGAAAGATGCAGATACTTTCCTTGATACGGCGCTTCTTGCGGCAAAAAAAGGAACAATAATCCATCTTTATGACTTTGAGCATGAAAATGAGGTCTTTTTAGGCGAAGAAAAAGTAAAAAAAGCGTGTGGACAGTTAAATAAAAAATTTGAAATTCTAAAAACAGTAAAGTGCGGTCAGTATTCTCCTGGGAAATTCAGGATTTGTGTTGATTTTAGAATTAATTAATGTATTTATTCAATGCAAGTGTAAGTATCTGGGATTAAAATTTAATTATCTATTAAAATAATTCTCAGTTTCACATAAATTTTACTACAGTAACAAGATCCATTAAATCAACTTTCCCATCCTTGTTTGCATCTGCTCTTGCATCAAACCCGGATTGTTTGCCATAATTATTAACCACAATTTGTAAGTCATTAATATTAACGAAGCCGTCAATGTTTAGATCGCCCATCTTAACTTGTGGTAATACTTCAGAAGTAAGAACGATTCGAACTGCATCAGCAACAATGTTGCCACCAGATGTAGCATTATCAGAGATTATTATACTGCCTGTATCAAAAAAATAGTAATTTCCTAGTAAATTCCACTTTCCACCGTTTGTCCTCTGGTCTACTCTTACCACTCTTGGCCCGTAATATGTGTTTATAGTATATGGAACATCTGAAGGACTGTAATCATATTCCCACCACCACGCGTAAACATCATAGTTGCCGCTTTTAGGAACAGTAAATGTCCATGTGGCCGTATCTTGGCCTGTTCCTATCTGTGAATTATAATAATGGCTGTCCCCGTAATGCTGGCCTCCTTCCTGAATATACGGAAGCCATGTATCCTGAGAATATGAAGTTGAAAATTCGGAATCTTTGTCATCAATAATTGTAATGTTTTCAGATTGACAGGTATCATCATGTCCGTCGCAGTTCTCGTCTATTCCATTGCCGCAGGTTTCGTTTGACGGACTTCCTGCAGTACATGCAGGAGAATACTGCCCATTAGAGCATGTTTGAGTCATAGTCCTGAGACAAGCGCCAATTCCGCATGACACAGTTTTTTGCAAGTTTTCATCTTTTACAGAATTGCAGTTATCGTCGATATTGTTGCAGGTTTCAGATAAGCCTGGATGAATGTTTGCATTGTTGTCATTACAGTCATTATTGCATGTGGAATACCCATCATTATCAATATCACTGCAGCTGGCTGAAGATTTGCAATCTTCAGGATTTACACATGGATTTCCGGCTGCAAGGATGTTTTCAATTTCATTTGCCAAACCAGACATACCTATAGACAAATCACTTGATGATAATTGACAGAATAAAACAACACTTCTTTTTCTCAAAGGCTTGATTAACAAATAAGCCCGGGGGACACCATTATCTCCATCATGAGAAAGTGTTGTGTCCTGACCGCTGTTTTTATAATGAAAACCCAAACCATAACCATCTGTAACTCCATTCCTCATTTCAGTGAGCAGCTCAGATTCTGAAACAAATTGATTATTCATAACTCCTATTGCATAAAGACTAAAATCATTAATATTAGAAATCACATAAGCTGCAGGCGCACCCCAGTTATCCCTAGCAGTTAAAGAAGAGGCTCCGATTTTTGAAGCTAAGTAATTTTGCACAAGAGTGTAAAATTTTGGTGCAGAAGAACTTTCAGCATACCTGTTTGCTTCACCGACCATATCAACTGCAGGGGATGAATACCACCAGTTTGTTCCTGGCTTGAAACGGACTGGAATTTTTGTCGATGAAGTCTGGCTATAGGATGACCATGCGCTCCAGCTAGCCTCCCAATGGGCAACTCCGGAAACATGGTTCATCAATCTTCGTAATGTTAATACAGAATCTTTACAGTAGTCGCCATTGCTGCAATAATCCAGCATGTGCCCATTATACCTAGTTGCATATTTCCAGACAGGATCATCAATGCTTGAAATTTTTCCATTATCTCTTTGCATCATTGTTATTAGAGCAGTTGCTGTTTTGGATACTGATGCCCATTCGTGAACCGATGTGAGACTATCACTGCCATAACTTTTAGTATAAACTATATTTCCTCCATAAACAACACCAACACTTGTAGCATAACAATCAGAATCGTAGCTATGTATTTTTGAGTCAATCTGGCGAGAGATAGAGCTTGTTAATTTATTTATCCCTACTTCGTTTCTGGAATCTGTACTTATAACTTGTGTTATAACAAATAAAAACATAATTAATAAAATAACAGTTCTAGTATAATATGATCTTTTTTTCATTTTACATATTGAAATTAATAAGTGTTTTTTAACTATAATAATTTTTTGTTACAAATATCAAATCCAATAAATCAATCTTATTATCTTCATTTGCATCTGCTCTTGCATCAAACCCGGATTGCCTGCCGTAATTATTAACAACAATTTGTAAATCATCGTTGTTGACTAAACCATCAATATTCAGATCACCAGTCTTGGTTACTGGTTGTGATTCAGACGTGAGCACCAACTTAATAGCATCTGCAACTATATCCTTTCCATTTGTTGCATTGTCTGAAATAAAAATATTTCCCTTATCATAGAAATAGAAGTTGCCAAGCAGGTTCCATTTTCCGCCGTTTATCCTTTGGTCTGCTTTTACTTCTCTTGGTCCGTAATAAGTGTTTATCGTAAAAGGAACATCTGAAGGTCTATAGCTATATTCATACCACCATGCGAATACATCATAATATCCGCTTTTAGGAACAGTAAATGTCCAGGTAGCTTTATCCATACCTGTGCCAATTTGTTCATTAAAATAATGGCTGTTCCCATAATGCAGGCCTCCTTCCTGAATATACGGAAGCCATGTATCCTGAGAATATGAAGTTGAAAACCCAGGGTCATTGTCATCAATTATTGTTATGTTTTCAGATTGACAGGTATCATCATGTCCGTCGCAGTTCTCATCTATTCCGTTTCCGCAGATTTCTGTTGTAGCTGTGCCTGAAACACAAGCAGGAGTATATTGACCGCTGCTGCAGCTCTGGCTTACTGTCCTTTGACATGCACCTGTCCCGCAGCTCTGCTGCTTTGTTAAACCTTCGTCTTTCTGGTTGTCGCAATTATCATCTAAATTATTACAGGTTTCAGATGCGCCAGGGAAAATATTTGCATTGTTATCATTGCAGTCGCCGCCGCATGTTGTATAATTGTCATTATCATTATCTGAACATCCAATGTCTGATAAATTGAAAACAGCAGTAATAATTGTATTGGATGTCAATGTGATAACACATGTTTTATTACCACTGCAGCCGCTACCACTCCAGCCTGTAAATGCAGAACCTGAATTTGTAGTCGCATTCAGGGTGATAACCGTATTAGCCGGATAATTCTGCACACATAAAGCACCGCAATTTATTTTCGGATTAATATTGCTCAATACTGTTCCAAGGCCGTTTCCCTTTTTTAACACAGTTAAGGTAATATTTTTTATACTCTCTTGACAGTCTGCTGGATTTTGGCAGGGATTTCCCTGAGCCAATACACTATCAATTTTTCTAGCTAAACTACTAAGAGAAATATCTGATGAACCAGATTTTGCCTGGCAGAATAACACCACGCTTCTTTTAAGTTTTGGCTTTATATACATATATGCCTTTGGGACACCATTATTTCCCGAATGGAATGCTGCAATGTTGTCACCGCTGTTTTCAATCTGAAAACCCAATCCCATATAACCGCCATAATAGTTTACTAACATTTTATTATAGAGGGTATTTGATGAGACAAAGGCATTATTTATTATTCCAATAGTGTATAGGCTGAAATCATGAATATTTGAACGGATATAGGCAGCTGGCGCCCACCAGTCATTTTTTGCGTAGAGTGAGCAAGCCTCTCCTGCTTTTACCATGTTCTTTACAATATATTCCTGCACAGCCTGTGGATAGGTCATCCCTGACGCTCCGGAAATCACATCGCCTTCAACACATACTCCATCTGATGAATAAGAATGACTAGTACCTGGCTTGTATTTTAAATTTAATTTGCCATTTTCCCATAATGGCTCATCGAGGTGATAAAATCCTCCATTATGGATCATCAATTGTTTTATAGTTAAAGAGCTACTGGCACAACTCTGTCCATCATCGCATGTTGTTGGCATCGGTGGAGAATCTGGATTAATTGTAGTTCCTTTGATCTGTTTTGCATACTTCCAGATATTGTCATCAATGCTCTCTATGATTCCTTTCTCATTTAAACGCATGGCTATCAACGCTGTCAATGGCTTTGATACAGAGGCCCAATCGTGAACACTTGACACACTATCTGAACCAAAGCTTTTTGTATAGACTATCTTACTGTTATAAGCAATCCCAACTGTTGATCCCGTGCAATCTACAGTATAGTCCAAAACAAGCTTGTCAATGTTTTCAGAAACAGATGGCTTTATTAAATTAACACTTGAATCAGCAATAATAAGAGGTGCACATAACAATGATACAATACATAATAATAACCAAAGCATCGTTGTGTTAATGTTCAGCTTTTGGATTGTTATGTATTTTAACATCGGTTTTCTCCTGCCATTTTATTTTTTATTCATGAGCCATAATTTTTTAAGACTATAATCAGATCGGCAATTCCTACATTTCCGTCTTTGTTTGCATCTGCTCTTATGTCAAATCCAGATTTTTTTCCATAATTATCAGCAATAATTCTAAGGTCTTCATTATTCACAGCCAAGTCATTATTTAAATCTCCTATTTTGGATTGTGGCAAAGCCTCAGATGTCAACACCAGCTTAACGGCGTCTGCCAATATATCCTGTCCATTTGTTGTGTTGTCGGAAATAAAAATATTTCCCTTATCATAGAAATAGAAGTTCCCTAACAGGTTCCACTTTCCACCGTTTATCCTCTGGTCTACTCTTACCACTCTTGGCCCGTAATATGTGTTGATTGTGTAAGGAACATCTGAAGGCCTGTAATCATATTCCCACCACCACGCGTAAACATCATAGTTGCCGCTTTTAGGAACTGTGAATGTCCAGGTAGCCTTATCATAGCCCATACCTATTTGCTTATTATAATAATGGCTGCCTCCATAATGCTGTTCTCCTGTTTCTGAATATTTTGTCCACACATCTTGAGAAAAAGTTGTTGAAAATCCAGGATCTTTGTCATCAATGATAGTAATGTTTTCAGATTGCATATTAAAATCCGGCAAGTCGGCTCTGGTTATCACCCATGGATCGTTCATAAGAGTTGATACTCTATTATTAAGATTTTGATTTACGAGCGAAAATTCACCATACCATGGTGCAAAGTAAACTGTTTTGGGGAGATGTAGTTTTATTCCCGCAATTAATTTTGAATAATCGTAAGTGTTGTTTTGAAGAAGAGGGTTCGCACTGGGTGATCCCGGACCAAACTCGTTTATGGCAAAGGGTTTGTTATGGGAAACCGTGAGCAATTGGTTATAGTCATTATCGGCGATTTCCTTTAGGTTAGGCGAAGTGCTGTAATAGGATACTCCAACAATATCTATGAAATTATCACTTGAGTTTCCAATTTGGTTATTAATTCTTCATGATTGATTTTTGTTTTTATCTCGTTAAATGTCTTATTTTTTATGCCATTTTTTTGTATAACCTAACTTTAGATAGTATTTTAAAGAGAAAGATTTATATATTAGTA
>JAZDLQ010000080.1:0-43952 GCA_043801855.1 archaeon | reverse complement strand
AAGTTTATAGAGTCAAAATTGGTGAAAAATTAGTGATATCTGAAGTGCCAAAAAAAACAAGAATATTGATTGAAAAAATGAAGCTGCCTGAAGACATATTACTTAAATGACGCAGAGTTAGGGATTAAATTAGTTAGATTTCTATTACTTCTTTTGTTAATTTAACATTATGCTTTTTTTACAGGCAGATGAATAATAAAACTAGTTCCTTTTCCAAGTTTACTAATTACATTTAAATTACCACTATGCCCTTCAACAATGTGCTTTATAATAAAGAGGCCAAGGCCTGTTCCTTCTGTTTTTCTTGCCGGTCCTGAATCAATCTGATAAAATTTGCTAAAAAGATTTTTTTGGTTCTCTTTAGAAATACCAATACCATTGTCTCTAATTGAGATAATTACTTCTTTTTTTGTACGCTTTATATTTATTTCTATTTTAAGCTTTTTTTCGCTTCTGTATTTTATTGCGTTATTTATTAGGTTTCTAAATACTTGAGTAATTTTTTGCTTATCAGCATATATAATAACACCTTTTTTTGCAATATTAATAATTAATGTAGCTTGAATCGTGCTTAGTTGTGGTTCAAATTCTTTTTCCACTATAGGTATTATTTTATTTAAGTCAAATAATTCAATATTAAATTCTGCCTTTCCGGCTTCGTATTTAGAAACATCTAATATGTTTTTTATCAAGGCCTCAAGGCAGTTTATACTTGATAATATGGTATTTATTGCTTCTTTTTGCTTGTTGTTAATAGGTCCAAGAATTTGATTATATATAATCTGATTGTAGGTTTTTATTGATGTTAATGGTGTTTTTAACTCATGCGAAACACTTGAAAGGAAGTTATCCTTAACTTCATTTAGTCTTATTAGCTCTTCATTTGCTTTCATTAATTTTTGGTTAATTGCGCTAATCTCTATTTTTTTTTCCAGTAGCTCTTTATTTCTGTTCCTTAGCTCTTGCTCTGCTAGCTTTTGCTCATTAACATCAGAAATTATAGTTAAAATTCCAGTTATCTTCTTATTTTCTATAATAGAAGTATCTTTGTAATGGCATATTTTTATCCCCACAGGAGTCATAATTCTGGTTTCACCTGTTGTTGACTTGCCTTTCAGATTTAGCAGCATATCTTCTCTTAATTTATTCCAATCCTCTTTATATACGAAATCTATAATTTTTTTTCCTATAAAATCACTTTTTTTGAATTTATATTTTGTAATAGCATTATTAATATCCTGGATTATGCCACCAGTATCTGCAACAAGAATAACTTCACCAGCATTAGTAAAAAGGTTTTAATATTTTTTTTCACTTTCCTTTAGCAAATTTTGTGACTTTCTTTGCTCTGTCACATCCATCATCATGCCAATTATTACAAGTTCTCTTCCAGTTTTTAGAAAATATCCCTTATCATGCATTAAAAGATAGTGGCCCTTTTTATGCTTAAATCTGTATTCAACATCATAAGGCATTCTCTTTTTTTCAGCTAAACTAAATTGTTTAAGTGCACGGCGTCTATCTTTTGGAAGTATAAGTTTCTTCCATTGTTTAAATCCTTTATTCATTTCGCTAATCTTATACCCAAGGACATTTTTAATTGTGTTGCTCCATAAAATCGTGCCTTCTTTTACGTTGCATTCATATGCAATTTGACCTGATGCTGCTGCTACTAAATCATATCGCTCTTTCCATTGTGTTATATTTTTTTCTGCTTTTTTGCGTTCGCTAATATCACGAATGCTTTCAATTGCTCCGGTAGTCTTTCCGTTTTCATCAAATAAAAGAGATGCGCTACCCCAAAGATATGCTCCTTTTCCCCTATAAGTTTTTGGGACAAATACTTCGCCATATATAGTATTACCTTCTTTTTTGATAAAATCATATTTTCTCTTTAGTTTTATATCTGACATAAATACCAAGTCAATAAGAATAGGTCTGCGCTTGCCATAAAAAGGAAGAGAATATTCATAATTTCCTTTTCCAAGAATCTCCTCTTTTTTAACACCCGTCATCTTCTCAATTGCCTTGTTCCATGCAATTACTTTTTTATTAGAATCGATGACAAATGTTGCATCTGGCAAAAAGTCAATGATATCATTAAGTTTATGGCGCTCTATATTTAAGGATAATTCTGATAAAATTGAATTTGTAATATCCTTATCTATTCCTCTGTATCCAGAAAAATTTCCTTTCTCGTCATATATGGGAATACCATTCGTGAGTAAGCAAACTTTTTTTCCGTCTTTTGCAATGTTCCAATTTGCAAGATCATATATCTTCTTTCTTTTTTTTTGTATCAAATAAATTTTTTTTTTAATCCTTTCTTGTTCATTTTTCGGCATAAAATGAAAAGGTGTTTTTTCGATTATTTCCTCTGGAGAATAACCTAGTATTTTTTCAACACCTGCTGATGCATAGGTATATCTGCCTTCTTTATTTATTTCCCATAGAAAATCTCCTGAGCAAAGCGCAATATCTTTAAATTTTTGCAATTCACTTAGATTATCTTTTAATTCTTTTCCGATACTTCTTGATTTATGATTTTTAGAATTCGTAGCCATTTTCCATCGTAGTCTATAGATTAAGAAGTTTTTTCACTTCGTAAACAAGTACATTGTTGTCGAATGGCTTTTCCATAAAGCAGTCGCAGTTTTTAAGTTTTTCATTAATCTTTAGAGCATCAATTTTTGCAGTTAGAATTAGTATTTTGGTCTTTTTTATTCTTTCATCATTTTTAATTAGCTCAAATATTTCGGCACCAGACATTCCTGGCATCATTAAATCGAGTATAACTAAATCTATTTTTTTGTTTCTGATAATGTTTAGTACTTTTGTTCCGTCGCTGTTTTCAATTACATCAATTCCCTCTTTTTCCAAAATTAGTCGTATCGCACTGGAAATAACATTAACATCTTCTACAACCAATACTTTTTTCATAGGATTCCTCTTTTATGATTTATTAATTTAAATTTTCTATAAATATTTTCTGTATTTTCAAAGATATAGTTGCAGCAACCTTTTTAAATAAATATTCTTTTCTAAATTTTATGGCAGATAATAAAGTTTCAATGCCAAGTAGCGGCGCAGGAATAACAAGGTATTTTGATGATTATAAGTCCAAAATTGAATTTAAGCCAGGCCACATCATTGTGCTTGCAGTGGTAGTAATTCTAATTGTGTGGCTATTGCACCTTTACGGGCCTAAACTGCTTGGCCTAATGTAGCAACTTTTTTATAGGATTTGAGTATACTTATGTGGTAACTATGTTTCCAGGCATGAATAAAAAGCAAATGGAGCAGGCAATGAAAAAGCTTGGAATCCAAGAAGAGCCTCTTGATGCCATAGCAGTTATCATCAGGACAAAATCTGAAGATATTATAATTAGATCTCCAAGTGTTTCACGGGTAAACATGATGGGCCAGTGGACCTATCAGATAAGTGGCGAAGAAGAGTGCCGAAAGCATGAGGAAGAGGAACCAAAAATATCTGAAGAAGATGTTAAAACTGTGATGGAACAGGCGAAATGCGATAAAAATAAGGCTATTGCTGCACTTAAGAAAACTAAGGGCGATTTGGCGCAAGCAATAATTATTTTAGCCGAATAAATCTAAAATCAGATGGAAAAATATCAGGAATTAATTAATGCAGCAAAGCATGAGATAAAAGATGCTGATTATCACCTTACAATGACTTTTAAGCTTGTGCAGGAGCCAAGATTTCTATTTACAATCATCGGAAGAATACTCAAGGCAATGTCGCTGGCAATATCAGCGCTTTTGCACTATGAACGTGCAAACAAGGCGATTCCTCATTTTTTGGATGGTTTTGATTCACAGCTTACACTCTTTAAGATGAAATGTGTCAATAAATATGACATAGATAAGGATTTTTTAACTCTCATTTCCAATTTACAGGAAATCCTACAGGAGAATAAAGAGTCCGGGCTCACGTTTGAGCGCAAAGATAAATTTGTGATTTGTTCTGACGATTATAAGCTAAAAACAATTACTGCGCCTCAGGTGAAAGATCACTTGGAAAAAGCAAAGTTATTTATACAAAGAATAAGTCTCGTTATAGAGCAAAAAGGCGCAAAATGACCGAAATTATGGAAGATGCAAAAGAAGAGATAAAAAGAATAGACCATCTGGTATATGTAACCTTAAAATATACAAGAACTGTTGATGTCCTTGCAAGTGTCATTGAGCGCATGATTAATGCATACGAATTTACAATTGATGCACTTCTAAAGCATGCAAAAAACACAAAAAAAATTAAGGAAGTTCCGGAAATTCCGTTAATTAAATCTCAGAAAGTAAAAGAGATTTTTAAGCATAAGATAATTATTGAAAATATTGACACATACCTTGTTTTTAGAAAGCTTATCAGGGCAAATTATGACAGCAAAAACGAATACAGAAGGCATGTTGAGTTATCAGCAATAGTTGACAATGTGATTGTTGAGATAAATATTGACAATATAACAGATAAATACCATTCTTTGCGAAAATTTGTTGAATTTGTAGACAAGCTTATTGAAACTGAAAATGACTAAGTTTATAGTTATTGCTTCAGGGAAAGGAGGTGTAGGTAAAACTACAACCGCAATCAATCTTGCCAGTGCATTTCTTGGTTTTGGAAGAGAAGTAATTCTGGTCGATGCAAACCTTTCTACGCCAAATGTAGGAATCTATCTTGGTGCGCCAAAGGTTCCTGTATCTTTGCATGATGTCCTTGAAGGAAAAAAACCAATTGGAGAATCAATCTACATACACAGAAGTGGCCTTAAAGTAGTTCCGGCAAGTATATCATTAAAGAATATTAATATAAAAAACATTGGCCTTTTATCCCATTATATCCTTAGCCTTGCAGGTTCAGCTGATATTGTAATAATTGATACAGCAGCAGGCCTTGGAAGTGAGGCGTTGCACGGCATAAGAGCAGGCGATGATGTAATAATAATAACTACTCCTGACTTAGCTTCAGTAACTGACGCGTTAAAGACAGTTAGGCTATGCGAACAGAACAAGAAAAAAATAATAGGTGTTCTGGTCAATAGGGCTAAGGAAGATGATTTTGAGCTTGCCAAAGCAAACATTGAATATATTTTGGAGCATCCTGTGCTTGCTATGATACCTGATGATGATACAGTAAGGCAGGCAAACCACTTAAAAAGCCCGGTTACTTACAGCCACCCGCAATCCTCATCTTCTATCGGATACAAAAAGCTAGCGGCAAAGCTTCTTGGAGAAAAATATGTTGAATCAATCGAAAAAAAAGAAGGTATGCTTGAATATGCACTTAAAAGAATAGGTATAAATCCATGAAACATCATACTCTTCGAAAAAATCTTGCAAAAAAGAGATGGCATGAAAACGATATCAGCCACGCTCTAAGTGCATTTTCTCTTGCAAAAGAAAAAAAAACAAGATTTATGTCTTTTCTTGACAAGTCATTTGCGTGGTTTACACTTTTGGTCGTGATTGTAATTAACTTTGTTGTTTTATTCTCTTTAATCCCTGTTTATCTTATTATGCCGCTCAATTTTGTTGCTCTCTGTATTTTTGTAATAGGCCTATGTTTTGGGCTTCTTATTGACATCGTGATTAAAGATATTGAACACTTCACTCATCATCATTACATAATTGCAGGCCTTGTACTTCCAATTTTATCTGTCACAACACTGTTTTATACATTTAATTTGATAATGCCAATTTCTGCTCTCTTTAATGTTAAGCCGGTTCACAACATTGCATTGCTTTCAGCGCTCTATCTTATAAGCTATGTGGCGCCTCATGTCACTTACAAAATAATTGAATTTAAAGAACGTGAATTATATGGATCTTCTTGAATGGGCTAAAATATATCTGAAAAACAAAGACACAC
The DNA here is from genome assembly GCA_043801855.1 of archaeon. GTDB lineage: Archaea > Nanobdellota > Nanobdellia > Woesearchaeales > GW2011-AR15 > CAYTWW01. The sequence continues at coordinate 38,065 of JAZDLQ010000080.1, read as the reverse complement.
ACGCAAAAAAAATAATCTCTATGAATTGTAGCTTTGACAAGATTGAATGTGAGTGCATAGACGGGCCGATAGTCTATTTCATGAGTGAAACACTTGATGCGTCTTTATTGGAAAAAGTAATGTCTGGCAAGCGAGGAATTTTTTGCCTCAATATTAAAAAAAACATAGATTTTATAATCAAAAACTGGAATGAATTAATTAAAAATAAAGAGTTGATTGTTGTTTTTGCAAATCCAGCAACAAATAATAAATGGGTGCTTAGGCCTTATACCCATAATCTCATAAGCGATGAAAGCACACTTTCGCTTGGGTTAAAATCGCTTTTTGAGGGTGTTGAGGAAGTTATTGCGTAAAGTTTAAAAAAAGGGCTGCTTTTTAAAAGAAATCTGCTGCCTAAAAGCATACAAGGCAAAGAGGCGAATCCGAGCTCAACCTTTTCACTAACGGACTGTGTCCAACGAAAATTTATGGCTTACTTCCCTCTCTGTGTAATTTGCATTTAGCAGCAAAAATTTATTTTTAGGCTTTTTTTTATTACCAGCATATCCCTTCATAATTTTTGGGTTTGTTCTTTTCATCAAAAAGGTTTTTGCCGTCAATAACTATCTTTTCACCATACTTAAGTTTTCTAAACTCATCCCACTCAGTAAGTATCAAGACAATTTCACTCTCATCAACGACCTTCTGCCCAGATGATAAATAGTTTAGATGCGGAAAAATTTTTTTGACTTTATCCATTGCCTTTGGGTCGTAGATATTAAGTACTGCTTCTTCCATTAAAAGCTCTTTTATTGTATTTAATGCAGGGCTTTCCCTTATATCGTCTGTTCCTGCCTTAAAAGTAAGTCCAAGAAGCCCGATTTTTCGCCCATTTATTTTTCCATGATTGTCAACAAGCTCGAGTAGCTTTAGTGGCTGATCTCTATTTACTTCAAGAACTGATCTAAGAAGTCTTGGATTATAGCCTTTTTCAGTTGCTTTATATACTAGTGCATTCACATCTTTTGGAAAGCAGCTTCCGCCAAATCCTATTCCAGACCTTAGGAAATGCAGTCCAATTCTCTTGTCAAGACCCATTCCTTCTGCAACTTTGTTTGTATTAATGCCATATTTTTTGCAGATATTTCCAACTTCATTGATAAATGAGATTTTTGTTGCAAGCATAGCATTGCTAGCGTATTTAATCATTTCAGCCTCTTTGAAGCTGGCAAACAATATTGGACACTTAAAGCTCTTATATGCTTTTATTAGTGTTTCTTTAGATTCTTCATCTGATGAACCTATAACAATTCGATCAGGGTTAAAAAAATCAGCAATAGCTGTTCCTTCTTTTAAGAATTCAGGATTCATCGCTGCCCCGAAGTCTTTTGGGTATTTTTTTCCTGAATATTTTTCAATAGTAGGTATCACAATCTCCTCGCATGTCCCAGGAACAACAGTAGACTTTACAACAACAGTTAGTCGATCTTTTTTATTTTTGAAAACAATGCCTATCTCTTTACATACATGCTCAAGCTGGGCAAGCGACATGCTTCCTTCTTTTTTTGAAGGTGTTCCGACACAGATAAATGCAATTTCACTTTCATTTATTGCTTTTTTTAAATCAATTGTTGCATTAAATTTAGAGGGAACCGATTCAGCAAGAAGCTCCTTTAAGCCTTCTTCATAGATAATAGGTATTTTTTTATTGACCTTTTCAACATTCTCTTTATTGATGTCAACACCAATTACATTAAGCCCAAGCTTTGCTAGGCCAGCTGCCTGACAAAGACCGACATATCCAAGTCCGATAACTGAAATTTTCATTTTTTACCTCCAAACAAAAAAAGCAAGATACTAAAACATGTATCGCTATTTTTGTATACGTTTATATTTTTGTTAATTAGCCATGTTATGGCTAATATGTTTTGATGTGGATAAAAAATTTATCCGTTTTTTAAGATAAATTTTTTATCTATATTAATATCTTACCTTTATCCTACTTTATCCGATATGTTTAAATATAGGCTTTCTTAGCTAATATGTATCCATGAAACAAAAAATTTCAATAACAATTGAGGAAAAAACACTTAGCGCAGTAGATGAAATAATAGATAATATTTACATAAGAAACAGGTCTGCTGCAATTGAGCAGTTGATAAACTCAGCTCTTGGCGAAAAAAGAACTGCAGTAATTCTAATAGGTGGCCCAGAAGAATCATTAAAGATATCTGACACAGAATACAGAGTAACTGCAAGCATCGGTGATTCAACTGTTATTGAGCATGCAGTAAAAAAGCTTCGCGAGAATGAGTTTAAGAATATTTTTGCAATTGCAAGGCATAATGTTATTTCTGACATATTTAAGTCTATACAGAATGGCTCAAAATACGGAGTTAATGTGCAGTATATCGAAGAGGAAAATTCATCCGGCACAGCAGAGTCGCTGCGGCTTGTAAAAGGCAAAATAAATTCAAGTTTTCTTGTTGTCTATGGTGATATAATTTTTGATATGGTTAATCTCGATGAACTTTGGAATTCACATATAAAAAAATCAGGAATAGCTACTCTGCTGCTGACAACAACTCCTACTCCAAATAAAAAAGGAGTAGTAAAAATAGAAGGTTCCACTATATTGGAATTCACCCAAAAGCCAACCCAAAGTGATATTTTCTTAGGATTTTCAAGCATTTTTGTGGCGCAGCCTGAAATTCTTGAATATTCTGGTGCAAGCCTTGAAGATAATATATTTCCTCTCCTTGCAAAAAAACATCTTCTCTTAGGTCATATGAGTGCCAATAAAGAGTTGCATATCCACACATCAGCAGATGTTGAGAAAGTAAAAAAAATACTCCAAAATCCGTACTTATTAAGCTAAATATTGAACTGCAGTATCTGCGTATCTTGATTTGATGAAGTATATACTAGAGAACAGATATTTTTACTAATACATTTTAGCTACTTTGTAGCTAATATGAAAGAGACAAGAATTGAGATAATCGGATTTGAAATGCTAGAGAAACAAGTCAACAAAAGCGGTAATAGTGGGCGTGTTTATGTGCCTGTAGAATGGATACCTAAATTCGCCCTGTGGCGAATTTAGGTTAATAAGGCAATCAAGGCGCTAATAATTACAGGCTCATTTTTTTGCCTTACTGTGTTTCTGGCAAACTATACAGCAGCAAGCATTGGAATTTTGTTTATTGGTGCAGGCATTACATTAAAGCTAAAACAAACAAAAATCAATGAAAATATTTATGTTTATTTATGGATAGTTATGTTTGTATTAATTTCTGCATTGCTTGTCCTTCAATATGTTAAAGACTCTATAAATTAGTTTTAAATATATTGCAAAAACGTATGTGCATAGTTCAAAGAATAGCTCTTAAAGAATAGAATGGGTTTTTCCCATTCAATCTCCATGTTGAAATTAAAGTCATCATTTTTGCGAGAACGTCTGCACCATCTTGATTTCTTAGCGTTCCCATAATTCTTTTCATAACAACCAATTCTCTCAAAGACCTTTCGGCGTTGTTGTTTGTTGGCTCAATCTGTGGATGGATTATTCTAGTAAACCAAAAATCCAAACCATTTTCTATTGTCGTGACAACCTTTTCCAAATGCTGATATGAAGAATATATTCCTATTAACAACTTCAACTCTTGATAACATTTATGATAAAGAATTTGTCTTTTTTGAAGTGAATATTTGACATTAACTGACTTGACTTTAGCAAACAAGTCTTTCATCCAAGTATGCATTGGTTTAGCTTCTTCATATTTTTCTGCTAATTCTTTGGTTTCTCGAAGAATATGTGCCCAGCATCGTTGTAAGAATTTAGTATATTCTTCATAAGCAGAAAGACCATCACAGATAATCATGCCTGCATAATTATGCCCTAATATTTCGTCAAGAACCGTCCTATTTCTTTTTTGATGAATCACAAAAAATACATTATTCCGAGAGCGAAATATCCATAACCAATACGCTACGCCTTGTATTTTAATTTTTGTTTCGTCTATATGCAGGTGTGTGGTTCTTCTTATATTATGTTTTATTTTTTCATATTCAGGAGTTGCTTTGTCAGCAACTCTTTTTGTCACATCATAAACTGCTTTTGAAGTTAATGTTGTTTTGTACTGTCTTTCTATTGCTGAGATTGTTTTTCTTAGCGGAAGTCTGTCATCAAAGCGAAGCAGTGTTATTTGTGTTTGTAGGTTCTTTCCAAACAAACCGCTCTCTGGGGCTTCTCTTGGCTTTGACTCCCAGCAGTTTCCACAATCACATTCGTAGTATCCCCATTCAGCTTTAACAATTTTTGTTGGCTGAGGATCAGGAATTTCTTCATAAATTTTAGTCATGATTTCTTTTGGATTGTTATGTTTGCTACATTGAGAACAAATATCATCAAAGCAGCTGATAAATTCAGTAGGCTCTTTTCTTTCTCGTGTTGCTCCTTTGTAACCTGTTTTTTTCCCAACTGCTAAGCCTGTTTTTGATATAAAGCTTGTTCGAGATTTTCTCTCATCCTTGCTCGGTGGGGTATGAGGATTCTCATATCTGCGAAGTTTTTTCTTCAGCTTATCTATCTCAATAATTTTATCAATTAATTCATCCAGAATTTCTTCTCTGGATTTATCTCCATATCCTGTACTTAACTCTATTCTAAGAGTATTGCTTTTACTTTTTTTCCTTCCCATGATTTTGGCACATAGATTCTAGCACTATTTCCTCCTTTTACAGCAGTTTTTTCAACTGCTTCATATCCTTCCATTTCAATTTTCATCGATTTTCTCATGTGGTTACAATGTAACTACATCTACTAAATAAACTTTTCTGTTAACTCAAGAGTTAATCACTAAGAATTAGCTATGCACATACCAAAAACACAAGTATTTTAATAAGGAGACAATTTTACGCTTTCTAAAGCATGGTACCAAATCCTTATTTGACAAGAAGAAAATTATTTCAATATGCAGGTGCGGGAGCTGCAGGACTTACAGCAGCAGCCTTGACTCCTGCTGTATCTACAATTGATGATTTATTAGGGACAGATATGTTTGGTGCGTCGACAGCCAATGCAGCACCTCTTAAAGTTGATATATATACTGTTTTAATGTGGTATTGTATTTTTGGTGGAGAACTTGTTATCATCAATGCATTATTGGAGAGCAATATTGAACATCAATATGAAATGGTGAAGAAGAAAAAAGGAGCATTTTATTGCGGACCCATTCCAATTGGAAGAGGAGAGGCTAGAACCATTACTGATGTTTTTACAGATGATATAATAACACTTAGAAATTTTGGAGAACCAAATTTAATAAATGATATCAGAGTTGATGTTATTTCACCACTTTTGAGAGGGTTAGATGAGGAATCTGAAGGTCATAGATGTAATGATTCACAGCGAGCAGATGAGACTTGGTTTCAAGCCCTCGTACGGCAAAGCAATTGTAAAATAGTAAGCAAACCAGTCAAATCCAAATTTGGCTATCGTCAATTGGCTATCGCTGCCAATGGTTTAGAACAAGTAAAGAGTATACCTGGATTAGATGAAAGATTTATTTTGGCTGGACGCGAAGATGGGACATTAGAAGTTTATTACAGAGTCAGTTCTGATTTTGATGAAGCACTGGCAAGAATACGCCAAAAGGGTATCGGGCTGTCTCATGAAAGACTTGTAGATGGACCATCTCCTTATGCTGCAAAAAGAATTGTAACAAGGGAATCTGCTCAAGTCTTAAAAATGATTCAGGGTACACATTGCAAATATGCAGACATTGCTGTACCTTATCAAAGAGGTTTTGGGTGGAGTAATTTACAAACATGCACAAGATATGGTTTTGTGTATTATCAAGATCCATTTTACTGTGTGAGCAATGATGAAACACAATGGATTCATAATTCAAGTGTTTTTGAAGTCAGAGATGGAAATGACAAAAGATGGCTAATTCCAAATACATTTGATGGGACAACAAATTGGCTCAGAGTTTTTTTTAGTCCAAAACCCAAAATGCTTCCATGTGAAACAGTTGTAGCTAAAAAAGGAGATGTATTTTCATACTTTGGTGATGCAGGTGGTCTTGAAAATATGGCAGTAATACAAATTGGACAAAATTGTGCAGGATTTATTTCAAAAAGGGATGTTGGTGTAGTTTACCCCCAGGTTGAGGCAGCGCATTTTCATTATGGCTGGCCAGAATAACAATATTAAATAAAAATAATGTTTTTTAGCGGAATAAGAATTTGAATTACTGTAATTTACTAACTTATCTTAATTACTGCAATCGTTTTAAATCTCAAAAACACAATAATTAAAAACCAGTACCCAATTTTACGCTTTGTGAAGCATGATACAATTGTAACAGTATTACTTGTTTTCTTATTTCTTGCTGCGCAAATTGTCGGGTTATTCATCCTTTCAAAAAGTATCAATATTGAAAAAACGATTGATGAATCAGGCAATGAAAAAATAATTGTGAATTATTCAGAAGTTATTACTGGAAGGCCTGAGACAACAGGCAGTGTTTCATTTTTGTATATTCTTGCATCAGTTTTTATCGGAACTTTGCTTCTTTTGCTTTTGGTTAAGCTTAAACTAAATAAAGTTTGGAAAGTTTGGTTTTTGCTTGCTGTTGGCCTTACGTTAACTATTACATTCAATGTATTTTTTAATCCGGTTATCTCTCTTGTGCTTGGATTTTTGCTTGCAATAATAAAAGTATACAAGCCAAATTTTATCACACATAATATTGCAGAAGTATTAATGTATTCAGGAATTGCAATTTTAATTGTTCCAATGTTTGATATTACCTGGATTATCGCCCTTCTTATAGCTATCTCGATTTATGATTTTATTGCTGTATTTAAGAGCAAGCACATGATAACTCTTGCAAAATTCCAGTCAGGTGAAAAGATGTTTGCAGGGCTAGTCATTCCTTATGAAAAGCATGAAGATAAAAAAGAGACAAAAACAAAAATAAAAATTCAAGTGCCAACCCATATAACTGGCGAGTCAGAAACAGGAGTAAGAACTGCAATCCTTGGCGGAGGAGATATTGCGTTTCCGCTGATTTTTGCAGGCGTAGTGATGTCAAAACTATTAGAATCAGGAAATATAACAAAGTTAGCCGCCCTTGAAAAAACACTCTTAATACCTGCTTTTGCAGCAATTGGACTGATAATACTATTATATCTAAGCAAAAAGGATAAATTCTACCCTGCAATGCCTTTTATATCAGCAGGCTGCCTTGCAGGATACGGAATAATCCAATTATTGTAAATTTTATAAAGAAGCAAAAAATTGCAGATTGAATATGAAAGATTCTGAAAACAAAACTACATTTAAAGTTAATAATAAAAAACCTGTACTTTTAATTTTCCTGTTTTTAGTTTTTACTGCAATAGAATTTGCCTATATGCATTGGGACCTTCTTATCCCAAAAAATGTAATTGATATGATTCACCTGGTTTTTCTGATTATTATAACCCTTCTTGTGGTTAATGTTTTCATACGCCTAACAGAAAAGCAGGTTTTTAAGTATCTAGAAAGCGAAATTGAGCTTGAGCAAATGATATTTCTCTCAAAAATCTACAGCGTTGTATTATATTCAATTGGCATTGCATTTATCCTTGCAAAGGCCGGCGTTTCCATTGATAATATAACGCTTTTTATTGGACTTATTGCAACAGGAATTGCATTTGCCGTGAGAGATTTGCTTATAGCAATAATCGCGTGGTTTGTAATCCTTACAAAAAAGCCTTTTAGGATAGGTTATTTTATAAAAGTAGGAGAATATTATGGCAAGGTTGAGCGAATCGGCACATTTTTTGTGACAATAAAAGATCCTTTTTTTAAAATAATAATAAAACTCCCAAATAAATTCATATTTGAAAATACTATAATTAATTACGGCGCAAACAAGAATATCAAGACACTCTCCTTTCCGCTAAAAGCAATTCCAACAGAAGTTAAAGAGATAAAAAAAGATGTTGAAAAGCTCTGCCCTGAAAATGAGATTTCTTTTGAGATAATTAATGAGACGCCGACTCTCCTAATAAGATATGCTTATAGCCCTTATGATGAAGAAATACATTTTAAGGTAATGAAACTCATTTATGAGAAATATAAGCAGATTGTTCTTAAGAAATAAACTTTATAATTTGATATGCTAATGGGAAAAAAATGCATCTGCTGCGGCTCAAAAAATAATAAATATATCCACTCAGAAAAAGAGTATAACTATTTTGAATGCAATAAATGCGGGTTTATTTTTTCACCTACAATTGAAAAACAATATTTTCCAAAGCGAAAAAAACTAGGGCAGGATGAGATTAATTTCTGGAAAAAATGGGGAGAGCGAAGAAAATCGTTTTTTTTAAGCCAGCTAAAATATATTAAGAAGCTAAAACCGCATGGCAAAGCCCTTGATGTGGGTTGCGGAACTGGCGCTTTCCTTGATATTTTAAAAGAAAGCTATGATGCGTATGGCATTGAACCCAATATTATTTTATGCAATACAGGAAATAGACTATATAACAATAGAATAAAAAACTGCCTGCTTTACGATGTAAAAGATAAGTATGACTTAGTTTATCTTATGGATGTTGTCGAGCATATGCCGCAGCCTGATATCGAACTAATAAACCTAAAAAAAGTAATGAAATCAGATGCTATTGTTGTAATCAGGGTTCCAAACGCCTCATATGTAAAATTCAAAAAATTCTTTTTTGACTTATTAGGATTAACAAAAAAATTCAAGCATGGCTGCTTTGGAGCGCCAGGGCACCTATATCATTTTTCAAAAAAAAGCCTATTTTCTCTCTTAGAAAATAACGGATTTAAGATAATAAAATATTGCCCTACAAGATCAAACATAGAAGATAGGCTATTTGCTAGGATAATATCATCCGGACTCTATTATTTCGGGCTTGTATTATATTTTGTCTCATTTGGAAAAATAAATATAGTGATAGACCACCTTGTTTATGCAAAAGAAGCTTAGCTTTTTCGCCCATAACGTTTAAATAGCAACTTCATTTTCAAGAAGTATTCATTAATTGTGGGGGGAAATTTAATGTCAAAGGATGAAGAGTTTACATTTAATATTGGCAAATTGTTCAAGAAAAAAAAAGAGAATAATAATACTCATAAAAAGCATAGTGAGCATGCCGAAGGCCATACAAAAAGCGCTGAAAAAGAAGAAGAGGTATCTTTTGACACAAATGCTGCAAAAACATTTCTTATTAAAGCAATTCCAATTTTCCTATTATTAATCCCGCTTTTAATTAATGCATACTACAGAAATGTTCCAAATGATCTACCTATTACTGACCAATTTGCAAGAAGCGGAATTACAAACCAACTTAGAAACCAGATAACACAGCAAGTAAATTCTGAATATCCAAACCTCCCAACACAAAGCAAAAATGCTCTCATCGAAGAGCGAACTAATGCTGCGCTAGCAAATGAAAAGCAGGCTTTTGATAGCCTTGTCAAGCAAAATTCACAATACTTAAAAAGCCATTTTAAAGATGAGAACGGATATACTTATCTTGGCGACATTGACTCATATTTTTACATGAGATATGCAAGAAATATTGTTGAACATGGTTATCAGGGAGACACTTTAGTAGACGGCAAATCATTTGATACGTATATGAACGCACCGCTCGGAAGACCTGTAGATCTAAATCTTTATCCTGAAATTGAAGCAATTGTTTATAGAATAACAAAATTATTTGAGCCTAAGATGACTTTTATGCAGGCTGCTTTTTTAACGCCATTATTCCTTTCAACAATTGCAATATTCTTTGCATTTTTAATCGGTAAAAAGCTTTCTGGAAATATCGGCGCTTTTTTTGCTGCGATGATTGTTGCAACAAACCCAACAGTATTATCCAGGTCGCTTGGATCAGACAATGATATTTTTAATGTGATGTTTCCGCTTATTATCCTGTTCTTTTTCTTTTATTCGATTTCAGAAGAAAACAAAATAAAAAAACTGATTTATGCCGGCTTTTCAGGACTTTTCACGGGAATTTACAGCTTTGCATGGAGCGGCTGGTGGTATATATTCTATTTCCTTATAGGAAGCTTGGTTGCGTATATTGCTTATTATATAATATATCATTTCAAAGATATTAAAAAGAACCCATCAGAAATATTTAATTCTGAAATAAAAGGAATGCTTTTGGTTCTTTGCATTTTTTTTGTGATGACTTTTATTAGTGTCTCTCTTTTTGGAAAGACCAATGATTTTATTGACCTGTTAAATAAGCCACTAAGAATTGTTACAACTCTCAAGGCAGCTTCAAAAGGAGAAAGCCTATGGCCAAATGTTTACACTACAGTTGCTGAACTTAATGCTGGCTCACTTGGCGAAGCAATTAATAGTGTTGGCTCAAAATTATTTTTTATTATAGCCTTGATGGGAATAGTTTCTACACTTCTGGATTTTAAAAAGCAGAAGATAATCAATATTGCATTTCTTGTATTATCATTGATATGGTTTATGTTTGCAGTTAATAATACAAGTATAAACCTTATTGCATTCTTATTGATGCTTTTTGTTCCAATTATTGCAGGAATTACAATGTCGATTTTATTCAAGTATAAAATTGATGTAAAATACAGCTTGCTTCTAATTGTCTGGTTTGCAGCAACAATTTATGCAAGCTCAAAAGGCATAAGGTTTTTATTGCTTTTAGTTCCTCCATTTGCAATAGCTTTTGCAATTGCAGTTGGTGTTGTTTATGAATTTATGACAGCTTTTTTTATTAAGCAACTTGAGATGAATAAGATCTTATCAAAAGCAATTGTTGGGCTGTGCCTTTTGCTACTGCTTGTAACTCCTGTGAAATCAGGCTACCAAACAGCTTTTTCATACATGCCTCATGTGAATGATGGCTGGTATGAATCATTAACAAAGATAAGGGATAATTCAAGCAGCGATGCGATAATTAACTCATGGTGGGACTTTGGCCATTGGTTTAAAGCCCTTGCAGACAGGAAAGTAACTTTTGACGGCGCAGCTCAAAACACACCAATTGCACCATACATAGGGAAAACTCTATTGACAGCAGATGAAAACGAGGCAATTGCAATACTTAGGATGCTTGATTGCGCCAGTACAAATGCCTTTAACACGATCAACTCAGAAATTAATGACCACCTAAAGTCAATAAAAGTAATTGAACACGCAATAACACTCGATAAAGAGGATTCAAGAAAATATCTAAAAAGCATATTAAGCAATGAGGTTGCGGAAAAAGCATTATCTGAAATGCACTGTGATCCACCAGAAGATTATTTTATAACAAGTGAAGATATGGTTGGAAAATCAGGCGTATGGGCTCATTTTGGAATCTGGAATTATGAGCGCGCCAGAATTTATCACTATTATAGTACGGAAAACAAAGAAACTTTTATTAGCCTTATGCAAAGCGAATTCAACTACACAAAAGATGATGCAAAAAGGCTTTATGAAAGAGAGCTTTCACCATTAAAAACAGATACCGCAGTAAATAACTGGATTGCACCATGGCCAAGCTACATGGGAAGCTCCGGATGCAGCAAGGAAAACAATGAGACTATTACCTGCAATTTTATTGGTCTTCCTTTAACCATTAACCTAAAAACAAAGGAATCACAAATAAGAGTCGGGGAAAAAATAGCATATCCTGCTTCTCTTGCTTATTATGATGAACAGGAAAAACAATTTATGATTCAGAATTACAATGAAAACCTATACTGGGATGTATTTAGAAAAGAATTTGATGCACAGGGAAATAAACAGATTCCTGAAATTTCAGCTACATTAATTAATCAAAGCGGAAGCTATTCAATTATTGAATCCAGCCCGCAGCTTGCTGGAAGCATGTTTACAAGGCTGTTTTACGATGAAGGAAAAGGTCTTTCACACTTTGAAAAGTTTAGCGACATAAGAGATATTCAGGGACAAAGAATAATAATTTGGAAGGTTAGATGGTAAAAAAAACCATTCTATTGATGGTTGCATGCACTTTTTTCACGTCAATAGGCCAGTTATTCCTTAAAACTGGGATGAACACTTTCAAACTCGATTTTTTTTCGTTATTGACTAATTATAATCTCATAATTGGTGGAACATCATATCTTGCTGGCGCGGCAATCCTATTAGTTGCGCTTAAAAACTCTGACCTTTCTATTGCTTATCCAATGGTTTCCTTAAGTTTTGTATGGGTCTTTATCTTATCTTTTATTTTTTTAAGAGAAGCAATAACAACAAGTAAAATGACGGGCTTGGCGCTGATTTTTTGCGGCATATTCTCAATAGGAGTTGGCAGCAGAAAATGACTAATTATCTATGGGTATCTATTGTTGGCATAGCAACTATTATTGGCGCTTTTGGATCACTATTTTTAAAAAAAGGCGCAAAAAAATTATCGTTTAAACATATATACAAGAATAAAGAAATCCTCTTTGGCTTTTTTATTTATTGCGCCGGAACTGTTATTTATGTAATTGCACTTAAATTCGAGGAATTAACTATAATCTATCCAGTCACTGCAATGTCTTATGTTTGGACGTGCATCTTAGCCATCAAATTCCTAAAGGAAAAAATGAATAAATTAAAATGGCTAGGAATATTTTTAATAATAACCGGCATAATCACAATAGTTAGATAAAAAAATGCAAAAAAGAACAAATGAAACTATTCTTGTAACCGGCGCTGCCGGATTTATTGGAAGCCATAGTGTACAGGAGCTTCTTAAGCGCGGTAATTTAGTAATAGGGATTGATAACCTTAATGATTATTATGACCCAAAAATAAAAGAAGAAAATGTAAAAAGAATATCTTGTAATAATTTTATATTATACAAAAAAGATATAAGAGATAGTGCCTCATTAAAAGAAATATTTGAAAAGCATCGCCCGAAAAAAATCATCCATCTTGCTGCAATGGCGGGGGTTCGGCGCTCTATCTTAGAGCCTTTGCTTTATTTTGATGTCAATGTAAACGGAACAATTGCACTTCTTGAACTTGCAAAAGAACACCAAATAGAAAATTTTGTATATGCGTCATCTTCAAGCGTATACGGAAATAATAATAAGATTCCATTTAATGAAAATGATGAGACTGCCTTACAGGTAAGCCCTTATGCTGCGTCAAAAAAATGCGGCGAAGTAATCTGCAAATCATACAGCCAAACATTCGGGCTAAACATAACTGCCTTACGATTCTTCACTGTTTATGGCCCAAGCGGAAGGCCTGACATGGCACCATATAAATTTACAGATTTGATATTCAAGGGTAGGCCAATTGAAATGTACGGTGATGGAAACTCACTGCGAGATTACACTTATATAAGCGATATTGTTTCCGGTGTTATAAGCGCGTGCGAACACAATTACAAGTTTGAAATTATAAATTTAGGCGATTCTAACCCAGTTAAACTTAAAGACTTTATTGGGATTATTGAAAAAAACTTAGGAAAAAAAGCAGATATAATAACAAAGCCAATGCCTAAAGGCGATGTTGATAGGACATTTGCTGATATAACAAAAGCGAAAAAGTTGTTGTCTTACGAGCCAAAAGTAAAAATTGAAATTGGCATGAAGTCCTTTATTGAATGGTATTTGCAGAAAAATCGCTGAAATTTAGCGTTAATATTAAATAATATCCCTTTCTTTAATGCTATATGAAAGTAAAATGGGAGCTTTTGGTAATATTTTTGCTTTTTTTTGCATCACTAGGAACAAGACTATATTTTGCATATAAAACACCTTTTTTTTCTGATGATAACAGCTACTTCGTTCTTAGGCAAGCCGAGCATATAAAAAACACAGGAAGGCTGATTACTGAAGGCGAACTCAGCTATGGAGGAAGAATATTTGCACTCATGCCTTTCTTTTATTATTTAATTGCAGGCCTATCCATTTTTTTTAACCCAATAAATGTTGGAAAAATTATTTCAAATGTCCTCATTTCAACAATTATATTTGCTGCTTATTTGGTTGCACTTGAGATTACCAAAAATAAATGGTCTGCAATTATATCTGCAATACTTGCAGCAACAACTCCTATATTAGTATTTGAAACTATAAACAGCATCAGCATTTATTCAATAACGCTTCCACTTACTTTTTTTTCAATATATTTTTTAATCAAGATAGACAAAGAAAAAGAGCATATAAATTCCCTTGTGCTAATCTTATTTATTCTAATACTTTCTGATCCAATGAGCGCAATACTTATTATCGGTCTATTAATATATATGATTTTATGTTATATTGAAAAAATAAAAAAAAGCAAGGCCGAAATTGAGGCAATACTATTTGCAGTATTTTTGTTTTTATGGGCTAATTTTATCATTTACAAAAAAGCATTTCAGCTGCATGGCATACAGATTATATGGAATAATGCACCAAGCGAAATAATCAACCGGTTTTTCACAAGAATTAGCCTTGCTGAGTCGGCATACCTTATAGGAATTGTTCCAATTATAATTGGAATAATAGTAATATACAATTACTTATTCAGGTCAAAAAGCCCAAGTCTTTATCTGATAATCTCTGTTTGCATATCTTCTTTTTTCATGTCATGGTTTAGACTGATTAATGTAATGAGCGCAACAATATTTTTAAGTACATGTCTAGCAATTCTTGCAGGGCAATTTACCAAGGACTTATTAATTTATGTACGCAAAACAAAATTTGCCTACCTCGAAAAGCAATTTCTTGCAGGATTTGTAATCTTTCTTTCGTTTTCAAGCATACTGCCTGCGGTTGCTTATGCTAAGTCTTCAGTAAATTCTGCACCAAATGAAGAAGATATAAGCGCATTTGCATGGCTAAAAAATAATACTCCAACCGAATCAATAGTACTTGCAACTATCGATGAAGGTAATTTAATCACATATTTTGGAAACAGGAAAAATGTAATAGATTCAAATTTCATTCTAATACCTAATATAGATCAGAGAGTAAAAGACCTAAGAACAATATATACTTCAAGATACCTTATAAATGCAGTAAGCCTTCTTGATAAATACAAAGTAAGCTATATTATGGTAACAGGCAATGTAAAAAGAGAATATAATATAACGAACCTTGCATATGCTGGTGATGGCTGCCTTGAACTTGTATTTAATTCAACAACAGAAATCTACGAAAAGAAATGCAGCCTTGAAAATGAAAATTAAATATTTGTACCTGGCAGTCATTCTTTTTGTAACAGGACTATCACTGTTATCTACTTATATAATAAGGCAAAAAGTAACAAATAATCTTATAAGCGATGAAGGATATTATCATATTTTTCTTGCAGATACATTAAAAAGCCAAAAAGATTTGAGCGTTTTGTTATTTGAAGGCTCTGAATACAGCTTAGCTGATTTTTTCTTATTATCGTTTAAAAATCCATATCCTGTTGTAAAATACTTGCCAGTATTGCTTGGAATTTTTTCAATTGCAATATTTTTTTGTATTCTAATAAAAATAGGATTAAGCCCTGAACAAAGCCTAATTACATCACTAATCCTTGCTATCTCACCTTCTTTTATTTATGCTTTCACTGTTTTTGAAAATTCAGGTATTATAGGATTTCTTGGACTTCTTGCAATACTTTTTTTGCTGTATGACTTTTATCTACCTGCACTTTTTATTGTATGCATTATTCCAATTATAGATCTTCAAGCACTTGTAATATCGATAATAATAATAATGAGCTTTTATCATGCTGTAAAAAAAAGGAAACTTTTTCCAAGCATAGTTTTGATTGCAATAACAGGTGGCGTATATTCATATTACCTTAAACCAGAAATATTAGCACTAAAAGAAAACTTTGTTGCTTTGCTTATATCTGATCTAGGCGCAAAGAATGGTATTGGTATTTTTTCAGTTGCATTGTCATTGCTTGGTATTTTTATTATTTGGAGAGAAAAAAGGGAGGAATTTCTATTTTATATTTTGATACTGTGCCTGCTTTTAGTTAGTGCACTGATCCCTAATTTTATAATATTTCTTGATATTATGCTTGTTTATTATGCTGGTATCGGAATAAACAAGCTACTGCACAGGCAATGGGAATATCCAACATTAAAGAGTTATGTAATACTATTAATTGCATGCGGCCTTTTTCTATCTGCAACAACCCAGATTGTAAAACTTGCAGGCTACAGACCTAGCGAAACAGAAAAGAATAGCTTAGAATGGCTATTTGAATATTCTAATAGCTCGTATAATAAATCAAGTGTTGTATTATCAAGCTATGAGAACGGGATAATAATTAAATCAATTGCCAGAATGGATGTTGTATCTGATAATTACTATTTTAGAAAAAGCAGCGAAAAATCAAAAATAAAGGATTCTGAGGAAATGTTCTATTCAAGAGATCTTGCAAAGACAAAGGCGCTGCTAGATAAATACAATGTGAAATACATTTGGATAAACAAAGATATGATGCAAAATGTGTGGCAAAACGAAGAGCAAGGCCTGCTCTTTTTAGTGGAAAACAGTAAGGCTTTCAAGAAGATATATGAAGATAAAGATGTTTTTATCTGGGAATATTTGAACGAATAACATTAAAAGGGCAGCAATATTTAAAAACAAAATTACCTTCCAAGAGAACTATGATTGGCATTCCTGAAATAATTCAGACTATTGTATCTTTTATCTCATTATACTACATAGTATTCTGGATACTTGTCCTCTTAGAAGGAGACGAATCTATAGAAAGAAAGTCGCATATGAAAAAAACACCAACTGTAAGCATTCTTGTCCCTGCATATAACGAGGAAAAATCAATTGCCTTAACTTTGAAATCTATTAAAGAATTGGATTACAAAAAAAAGTGCATAAAAATAATATTTATCAATGATGGCTCAAAAGATAAAACTTACAAAAAAGCAGAAAGGTTCCTAAATCCACTTAAAAAAGCTAATCTATACAATGGCATAATTTTACTAAACCAAAAAAATTCAGGAAAGCATTCTGCTTTGAATAATGGGCTAAAATACTGTGATACTGATTTTGTTGCAACCCTTGATGCTGATTCATATCCTCAAAAAGACGCATTAAAAAAAATAATTTCCTGCTTTTATGATAAAGAAATTGCAGCAGTTTCATCAGTTGTCAGAATATATAAGCCAGCTAATTTCTTACAGTCAATCCAACGCTTTGAATATATCTTAAATCACTATCTTAAAAGCATTCTTTCAAAGTTAAATGCAATTCACGTCCTTCCTGGCCCTTTATCTGTTTACAGGACAGAAATAGTAAAAGAGATGGATGGATTTAGGGAAGCTCACAAAACAGAAGACATGGATATTGCAATGAGAATGCACCAGAAAAAATATAAGATTATTCAGTGCAACTGCTCGTTTGTATATACAACAGCGCCATACACGCTAAAAGAGCTCTTTGTGCAAAGGCATAGATGGAACTACGGGACTTTTAAGAACCTTTTTGACTACAGAAAAATGATTTTTAATAAGAAGTTTGGCGATTTTGGGGTTTTTCAGATGCCAATGATTTTTGCTTCAGGAGTTCTTGGAATAACGACATTATCATTACTACTTTTTGACTCATGGAAACAAGCAAAGCCGCAGTTTAAGCTTCTTTCGCTGTATAATTTCAATATTATAGAATATATAAAAAGCATGACAGTAAACTTTATCTGGCTTGATATTGACGCAAAAACAATAGTAATATTTTCATTTTTTTTAGTAATTAATATTATAGTTATGATTATAGCAATGCGATCTTACCGTGAAAGATATATACTAAAAAGTACTCTTTCACTGATTGGTTTTATGTTCTTCTATTATTTATTCCTCTCATTTGTCTGGCTGGTTGTATTTAGGGACATGATAATTGGAAAAGAAACTGGCTGGAAAAAATGAGCACAATAAAAAAAAGAAGGTACATTGCTGCTTTTTTAATTACTTCATCGATTTTTTTTATTGGTTTTTTTTTCGGATTTTTAATGGATCTTAACAGGATAGACTACCTTGAAGACGCAAGTCAGGAGCAGAAACTTAATATAAGGAGCCTGCAGCTGCAGAGCGATTTTATTAAAGAAACATCTGGAGAAAACCAATGCAGCGTCTTTAGGTATATGTTTGATAAGACAATAACAGAACTTGAAAAAAACAGGGAAAGGCTTGATATATACCAAAAACAGACCAATGTTAAAAAGGATGATTTCAGCAAAATGAAAAGAGAGTACACCCTATCTCAACTAAATTTCTGGCAGATCTCAAAAAACCTTAAAAAAACATGCCCTAATTCATCTGATTATGTAACAATTGTATATATCTATTCAGATAACAAAAAGTGCCCTGATTGCCAGGACCAAGAAATAGTTCTAAATTATTATAAAAGCTTGCTAAAAGAAGACCTGCTTATTTTTTCAATAGATGAGCAGTTTGAAAAAGAAGAATCATTAATCAGCCTAATAAAGCAAAGCTTTGGAATAAATGCTTATCCAACGCTAATTATTGACAACGAGGTTTATAACGAATCTATTGGAAAAGAAAAATTAAGAAATATCCTTATTGAAAAATATTCTACTGAAAAGAATAAGAATAAGGTAATTGAAAGTTCTCAGTAAAAGTACTGTCGCCTCTAAAAATTCGTTTAATTTTACGCAAATGTTTATATTATCTGAAATTATTTCTAACATTATCTTCCTAGATTTAAGAAAACGATAAAAATGACAAAAACAAAAAACATTGTTAATAGCCAATTACTAATAAAAGTAATAGCATTGTTGTTTTTATTTTACATAGTAGCTGGATGCAACAGAGCAACTACTCCGTCTCCTGCTGGAGATAAAATTTCATCAGGACCAATTGTAAATTCTATTTCACCATCTGTTATGGTTTCAGGAGAGGAAATAACATTTAGTGTTGAAGGAGATTGGTTCCAAGAGGAAGATGGATATAAAAAAGGATATGCAAGGCTTTATCCAGTTGAAAGAGTAGAAACCGGAAAAGAAGATCCGGGTGCCCCAAGTGCAAAGGATGATATAAATCTAAAGTATAAATTTGTATCTAAAAATAGAGTTGAAGTTACATTAACAACACCCAAATATGTTAAGGGAAAGATAATCAAATATGACCCAAATAAGTATGTGCTAGCAATTTATAATGAAATAGGCAGCACTATAAAAAAATCAGATGCGCCAATACCTGGGCAAGAGTGGGCGCGCCAACTTGTTGTTGAATATGGAAACTCATTAAGTGTTATTCCACCTAGGCCAAAAATATCTGAATTATACTTTAGTAAGGCTGACTCACAAGGAAACCCGGTTGATTCAAAGGGAAAGAAACTAGAAGATACTTATGGAGTTAATGCATTCAATAACGGAGGATCATTATTTGTTCCTGTTGAAAACAAAAATGCAATTTCAATAAACAAGCCAGATATATCATTAAGCTTTAATAATGTAATATTAACTCTTGGAGGAGAAAATTTTCTCAATATTAATAAGATATATATTGAGAACGAGAACTCACATGACATTTTTCCTCTAAAATTCGCAACTACTTTCAACAAAAAAAGATATTCTGATAGGACTTTGTTTGAAAAACCTAATTATATTGTTGATAACTATATTCAAGGAAAATTAGAAGAAAACGAATATTATTTGTATGGCTTATATATACCTGAGTTTACTCCAATTGGCTCGTATAATCTTGTAATATCAACTGCTTCTGGATTAACAGAAAAAAGCGAAAAAACAAAATTTGGATTAGCAAAAACATTATGCACAAAAAAAATAGAGAATATCCCTAAAATAAAATCTGCTACACAAATAGATAAAAACGTGCAGATTATTGCAACAAACATTGGAATAAAAAAGGAGCTGCTCACTGGCGTTTATTTTTTTGATGGCATGACTTACGGAGCTTTTGATCCAAAAAATATAGTTTTAAAAGAATCTCAGGTAAAAGGCGAATATATCATTGAAGGATTAGCATTTCCATCAACTCTTAAAGGAAAACAATATCTATTTGTAGTATATGATAACTGTATGTCTGGCGTGGATTTAGAAAACACTTACACCAATATTGGTATAACAGATAAAAACGATAACAAAGCAGATGAAGCCTCAAAACAAAGCAATAAAGTTTCTGCTACATCTTCAGAGATTGAAAAATTAACATAAAATTTATCTTTCCTTTTTTTCTAAAAATAAGCAACCTTTATATAGGATAATTATTTAAAAACTATAAAAAAGGTTATCATTTGAAAAAAATAATTATTATTGTACTTTTGGCAGCTATATTTTGCGTCTTTGCCGCTGCTGAAATAAATATTACTCTAAACACCCCTGCAAATGCCTCGTACATTAGCTATAATTCTCCTATAAATTTCAGATACAGTGTTACTGGAACAAACGCATCCTACAACTGCTCATTATTTATTAACCAGACAGGAGACTTTGTTTTAAACCAGACTAATCCAACTGTTGAGAATTTTACTATTTCTAATTTTACGGTTAGCAGCCTTTCTGACGGCTTTTACAAGTGGAATGTTTACTGCAGTAACGGAAGCGAAGAGAACTGGAGCATTGAAAACTACACATTTGCAATAGACACAATTGTTCCTGGAGTAGTTAATGTTACTGAAACTCAAATCAACTGGTCTGCATATGCAATAACATGGAACACAAGCGAAACTGCAAACTCAATTGTCTTTTATGGTAATGTATCTGGAAATTATAATTGGAATTCATCTAATTTAACAAATTATGGAATCTATCATTATCTGCTATTAGACAATCTCTGGCACAACCAGTCAATTTATTATGTTGTAAACAGCACTGATTTTGCCAATAACTCAAACAAAAGCAGCGAGCATAATTTTAATATTTCGTATGTTGACCTTATTGCGCCATACAGCACAAACCAAAACACTTATCCAAGCTCAGGCGCAACATATAACAAAACTAATGTAAATTATCAGTTCAATGCTACATTGCTTGATAATATCAATCTAAGCACTGTATGGATTGAAAATAATTTTAGAGGAACATTGCAGAATTATTCTGTTTTTGGAAACGATAGCAGCGTATTTTTTTATAATATAACTAATCTTCCAGCAGGAATATTCTACTGGAAGTACTATGCAAATGATACATCAGGAAACGTGAACTCAACAAATAACTTTACTTATATAGTTAATAGAGCAAATTCTACTGTTAACCTTACAATTGATGGAATTGACTCAAATACAACAGCAAACCAAAATACTGCAGTCAATATTACTGCATATATTGTCGACGGAGACCACAGGATTGAAATATGGAATAACAGCGTGCTTATGAATAATGGAACTGATTATATCTCAAATATCACAACTTATTCCTTATCAGCTACCTATAATTTAACAGCGTATTATCCTCTATCTGAAAATTATAGCACAAGCTATGAGACACATTACTTAACTGTAAACGACTCAACCGCACCTATTATCACAATAAACCATCCGGCAAACAATACAATATTTGGTGAAGGAGAGCTAATAATAAATCTGACAACTGATGACCTATCTACCTGCATTTACGTCCTAAACAATGGAACCAATGCAACAATAAATGCAAGCGTATCACTTACACATGTTATCTCACCAACTCTTGATGATTCAAGTTATAATATCACCTTTAACTGCACAAATAATAATGGCCTTTCATCTGTAAAAGACTTAAAAAATGTAAGTGTCGATACAATTGAACCAATAATATCAATAAATTATCCTAATGAAAGTGGAATAATTAATTCTCTCATTTTGAATTTTAATTATACTGCGAACGACACGCACCTGGATAGTGTTTGGTATGTGCTTAATTATAATTTAACAGACTATTCGCTAAATAGCTCAGATTCATACGTTAATGACAATGAAACTGTTACTTTAAGATACCCAGGCAAGCAATATTTAGAAATTTTTGCAAATGACACTGCAGGAAATGTTGAACATACTACTAGATCGTTCTATGCACAAGGAGAGCTAAATATTAACACATGGATTATCGAATTGTCAAACGAAAACTCTAGGATAGACCACACTGAAATTTCAAACAGCACTGAAAACTTGTCAGGAAGTGTCCATCTATTTCAGAAATTAAATATAAGCATATATTTTGAGAATTCGTCATTTAGTATTATGAATATAACTGCAAATGAAACTAAATGGAGTTATTTTATCAATGTAACAGACAGCGACAACAACTTTGTGCAAAGAGTTAGAAATGCAATAGGAACAAATCCTGTTGATTATGTTGTTGTATCAAATATGACAGAATTTTTTTCAGATAATAATGATTATTATGGTATAGTTAAGCTTCCGAAAAACAGCACTCAGTATGAACACTTATATTATTGCAATGATGCGCTTACAAGCTGCAGCACAATTTCTGTTTGCAGCGGCGTGTACTCTGAAAGCACAGACACTGCCTGCTACAATGACATGGCCAATAATACATTAGTTTATGTACCGCATTTTTCATCAGTATTTGGTTCGAACGATACTGTTGCTCCAATCATTAATATCACTGCGCCTGCAAACGGCGCAAACCTTACAAGCGGTTATCAAAATAGCTTAACTGTCACAATAAATGAAGAAGTATACTGCAAATACATGATTAATTCTTCGGCTTTTTCAAATTACACGCTAACACCAAGCAGCACTTATGCACAAACATTCGATGCAAATTCAACTACAGCAGCAAGCAGTCTTTTTTTCTATCAGATAAACGTCACATGCAATGACACTAACGGAAATTACAATTCTGCTGTTGTAAATTTTATAGTTAATGATACATCTGCTCCAAATATCACTGAGTGGCGGGCATCAAGCATAACAACATCATCTGCAACTTTAAGAGTGACTACAAGTGAACCTGCTGTTTGCAAATATTCAAGAGGCAGTGAAGAAGGATTTGCAAGCATGGATTATTTTTCAAGCACCAGTTATGTTACATCTAACTCCAAACCAATAACAAGTGACGGAACATACCATGCCAAATGCCAAGATTCAAGAGGAAAAGAGGCTTACAAAATTATGACATTTGACTTTGAAGAAGAGGAAGCTGCTGCTGAATCAGGTTCATCGTCAGGCTCATCTGGAGAAGGAGCATCTGCTGCGCCAAAAAAAGTAACGAGCATATGGGATGGGCTTGCGCCAGGTGAGCACATCATGTATGTTTCAAGCTCTGAAATTGCTGTTACGCAAGTCACATTCACAACATTAAATGAAATAACAACAACCTCCTTAATATATGTAGAAAGTAAAAGCTCATTTACCGATATCACTCAAGCTCCGCCTAATATTCTTTTCCAGTATATAAGAATAGGTGTGTCAGGCATTTCGCCTATTAATATTGACAAAGCAAAGATTAAATTTAAAATTCCGCTAACATGGTTTACCTCAAATAATACAGACAGATCTTTTGCAAAATTGTATTTCTTTGAAAATGAAGCATGGACTGAACTAAAAACTGATGTTGTAGATACTGATTCGAAATTTGTTTATTATACCGCAGAAACTAAAAGCCTCAGCGGCAATTTTGCACTAAGCGCAAAAGCAAATCCACTGCAGCAGGGAAACACTGTAGCAAGCCAGCCTCCAGCTAATACTATAATTAATCAGACGACTAACCAGCCAATAACAGGAAATGTTGCCCAGGGAAACAAAGACACTATAACAGAAGATGCAAAAAAAGATGGCATGATTGATAAAATTGCAAAAGAGCCGCTGTATTTTTTTATGCCAATAATAGTAATTCTAATTATTTCATTAATTGCAGTTTTTTTAATATACCAAAGCAAAATGTCTGTTTTTTCAGATTCCGAGCTTAAGGAAATTAGAGAATATGTTCAAAGATGCGAAAGTGAAGGAATCGAGTTTAATGCAATTAGAAACAACCTTATTAACGCAGGCTGGAGCCATTCAATTGTTGACCTTGTATTGCATGATGTTCACTTGCCTCACGAGAACATGGAAAAACTAGTAAAATATATTGAATACTGCGCAAAAAAAGACACTCCTAAAAATGAGATAATTGATAACTTGAAAAGAGTTGGCTGGCAGCCTGAAGTGATTAATGATGCTTTTAAGTATAATAAAATTCGAGAGCAACCCTCACATAGCAACTAAGCACACATCATCGCACTAAAAAATTATTATCTGCTTTTTCTTGCAGAGCCTCATTTTAGTTTTATCATATCACCTATTGTAAGCTCATCAGGTTTAGCTTTTATATTAAGCTGCTCCACTTCTTTTTGCTCAATTAATTCTATTCCAAGGTGCTTTTCAAGTTTTCTAGCAAGAGATAAAGAAGGAACTATTTGAGCAGTTTCAATTTTTTGTATTAATGATTCTTTTTCTGCCAATTTCACTGCCAGTTCTTTTTGTTTTAGTCCCATACTTTCCCTTTTGTTTCTAATAACTACAGAATAATCCTCTTTTACTGCCTGTATTAACTCTCTTTGTGGATGTTTAGATGCAATTTCTTTTTTATTACTAATATAGTCCTGTCTACTAAGTGGAGGGCGATTTGAAATAATTTTTCCATATGAGGAACATTTCCTACATACTGTTAGCCTTGTTCCTTCAATCATTGCAACACAAAGCTCATCAGTTATTTTTCCGCACATATCACAGCTTACCAATTTAATCACCTTCCAAATGAAATTATCTTCATTTTTTGCCTGCCAAAATAAAGTTCCCTTTCATGCAGCACTTTAAAACCATGTGTATTTGCGTGTTTAGTCAGAACATCAGTTTCCATTGAAAGAAGTGTAATATTGCCTGTTTTTTTAAGCACATATTCTGCCTGGTAAAACAATTCATTATAGGCTTTTTCAATTGGCTTAGAATCTTTGTCTTTTGAAAGTTGCATAGGATAAGAAACAATACAGTCAAATGAGCCCTTATCCATTTTGGTATCAAGCCACTCCATATCCTGCCTTGAAAAATTAAGATGCTTAATTACGCCTGCAATTTTTGCATTCTTCTCAGCAAACTTTATGTTTTTTTGCTGCGCATCAATTACAGTTATCTTGAGATTTTTTGTGCTAATCTCTTTGTCTATTTTTGCAAAAAAAGAATCAAAATCTGTTTTTTCAAAAGGCAGCAATTTCTTAAAGGCAAATTTTTCTTTTGAATAATAATTCACAGATAGTTTTGATCCGTAAAGCGCAGCTTCAATTGGAATAATTCCAACACCGCAAAAAGGATCCATCAATGACTTTTTTGGATTATATTCTGCAATTCTCAGCAGCGCATAAGCAGCAGTTCCCTTAAAAGCAGAACTTGTAATAAAGATCTTATAGTCTCTTTTACTTAAGTCCTTGCCTGAAAAATCAATTCCAAGGTATCCCGTATTATCATATATATAGGTATAAAAAGTAACGTCAAATTCCTTTAGCGACACAACATTTCCTGTTTGAGATTTGATGTGCGAACTTAGCGCTCCTGAAATATCAACACTTCTGAAATCATGAGCGCCCTCGCGTTCGCAATCAACATTAATAATTGTATCTTTTTTTACCCAATTATTATAATCAATCTTAATTTTTTTAATTTCAGATACAGTCGCTTCTAGTTCTTTGTGAACAGCAAACTCACCAAGATAATATAATACCTTAAAAAGTGACTGGGTTTTATAACATAATTTGGGTATATCAAGTATATCTTTTGTTTCAAAAACAACAACTGTGTTTTCTTTTGAAAGAGTTTTACCGTTAATAAGCTCTTCAATTTCAAGCGCTGCAATATCCTCAGTTCCTTTATGTGTTTTCCCTATTGCCTTATGCAAGTTTAATCACCATTAATTATTTTTGCTGCGTCGATTATTTTATCGCCGTCGTTAAGCTTCATCAGCCTGACGCCCTGAGTGTTTCTTCCGATAACTGATATGAATTTGCATGATGTTCGAATAGCCATTCCATCCTGGCTCATGAGTATCAGCTCATCCTCATCAGTTACAGACTTGACAACAACAACTCCGCCGTTTCGCTCGTTTGTCTGGATATTAATAACACCGCTTCCGCCCCTATTGATTATCCTATAATCTGAAATAGGCGTTCTTTTTCCATAGCCGTTTGATGTTATTGTAAGAAGGGTTTTGTCATCTTCAGCAATAATTACTCCAATTACTTCATCTCCTTCTTTTAGGCGCATACCAATTACTCCTTTTGAGTTTCGCCCAAGAGGCCTTGCATCAGTCTCATTGAATTTTACTGCCTGGCCATCTTTACTTGCAAGCATAATCTGCTTTTGGCCGTCAGTCATAACAACACCAATTAAGTCATCAGATTCCTCAAGGTTTATTGCAATTATTCCACCTTGCCTTGGCCTTGAGTATGCCATTATATTAGTCTTTTTTATAATTCCTTTTTTAGTTGCAAAAAGCAAGTGATGGTTTTCATCAAATTCCTTAACTGAAATAACTTTTGAGATCTTTTCATTTTCGCTTAAGCCTTCAATTAAGTTAACTATTGCCTTTCCTTTTGAATATCTTCCTTCTTCAGGAACCTTATAGACTTTAAGCCAATATACGTTTCCTTTATTTGTGAAAATTAAAAGATAAGAGTGCGTGTTTGCGATAAATACATGCTCGATAAAATCCTCTTCTTTTGTCTGCCCGCCAATCACGCCTTTTCCGCCGCGAAACTGCTGCTTGTATGCTGTCAATGGCAATCTTTTGATGTAACCTGAGTGGCTTATTATTACAACAACGTCTTCTCTTGTAATTAAATCTTCAACATCAATATCTTCTTCTAAATCAATAAAATTAGTCCTTCTGTCATCGCCATACTTTTCTTTAAGCATCAAAAGCTCTTCTGATATTATTGTAAGAATTTTTGTCCTGTCCTCAAGGATTGATTTCAGATGTTCTATCGTGTGCATAAGTTCAGTGTGTTCCTGCCTGATTTTTTCCTGTTCCAAAGAGGCAAGCTTTTGCAGCTTCATATCAAGTATTGCTGCTGCCTGAATTTCAGTCAGTGTATAATCAGAAACTAAGGTTGCTTTTGCACTTTCAACATTTTCTGATGCCTTTATTTTTGCAATTATCTCATCAATATTATTAAGGGCAATTATCAATCCCTCTAAAACATGGGATCTTTCTTCTGCTTTTCGCAGGTCATACTTAGTCCTTCTTGTAATAACAACTTCTCTGTGTGCAATATGCTGCTCTAAAAGCTGCTTGATATTCAGATATCTTGGGACATTATTGACTAATGCTAAAAACCTAATCCCCTGTGTTGCTTCAAGCCTTGAATGCTTAAAAAGCTGGTTTAAGACAATATCATAATTAGCGTCACGCTTAAGTTCCATAACTATTCGCATGCCGTCTCTGTCTGACTCATCCCTTAATGCAGAAATTCCTTCAATTGCCTTAATCTTTATCTGGTCTGCAATCTCTTCTAAAATAGAAGATTTATTTATCATGTAAGGAATTTCAGTAATAATAATTGCGATTTTTCCATGTTTTTCTTCTTTTGAGGCCTTTGCACGGACTTTTATAATCCCTCTGCCAGTTGTATAAGCTGAAAGCATCCCGTTTTTGCCGCAGATAATTCCGCCTGTTGGAAAATCAGGCCCTTTTATTATCTGGGTTATTTCTTTTAAAGATAGTTCTGGATTTTTTATAAGTTCAATTGCAGCATCGCATACTTCAGTTAAGTTATGTGGTGGCACATTTGTTGCCATTCCAACAGCTATTCCAGATGAGCCGTTGACAAGAAGGTTAGGAAGGATTGTTGGAAGGACTTTTGGCTCATGAAGAGACTCATCAAAATTAGGCTGGAAATCAACTGTTTCTTTTTCAATATCTGCAAGTACTTCATCTGATATTTTTGCAAGCTTAGCTTCAGTATTGTGGTTGATAAACCCATTTGCTGTAAATGAATGGCAGCTGCTTTCTACTTTGACTGAATATACATTTTGTGTTTTTTCAATTTTTTCAACTGAGGCCACTACATTAAAATAATATTTATTTTTCAGGATATCATCAAGCAGTTTTCCATCTACATCATCAACGATGCTTATTAATTTTGCATAATTTTTTTCAAGATTATTATACCTATCAAAATTGTTCTTTTTGATAAAATCATTATGATTGTATTTTTTTCTTAAATAAGTTGCAATGAATGGAATGAAGTCAGTCTTGCTCATACGATAACTTGATAATGAATCTATATATGCAATTATTTTATTTTTTCTCTCTGAAAAAAATCCGATTTGCTCTTTGAACTGCCTTATAGAATCAACTCCAGAAATTATTAGCTTAAGACAGCCATTTCTTTTATCTATATATGGCTTAGTTGTTGCAATACCAAGGCTTAACAGGACGATTTTAAGCTCTTTGATAAGAATGCTGCTTTTTGAGTTATAAGTTAACTCGATGCTTTTTCCGCCGTGCCTTTTGTCTGTCTTGAATTTTACAGAGCCGTCTCCTTCAAAAAGCGCTTCTAAGAATGTAGTTATTGTTTCCTTTTTTGATTGCAGGATTATAAAAGGGATTCTTTTATTTTCTGACTTTGCATTTGAAAAGCCTATATTGATTAAAAAATCAACTGCATTTTTATGGTATATGCAAAGTTCAAGGCAGTTTCCTGCAATTTTTCGCTCATACAATTGAATTCCATTAAACTCATCATAAATTATATTTTTCACACGGTTATAATACTCTATGTCTGAATTGCAAAAAAATATTTTATCCTGATGAAATGAGCCTTCTGATACAAGGGCTCCAAGCAAAAATGCAAGGTTTGCACTCATTTTTTCAGGAAGTCTGATTTCCTTTGTCCTTGCATTTTTTTTAGGGAAGTATGCAAAAAGTGGCGGATTTGCATCTGAAAATAAGAAATTCCTGTTTAAGCAGACATAATCTTTTTCAGATATGTTTTCAAGAAGCTTCCATTCAAACAATACCATCTCATTTTCGGAAGAAAAGCATAAAATTGGGTGATTATATGTTCCTTTTAACTCATATCCCTCTTTTGTCTTTATTGAAATTATTTTATGTTTTCCAGAATTAAAGAACCTTGAAGCCTTATTTTTTCTTGCGCCTATAGAAAGGACTTTAATTTTTATTTCATCCTCTTCTTTATCTGAAAGGGATTTGATAGGGATTAAACCTTTGTCTGTATTTATTAGTGTGTCTCCAGTTACACAGTATCTCATAGCTGCCGCAGAATCCCCGTCTACTGAGCCGAAATTGCCCTGGCCTTTTACAAGTGGATATCTTAAAGACCATTCCTGGGCCATCCTGACAAGAGAATCATATACAGCTGTATCGCCGTGTGGATGATATTTTCCAAGAACCTCGCCGACAATCCTTGCACATTTCTTATATGGCTTATTATGCTGCATGCCAAGCTCGTTCATGGCAAAAAGAATCCTTCTATGAACTGGCTTTAAGCCGTCGCGGACATCTGGAAGAGCCCTTGAAACAATCACACTCATCGCATAATCAAGAAACGATTTTTTCATCTCCTCGTCGATTATTGCCTTAACAATCTTGTCATGCTGACCAGTAGCAATAATTGGTTTAATTTCGTCTGCTTCGTCATTCACTATATTTTTTTCAGGATCCATTTTTTACAAAAAAACAAGTATTTTCCCCTCGATAAGACAGAAATTCTGAAGATATAAAAAGGCTTTGGTTTTCAGAACAAATGCTTTAAAAATCCAAGCAGCCGCGGCTCTGCTATCGCCATCTTAGCGCTTAATGAAACAAGATTGTCGCGCTCTTTTTCGCTAAGAAGTTTCTTTATTTTTTCTTGAGAACAATATTCAATTAGTGTATTCCAGTCATTTTCGCCAAATTTATCCATTATGTTTCTTGCCTTATGATGAAACAAAAGCTCTTTTCCTATACTTTTTTTCCATAATGCATCATAAGGCTTTTTTGTAGCGATTGCATCTGCCGCACAATCTGCTGCCTGCATTGCCTGGATAATCCCACCACCAGTTGTTGCTTTTACCTGGCAGGCAGCATCTCCGACTAAAATAACATTATCTTTTTGCGCTTTATTATTAGGGTCATAAATAGGAATTAAGCCTGCCTGTATCTCAAGCTTTTTTTTAATATCAAATCTTTTTATGAAATCCTTAAATATTATATTGGTGTTAGAATATGATGCAACGCCAATTCTAAGCGTATTTTCATCTTCAGGAACAGCCCATGAGAAATTTCCTACATATGGATAGAAGTCAACAGTATTGTCATTGTCAACTTTCGCTCTTATCTGGATTCCTGTAAAAAATTTCCTGCTTTTGTAAAGCCCTGAGTATTTTGCAACTTCAGATAAAGGCCCATCTGCACCAATTAGATATTCTGTATTAAAGTAATCACTGTTAATCTTTATTCTTGAAAATCCATTGTTTTTGTGCAACCCGCTAAATTTTGAAGATAGCTTATATTTTGCTCCAGCTTCCATTCCCTTTTGCGCAAGATGGCTGTCAAACTTTGCCCTGTCAAGTATGTAATTTTCCTTAAGCTTAATTTCAACATGATTATTATTTGGAGAATGTATCCTTGCCGTATTTATTTTATTAATAATAAATTCATCACTTGGAGAAATTATTTCTTTAAACTTATTACTGACAATCCCTGTGCACTGAATGGGGTGTCCAATTTCTTTATGCTCCTCATAGACAGTAACATCATAGCCTTTTTTAGCTAAATGATATGCTGATGTGCTTCCTGCAGGGCCTGCACCGATTATTGAGATCATCTAACAAGAGAAAAAATGACATCTTATTTAGATGTTTCGATGTATATCTTATTAGTAAACCTGTTGAAATATGAATGTTTTCTTAAATAGTTTTAGTTGTTCTAATAGATAGAGTAATAATTGCCTAATTATGTCACTTAATTAATGATTATTTATAAATTATAGTCATATTTTTAAGTAACTATAATATAGTTAATCTATGTTCCTACTTTTGTATGCTAATAAAACGAAAGGTTTATATATTAGCTAAAGTTAGTCAGGATTATTAGGGGGTTATCATACCTGTAAAAATACCTTTAAAAGGAGGAGAAAAAACATGAAAATGAAACATTTTGCGATTATATTGATGGTTTTAGTTGCAGCAGTCGGCAGCGCATTAGCCTGCGTTAATTGCGATGGCGAGAGCGCTAGCTCAGCAAATATTCCAGTTATCAATTGTGAAGTTGAGCTTAACGGCGACTGGATTAACGAAGACGTTACAAACAGACTAAGCATGGAAGTTGGAGAAGATATGGAAGTCAAAGTAAGACTATCTGCTACAGCTGACGCTGAAGATGTTCAGATTGATGCTTTTATAAGCGGCTATGAATACAGCGATTATCAACCTATACAGGATTCAATTTCAGCTTTCAATATGAAAGCAAATACAACATATATTAAAAAATTAAAACTAACTCTTCCAGACAATATGGAAGGAGACAAATACAAGCTTAGAATCATAATCTCAGACCGAGACAGCGCATCAAAGACATATGTATACAATCTAGTAGTAGAGCTTCCAAGACACAATGTTGTCCTAAAAGATATAATCCTTGACCCATCAAAAGAAGTTGTTTCAGGTAGAGCTCTTCTAGCAAGTGTAAGAGTTAAAAATATGGGAGACAAAGACGAAGAAGGAATTAAAGTAACAGTTTCAATTCCTGCTTTAGATATTGAAGCATCAGAATATATAGACGAGCTTGAATCTGATGAATCAACAACATCAGAGGACCTTTATCTAAGGATCCCAAAATGTGTTCCAGAAGGAACTTATGTTGTTAAAGCAACTCTAAAATATGATGAAAACTATGAGATAAACTCAAAAGAGACATCAATTAAAATAACAAAAGATGAAACATGCGATGCTGTTAAAGAAGATGATAAAACACCTTCAGCAACTGAAAAGACAGTAATTACTGTTCCAGGAAAGCAGGATGTTATGCAGGGTGCTTCAGGAACTGTTTATCCAATAATGATAAGCAATACCGGCGCAAACTCAAAGTCATACAAATTAACAGTAACTGGAGTTGATTCATGGGGAACATACAGGATTGACCCAAGTAACTTAGTTGTTGTAGGAGCTAAGAAAACAGAGACAGTTTATGTATATGTTTCAGCTGGCGCAAATGCTGCTCCTGGCGAGAAGCTATTTATGGTAACTGTTGAAGCTGACGGCGAAACAAAACAGATTCCACTTACAGCAAATGTCGTTGAAAGCACTCAGAACAACCCAACAGTAACAGGCGACTGGGATAAAATTAAAAAAGGCCTTGAAGTAGGCTTAGTTGTCCTTGTAGTTTTACTTGTTATTCTTGGCTTGGTTGTAGGCTTTAACAAACTAAAAGGAAACGAAGACGGAAAAGAGCCAGAAGAAGTTTCCGGGCAGACCTATTATTAATTTTTTCTTTTTTATATTTAATGTTTATTTATAGTTAAGGGTGGAAGCCTGGTGCTAATTTATGAAATTAAGACACTTAATTTTTCTTGTAATCACATTATTTCTTAGCATTAGTCTTGCACATTCTGAAATTGTTTCGGTTTCCCGCGATAACGCTTTTGATGTCAAAGTAAATAACCTTGCTCCTGGACTCAGCATAAGTGCGATAGATAAAATAGAACTCTGTGACTGTGAATCATTTAATGAAAAAATCACAATAAAAAATACAGGAAATATAGCAATATGGGCATCAATTTACAGTGATAGCAAATATTCGACGATTTATCCTTCTTCATTTATGATTTTGCCTAGTGGTGATATTGAAATTAATCATATACTAAATATTCCATGTGATACTGCCAGTTTTGAAAACAATATAAGAGTAGTAGGTACAAATGGCATAGATAAGGAAGTTTCAAGAAACGTTATTGTTAGAAACTGCCCTGATATTGCAATAGAGCCATTAAATTTAAGCGCAAACATAACTCCTTGCAAAAAAGCATATTTGACAGCCAAATTAATCAATCCAAGCAACTATAACAAAGAATACACAATAAGCCTATTTGATTTTATCGGAACAGCTAATATTGCACAGAAGGCAAAAATTGGCGCAAAGAGCGCAAAAATCCTTAACTTTACACTTCAGCCAGATTGCAGCATTTATGGAGCGCAGAGCCCAATATTAAGCGTTGAATCAGAAAAATACTCACTTAAGCAGCCAATCAGCCTGAATGTAAATTGGGACTATAATTTTTCAACAACCATTCCTAATGAGGCATACCGATGCATCGGCGTGCCTTCTGAATTCCCTGTTGTAATAAAGAACCTTGGAACAGTTGAAAATGTATTTTTTGTGAAAGCCAATTCAAGTGAGTTAAATTATAATTATAATGTTTCACTTAAGCCAAAAGATGAAAAAACAATATTTATTGGATTTACACCAAAAAAAGACGCAATCGCAACAGTTAATATAAATGAGCTATACGGTGGACTAACTGTTGCAAAGAATACTAGACTGATTGTAGAAAACTGCTATGATGCAGAAATTTCACTAAATGAAAAAAATTTTTGCGTAGATGAGGAAAAGATAAGCCTAACAGTAAATAATACTGGGCTAAAAATCGGAACTTTCCTTGTTTCTTTATATTCAAAAGAGCTAGGAATTGATACAGGCAAATTAGTTAAATTAAATGCAGGAGAATCGAAAACGGTTTTATTTAAAGAGATTAAATTAATGCCAGGAAATCATGAGATTAGTGCAACTGTAACGATTAATGAGACACAAAAAACAAAAACTATCTTAAAAAAGATTGAAGTTAAATCAATTTTTGACTGCTTTAAGCCAAAGGTAATTGCGCCGCTTATCTGGGCAAAAAGGACTGTTCCTGAGGAGCATTGGCTTATGATTGAAAACACAGGGAATAGGCCTGCAGAGTACGTGCTTGTTTTTGAGCCTTCATGGATAAATTATTCAAGTGAGAGCATTTCACTTAATCCTCGCGATAAAAAAGACATAGTTATCACTACTTTTCCAAAAGATGAGGCACTTGGAAAGCAAAATGTCAATCTTGTTTTAAGTGAAAAAGAAAGTAAACAGACATATAATGAAACACTTGGTTTTCAGGTTTATGATTATACTGACACTGAATTTATTTCAAAGTACAAATGCCTGATTTTGCTCTATTTGTTTCTTGGACTTGCTGTATTAAGCGCAATTATTATTGCTGTGTTTGCTATGCAGCAAAAAAGCATAAAATGGCCGCTTCTGACTGTTCTAGCATGCTTAGTGATAATATTATTGATAAGCATTGTATGCTTTTCATTTTTCAGATTATATTTCAGGATAAATTACCAAAGCTACGTAGATAATGACAACAATAACTGCACACTTCATTTTGCAAATGAATCTCTATGCGAATCAAGCTTGTACCACAAGTTCAATATGAACACAGCCTACAGCCTTGACTTAAGCAAATATTTCTATGACCCTGATAGTGACAGGCTAACGTTTACAAAAAGCGATTCAAAAAATATCACTGTAATAATAAAAGAAAACATAGCTAAGCTAGTGCCAAAAAAAGACTGGTTTGGATTTGAAAGCATCAGCTTTAGCGCAGATGACAACAAAGGAGGAACTGCGAACTCAGGATTATTTATTTTTCACGTCCTAAGCCAGAAAAAATTTAATTTAATTGATTTTGCAATAGATTATCATGCATATATTGCCGCTGCATTAATTATTGTTATTGTAATAACCATTGTTGTTATTTTAAGAAAAAAAGAAGATAATCTAAAAGAAGCGGAAGAAGCTAATGTTTCTGAAAAAAAGGGAAAGAAAAAAAAGAAAGATTAGAGTTTCTTTTTTTTTAAAAACTCATTTATTATTCTGTTGATTTTTTCCGGTGAATTAATTATTGGTATGTGACCTTCGTTTTCAATAAGAATTAGTTTTGAAGACTTCCTATAAATTGAATGGAGGTCATCTGCAGCCCTTTTGGGCAATATAGAATCTTTTTCACCATGAATTATCAGAATAGGCACATCAAGCCTATCAAGTGCATTATGCGAGTCGTGTTTGATTGTTTCAATAAAAAACCTAAGGAAAGGCACCAAATTGGTTATTCTTAAATCTATAAATATTCTCTTTAAATCCATATCTGAGCTGCCTCTAAATTTGGAATAATCAACTTTGCCGCCTTCTTTTTCAAGGCGAAGCAGCTTAAACAACGGAATTCCAAGAACAATTAAAATTGTTGTAATTAAAGACTTAAGAAACACTCTTTTATAGCGTATTGTTGAATAATTCGTGCTGATAAGAATTATTTTTATTACTTTATTCGGATGCAATTCATAGAATTTCTGGCATACCATTCCGCCAAAACTGTGCCCTACAATTATTGCTTTTTTTATTTTTTTAGAATCAAGAAGCAAAGAAATGTCTTTTACAGCATCCTCAATCCTGTAGTTTGAGACAGGTTTTTGCGATGAGCCATGCCCCCTTAAATCCATCAATAGAATAGAATATCCAAGCTTCGAAAAAAATGTGAATGCCTCATTCCATGCTGAAGAACTTCCTGTAAGGCCGTGAATAAAAACTATACAATCCCTTTCACCTTTATGGTATTTATACCAGATTTCTGTGCCATCAAAACTCTTAAAATAGCTTTCCAATTTAGCAGGAGACTATGCGCAGAAAGTTCTGCACGCTTTTTTTGGTGAAATGTTCTGCTTTGTATCCGTCATAAGCCTGTGCGATCTTTAAATCTTTAGTAAGCTCAAGATTCTTAAGCTCAACAGAATACCATGTTTTCATTTTCATATGATATTCGCTTAAGTATTCCTGCTCAGGCTGCGCTTCAGTAGGTATAAGAAGGGCTTTTTTCCCAAGTTCAGCCAGATCCATAAGCGTCGTGTAGCCAGATCTTGTAATGACAAGTTTTGCGCGGTTTAGATATTCCGTCTGCTTTTCGCGGTTAAGGCAGTCATAGATTTCAACATTTCCTTTTTTTACATATTTTTTAGTTTCTGGCTTTCCAAGAGTAATTACAATATTTCCTTTTATTTTAGGAACAGCAGCTAGAACCTTTTTTTCAAAAACGGTTCTTTGCGGTTCAGGCCCGGAAACACTGAAAAAATAATCAACATCTTCCGGGACATTTAATTTTTTTACCATAGAAGTCATACCAATAAATTTAATGTAATCTCCGCTGAAAAACCTAAAATTATGGCATAACTCACCTCCAATCCCATTATTTTTGAAATCAGGAATTATAATGTTTTTATATCTATGCCTCATAGTGTAATAAAAAAGCTCAGTTACTGTCTCAGAGAGTTTTGCATTAAAATCAATTCCCAACTTGATATGATGAGCAAGCATAAAAGTAGGGACGCCTTTAGTATATATTCCAAATCTTGAATCAGAAATAATTCTGTCATATTTGAATTTTTTAGAAATTTTGTTAAACTGCCGCTGCTCTTTTAGGAAATCTTTCATTAGCTTTGGAGATTTTACAATGAACTCATTGATCGTAAACTTGCCTTTTGCAAAAAGCTCTGGGATAGTTGCATAGTCTTTTACATCAAAATAGCTTGTAACTTTGCTTCCAAATTCTTCCTTTAGGAACTGCAACGCCCTAAAGCTGCTTAATATTGTCACTTCATTCTTTTTTTCAATTAAGCCCTCTATTAGTGGAACACATCTTGTTGCGTGGCCTAGGCCAACAGAATTGACTGCAAACAGTATCTTCATGAAAATATCAAAACTGTCGCTTATTTAATATCTTTTCGAATATTAGAGTACCCATAGATAAAAAGGCCGCTGCTCCATGCAAAATTCAGTTCACTTTTGTATAAAAAGCGGCGAACTGGCTGGCCATTTTTTTCAAAAACCTCATAAACAGTATTATCCCTTACAATAATTGAAGAGATTTTTTCAAGAATAGCTAATGCCTCTTTTTTCATGCCAACATGCATTAATGCAGCTGAGTATACGCAGCCAAGCCAAAGCCATGATAGTTCATTATGATAATCTCCAAGACCTACTAACCGCATAAAAAGAGAGCAATGCTTTATTGGATATCTTGGGTAGTTTGTAAGACATGGAACAGTATAATTGATTTTAATTTTTTTAATAGTATCAATTATTTTTTTTGTCTTTTTTTTGTCAGCTATATCCCAGAGAATTGCAAGAATATTGCCATCTGTTGAAAAAAAATCATAGGTTTTATCATCAAACCAATCAGCATAGTAATCACTTAGCCAGAAAGAAGCGTTTATCTTTTCTTTTGCCTTGTTATAGAGAATAGAATATTCTGTCTTTTTGCTATCATTTTTTAGCGCAGAAAACAATTCTGAAAGACAATATAGCGAATGAGCATGGCAGACATTAGAGTATAGCACTTTTCCACTTTTTTTGAGGCTATCTGCCCAGTTTCCATACTCTTTTTCCTCAATAAGGAAGTCGTTATCTATGTCCATTGTTAAATTAAGTTTTATCGCAAGCTCAAGCTTTGCAATATTTTCTTGCAAAAAAGAATAGTCTTTTGTTTTTCTGAAATACTCGTAAAACGCTATAACAAGAAGCGAACCTTGGTCAACTGAATTATGTTTTCCTTTATCCTGCGAGAATCTTGGCACTTCTTTGAATGGAATTCTAACGCCAAGAGTCTTAAATCCTATCTCAAAAGTGCTTGCGCCAATTCTTATAGGAAGCTCTCCTGATTTTTTTTGGTTTTTTAGAAATAAGGATATATTTTTTTTAACTATATCATAGTCTCCCAAGCTCATAGCGCCAAGGCTAGCAAAAAAAGAGTCACGCGCCCAGTAGTCGTTAAAATGATGTTTTCCAGCATAGATTCCACTTTCACGATAGTTGCTGCGAAGGCAGGATACTGCGATGTGGAAGGCTTTATCAATTAAATTCATATATGAAAACCTCGCGTGAATAATCATAATCTATTATTATTTCATTAATAAAAATATCTATATAACTCTTTTTCAAATATTTTTTGATACCATCTGTAATGAGGTATAAGCGAGACACCCCCTGAGGTATTTTTATCGCATTATTTTTCTTTTCTGATAACAACATACGCTTTGTAACCGATATATTTTTTTGATGCAATAACCATAGCACCATTTCCAAGA
>JAZDLQ010000079.1:0-15680 GCA_043801855.1 archaeon | reverse complement strand
AGAGAAAAAACAAGCCGCTTATGAAAATTAGACCGTTGGCGCAGCTTTGTCAAGTCATGGCAAGAATAATTCTTCATAACAAAAGAAGAACTTCTTATTTCAACAGGCTAAGCAAAGCCTGTTAATTTCTGCGCAAAGTCAATAGATGCTATAAATTTATATAATTATTAAATATATCTATCTTATGAAAATTGGGTTTATTGGCCTAGGCAATATGGGAACTTCTGTAGCCAATATGATTGCAGGCAATGGCCATGATGTAATTGGATATGAACACAATATAAATGTAGTGCATGAAATCAACATTAAGCACACCAATTCAAGATTTTTAAAAGGAGTTAAGCTAAGCAGTAATATTACAGCTACTAATGACCTTTGCAAAGCAATCGATTCACAAATGCTTTTTTTTGCTATTCCTAGTGCTTTTATAAGAAAAACAATAGAACAATTTGGCTGCTCTATAAAAAAAGACATAATTATTGTTAATATGGCAAAAGGAATCGAGAAAAAGACATTCAAGACCTCTTTTCAGGTAATAGGTGAATATTTTCCGCATGCAAAAAAAGTAATGATTTCAGGCCCGTCAATAGCAAACGAGTTTGGCAAAGGAATGCCTACTATTGTTAATGTAGCTGGAACCGATAAGCAGTCAGCCGCAAAAGTGATTGATATAATTACAACAAATACCTTCAAAGCAAAGCAGAGCGATGATATAATTGGTATTGAGCTTGGTGGAGTATTAAAAAACATTTATGCTGTTGGCTTTGGGATATTTGATGGAAAGGGACTAAAAAGCACCAATTTTTCCTCATTATACCTAACTTTTGCACTAAAGGAAATGACAAATCTGGGAGAATCTCTCGGTGCAAAAAAAGAAACATTTTACGGTTTATCTGGTTTAGGCGATTTAGTGGCAACATCGCTCTCAGAGCACTCGCATAACAGAAAGCTTGGCTACTATCTATCTACTGGCCTATCGCATGAAGAGATTGAAAAAAATTTAGGTGTGATGCCTGAAGGATATAATACATTAGTTACTGTCTTAGAGCTTGCCAACGATAAAAAAATCAAGATGCCTATTGCACAGGCGCTTTTTGATGTTATTGAAGGCAGAAAAAGTGCCTTTGATTTCATTAGTATGATTGAAGAAT
The DNA here is from genome assembly GCA_043801855.1 of archaeon. Classification (GTDB taxonomy): domain Archaea; phylum Nanobdellota; class Nanobdellia; order Woesearchaeales; family GW2011-AR15; genus CAYTWW01. The sequence goes on along the minus strand of JAZDLQ010000079.1, from coordinate 14,529 downwards.
TCTAGGCGCATTTTTCATCGACCTGTAATTTTTCAACCAAGAGATAACTTCCTTTTTTTAGATTGAATTTTTCAAGGTTGATATTTCCGATTGATTTTCTCTCTAATGCAAGGACTCTATTGCCAATACTTTCAAAGATTCTTCTTACTTCACGTTTTTTTCCTTCTGTTAATGTTATTAGTGCTTTGCGCTCTGGCAATAATTTGACTTCGCATTTTTTTGTTTTGTATTTGGAAAAAACTCCGTTCTCTTCCAAAATTATTTCTATTCCATTTTCTATTCTCTTAATATCATCACTTGATATATTTTTTTCAAGCGCTGCCTTATACGTCTTTTTGATATTGCAGTTTGGATTAGTCAACCTATGTGTAAGATTGCCGTCATTTGTTATTATTAATAGGCCGGATGTGTCTTCATCAAGCCTTCCAACGCAAAAAAGCGTATTTTTTATTTTTTCATCCATATTAATTAATGAAAACACGCTTTTTTTTCCAAGTTCTATATCTTTTTCAGTTAGTTTTGATGATAAATAGCCAACAGGTTTGTTCATAATAATGTAGATTTTTTTAAGAGGCAGATTTAACTCTTTATTTTTGTAAAAGATTTTTCTTTTGTTTTTATTAAAATCAAACTGCGGGTCTTTTGTTACTTTATCATCAATTTTTATATCGCCGTTTTTTATTGCTTCAAGCGCTTCTTTTTTTGATTTAAAAATGCCTGTTTTAGAAAGGTATTGGTGAAGTTTGATTTTCATAGCAAAATTTAAATAGCGTAAGAATTTAAGGCTTTTGATATTATTAAGAGGTGGGGTTTATGGTATTTAATTTAGCAGAGGATATTGATTTACTAGGTACTGGTGTAATGCCAGATTTAAGTTTTTTAGGGCCAATACTAGCAATAATTGCAGGATTAGTTATATTCTTTATAATTTTGGCAATTATTATGTATATCTATATGGGGCTTGCATTGATGAAAGTAGCCCAGAGAACAAAAACAGAGCCAGCATGGCTTTCATGGATTCCGATAGGCAATGTGTATTTGATGTCCAAGATTGCAAAAATGCCATGGTGGCCAATGCTTCTTTTGCTTGGGGCACTTGTTCCATATATAGGATTTTTATTTATGATTGCATTCTACGTATTTGTCTTCATATGGATGTGGAAGATATGCGAAGTAAGAGGAAAGCCTGGCTGGTGGACACTAATTACGCTTGTTCCAATAGCAGGTGGAATCTGGGCAATAATCATGTGGGGAATACTGGCCTGGGGCAAGGATTAAATACTATTTTTATTTTTTAATTTATTTACTTTAAAATGAAATTAATATTGACGCTTTTGTTATTGTTATCTTGCTTTACGTTAACTTCATGTGCAAATACAGCAAAAGCGTCTTATGAAGATACAATAAGTATAAGTTTTAATATTGAATCATCTAATCCTGAACTTTCAGTTAAAAATTTTGCCCTGAAAAGCGATTCTCCTTTATCAAATTCTAAGTCGAGCAATTTAAAAAATAGCAACAATGTTGCTACGGAATCCTCACAATTAGCTGATATGACAGCAACAAATAACAAGGATAATAAAGTGGCTGTCGGCAATGAAGCAATTCTTGACGATAGCTGGCAATACACAACAGACCCAGGCATGGCAAGGTTTCCTGTTAAGGTTTATTATGTTGCGCTGCCTCCTGGAACTGATTTAAAAAATATTAAGGTAAAATTAACTAAATCTGCTGAATCAGAATCAAACATAGAAGAAAAACAATTGCCTGTTTCTCCTGTGATAGCAGCATGGCCATATGGCATTGAAAAGCCACTTGAAGTTAAATGTGCAGATAAAGAGATAAAAAAAAATAACCTTCCCAGTTATAATGATGTTAAATCCAGAGACCAATGCAGTTACCCAACTCAGCCAATTTACATTGGCTCGCCAGGAAAATCAAGAGATTTAGTGATTCTTCCTGTTTATTTTTATCCCCTATATTATGATTCATCATCAAATAAATTTAAAACAGTTTCTTTGGCAAACATAGAAATTGAATATCCAAAATCAGAGATTAAAAATTCTGAAATAATTTCAGAAGATACAAAAAAAATAATATATAATAAGGAGCAAATGCAGCAGTGGTACACTAACTCAGTACAAAAATTATCTTCAACCGACACCTACGATTTTGTCATAATTACAACTGAGCAAATAAAAAAAGGGAGTAATCTGTTAAATGCATATGTCGCACATAAAGAGAGCCTTGGCTTTAAGGTTAAGGTTGTCACAGAAAATGATTTTGACCCTGAGCTTGAAACAGCTGAAGGAAATGCAAGGGCTGATAAAATAAGAGAATGGCTAAAAGACAATTATCAGGTACATGGAATCCAATATGTTCTTCTTATTGGAAACCCTGATCCAAGAGGAGATATACCTATGAAAATGTGCTGGCCATTTCTAAGATCCGTTCAATATAAAGAGGCACCGACTGATTATTATTATGCTGACCTTACAGGAAATTGGGATTTAAATAATGATGGCAATTTTTGTGTATATAGAGAGGATACGATTGTAGGCGGTGTTGATTTATTTCCTGAAGTTTATGTTGGCAGAATTCCAGTATATAATAATGATTATGATACGCTTGATAAAATATTATTAAAAACTATTAGGTATGAAAACGAACCCGGAAAAAGGGAATGGAGAAAAAATGTACTTTTACCGATGAGTTTTTTAGATGACTATACAGATGGAGGCTATCTTGGTGAAAACATAGATTTTGATATTTTATTACCAAATGATTTTAATTCATATAAAATGTATGAGAACGGAGCTGGTTCCAATGGAAGATGTCAAACTAGTTGTTCTTATGATGAGTCTTTTTTAGTTGACAGTGTGAGAAAATACTGGGGAAAATATGGCACTAGTGATCCAGATTACAATCCAAACGGGATTGTTGTTTGGATGGCTCACGGTAACGCAGATTCTGTAATATTGTCATGTCAAGGAAGCAAACATTTTTTTAAATCTGATGATAGAATTTACTTAAATGACGAATACTCAGCACATCTTTTTTCAGCAGCATGCTCAAATGCATTACCTGAATCTCAAGTTAACCTGGCATATTCACTATTGCGACAAGGTGCTGTATCAGCAATAGGAGCATCACGCGTAGCCTGGTATACTGTTGGAGAACTGGTTTTTAAGAATAGCGGAAGTGTTGGCGGAATAGCATATAATTATGTAGATGGGTTGGTATCAGGAAAATCTGTGGGAATGGCTTTTTCTGAATCCAAATCAAGAGATTATATGATTTATTGGTTCGGTAATTTGTTAGTTTTCAATTTATATGGTGATCCCTCAATTGCTTTATACAATAATGATGTTAAGGTAAATAGCCTAATTCTAACAAATAAAAAAATTTGCCTCAACGCAAATAGTGCAACGCAATTTGACGGATTTGCATCAGTATGGTTTCAGGAAGGTAATTACAAATTAAATAAAGTTGAGATAACATTAAGAGAAGAAGATACTCAAGAATCTGAAACCAAAACAATAATGTTTAATGGAGAGCAGACATATTCCACGTTTTCGTTTGTACCAACAAAAATGCAGCCAGGAAAAAAGTATATTATTGAAACCAATGCGTACGCTAACAGCGAAACTGGGCAGGAAATATCCCAAAATCAACTTTCAAAATTGAGATTCGAAACAGCATATTGTACCTACCTACCTACTGTAATAAATGATAAAGTTCTAACAACAGAGAAAGAATGCAATGATAATATAGATAATGATAAAGATGGTTTAATAGATATAGATGATTTTGATTGTTGCAGGTTGTGTACTGGTAGTAATAATTATGATAATGAAATTATAAAAAAATTTGATGCAAGAGGAGGAGAATGTTTTGATAGCCAATGGTTTTATTGGGAATCACCATCAATACAAAACTTTTATTGTTGTGGCGATGATCCAAACGAGTATTATAAATGTAATGATCTGGTTATTGTTTGTTTTTGCTGCAATAAAAAAACAGATATTGTCACAATGGTAAATGGAGACTATGCTTGCGTTGGAAAAGAAATATGTACAAATAATATTGATGATGATTCTGATACAATTATTGATATGAATGATCCTGATTGCTGCCAAACATGCTTAGACCAAAACTATAAATTTGACAAAACAATTGGAACCTGTACTTCTTCAACAGTTGAGTTTTGGGATTCTCTGAATAGCGGAAGTAAATACTGCTGCGGCAATGATAGGGATGCAAGTAGTGGTGTAATAAATGAATATTATAAATGCGACGTTACAAACACTTACTGCGGCTGCTGCGATAACCCTGATGATAAAATTGCTAAAGTTGGCGAAACTTATAAATGTATTCAAGATGAAAATTGCTATAACGGGATTGATGATGACATGGATTCATTTACTGATATGGATGATCCGGATTGCTGCCAAACCTGCTTAGGCCAAAACTATAAGTTTGATAAGTCAGTTGGAACCTGCACTTCTTCGACAGTAGAATTTTGGGACACCAATAATATTCAGGGCAAATATTGCTGCGGCAATAATGGAAATGAATTTTACAAATGCGATGCTACAAATACTCACTGCGGCTGCTGCGACAATGCGAATGATGCAATAGGATTTGTGAACAATGCTTATGTATGTCTTAATGCTGAAATATGCAATAATGGAATTGATGATGATATGGATTCATTTACAGATATGGAAGATCCAGATTGCTGCCAAAATTGTCTTGATCATGGATATGGTTTTGATAAAAATGTAGGAACATGCACTGGTTCTACTATTTCATTTTGGAACGAAGATGTATACCCTGATCGTGATCAATATAAGTACTGTTGTGGAAATAATGCAAATGAATATTACAAATGCCATGATACTTATACAACAACATGTGGATGTTGCTATGCTAATTATTTATATATCGGCATATTTGTAGGTGATTCTGCACCATGTGATAACGTTATGGATAATTATTGTATTGGAATCGAGAAGAATATTAACGATCTTGCGTGCATCGGAAGTGATGTTACCTGTGTTTTTTCAAATCAATTTGTTTTACCATTTCAATACATTGATTTAAATCATGACCAAAGAAATGATGCAATTTGTGTAAATGGTGCCTTTAGAGATTTTGATGGACAGGCAAATTACTGTCTTGGTTTATATTATATTGCAGGTGGAGAAAACCATCAATTCGGAGAATATAATTCCGGAACCTCAACTGAATGCTGCGGAGATGATGCAGACGAATTCAGGAAATGCAATACCTTAGTTAGCACTGATTGCGCATGCTGTGACTCTGATTCAGATACTGTTTCAGGTGGAGTTTGTAGTAGCTAGATGAAAATTTAAAAAAATTTCATTATTTTTTTTTTAATTTGCCATTTATTATCTGTTTCTGAGGAACTAAACGAAGTTTATGTTCCTCTTGGTGTTTGCTCCGAGGGCTTTGTTAAAGCGCTCTTTTAGAACTCATCCAGCTTTCTTTGCGCGTAATGAATTATTGTTGTGTTCCCGCTTTTGCCGCCTTCTGTTTTATCGGCTGTGATATATTTGTTTTTTGCAAGAAATTCAATTTTTCGCTGGAATGTCTTATAGCTGCTGTCTCCGCCTTTTTCTTTAAATGAATCGTATAATTCTCCTATCTTTTTGCCGGAGTTTTCCTTAATAATATCAAGAATTTTTTTTTCATCATCAGCTAAGTCTGTGCTTTTTTTAACATTGAATTCAGTTAATTTTTTTATTGCAGATTCAACATGCGAAACAGTTATTTTTTTTGATGCCCTGTTTTCTGCGGCGTTTCCGGCTTCCCGCACAATATACAGGCCCTGCCTGATGTCGCCAAGCTCAAATGATTTTTTTGCAGCAAGATTAATTGCATCATTATCCCAGCAGCCGGGAACAAAAGCATATTTTAAGCGCTCTTTTAGTATGCCAAGAGTTTCTGCTTCATTGTATTTTCTAAATTCTATTGCTTCAAGAGTAAGCCTTGATTTAAGCCTTTCATCAAGGTCAGTTGCCCATACTTTATAGTTTGTAATCAAAAGGATTGATTTTCTATAAACCTGTTCTAAGATTCCATACAAAAAATCAAGCTCTTCGCACTTATCAATTTCATCAAAACAAAGGACAGTTGACTTTTTATTAAGGATTTCAATTGCGATTTTTAATAGCTCTTCTGTTCTTTTGTTATGGGTAAACTTGTAATTTAATGCATCACAAAGCTCTATTGCAACCTTAAACGAGGTATTTTTCTGCCAGCAGTTAATATATACAGGAACAATTTCTTCAGAAGTTTCTTCTAATTCCCTAAGCAAATGCCTTACTGCAACTGTTTTTCCAATACCTGGAGTTCCATAAATGAGCACATTTTTTCCGTTTCTTCTTGCCTGAAGCGGCTTAATGCATAAAGCTATCTGCTGCTGCTCTTTTTCCCTGTATGGGACAAGCTTTGGAATGTAAGAATAGTCAAGCGGAACCTCGTCTGTAAACAAAGATTCATCTGATTTAAGCATATTATCAAATATTGACATAATTCCTGAAAAGTGTTTTTTCTTTTTATATTTATGGTATGGTTGTCCAGTGCGTCCAGTGGTAAAGTTAAGGTATTAACTCTGATTTCAGAAAAATTTAAAAGTCCATTTGCTAAAACTTACTTTAATGACAGATAAGGCAAGACAATATAAACGCTCTACAATAAGGAGATTAGATACACTTGGAGGAAATCAATGTTATAATCCGGAGTGTACAAATCAACTAATTGCGTATGATGGTGAAACTATTATAAGTAAAATATGTCATATTGAAGGCGCAAGTGGTAATGGACCTAGATACAATCCTCAAATGAGTGATGATGAAAGAAGAAGTTTTGATAATCTTCTGCTATTGTGTGATGGGTGCCATAGTGTTGTTGACAACATGAATAATCTTAAAAAATATCCTATCCATCTACTAAAAGAATGGAAAAAAACTCATGAAGATAAACAAAAATATGAACATTTAAAAAATCCAAGTTTGTTAAAGATGGCTGTTAATGCCATTTCCAAAATTACCTTTGAAGATGACGCTATAAATGATGATAATCAAAATTTAACATCATTTAAAATTCAAGCAAAAATAACATATAATTCCATTAAGCGCAACAAATCTTTAATTGAAGAGTATAAAGTTTATTACTCTAAAATAAACACATTATATACTGAAATGGAAAAACAAGGTTCATTTAAGAAAGAAAATTTGTTAAGAAACATTAAAACCATTTATCTAAAAGTAAAAGGAAGATACGTTCTAGATAGTAACGATGAAATGAAAATTATCTGTGAGAATGCGGATAATATCATTGAAGATATTGAGGAAGAGATATATAATTTAATCGATACGAATAAACCAAATAATTTCTCTTTTGAAGTCTCTGTGATTATTGTTGATGCGTTTATGAGATGTAAAATATTAGAGGAACCATTAAAATGATTATTGGCAAAGATCAGAATCCTGAGAGGCAAATATACTACCTTGGAGGATTAATACTAGAATGTATTAAAACCGAAACTAATGAAATTGACTTTTTTGAAGCATTTAAAAAAATTAATACAGATAGAGAAATTTCAATGAATTTATACACTTTCTCTTTAGACTGGTTATTTTTATTAGGATTAATAGAACAAAAAGGCGGAAAAATTATAAAATGTTCATAAAAGATCTGATAATTACAAATGGAGAAGAGGTTATTAGAGATATACATTTTCATAAAGGCATTAATTTAATTATTGATGAAACTGTTAGTACAGATAAAAAAGAGTCTGGGAATAATGTGGGAAAAACAACCATATTAAGATTAATTGATTATTGTTTAGGTGGAAGTGGAACAGATATATATAAAGATCCTGAATTTAAAGATAAGAATAAAACCTTAATTGAAAACTTTTTAATGAATAATAATATAATTATTACATTAACACTGGTCGATGATTTGTCTGATGATTCTTCAAGAAAAATTATAATTAAACGTAATTTCTTACAAAGAAAAGAAAAAATTGCTTCAATTAATAGTAAAAATTATTCTGATATTAAATTTGAGTTTACACCAAAACTAAAAGAATTAATTTTTAATTCAGAATCTAAAAAACCAACTTTTAGACAAATAATTTCAAAAAATATTAGAGACGATAAGTTTAGATTATTAAATACTGTTAAAACGTTACATTCAACATCTAAACAAGAAGAATATGAAGCACTTTTTTTATTCTGGTTAGGAATTGAATTTGATTCAATTGATGAAAAACAAGAGTTAGAGCAGAAAAAATCAATAACAAAAAAATTTTTAGACAAATTAAAAAAGGATACAACTCTGTCTGAGATAGAACAATCTCTCATCATACTTGAAAAAGATATATCTTTTTTTGAAAATAAAAAAAAAGAATTGAATCTTAATGAAAATTATGATGCTGATTTAAAATCTTTGAATAATATTAAGCTAAATATAACACAATTATCTACTGAATTAAGTCAATTAGAACTAAGAAAAGAATTAATAATTGAGAGTAAAAATAATTTAGAATCTGAAAAAACCAGTATTAATGCACAAGAGATTAGAAAATTTTATGACGAAGCTAAGAGATTGCTTCCCAACATTCAGAAAACCTTTGAACAGACTATTGATTTTCATAATAAAATGATTTATGAAAAAATAAGTTACATAACTAAAGAGCTTCCGGAAATTGTAAAAAGAGAGACTATTTTAACAGAAAATATAAGAAAATTGCTATTAGAAGAAAAGAAATTTACTGAAATTATTAGAAAATCAGATTTACTTCTAGAAGTTGAAAAAATTGCAACAGAATTAAATAAATTATACGAACAAAAAGGAAAGTTTACAGAACAGAAAAACCAATGGAACAGAACTATAAAAGATTTAAATGATTATGAGACAAAGCTTGATACAATCAATAAATATATTGAATCCAAGGATAAATTAATTGAAGAAAGAATTACTAAATTTAATGATTTTTTTTCAGCAATATCCAACAGACTTTGTGGAGAAAGGTTTGTTCTAAGTTCGGATAAAAATGAAAAAGGATATGAGTTAAATATTGGAAGCATAGGCGGAAATTTAGGCACAGGTAAGAAAAAGGGGCAAATAGTGGCATTTGATTTTGCATATATCTTATTTGCAGAATCATTAAATATTAACTGCATTCATTTCATATTACATGATCAAATTGAAAATATTCATAATAATCAAATTGAAAATATCTTAACAGAAATTGTAAATGAAGTTAATTGTCAATATATCATTCCTGTGTTAAAAGATAAGTTGCCAAAAAATATTGATATTACTAAGTTAAAAGTAATTACTCTTTCGCAATCAGATAAATTATTTAAAATTTAGATTAAACTTATTCTTGATTTTACCCTATAAAGTTTGCACATATTGCTCACTATGCTCGAATTGATGATATTTAACAGAAATTTTGATATTATAAAAAACAAGATTCAGATTTTACTGCCGCATGATGCGCAAAACCGATGATGCGATGCAAGTTGGGCTCCGCACGAAGGGCAGTATCTTTTGGCTGCATGCTGCGCTGTTTGCGGCTGAGGATGTCCTGCTGCATTTATGTTAGAATGGCCATAGCCACTGGAGCTAATATTGCCTGATTGGTGCTGTTGTGCATAATTTGCCTGATGATTACTTTGTGAAACTTGCGATTGCTGTGCATAATTTTGTGGTGTATGTGCTTGATGTCCTGTATGTTGTTGGTTACTACTTACGCCAGTTAAATTTCCTGTTGAGTTTGAAAAAGGCCCGCTTTTTGCCGCATATTGCGGAACCTGTCTTTGCGCCGCCGGATTTGGTCTAGGCGCAACAATTTCTTCCTCGCCATTTTCTTTTGAAAACCTGCTGTTTTTTAGTTTCTGGTCAATTTCCTGCTCTGTTTTTTTTCTCATATTCATAATTTTTATCACACCGTAAATAAACATGCCAATTCCAACAGCAATCATTACAAAGAAAAAAAAGCTTTTTTGCACTCTATTTACAACAATTGCAAAAAATGAGACAACTGATATTAATGTGCCAACTGCGCACCATACTACACCTGGAAGGTCTGTCATAGATTTCACCTGGCTTTTTATAAGCCTCAATATAACTAGGACTTCATGAAGCATAGCATTATATAAATATTCATTGCTTTAAATTTGTTTGCCTAACTATTTTTTGATAGAGACATGCGAGCTTGCAAAATTTTCAAGGCGTTTAATAGAGTTTTCATATTTTTTTAATTCAGCATGCTTTTCTTTTAGCCTTGCAATCTCCTCAATATAATTGGATTTAATATTGTCAAGGTCAATTTTTGCACTAAAAAGTTCTTGCTCTCCCATTTTTAATGCTTGCTCTCTGCTTTCATAATGCACATTCTTTTGGTCAATTTCAGATTGGCTGACTTCTTTATGCTTTTTTAGTTTTTCAATATCATGGCTTAATAAAAGAAGCTTTTTGTTTTCTTCATGGATAGATAACAGCAGTTCGTTATACTGGGATTTAAACAGCTCGTTTTTCTTTTCCCAAGTGTCGCGCTCTTTTAAAAGCTCAATTTTTTTCTTAAGTATTTGTGAAATTTCTTTTTCATGGATTTCTTTTATTTTTGAAAATTTTATCTCATCTTCATTAAACTGGCGAGCCTTATGGGTAAGAACTTTTTCTTTTTTTTCTACTTCCTGCATGCGTACATTTAACGTATCAACAAGATTATTTTGCTTTTTTGATTCTAAGTTAAGAATTGCCTCTTTCGCAGCAATTGCTTTTTCCCTTTCCTTAAGATTTGACTCTATTGACGAAATATCCTTTTCTTTTTTTGAAAGCTTTGTTTCAAGCGTATTTACAGAAAGTTCTTTTTGCTCATTTGTTTTTCTTTGACGCAAAACTGCCTGCTCTTTTTGAAGCATAACTCTTTCGTTTTCTTCTGCTGCCTTCTTTTTTTCACCTGCTGCCTGTTCTCTTTTTTCAAGCTCCTTTTTTTGCTCATAAATTTCTTCTTTCTGTTCGAACACATAGCTTTTTTCCTGCTTGATTATTGAGATTAGTTTATCTATGTCTTTTTCTTTCTCATTCAGATTTTTTTCTTTTGAAGAGATTTCTTTATGAGTGGCTGTTAGTTCTTGTCTTCTTAACAGGTATTTTTCATCTTCTGATTTCAGGTAAGCTTCATGCTCTTTTTGCTTAAATAGGAGTTTATCGATCTCATTTTTCTCGTTAAGAATTGAAGATTGGTCTTTTTCAATAAGAGCCTGTTTTCTTAAAAGTTCTTCTTCCCTTGCAAAAAGCTTTTTTTCTTTATCCATAAGAGCATTTCTTGCCTTATCAAGCGACCCAGATTTTTCTGCGAGGGCATTAGAGTATTTTTCCAGTTCAGATTTTTCTTTTTCTATATATGAAGATAGTTTTTTTAATTCTTTTTCCTCATTAGTCAGAGATAAAAGCTCATTTCTCATTTGCGAAATATCATGATTTACATGCTCTTTATTTTTTTCAAGCTCAATTTCAGTTGATTCCTGTTTCCTTTGCTGTTTTTCAAGCTTTTTATCAAGATCTTTTAACTTGCTTTCCCTATCTTTTAAGGCAAGCTCTTTTGATTCGATATCGCTTTCTTTCCTGTTTAGCTCAAACTCTTTTTTAAGAACTTTAGTTTCTATTAAAGATATTTCTTTTCTTAAGCCGTCATGTTCTTTTTCTGCTGCAATTAATTTTGCTTCTTTAGCAGCAATCTCATTTTCTTTTTTTGATATAGATACTTTTTCAGTCTCCACGCGCCTTTTTTCTTCAAGGAATTTTCCCATAAGAATTTCAAGTTCGCTTTTCTTCTGTGCAAAGGCTAATTCTCTTTCTTTAAGTTTTGCCCCTTCTTTTACTCGATGCTCATGCTCGATTCTTGCTTTTACCAAAATCTTAAACCTGTTTGCAAGCGCAATATTTTTTGCTTCCAGTTTTTTATTGAGATATTCCAGCTGTTTTTCTTTTTCATTGATATTTTTTAGTTTTGCAACAGCAAGCGAGTGCTGCTCAGAAATAGATTCTTCTTTTGAGGATATGTGTAAAAGCTTATCCTCATAGTCTTTTACTTTTTTCTGCAACTCTTCTTTTAAGTTGGAATATTCCTCCTTTTCTTTTAAAATTGCCTCTTTGAGAGACTCAATTTTAGAGTTATCCGCAGATATTTCTTTTTCTTTTTTCTTTAGCTCGTCATCTTTTTTAGCAAGAATCTCTTCTTTTTGCCTAAGCTCCCAGTGAAGCTTTTTTAATTCCTCCTCCTTATTTTTTAAAAGGAGGGAATATCTTGAGCTAAGAACTTCTTGTTTGGCTTGCGCTGTGGGAAGAGCCGGAAGCTCTTTTTTTTCTAAGATAGCATGTTGTTCTTTTTTAGCGTCTGCCTCTGTTTTTTGTTTGCCGGAATACTTTTTTAATTCCGAGTCAAGGGATATTTTAAATGCTTCAATTCTTTTATTATATCCTTTATTTGCCAATTCATTGTAAAACAAAACAGAGCAAGAATCACTGATTTTACCTTTATTCTTTTTGACATACCTTCTTATAAGATTCTTTTCTTTTGAAACTGACATTCCATTATTTTCCATTTTTCTTATGTATCTTTCTTTTTCTTTGTCAAGGAATTTTCTAAGCTGGGTTTCGTTAATATTAATTTTCTTTTCTTTTATTTCTGATATAAGCGCCATAAATTCTTCATCAGACCATTTTGCCTTGGTTTTTGAAATGAATTTACTAAGGATAAAAAACAGTCTGTATTGCTTTTTCAAATAAATTCCCCTTCATTCGAAGTAATTTCATGCTTTAAATACTTTTGTTATTACACTACAATGAAAAATATTATTCCCCCTGTACTGCACTATAAGCAATAATTTTTCCGTCCTGTTTTTTTCCGGCGATACTTATTTCTTTTCCAGTTGAAAAATTTTCTTTGTTATTAAAAAAAATAACCTGGATTGTATTTTTTTGTGAAACATCAATGACAGTTACTTTGTCGCTATTTGATATTTTTTCAACAATTCCTTTGATTTTAACCTGCTCATCATCACTGCTTCCTGCAATTTTTTCAATCGTTGTGTCATTTATTTCAATTACTCTTGATACAGCATAAAGTGCAAGAAGGCCGATTATTGAAACTGCAAGCGCAAGCTTTAGCAAAATCGTTTCATCCATAATTTTCCCTTAAATTTTTATAGATTAAAATATTTGTGTTTTATTGAATAACTTATTTTTAGTCTATTGACTGCTAGAGGAATTTAACTATGGAACTAAAAGAGTATATAAGGACAATACCTGATTTTCCAAAAAAAGGAATTATGTTTAGAGATATTACAACATTAATTAAAAATCCGGAAGCTTTTGACCACTCTGTCTCAATGCTTTATAATATAGCAGAAAAAAAAAAGCCTGATGTAATTGCGGGCATTGAAAGCAGAGGATTTATTTTCGGAGCTCCTTTGGCGCTTAGGCTTGGCGCAAGCTTTATCCCTATTAGAAAAAAAGGAAAACTCCCAGGAGATGTATTGAGCCAGGAGTATTCTCTTGAGTATGGAACAGACAAGATTGAGATACATAAAGATGCAATAAAAAAAGGCCAGAATGTGATTATTATAGATGACCTGATCGCTACAGGAGGAACCCTTGCTGCAGCCGCCGCCCTTATAAAAAAAGCAGGAGGTAATGTAGATTCAATTCTTACAGTAATTGAACTTCCTGATTTAAAAGGGCGTGAAAAATTAAGAGAATATGAATTGCATTCACTTGTCAGTTTTGAAGGAGATTAAGCTATTCGATTTTATTAGAGAATGCATGCGAAAAAATAGCTCTGGCCTCTCTTGCGCTGATGCTCTTATTATCATCAAAATTTAATTCCAGGTTCCCTGAAGTATGTTTAATTTTAAGGACATTAATTGCTGTTTCAATGTTATTCTTATATATCTTATTGCTATCTATTTTTGCATGAATAATATTTTCAGGATTTATTTCAAAATTTTCCTTGTTTTCAGCTAATATCTCATCTGGAGCCATATTAAAATATTTTTTATATGCGCTCTGCCCGCAAAAAGCATACTGCGCCATTCTTGAGAAAATATTTTTTCCTTTTTCTTTTGAGGCTTTAGAAACTCTTTCTGCTTCTTCTTTAATCACTTCGCTTGTCAGATGTGCTAAGATAATTCTCTTATCAGTTATAATCACATTTATGCATTGATTCGAAAACAGGCCTTTTTTTCTTGTTGTATTTGGAATAATTCCAATTATTGATTCACTCGATTCTTTTAGATTTGCATCCACAATAAAGCATAAGCCTCTTTTCTATATAAATTTTGATACCATCTGTAATGAGGTATAAGCGAGACACCCCCTGAGGTATTTTTATCGCATTATTTTTCTTTTCTGATAACAACATACGCTTTGTAACCGATATATTTTTTTGATGCAATAACCATAGCACCATTTCCAAGA
>JAZDLQ010000069.1:0-2375 GCA_043801855.1 archaeon | reverse complement strand
TTGCTGTTTGACAAGGAAATGATAAAAGGGCGGAATGTTATCTACGCAACAAATGAAAAACTATATGTTGGAGACCATAATCAATACGTTGAGATAAACTAATCTAAAAAACATTTTCTAAACACAAATTTTTTAAATAAGCCCTATTTATAGTTAGACCAATGATAGTTGAAACACTTCTGGAAACAATAAAGATAATTCTTATAATCTTTGTATTAATGGTTATTGTTGAGTTTTTTGAGTTAAAATATAGGGATAAAATTAACAATAGTATTACAAAAAAACCGTTAAGGCAATACACACTAGCCTCTTTGCTGGGTGTTACACCTGGTTGTTTTGGCACATTCTTTATTGTTTCATCTTATGCACATGGCATTGTTGGATTTGGTGCACTGGTTGCAGTTATGGTTGCAACAGCAGGAGATGAAGCATTTATCATGCTTGCAAAAATACCTGGAACTGCTTTGTTAATATTTTTTATCTGCCTTGTTCTTGGGATTATCGCCGGCTTTTTAGCCGACAAAATTATTAAAAAAACAAAATTAAAGATATCAAAACCATGCAAGATTGAGATTCATAAAAAGCAGGATTTGCAGGGAAAATCATTTTTCAGGCACTTCTTAAAAAAACATGTTTATGACCACGTAATCAAAGAGCACATACCAAGATTGTTCATGTGGCTTTTCTTTACAATACTAATAATAAACTTTTTAATGCTGAGATTTGATCTTGGATCAATACTGCCGCAAAACAAACTAGCATTAATCCTGATAGCTGCTCTAGTTGGAATAATTCCTGTATCTGGTCCGCATATTATTTTTGTTTTATTATTTGCACAGGGTATAATCCCCTTTTCAGTATTGCTTGTAAGCTCAATAGTACAGGACGGCCATGGCCTGTTGCCATTGTTGTCCCATTCTGTAAAAGACGCCTTTTATGTTAAAATATTTAATGTTATATTTGGCCTTGGCATAGGCTTAATTCTGCTTGCTGTTGGAATCTAACTGAAAAATGACCTACTCCCAAAATAAATCCAGCTAAAGCTGGGGGTTTCTCACGCAAACCATTTCACTTAAACTTTTCCCTCTTGAGAGGTCGCCTAATGGCTAAAAGTTTAATGTATGGTTCGCTAAACGAGAACCCCTAACGATACAAGCAACCACCTTCAGATTGAGGTGGTCGCAATGACTAAAAAACTATATCAGCACTTTAATCCAGAAGTGCACAAGATTGAGAGCAAAATCGCAACGGTGAGAACATCTCATCATTGCAAATACAACATCAATTATCATATTATTTGGATTCCAAAGTACAGAAAACCTGTTCTTATGGATAAAGTTAAAGAAGTTCTGAAAGCAATAATCGATGGACAATGCCAAGAATTAGGCATTTATAATCTAGCGTTAGAGATTATGCCAGACCACTTGCACTTATTCGTAGGTGCAAAACCAACAGTAACACCATTCAAGATTATTCACAAGCTGAAGGGCAACACATCAATTCAATTAAGACGATGCTTTCTAGATTTAAGATATCTCGGATATAAACAGCACTTCGGCAAAGGTTTTGATAATCTCTGGGCAAGAGGCTATTACTGCGGTTCTGCTGGTCATGTATCCCAAGAGCAAGTCAAGAGATACATTCAAGAACAGCAAGGTAAAGATGTCTTTGAATATGATATTTTTGATTGCCCTGCTCACTTGAAAGGGCAATTAAAGATAGGCGATTTCACAAATTGAAATCTTAACATATGCGATAGCTGTTAGCAGACCGAGACGAAGTCGAGGCTTTTGAAGAAAGCCGAAGAGTTCGGGGGCGAGCGTTAATATTGTTTCTTAGTAAATTAGTAACAATTTAAACACACTTATTTATTTTTTAATTATTACTGTTTTTTTCTTCAATAGGAGGTCTTGGTGTAGATATCTCGTCTATCTTTACGAGGACTATATCTGTATTCATGTGCCCCGAACCCCATACATCAGACTCTTGATTTATGTAAACTAGATATCCACCATCAGAGGTCTGCTGAATTGAATTGTACGGACCCAAAGCATTTTCATCAATCGCTTTCGTCCAGAGTACATTTCCGTCTGTATCTGTTTTCATTTTTATGATATAACCTTTTCTATTCTCACCAATAATTATATATCCTCCGTCGGAAGCTATGTCAATAAGATATCCACTAAACCACCCTAATCTCTTCCTCCAGTTCATATTTCCATCCGGATCAATCTTGAGTAAGTAAGTATCTCCTAGTCCAGTCCCGCTTTCGTCTTCTGTGTACTCAATAATTATAAATCCGCCGTCGGAAGTTTGCTTGGCATCGAGTGGATAATCATTCTCATGTTGTCCAAGCGGATCAATCAGTTTATCCC
>JAZDLQ010000041.1:0-2225 GCA_043801855.1 archaeon | reverse complement strand
GGTTGGCATGGATAAGATTAGATTGCGATGATTTTTATAGTTTGCTGAATGTGTGCCTCTTTGCGTTCGTTCGTTTTTAGCGTCGCGTAATGTCTCCCCTCGTCGGTGTTCCGAGTAATAATTATACATAACCTTGTTATGCTTGTTTTGCGAGAGAGGTTTTTGAGAACGGTTAGGTAATCTACCTTCCAAAAACCTCTCTCCTGCAAAACCTGAGCAAAATTAGAATAGCGAAGCGATTCAATTTTGCGAAGAGTAGTTTTGTCACCGTACGTAAAGAGAATTGGCACAGTAGTTTATTTGGGTTACATTGAAAACAAATATTGCATTAAATAATTCGGAATGAAATAATTTAATATATACATAATCTAAAAAAATTAATTGTAAATTTGCTCTTGAAATGTCATAACATCTGAAAGTCTTCCTGTTGTTTGCAATCCAACGCTTGCTACTTCAACAGCACCAACTTCCTGCATAGCCTTTCTTACAGCCATTGCACCAACAAAATAAGCTGGACCATACATTGGACCAAAAATTGGGTCTTGTGCCCATCCTCCTGAAAGTTTTTTAACAAGAGGCTCTGGCATGATGCAGTCATTTCTAAGATAAGTTTTAACTTCTTCAAGTGGCATTCCCTCTCGCTGGTAAAGAATAGAAACATTATGTTTTGCAACATTCTGTAAATCAGCTTGTGCGAAAACAACTTCCATATCTGCTTTATGAATTCCAAAATCATTCTCAATACCTGCCAATGCAGCATCTCTTGACCCATATATTATATCTAATGCATTTTCAGCCCAACCTTCTTGGTAAACTGTGGATGCTGTGCACATAGTTCCCATTGTAGCTTCAAAAGGAAGTTTTCCATCTCGCCATAATAAATCTGAAATTGCTGAACTAAAGTAATGGCCAATCATTGCTTCGTGTCCTGCAAGGTGTATTATTTCAGCAGGTGTCAATGGATGGTCTGTGTTATATTCTAATAATCCTTGCAAAAGTGGAGTTGTTGTACCTTGTCCACGATAGATGCTGGAACCTGTAAAAGTTACATTGTTTACAGGTTTAAATTCAAATCCTGCAAATGAAACATCGGATAAATTTGGTTGATAACCAGATATCCCAAAATTCATTTGAGAAAATAATCTTTCACGTGCCACTTCTAAAAGTTTTTGTATCGTTTCATTAAACCTTTGTTGTACAACTTTGCCATCTATTTGACCAGTTCCTGCAGAGTCAGAAGCACCAATGTGGCCTTTTGCTTTTTCCCATGCTAAATAAGTCTCTCTTAAGTTTCTTTCAGCACTTACTTTAAAACCTGCATTAGATAGTGCATGTTCAAGCGTTGCTCTATATTGAACAGAGTTAATCAATCTAACTTCCTTTAATCCTGTTACTGCTCTATATTTTTCATTGAATGACGGAGAAACAACATTATCATCCAGTGTATTTAAAACCATTTCAAGAGCATTTACTAAATTTAATATGTATGTTCTTCTACTAGTATCTAATTGTTTTATTTGCTCTCTTATTTCATTTGGAATATCATGTAATCTATATCTTGCAATATATTGTCCAATAGCATCTTTATCACTTAATTCAGGAGCGCCGCCAACCTCCCTTAATTTTTGTGCTATTGTATCATTGTAAATATATGGAGGAGTCATACCTGAAGTCCATGTATCTATTATAAAATGCTTTGTACCGCTTTCGTGCAAAGCGTCTCCTCCTGCTAAAGAATCAACACCAAAGGCCAATACAACAACTTTTTGTTCAATTTCTGAAAGCTCTTCAAATTTCATTCCAAATGACATGTTAGCACCTAAAAATTAAAGATATTTAGTATCTATTTAAAGATGGTTGCAAAATATAATCTCAGTGCCAATTCTCAAAATAATTTGAGTTTCCGTAAGGAATTATCATCTTAGGTGACAAAACTATTAAGCATAACCTTGTTATGTATCTTTTGCGAGTGAATTTTTGAGTGCGGTTAGGTAATCTACCCACACAAAAATTCCTCATGCAAAAGTTCGAGATGCTTGGCTTTCGAGGATTGCGAAACCGACCGCGTTGGTGAGCAATCACTCCTGAAAACAAGCAGCGAGAAAGTTATGACGCAGTAATTTTTCTTCGCTTGCATGATGTGCGGCAATTTTTATTTTTTCCCGTCAAAATTGCTATCTGAGTTTTTATAATTTAATCATGCAAAATCGCAAAAATTACGAGTA
>JAZDLQ010000002.1:0-2835 GCA_043801855.1 archaeon | reverse complement strand
ATATCCCTTGCAGTATTCAAAAATCTTTTAGCGCAGTCAATATCATGGCATGCAACATGCAGTATTACAGGATCAACTCTTAGCCAAACATCATCTTTAGGCAGTTTTGAATCAATTACTTCTTTTATTTCCACGTATTTTATTTTTTTGTGGGAGCAAAACAAATATTCAACTTCATTCTTCTTATTTGATTTAGGAATAGATAGCAGCAATATCCTTCCAGCGCAGCTGCTTGTTGTATAGAAATCATTAAGGGAATTTATTCCGTCAACTAATTTTCTGATTTTATCATCTACACTGCCTTTCTTGCTTTTGTCTTTCTTCCTAAGAAATTCTTCTTTTTCCTTTTGAAAGCCCATAAAAACAAAGAATTAGTATTTGTTTAAAAATGTTTTACTATTCAATAAAATCTCTCATCCTTTCCACAAAAGCTTCTGCTCTTTTGTAATTCTTATCATATTCTTCTCCTTTTATCTCTTTAATCTCTCTGTGCGTTATCATCTTCATAAGTTTGTAGAAATACCTCATAATATCCACATATTTTTGCTCAAGAAGCTTTTTCTTTACAAGTTTATTTTCCAGCAAATCTGCAACATGCTCTGGAGTAGGAGGAATTTCGCCATGCTTCATCAAAGCTGCATGTGCAGCATCAATGACTGACCAGTATAAATCTAAAGTTGCCTGCATCAAGTGCCACTTGCTGTTATGCAGTGTGTTTGGAGCCCTTATATAATAAGTCCAGATGCTCTCTGAAGTAGGCCTTATCTTTCCTCTTTTAAGTAAAGCCTGCAAAGGCTCAAAAAAGCCCGAGTCTATTAAAGCAACGCCATCTCTCAATATATTAATGCCAATTGGGTCCCCATTCCTTATATAGTCCCAGAAAGATGTAAACCTTAAGGTTGTTATATGGAGCCTTGTCGAAACATTTACAATTGTCTTATTAACTATAACTCTGTAAGCTTCCACTACTTCTGGGCTTAGGCTTATTGTTGTATCATCAATAATAACCAGAATGTCTATATCACTCCTCACAGTAATTTTTTTTCTTGCAGCTGAACCGAATATAATTACACCTCTTATCAGGCTGCCCATCTCTTTGTATATATCATTTGCAAACCGGTAGGACAAGTCTATCTCATGCGGTTCATACTTCTCTAGATTAGGATGGCTGCTTTTAGGCAAATCAAACTTCATAATAACTGAACTTCCATTAGAAATTTATAAACATTTAGGACTATTTATGAATGATAAAAGGAAAATATTTAATTCAGTCTTGTTTATATGTAATATATGGAAAGATTATTGGGAATATTTAGCAATTATACAAGATCATTGGAGATTCTCTATTTGTTAAATGATGTTAAAAAAACAGTAAGACTTGATGCAAATGAAGCTGAGCTGGAAAAAATAAAAGTATTTTGCGCAAAAGAAAACCTGCATTTAGAGGTCTCAGATTTTAAAGTAATGAAAATAGCAGATAAGGGGAAGGCAGGGTATTCAAACATAGTAAAAAGAGTTCCAATTAATTACTCAAATCCCGGATTATACCACATTTACATCTCAAAAGACAAAAACAAATCAAAGTTTCTTAAGTTATTGGAAAGCAAGAACGATGACAAAGCAGTCGGAGAACTTTTAGGATATCCCAAATGCTGTATTGATTTTTTCATTGAAAACAGGGAAAAACAGCAAAAACTGCAGAATGACTACATACTACCTACATTAACTGATTCTAAAGGCTTCGAATTCCCTTTTTATACAAATCATGCAATAAGGTATTTTGACATTACGCTATTAAGTCATTTCCCTCATAATTTTAATTGCAAAGAATCAATAGAAATTGCAAAAGCAAATCTTGAATGCATAAGAAATCATTCTCACGAATTAGCAAATAAATTTGAAGCAATGCTTAAGAGCCCTGTTCTTTATACAGAAAATAATGGTATTTTTATCTTAAAAGATTACAAATTAGATAATCACATTTTGAAATTCAACAATGTTTTATCGACAGAGAACAATGAATTATTAAATTTATTAAATAAAAGTAAAGAAATTGAAATTATTGATAAGAATAACATAAAACTAGGAAACACAATAATCAAAGATATTGGAGTTATGCTATTTACTTAGTATAAACAGTAAATAAATTTCCGTTTACCACAAATTTGTCTTCTACATTGAGATTTTCAGGATGAAAATGGTGGCCGTAATGCAGTACTTTTCCTGTCAGCTCATTCAGCAGCTTTTTTTCCATACCCCTGTGCATAGGGCTGTCAGGATAGACAAATACATAATCATATCCAGATATGCTATGGTCATTAAAATCCCCGTTGTAGAAAATTGCATTTGGTATGTTAAGTTTTCTCTGCATTTCCATAGACTTGTTGTATAGGCTGTTATCAATTTCAATTCCTATTGCCCGTTCACAGAACAAAGCTGCTGTCAAAACAACTTTTCCATCACCCGAGCCCAAATCAATGAAATTTTTATGATTTTGAAGACCTATTTTTTTAAAAGCCGTATAAATCTCATCAGCTATAACTCCCCCCCAAAATCCTTTTTCAGTGCCCCATAAAGGAAGCTTGCCTTTTTTCATCAGGCTTTTGTAGAAATCATCATACTCCTGTTTTATCTGATTAAACACATAAGGCTTCATATATCTTACCAAGAAGGAACTGCTTTTTATATTTTGTCATTCCCAACAGAGGTTAGTGCGAAATTGAAGGTGTCATCAATTTGTGAGGGTCTTAATTTTAAACATCAAGCTGACAAGGGGACTTGCCAGTGAGCGAGATGAGCGTATCGCGAGCAGGGTAGCGTAGACTTTTCAATGCG
>JAZDLQ010000088.1:0-15594 GCA_043801855.1 archaeon | reverse complement strand
ATGCTTTTCTTGAAGAAGTCCTTCCTTATTTTGTCGATATTCTCTTCCATGAGATAATCGACCCAATGAGGGTAAATACCCCCATTGGATTACCTTATTTATCAACATTATAATTCTTTCGATTTACTTCGGGGAAATCTGAAACTGCTAACATTTATATATACTAAATTTGTCAAACCTTATCTAATGGTAATTAATCCTGCAATTGGTCCTATTGAATTATCACATTATTTTTATAGAGGCAGGTATTTGGATACAAACCCAGGTACACCATTTGTTACGTCTGGAATTGCAATATCTTCCTTAAATATTCTTAGTGGTCATCTTAATGGAACAAATGGCTTTTATATTTACGATCCATTCTGCGGTAATGGCGTGCTTCTTGCTTGCGCAGTCATGGTTTTAAAAGGAAGAATAAAAGGAGTTTATGCATCAGACATATCTAACGAAGCTTGCAGAACAACTGCGGCTAATCTTGAAAGAATTTGCACCAGAGCAGGAAGAGAGAGATTTTTTGGCGCAATGAGCAGAAGAAGACAAAGAACTTATGCTGATTTGATAGAGTATTTAACAGATATGGAAGATGTTCCATTTCTGGTAGGAATTGCGGATGCATCTAATTGTGATCAAGTAAGAGCTGTTTTAGATGGCAATAGAATAAACTTAGTTGTTACTGATCCACCTTATGGAAATATGAGTGATTTTTGTAGCGGAGAAAGTGGCACTTCTGATGAAGTAATGGGAATTGGTGCAAGTATGCAGGTTGTGCACGGACATATGGCAAAAAAATCTCATGTATTAATGTTCACAGGTACAAGAATTCCTCGAAGATGCACTCCTGATGGTTACCATAGAGTAGATTATCAAGAAATTGGTAGAAGAAATTTACATATCTTACAAAGACAATAAGCTTTTTCTTATAGTCTCATGAACATAAGCATTGGTTCTGCAAATGCCATGAACAAAAGAAAATTGAAAATTATATTTGAAGTGCCGTACATAAATATCTCAAATGCATAAAGCGCTGTAATATATTTTGAGACAAAAACTATGTATATATTTACGATAATAACACAAATTAATCCAACATAAAGAATTGGTATATGGAAAGGAGTCAGAATTGACGCAAAAACAGCTGACATGCAGTATCCTCCAATCATGAAAAAATGATCAAGCCTGATATTTGCATTATAAAACATTGCAGCAAGTTTAGTAACAGCGCCGGCCACAAGCCCCCATTTAAGGCCATAAACAGTTGAAAATAGAATTGCTGAAAAAGTGGAAAATTCCAGGTCCACAGGCATGCTTATATACCTGTCAAGCGATAGCAGCATACAGTTTAGAAAGACAAGTCCGCATAATATTCCTATCCTTTTAATATCAATAAAAAAACCAAGTATCAGAAGCGCAAGCCCGCCAATAATAATTCTTTTGTCAATATTAAGACTTTTATATCTTTTTTTCCAGATCTCCTGCTGGGAAACTATTTTCATCTTTTAAGGAAGTGATTTATTATATAAAAATGTATTGATGAATAATCGTCTATGTCAAGCAACTACGTTAAACAGCATCTTAAATAAAATAGAAAAAACACACCTCACTTAATTTTAAATAACAATTAATTTTACTGTAGTTTCATGTCAAAATCAACAGTCTATTTATTCACTTCTCCAACCTGCCCGCATTGCACAAAGGCAAAAGAGCTGATTAAGCCTTATCTTGCAAAAAGAAAAGACATTTCATATACTGAATTTTCTACGGCAACTGAGGAAGGAAAAAAAAGGGCAAAAGAATACGAAGTGCAAAACGTTCCGACGTACATTATTATTGGTCCTGAGTATCCGCACCCGATTGGCCTTGTTGGGGTACAAAGCGAGAATGTGCTGAATAAATACGTAAACATGAGCCTTGGAATATCAAAGAAAAAGGGAAAAAACAAAAAAGGGATTATTGACAAAATTAAAAAACTGTTTTCTTAATATTCTATTTGGTCATTGTGGATCAATATGCACAAATGCCTTGTCAACAGAATCCAGCTTTTCGATGGTATTCTGTACATCTTTCCCAATCTTATGTGCTTTTTCGATAGTTATTTTCTTATCAACTTCAATATGGATTTCAACGTGAACATAGTTGCCTACATAATGCGCTCTCACATCATTTAGCCCATTGACTCCTTTTACGCTAAGAGCTGCCTTTTTCATGTGCTCCACAAAATCAGGTGGTGGGCACTTCCCCATTAAATAATCCAGATTCTCTGTAGCAATCTTATAGCCTGAATAGAATATGAATAAGCTGATGAAAATAGCAGCTATGCCATCAAGAATATGAACACCCATCCATGGCCCAATAACGCCGATAAGCGCAACTCCGGATATTAAAACATCATTCCTTGAATCAACACCAGCTGCCCTAATTGCAGGCCTGTTTAATTCGCGCCCCTTTTTACTGAAAAAAACAGTCATGAATGTTTTTACAATTATAGTAAAAATCAATACTGCACATGCAGCAAATTCAGCCTTGATTGCCTGGGGATTCATTATTCCTGTTATTGCTGACTTTATTATCTCAATAGCAAGGATTCCTGCAAATATTGCGACAAGAAGCCCGGCAAGAGGTTCAGCTCTCCTATGTCCGAAAGGATGCGTTTCATCAGCTTTTTTATTTGAGATTTTTACTGCAAAATAAATTCCAGTGTAAGACAATATATCTGTAAGGGAATTGAATGCATCTGACAGCAATGATAGGCTTCCTGAGATTAGCCCAACTGTAATCTTTGCAATAAAAAGCATAAAATTAAGGCCGACGCCAATCAGGGTTATTTTTTCGCTTTTGTCCATTTTGCTTTTTACTAATGTTCTCTACTTTTATTTTTTATGTATTTTAAAGCATAATCTTAATTCAGTATGGAAAAATGCCAAACAATAAATTAACTATCAATAATATTATTCCTCCAAATAAAAAGCTGGCAGCATTAATTATAAATGACAATAAAAATGATTTTTTAAGGCTGATATCTTTTTTACAGATTGCGTAAATAAAAAAAGCCTCAAAAAGAAATGCGAATAGTTCTGATGCAATTACGAATAGGGAAAAGCTCCTAATAGCAGTAAATGCAAGCCAGACAATATGCACACTTATTGCATTTGCTAAAATTATTGTCCAGATAATCTTAAGATTAACTTTGGCCATTAGCAAAAACAGAATGCCAAATGAAACCTCAAAAAACAATGTTACAAACAGAGCGATTGATGTAAACCAGATGTGCTCTGCACGGATTATCCTTGCGCTTTCAGATATTACTGTGCTGCCTTCTTTTGATATTTCAAGTGTATACATGCTGTTAAATTTCCTCCTGTAAATGCTTTCAGAGACAAATGTTTTATCTACACTCGGAAGATAGATTGCAACCCTAAGATCATCTGGGATCATATATCCAAATCTGCACTTGCTGTCTTTGCATTCTCCTCCCCATGCAAACATGTCAGGATACCATGTGCAGTTTTTTGTTAAGTCTGGTAAAGTTATATTCAGTTGTGGAAGAAGCTTAGTATCATCGTATCTTTTTTCAGGAGGCCTGCATGATAGCATGACAGCCCTAAAATCTTCTTCTATTGCATTGCCTTCATAGGTTACGTATATTATTGCGGTTGGCTTTGGCCCAGCGTCAGCTATTGCAAATGATGAAAAAATAATTATTGCAAAAAATAAAATAAGGCTTTTTTTCATTATTTTATAAAATGCAGTATCACTATAAATATGTTTTCAAATAATTTTGTCTTTTTTTAACACGAATAAAAAAGCTCCTCCAAAAACAAGAGTTGCTATTCCAAGTATATTAATTGCGGCAATTACTGATGTTTTCTCTGCAGTAAATCCTATGATAGGAATAATTATTGCATACATTACTCGCGCAAAAAGGTTTTGAATAGAAAGCACCGTTGCCCGCTTTTCAGAACCTGTGAGCTTGTTTACGTAATCCGAAAAAACAGTCTTTGAATATCCTCTTGTAAATTGTTGTAGCAGAGCAAATAAAAAACCAAGCGGAAAGATTATATTTCCCATAAGAAAGTAGCTTGCAGAAACTATTATGACCATTGCAGTTAATGATTTTTTCATTCCAAAAGTTTTCTCTATAACATGGGAATAATTAGATGATATCGCGGCAGTTAGCTGGAATAAGGCAAAAACAAAACCGAATAATGCTATATCTATACCAATGATTTTTAGATATGGCTGGTAGAGCCAGAGGATTGCTCCGTTAAATCCAAAAATAATACCGTAATATGTAATAAGATGCCTTAGTTTTTTAGTTTTATAAGTATATTTTAAAATATTAAGAAGTGTCCTTACATATTCTTTTCCATGAATGATATTTCTTCTTTTAGGCTCAACTAGTGACAGATTAACCGGGATTAGTAGTGCAAAAAAAGGTATTGTTAAATAAAAAGTGAGTCTTAAATCAAATTTAGCGATTAATCCTCCGGCGATATTTGCAAGAGTTAATGCAGAAAGGTTGAAAAAAACACTCCTTCCATAGATTTTATTGAATTCTTCAGTTCTCTTAAGCTCTTTTAATGTGTCATATAATAGAGCGCTGTCAGCACCTGATAAAAGAGAAATTCCAAACGCTAATAGGATTTCTGCTGCAAGAAACTCAATAAAATTATGCCCTAAAGAATATACAATAATTCCGGCTGTCATAAATATTCCTGATAAAACTAATGTTTTTTTCCTTCCGAAGAGGTCTGCAAAATATCCTGTAGGAATTTCCAGGATAACAACAGCTAATGAAAATAGTGACTGCAATACAGTTATGTCAAAAATATTAAGCCCATTATCCTGCCAGAACAAGACAACAATAGGGACAATAAAAAAACATCCCAATAAAGCCTGCATTAGCTTGATTTTCCAGATGTTCGCAAGAAGGAGGGATTTTCTATCCATCAGAAATGAGATGATGATATTATATTTAAATTTGGCTATGAAAAAATAATTAATTTTTATTTTGGATTTATTCTATCTGGCTATTTTTCTTTTTCTCCATGTAATTGGTATAGCATGGCAGGCAAAATGATTTTGACATCTGCTTTTGCTCATATAGCTTACATCCCTTCTCAACAAAATACCTTTTAGCACAAATCCTGCATTTCAATACTTCCTTATAGTACGGTTTTTCAAGATTACCAAATCTGTTCATTGTGGGTTACCTGTTTTGCAATGATTTAAAATTGTAATGAGATAATAAACTGAAGTAAAGCATAATAAATAAAAAACGGCTAATTTAAAAACAGTCGGTGTTAATGTTTAGAATATGCCTACACTTATAAGTGTATTTATCGATTTTTTTTTATAAAAAACAAATTATCTCTAGATTAATATTCATCCAAAAAACTTTTTCTTCGCAAATACATAGGCTGCTATTACTGAGAGAATTAATGACATTAACATCACAAATATAAAAGCAAAACGCGCATGTCCATATGGCAAGTCAACATTCATTCCGTATATGGATGCAATCAGCATGGGTATACTAAAAATCAAAGTAAGGGAAGTAAGTGTTTTCATGACAATATTTAAGTTATTTGAGATAATCGAGGCAAAAGCATCAAGTGTGTTGCTTAAGATATTGCTGTATACTTCAGTCATCTGGATTCCCTGCTTAGTTTCCTCTTCTATCTGGTCTAATATTTGGAAATTTTCCTTGTACTTCATCACTTTCATATTCTTCTTTATGTTTTCAAGAAGTATATAATTCGACTTTAGGGAAGTGTCAAAATAAACAAGGGAAGTTTCAAGCTCTAAGAAGTTCATTATTACCTTATTTTTCTGGGAAACTTCTATTTCTTCTTGCAAGATAATCATCTTTTTATGAATGTCCTTAAGATAAACAAGATAAAGCCTGCTAGACTTAAGTAAAAGGCGCAATACAAATTGTGATTTTTTAAAATCAAAGGGCAGAGTTTTCAATTTTTCTACTGCGTCATTTTTTTCAAAGCATATTGTTACAACAAACTTATCATTTAGTATTATCCCAAGTGGTTGGGTTGTATAGCTAGGTTCGGATTTTGGATGGTTATAAGGCGTTCTGATAATTATAAACGAGAAAGTCGCATGCTCTTCAGTTGTTGGTATTTCATCTCCATCCTTAAGCGAATTAATAATTTCATCAGTGACTTCAATATGTGATTTTAGCTTTTTTATGTCTTCGTCAGTTGGCTCAATAATATTTATCCAGCAGTCTTGCTCTACTTTTTTACAAACCTTAACTGTTTCTTTATCTATTTTTAAAATCTCAAACATAGAATTATTTTTAGTAAGAATAAGTATATATATTTTGGGGATTGAATTGGCTGATGTTTCCTAACAGATATCAGATTTAGAATTATTTTATAATACAGTAAGGAGCAAAGTAGCCAGTCTCGATGAGCAGTTTCCTCATCATGGTTTTGTAACAGCATACAATACCTTAGTTGATATGAGAGAATTTTCAACATGTGGTCCATTATCTGATTCAGTTGGATATAACTATTGGTTTATTACAAATGAGCCAATAGTAGCAAAGCCAAGCAATTAAGCGTTTTTTAGCTTGACAACTTTTTTATAATTTTATCATTTGCACTAAAAATATTTTACTTAAATATCTGATTTATGATGTGGTTAAAAAGGTATTCATAATCATATTTAACATCATCAAAATCAAAGTGTCAAGAACCGCCTGGCTAAAGCACAGGGCGTGTTCTTGAACACGCCGGAAATTCTGGCTAGTACGGGCTGAAGTCCACAGTTTGCGCCATTGAACTTCCGAGCGTATCAAAAAATTTAAAAATTGCAGAAAGAAAATACTGTTTATGCTTATGCTAGTTCTAACTAAAAGTAACTATTTTGATATTATTATAACTGGATGTAGATCTAGCATCTGTTAAGATTCTATTATAAAATGGC
The DNA here is from genome assembly GCA_043801855.1 of archaeon. Classification (GTDB taxonomy): domain Archaea; phylum Nanobdellota; class Nanobdellia; order Woesearchaeales; family GW2011-AR15; genus CAYTWW01. Next base: position 8,649 of record JAZDLQ010000088.1, on the reverse strand, counting down.
ACGCAAGGTGGTGAAAAAAATGGCAACAAATGAAGATAAGGTTAAGGGTTTTTTATTTTTCGGCTTTGGTTTTATTGTGGTCTTGATCATGGTAATCATATTTATGAACATGGGTTTTGATACAGTGAACGCAAACGAAATAGGAGTAATGCGACAGTTCGGCGAGATCAAAGGCATTATGTATCCCGGAATGCGCTGGACTGGTCTATTCACTGACGTTATCACATATTCAACTGCCTTAAGAAAAACAGAGGTGGGTTTTGCAGGAGATCAGGCAGCATGGGATTCACAGAAGAGAAATATTTATCTTGATGTATCAGTCAACTGGAAGATTAAGCCTGAAAGTGTAAACGAGCTGTATTCACAAGTTCCGCTGGATTCTAATATTGAAAGCATGTTAAACGTAAAAAATATTATAAGCGAATCTGTAAAACAGGTCACTCCAAGGTATGATGTTGAAAATCTGCAGAACGACAGGGAAAAAATCAAAGAGGAAATTAAGACTCAGATTGTCAAAAATTTTCCGTCACAGTTTTTGCAGCTTGAGAATGTCGTGGTTGCAAATGTTGATGTGTCCCCTGAATATAAGAAAGAAATCAATGACGCTGCAACAGCTACAGTAAAAGCTGAGAAAGAGAAGTTGATGATAGATGTAGTAAAATATCAGCAGGCGCAGGAGACAGAGACTAAGAAAGGTGAAGTTGAAAGGCAAAAGCTTGTAGCGGATGCAAATTTCTACAGTGCTCAAAAGGATGCTGATGGTACAGCGTATAAGATACTTGCAGATGCAAAGGCAGAAGCAGAAGGATTTAGGCTAAAACGCCTGGAGCTGACTAAAGAGCTTGTCAACATGGCAATGGTACAGAAATGGTCTGGTAACTACCCGGATTATCTTATTGTTCCTCCTACAGGCAGCAGTTTCCTGATGAGCCTGCCTAGCGCTGAGGGTGGTTAAAAATGGCATTTGTCGGAAGATCTCTACTCTTTGTTGTACTCGTTGCAGCTGCGATAACCATTGTATTATTTGCAGCTATTTGGCTTTTCAAATGGGTTACATATCGGTCAGCAGCTAAAACTCTAAAATGGAAGCAGGACAACGAGACCAAGGCAAAAAAAGAAGCTGAAGAAATACTCAAAGGCAAGAAGAAAAAAGAATGAATTAAAGTAAATGTCGAGGCATTGAAATGTTGGCAATTCTGGATTTACCTGATTTTACATTCCAAGTGTTTTCATCAGGTGATATACAAGGAATGCCGGCCAGACCATTGCTTTCAAGACGCCTAATATGCCCATCCAGAAACTTGTTGCGGTCGTTATATAATAAACAGCTGCACCGATAAAGCCAAGCCCGTAGACAGCATGTCCAGGATGATGGTGTGGATGGCACTTCATGAAATGTTCTTTAACAGTGTTTTTTTTAACAGTATCTTTTGTTTCTTTTTCCATGTGAATTCACCATTTTATACTGTAGATTGAGAATTATATAAATTTTTTCACTAGAAATATCCTTTAGGGAAAAAAGGGCATCTTGCGCAATCCTTTGAATTTAATGTTTTAGGGCAGTCGGGAAACTGCTTTTTGCATCCGAGCTTTCTTGCCTTATCTTCAACATCATTAACTATTGGTTTGCTTACGCCAGGCTGTTTTTTCTGATGGTTCTCCTGATACTCATTAAAGCTATGCACCATCTGCTCATACGTCAGCGGAGTCTTTGACTGGCATGTAAAAGTATTGTAGAACCAGATTGCCTTGTCAGGGCTGAATTTATTCTCAGAGACAAGCCAGTCAGTGAATTTTCTTACATCCTGCGGATTACTTAGGTTTGACATGTTTTATATCACGCTATTAGATATCGGATTGGTGATGTGGTTAAAAAGGTTGTTGTGGAAGGGGAGAATTACATCAGCTGAGATCAAGCATTTTCGGAACATGGAGTAAATTCACGTCAGACTTTATTAAGTGAGTGAAGTGATACTTCAATTAAATAACTCAAAGAGTGAGTTTAATATAAATAATACGATAAATTTATATCCTTATATAATAAAATAGTAAACTTTATTATATCATAAAGTTTATATTTGGTATATCCTACTTAGGTGAAACATATTGACAATAAAGTTATCTATTTTGAATATGAAAGGAGGTGTAGGAAAATCCACCTTAACTGTTAACTTAGCATGGTACTTTTCAGCAATTAGTAAATGGAAAAAAAAAATTTTGGTTGTTGATCTAGATCCTCAATTTAACGCTAGCCAATATTTGGTAGGTGTAAAAGAATATGAAAAAATTTTAGCCAACAATTCTCCTACCACTTGGGATATTTTTGAACAATATACACAAACGCCAAGGTCACCTAAACCAGTAGAGATTGATGATAAGCAACTAATCTATAATGTAACCAATTTTTCTGGTGGGAATAGAATTGATTTGATTCCTTCAAGATTGGAATTGGCTTTTTCTATTAGAAATCCAAATACCAAAGATAATTTATTATCCAGGACTTTATCAAAATTTGAAGATGATTATGATTTAATAATTATGGACTGTCCACCAACTGAATCGTTTTTAACAACTGCCGCTTATATAGCAAGTGACTTTATTTTAGTACCAGTGAAGCCTGAATATTTATCCTCTATAGGATTACCTTTACTAGTTAATTCATTAAGAGAATTTAAATTACATCATCCTCAAAAAGAAGTAAAACTCGCAGGAGTTATTTTTAACTCTACTTCTAATAATTCTACTGAAGAATTTAAAGTAAAATCTGAAGTTAAAGATATTGCCAAAAAAAATAATTGGTATGTATTTAATAATGAAATAACATATTCGCGTTCTTACCCAAGAGGTGCAAGAGAAGGCCAACCCATTTTTAGAACCACCTACTCACAATATCAACCAATAAATAAATTATCAAAGGTAGCTGATGAACTGGCTGAGAGGATAAATTTATGCCCACAAACAAAGAATTAAAATTGTTGCAAGAGCTATTAGCAGTGATTAATAAATATGATAAGAAAACAATTCAGTTAGTTTTAGATAATAATGATAATCCTACCTTAAATTCTATCGTTCGAAAAATAAGTAATCGTATTGAATCAAAAAAAACTAAAAGAGGGACGAACACTAATAAATATCTAACTGTTCCGTATGGGATTAGATCATTGAGGGAAAAAGATGCTAACAAATATCATTTATTATTAGAATTTTATGATGAATTAGTTACAAAAAAAGTATTACCTACAAATAAAGAGATCCACGAATTTAGTATGAATTTAAATACGAAAATTTACCAATCCTCATCTAGAGTAGTTACTATATTAAGATTGATTAATAAAATAAAGTACTTGGATTATGAATTGTTGAATAAGGAGATTAATAAATTAAAAAAGTATAATTCTAATGATAGAAGTCTAGCAGGATGGACAAACTATATTCTTAAAGACGAAACGGAAAAATAATATGGATATTAATTTATCAAAAATATCATCACTTGATGGCATGAATTCTTTTTTAAGTGATACAACATTAGATGATGAAGGCATAATTAATCTTAGTTCAAATGGAGTTACATCAATACCTCCTCTGGCATTAAGTTTTATCATGGCACAAGCAATGAAGGTTCAGACTAATGGTGGGACTATTAATCTTTCTTTAGGAAATTCCAAATTAATAGCAGAATTAGTTAAGATGGACTTTTATAAGATTTTAATGCTATCATTTGAATCCTCTTTAGATGAAGAAAGCTCTGGAAAATTTATACCATTAACTCAACTTATTAATAGTATTAGCTTAACTAATTTTATTAGGGATTTAGTCCCATTATTACACACAACTCAAGAAAAAGCAGATATTATTAAGTATGTAATTAGCGAAATAGTAAGAAATGTATTAGAACACTCCGATTCACATTTAGGTGCATTTGTTTGTGGTAGATATAATCCATATAAAAAGCAGGTTGAGCTCGGAATTTGTGATGTTGGTATTGGAATTAAGCATAGTATACAAAAATCACATATCACAGAGACTCATGAAGAGGCAATTCTTTTAGCTCTCACACCAGGAATAACTGGAACAACAAGAAAGATTGAAGGAACATTTGACAATGCAGGAATGGGATTATTTTTTTCTATGAACATGGCAAAGGTAAGTGGAGGTCAGTTTTTTCTTTATTCAGGAGATACTTCATACATTGTAAAAAAAACACCAACAAATCAGGAAATCCAAATAAATGCAAACCCTAAAATCGCAGCAACCATAAAAAAAGATTTACCTTTGTTTTATGGAACGCTTATTGGTATAGAAATCTCTACTGAGTCTAACCAACAACTTAATGAGTTACTTGTAGAGATAAGTAATGTTGCTAGATTAGAAATTAAAAGGAGAAAAAAAAATAGATTTAGGAGGCCAAACTTCATATGATTATATTAATACATGAAAAAACAGGTGATTTTGCAGAAAATAAAGATATAGCAAAACAAATAAGAATTGAACAAATATTACCCTATTTGGATACGGAAGATAAAATTATTATTGATTTTAAAGATGTGAAAATTTCAACTCAATCTTTTATTCATGCCTTAATCAGTGAAGTATTAATTAAAAAAGGATTAGATTCATGTAATAAGTTATATTTTAAAAACTGCAATAATACTATTCAAACATTAATTAATACAGTTTATGATTATATGCAAGATGTCGAAGAGATTGAATTTTCTCTAGAAAAAATAGGGGAAAAAAGATAATTGCTTTAGTATTTAAACATAGAACTCACCCCTTCTAATTGTTTGGAAAAACCACCCAACAATCGCAAAAAACATCGTTTTTTACGTCCATCCTTTTTATTCTTTTATATTAATCTTACATTTTATAACTCACTAAAAATATGGCCATCTCCACATCCCACAACCACTGGTCATCCGCTCGCCAGCTATAAATACCATCATGTTATTAGATTATGTATGCCTCTAATTTCATATAAAGGAAACACTGATGACATCAACAGGAAGCTTATGCTTAAAGCATTCGAATGCATGCCGTCTTTGATTCTTGATTGCGGGAACACTGCTAATCCTTATCTTGTTTCAGGCTTTATTAATGAGTGGCAGATGCATCATGTATACGTCATGAATGCAGAAGCGATCTATCGGTTTAGGGATGCATTGAAGGAATTGCCGTATTGGTCAGATAAGCTCTCTGTCAAATGCTTAGTTATAACTACAATCCACACTCTTTTTTCATACGATAACCCTGAGGAGAATTACAATGTGCTTCTGCATTGCTGGGAGCTGATGAAAAATATTGCAGTAGAATATCCTGTCTATGTGGGGATTGCAAATGACCAGATGCATGAGGAATTTGCAAAAAGATTCTCAGATGAAATATTAACAATATAGGGGGTGAAATCAATCGGCCACACAGTAACAAGCCAGAGGCAGGTAGTTGACGGAATAATATCTGAATTGCAGGATTATAGGCGATCGCTAAGGGAAGAAGACAGGCCGGCATTTGACAAAGTGCTTTCAAAATTCAAGCTCCACATTGCAAACATTTCATTTGCATGCAGCTACAACACTTGGGCTTTTGTATTGATTTCAATAATACTTGAACAGGAAAAAGAAATAATGCAATTAGAAAAAAATGCGCTCTCTCCTAATAGATGCATACAGGCATGAAAATAAAGTAATCCTATGGCTTAAATCACCAGACGAGGATAACATTCGGATAGAAAAACAATTCACTCCAAAAATATATCTTGACGCAAGCAACCTTGCTGATTCTGTTTTAGGAAAGCTTGGATTGAAATACAAAAGAGAAATAAAATATAATTACCTTGGAAAAAAAAAGGAAGTCTATTCAGTTGCTATTTATAATATAGGAAGCTATGAAAGAATAGTTTCAGCTATAGAAAAAGAAGCCAGATACAGGCTGCCTATGTATAATGCAGATATCCCCCCAGAGCAGATGTTTCTTTTCCAGAATCAGCTAAAGCCATTTGATTTTGTTGAAATACAGGATGATAAAATTATCCCGCTAAAAGATGAAGTTGGCATCCCATTGATAACAATGGACCTTAAGCTTGTGCCTTACAGCGATATACGCATAAAGCCAAACTATCCTATTAAACACATGCAGGTAAATGCACAAGTTATAAGCGGGACAGAGTCTTATATCCTAAAAAAATTCGTAGCTCTGTTTGAATTAAAAAATCCTGATCTTATCCTGATGGAAGACGCATTTTGTACGCTTCCTTATTTGATTGGCAGGCTGCAAGTCCATAAGCTAGCCTGCAGATTCAATCGTTGGGATGATAAGCCCATCAGGTACAAGGGAGGAAAATCTTTTTTCAGCTATGGTCGTGTTTTGTATAGGGATTATGCAGTAAGGCTAAACGGAAGGTTCCTGCTTGATTCATCAACAGTTGTTGGCAGTGAATGCAACATTGAAAGCATCATTGAACTTGCAAAATTATCAGGGACAAGATTGCAGCAGATTGCAAGCAGGAGTTTTGGCGCAGTATTCCAGTCAGCCCTTGTTGGCGAACTAATAAATAAAAACTATCTTGTGCCTTTCAAGGAAAAGCCAGTTGACCAGCCTATAAGCATGCATCAATTGCTAAAATTTGACAGGGTTGGATTTACATTTGATCCAATTGTTGGCCTGCATAAGAATGTTGCAGAGATTGATTTTTCCTCACTTTTTCCTTGGATAATCTACAACTACAATATAAGCCCTGAAACTATGCATGGAGGAGAGCCGCCTTATCAGGAGATACCAGGGATTCCGCTTAGGATATCACTAAATAAAAAAGGGATCATCCCAACAGCGATTAAGCCGTTACTAGACAGAAGGATGTATTATAAAAAAAACCCGACTCAATTGAATAAGATAAAATCCCAGGGGCTGAAATGGGTCCTTGTCACAAGCTATGGCTATTTACGATTCAGAGAATTTAAGCTTGGGCTTGCAACAAGCCACATGGCAATAGGCGCTTTTGCAAGAGAGATAATCATGAAGGCTAAAGCCATCTGTGAAGAGCATGGCTTTAAGATAATACATGGCATTGTTGATTCGCTCTATATCCAGAAAGACAACATAAAAAAAGATGAAGTTAAAGAGATATGCAGCGAGCTTGAATTAGAACTAGGCATTCCTGTCTCTGATGAAGGAATATTCAAATGGATTGTATTTCTCCCAAGCGTGAATGATGACTCAAGGCCTGTTCCGACAAGATATTACGGTGTCTATCTGAATAATGAGATTAAAGTTCGTGGGATGGAAATAAGGCAATCCTGCTCTCCAAAAGTAGTGAGAGCATTCCAGCAGAAAATAATTGAACTGATAAGCAGTTGCGACAATAAAGAAGATATCCAGAAGATGTTTTCCTATCTATGCCAAACCCTTAGGAAATATATTTTTCTGCTTCCAACACTAAGTCCATCTGATCTTGCAGTTTCTATAAGGATAAGCAAGACTGATTACAAGAAAGATATACCTCAGAAAATTGCAGCTGGATTACTTGAGAAAAAAGGAATTAAGCTTCTGCCAGGGCAAAAAATATATTTTATATACGCTAAAAAAGGAATTGTCCTTCCGCAGGATTATGACGGCAGGCCTGACACTGATAATTATAAGCGGCTTATGGCAAGGGCTTTGTTTGTGATTGTGCAGCCATTCGGGTTTAAGCGTGAAGACATAATCGGATTGATAGATGTTGACAGGCAGGCGATGCTTTGTGAGTATGAGAACTATAGAAAAGAAATTGCGCAGGAATTAATAGTCAATAACCAAGTAACGATCCTTTAGATGAGACTGGCTCAATCATATTTTCCCTGTCATCAGCTGCTGAGTTAATGGCATCTGATACCTGATAACATTTCATTTCATTGCCCGGATATGGTTTCAACACATCTTTAAGGAGCACATCTGCGGGCGTTTTTCCAAGCCAAAGCTTTTCATGTTCTATTTTCAAAACAGCGGGCATCCGTTCATGTATAGGCTTCACTGTTTCATTAGGCACAACAGTAATAATTGACATGCTTGTGATCAAGTTACCAAGTTCATCTTTCCAGACAGAATATATTCCTGCCATGCCAAAGACCTGGTCTGTTGTTAATGTAAATCTATAAGGAATCTTACTATTGCCAACTTTTTTCCATTCATAAAAACCATCTGCAGGAACAATGCATCTCTGGCTCTGGAATGCTTTTTTGTAAGTTGCTTTCTCAGTAATTGTCTCAACCCGCGCATTGATGGTCGCAAAATCAATTTTACCATCTTTACTCCATTCTGGAATCATCCCGAATCTTGCCATTGTTATTTTATGCGGCTCAACATTCGTAATTATTGGGACTTCCTGAGATGGAGCAATATTATACCTTGGTTTTAAGGGTTGTTCTGCTTCAACCATCCACCTATTTAATGTCTGGGATATCTGAAATAAAGAGTATCTGCCGCACATACACACAAAGAAAACAAATTAATTTATCTAATTTACTCAATTTAACACATTGAATGTGTTGATTTTCTAAAATAGTTCTCGTCGATATTTTTTTTGTATCTTCTTTGAATACATTTTTATCATGATTTTATAATTTAGTGACTTCAAAACCGAAAAATTTATAAACTATATGTATATATAGTTTACAGTAT
>JAZDLQ010000087.1:0-41259 GCA_043801855.1 archaeon | reverse complement strand
ATGCTTTTCTTGAAGAAGTCCTTCCTTATTTTGTCGATATTCTCTTCCATGAGATAATCGACCCAATGAGGGTAAATACCCCCATTGGATTACCTTATTTATCAACATTATAATTCTTTCGATTTACTTCGGGGAAATCTGCTTTTATCACTTAACCCGCAAACAAGCAAAACCAAACGCAAACTTTATAAAGTTGATTTTATCTTAATATCCTATAATAATTACAATATGAAAAAAAAAGGTGAGCTTAAATGATGAAAAGGGGTGAAAAATCACTTTCTATGATATTCGGGCTGTTTATGCTTTTAATAATATCGCTGGTTGTATTATCCATGTTCTTCAAGTTTGTAAAGCAGGGAGGAGAAACAACAGGAAATGTTGCGCAATCCTATGCTAAAGAAGCTGCTATTGACGAGGCAAAAGCTGCATGTGCCGCAATGTGCGAAGGAATTAAAGACATTGCAACTGAAATTGAATTCTGCAGCTCAATGTATAAAATAGACTGGGATAAGGACGGAAGAAAAGAAGGCACTGCGACTTATGGACAATGGTGGTTTTGCGAAGAAAAAATCCCCTGTTTTGTTTTGGTTGAGAACTGCAAGAGCAGGTATGATGGTAATAGATGCAGAAAAGACCTTGCTGAATACAGGCCAGACTTATATATAAGGTTTCTAAATGATATTGAGGGTTTGTCTCCAGATACAAATAATAATGGGGTTGAGCCTCTGCCTGGAAGCAAAGAGACTGAGATTGCATTCCAAGATGGATGCGGTCTGTATTATAGCAGAGTAGATACAACTGCAGTTAATCCTGAAGGCATCACTACAAAATACAATTGGAAAGAAAGGTTCTGCTTTAATGAATCAATTGCAGGTCCAACAACTCCTCCAACTAGAAATCCAGCAAGCCCTGCGTACATATGCAATGCGCCTATATAAATTATTTTTTTCTTTTAAAAAATATTTTAATTAGCTTGTAAATGATAGAAAAAAAAGAAATTGTTAAGCTTGCCAAGCCAGAAAGTAAGTTAAAGCAGGCAACTAGCGCTGAACTTTCAAATCTCATTCTAAAAAAAGAGCTTTTTACAAAGCTTAAAGAGCTTCTAAACAATGCAAGCATTGAACAGGCAAAGCTTGATATTGTACAAAATGAGGCTTTTCTTTTGGATACTGCAAGCCTAATAAAACTTAAAAGCCTAAATAGTAAAATAATTCTTCCTGTTGTTGAAAAAATAATTCTTAATATTAAATCCATAGATTTAAAAAATTTCAGCCTGGAAAAAATAGAACTTGATGAAGAGAAAAAAGCACAGAAAATACTGGAAGGGCTCCTGTTAATGCTACCGGAAAAAATAAAGTCAGCGCCTGAAATTGCCGATTATGCAAACAGAGGCGCACAAGGTCTTGCTATTATAGAAAAGCAAATAATGGAAATAACAAGCATTAATCAAAATGAGATTAAAAAAACAGGATTTATCTTTAATGAATTTAGCCAGCTGCAAAAAACAATACATGAGCAAAACGCAGTAGTAGATAAAATACTCTTCCAAAAAAATGTTTCTTCAAGCCTGTTTGCTGCATTCTTCAGGGTTAATGATATAAAAGAAGAGGCGCAAAAGCTTAAGTCGCTTGTCGTAAAAGAAATTCTTGTCCATAACTCAGTTATAAAAGATATTACTGAATTTAAAATAAGCGAAGAATACAATGAGACATCTCAAATCAGGTTGTTTGAGGACAAAGAGATTGAAATATTAAAAGATTTAGAGCTACTATTAAACCAGTTTAATGTGCCAAAAATTAATCTTGGGCAAGAATGGGCAGTTTACAAATGCAGCCTTTCTGAAAGCCTGCTAATAGCAAAAGAAGATGCATTTGTATCCAATCTTCCGATATATAAAGAGCAAATGATAGTTAATGGCAAAGAGTTACTGTTAAATTATATCCAGCTTAAAAAAAACAGTTATGACCAAAATGGAACAGGAGATATTTTTTTATTAGTTCCGCTTTCGCAGCTTAAATCAAGTAATATTTACAGTACTGCGAGTGATACTATTAAGCTTTACTTCACAGAGAAAGGCAATGATATAAAAAAATATGAAATTCCTGAAAAAAAGATAGATGAGTTAATCAGCAATGTAAATGAAAAAATGAAAAATTATCTTGAATATACAAAAAAGCTTGATGATAAATTCTCAGAGGAGTGGAGCGAAGATGCAATCCCATTGATTAAATCTGACTTTACAAAAAGATGGATAAATGAGTCGTCACAGGAGTTCTTCCTTAAAAAAGATATTGATATAATGAAAATTCTTATCTGCCAGAAAATATATCAGAAGATGCTTAAGGCGAAAGTTGGAGAAGGTAAACCCGGCTACGATTCTGTTATTGAATCAATAAAAAAAATGAGCAAAGATGAATTCATCGCAGAAATTGAAAAAGCAAGAGAATTCTGCAAAGAATCCTTAAAAGATGCAGGTATTGCAGTATCAATTAATAAAATCCAGCTCAGAAATTATATTCTTTGTGCACCAAAATCCTGTCTGATTTATATTGAAAAATATTTTGATTCGATAAAAAAAAGGCCGCAGATTTATTATTATCATGGAAAAAGTAGTGCTGCAGTTGAGGAAGTCCTAGTTTCATGCAATGCAACTGATGCTAATACCAAAAAAAAAGAATTCGTTAAAGATAAATCAATTAGGATTTTTGAGGAAAATTCATATTTGCCACTATGTTCGCTGTGAATTTTATCTTATGAATTCTTCTTTGTATTCTATATTAATTTTGTAAGTCCGGGTTGCTGCAATATACTCTTTTGTCACGTCAAATCTCATGTTAATTGCGTTATTTTCAGATGATGCTTTTTGCACTTTGTAAAAAAGGGAGTTCTGATCATTTAAGTCAAGAGTCTTCATTACAACCTGATGTGCGCAGTTATTTGGCTCTTCTTCAAGGTTAATGCACAGTATAGGCTCATTTTTAATATCAATGCAAAGCCTGCTTCCTACTCCAATGTTAAGCCCTGCTGAATCCTGAATAGAAATATTATTAACAATCCTGGGCAGAATTAATCTTTTTACCTCTTCCTGTTCTGCTCCAAGCTTGCATACACTAAGAATAGAAGTCTTAAGCAATGCAAAACTCTCTGTTGCTGTCTGCAACTCTTTATTATAAAACCAGTTATTAAGTATTGAATATCCTGCCACAAAAATAAGGCCTCCTATAATCAATCCTGCAATAAGCCACATCCATACTTCAACTGATTCAAGCGCTTTTTTTTTCATTGTGTTTTTTTCCTGAATTTTAAAAAATAAATAATTCCTGCTATCATAACAATTAAAAAGACTGTAAAGAAGATTATTAAAAAGTTACTTTTTTTGGGTTTCTTGCAGTCAGAATCTTCCCATTCATTGCAATCTGGATCGCATATACCGTCAGAAACTGAATCGCAAAATGAATCACTTGCGCCAGACGGACAATCTAGATCACATGCAAGATAATTTTCATTATTTTCGCAGATATTATTGCCGCATTCTTCTGTTAATATATTTGGTGTAGCGGTTGCAGGTATTTCTTGTGCCTGGCAATCTGTTTTGCAATTTTCATTTTCACCATTTTCGCATATTTTATTTCCGCATACTATGCCCTTGTCGCCGCAATCTTCAATGCAGTTAAAAGCATTCTCGCCTTTGTCAGGCGCACATTTGTTATCTTTATTGCATAAATACTTTTTCAGGTCAGCCTTAACTAACAAATTTGTGCCATGATATATGCTTAAGTAGCGCGCTTGCCTTATTTTTTCAAAAGGCACCCTGATAAATACAGCTGCGGTTGTTGCATCTATGTCAGATGGAGCAAATGTTTCTACTGAAAAAGAAACAAAAAAAGAAAGCCTGTATACTTCTTTATTCATGGAATCTGTAAATAGCATGTAATAGTCTGATACTGCCTGATTAATTATTGGCTTTGCATTTGAATAAGTAATATTTGTAATTTCCACATTATCCTTCTTATCAATTTGAAAATTAAGTGATAATGTTTCTTCTCCAGCACTAAAACCTGCAAGAAAAATAAACATAAAAAAAATGAAAAATAATTTATTAGGGTTCACAATAACCAGCCTCCGTAAGCTTGTTTAACATAAATGAATATGATTCTGGCTCGTATTCTATAGGGTTTCCTACCATTCCTCCTGGCCCTGACCCAATGTTGCCTCCTCCGCCCATGATTGATGTCCCGTAAGGCGGCGCACTTCCTGATATTTTTTCTCCACACGTATCTGAAACGCATGCAGAAGGATTGGTTGCACAGTCCACATTGCAGGCATTCGCAGGTCCAATTCCGCTTGATGCCCATGAATGCCCGCAACCAGAATATGGGGCTGGCTCTAAAAATAGCTGCCAGCTTGGAAACCTTAAATTCTGGCTATCATAAGTGCTCCTTGAATATAGATCACAGAGCTTCAATTGATGTCCAAGTTCATGCGCAAGGCACGCTATCTCCAGACCTGCGGGCAGACCACCATAACATATTGCAAAAGGAGAAGGAACTGAGGCAAAGCCATTTTGAATGTTATCATCACTTATTGATGCAATATAATCAAAATCCTGGTCACTGACACAGTTAAGCACACTGCTCATGCAGCCTGCAGCCCCGTTGCCTCTTACATAATTCCATTCGCAAGCAGGCGCATCACAATTCCTGTCTAAAATATTAATTTTTAGACCGTTTTTGCATTTATCTTCTTTGAAAGGCGAATGAGATGCAAAATAACCTAAATCTCTTTGTGCTCTTTCTCTATAATAATTCATATTTCCTGAATCTATATTTACACCAACTGCAAGAACTATAAGGCGCTTTCTGCATACTGAACCGTCAAAATAATATCCTGCCATGCAACATGCCTTGCTTTGAGGATTATCAGGGTTTGCTGCGCAATTGTTTGAATCGCATTCCAAATCACACTGACACTGCTCATTGTTTGGCTTTTTGGTAGTAGGATTATCTATGCATGTATTTCCACATGCAATTTTTGGCTGCGCACAGCAACCTATATTATCTGTCCCTGAGCAGCCAGCGCAGCATGTTCCAGATGAAGCACAAGAACATCCACTTTCACTTGCACAATTTTCTCCATACATAATCTCGCACACCCCATTCCCCCTTGGGTCTGTGCATTGTCCTGTTATAAAATAATATCCCGGCATGCAGCAATGGCCCTGTACGCCTGGGTTAATTTTATTGTCGCATAACAACCCGGATGCACAATTACAGGTAGAATCGCAAATTTCGTTTTCTGCTGCAAAAGCAATATTTCTTTGGACAGATGCACTATCAAAATATTCTTGAGGAGTTATACAGATTAAATTAAGCTCGTTTTTTGAAATTGAAAATTCAATTTTTGATACCTGAGAATCTCCAAGTGCCCGGTCAATCATAGCAAATAATCCTTTCTTTTTTTGTGTGTCAAATGTCTTCATAATTAACGGCAGTTTGCATGTATACGGCTCCTTATCTATTTGAGTGCATAATATATCTTCGCCTTCAATTTCCATGCATAAAGTGCTTCCCTGGCCAATTAAGTTTTTTGGCTTGTCAATAATGCTAATATTTGTAACAATTCTTGGAAATTCAAATCTTTTAATCTCCTGGTGCTCTGAGCCTACTTTACAAACAGTTACAAGAGAGTCTCTTAATTGAGCATAATTCTGCATTGCCTTATCAATGTCTTTAGTGTGGAACCATTGTGACAAAAGAGTATATCCTGAAACAAAAATAAGGCCGCCTATAACAAGACCTGCAACAAGCCACATCCATACTTCAACTGATTCTATCCCTTTTTTGTTCATGTTTTACTCTGTATAATAATAGCTTTAATAAATAACAACTTTCTGGGTTGAATAGTCAAATCCAATAATTGCTTTACTGTTTGGCATATTCATATAGCAAGAGACCTTGTTTTTACCAACTTCATTTTCAAAGTCTATATCTGAACAAGCCACATTGCAATTAGACTCGCATACTATTGCGTAACATAATTCTCCTTTTATGTATCCTGATTTTGCATACTCGCTACAAAGTTTTGACTGTTTAATTATTTCTCTCTTAAATGCAAAAATATCTTTAGTTGCAATGATTTTTGAATCAACTAGTGCAGGTTCCGGATTTTTGGAAATGGCATTCATTGCTTTTTCAGAGATTAATTTCCAGTTTGTAAGCATTCCAATAATAACAAAAACAGCAATAACTCCAATAAAGACAAGAAATGTGTAATTTATTGCTAAATCCGCTTTCTTATTCATTTTAGTAAATGTTATCTTATCAGAATTACCTGCCTGCCATAATCAAATTCAATAATTGCTTTGTTGCTTGAATCAAAATCAGTGCAGTCAACTTTTCCTGCGCCAATAGATGCCTCTATTCCTGGCTGAATATCATTACATCTGGCTGTACATGTAAATGGCGTAGGGGCATTGCACTTAACAGTATAGCAAAGTTCACCCCTGTTGCTGCCCTCACTTGACCTTGTGAAGCAAAGTTTTGAATGCTTGATAATCTCGTTAACAAACCTTGCGTTGTTGCCATCAGTACTATCAACAGTTATTGTCTGCTTGTCAATTAGAGTTTCTCCTTCCTTGCATTCTCCTGTTAATTTACACATCATATTCTTGGCATTAAAAGCCCAGCCCGAAATCATTCCGATAATCACAAACACTGCAATCACTGAAACAAAAATTAAAAACGCATAATTAATTGACAAATCTCCTTTTTTACTCATTTCATCCACCTTAAAAAAAAGCACTATTTATTGACTGGAATTCCTCCAGGTAAGGCTTTAGTATCATGTATATAAAAAAAAGTATAATAATTACAGCAACAACAAAAACAAGCCCTCTTAAAAGCAGGTTTTCTTCAGCAGGCTTTTGCACAACAACTATTTTTTGAGGAGTATTATTGTTAGATATTGCATCTTTTTGGACAGGAACTAAAGATTCCCTTTTATCCATTGCCTGCTGTTTGGAAATGTCAGCTGCTGCATTGCCTGGATTATTTGTTACAATCACAGGCTGTTCATTTTGAGTTTGGTTTTGAACCGAAGTTTCAGCTTTGAGTGTTTGCTCAATACACTCGCTATCAACAGCGGACAAATTTCCAAATCCATCTACTAAATATATTCGACTCTCTTCGCTGCTTACACTTACTGCATCCTTAAGGGTATCAAATTGCTGCCTTTTGGTTCCTGTAATAACAACATATGACATTTTAGCTGACAACCACCTGGCCAGATTCGCCGTTATATTCTATCAGAATGTTTCTTGTGTTATAAATATCTTGTGTAAACAAAATACTATCATAATCTCCACAGGCTGCCGCTATTCCGTTAACAAGATTGTTTGATATTAAGTGGCATAGGTTTTTATCTATTAACATATCTGTAATGGTTTTTTCAGTTATTGGATAATTATAAATATAATTAGTTGGAACAACAAACTCTTCACATAAAAAATTTTTTTTGCTGGCGCCAAGGTTTGAGTCTTTGTAGCAGGATAATATTTTTTCAAAAAGCTCATCTTCAAGCATATAATATTCATAGCTTACATTAATGTCAGAAATCGCAATTGAAACATCTTGTGTTGCTTTAAGCTCAATTAAGACTTGACAGTCTTTTAAGTTCCTGTTGCAACTTTGCATTGCACTAGTAAGCTCATTTGTAAAATCAAGTTCAATAACAGGATTGTCATAGCGCAATTGGGATAGTGTTATTGGATTCCCGTTAATATTTAAAATTATAGGTGAAGACGGATCTGAATAATATTCTATTTTTAACCTGTTTAAAAGAATAGTTCCCTCATCACTGACAATAGTTAATACACATGGTTGGCCTCTGCATGAATTTTGCATAGCATCGTTAAATTCCTTTGTGTCAATTACTTTTTGTGAATTTTTGTCATTTAGTTCAGGAATAAAATTCCAAACTTTTGCACCATTTATATAAATCTCTATATTTTTCGGGTAAGGTGTTGTCATTATTTCAAGAATGCTTTCTAATATTGTGTCTCTATTTTCAAAAGGCACAGGGGATAGTAGCTTTGTTGTTGTTGCATCAATCATGCTCTGCATCCAAGTTTGTATATCGTAGCAGGTGGATGGAAAATTGCAATCACTACTGCCAACGCCATATCCTTCTGCATTTCCTTCTTCGTCTCCTTCAATTGGAAGAACATACGTCCAATCTGGCCATGGCCTTGTACAAAAAGAAATTGCTTGTTGAATTGCACCTATTGGAACTACACCTAGATTAGTATCTTCAGTTCCAGAAAATCTCGCATCAAAATAATTGTCTCCATTCCTTCTTGTCGGCCCTCCGCCTGTCGGATCAGAGTCACCAATCGGAATTACAATTCGCTTAATGTCATTTCCGCTTCTCCACGGATGATTTAGAGCAATCCACGATGTTCCAACAGCCCACGCTTCATCATAATCATCGTACGGATCCTTACAATAATCAGAACCGCAGCCGTATGTTGGCCCTGGAGCAGTAAGGGCAATAATTGATGATAGCATAGAACGATCTAGTGTAACATCAACACATGTTCCTTGTGCGCCTGATGCTCCAAGGGCATATACAGTAAACTTAACGTCAAGTCCTTTTTCCTCTAATGTA
The DNA here is from genome assembly GCA_043801855.1 of archaeon. Lineage (GTDB taxonomy): Archaea > Nanobdellota > Nanobdellia > Woesearchaeales > GW2011-AR15 > CAYTWW01. The sequence goes on along the minus strand of JAZDLQ010000087.1, from coordinate 32,595 downwards.
CTTTTTACATCGCCAAGATTTGTACAGAGAGTATTCCATTCATTCAACATGCTTGATGAAGTATCAATCACATAAGTAATATCTGCTCTTGTAGGCTGTGACATGCCATATATTTCAAGCTTTGAATGAGTTACTTTTGACTGCAAAGGAGGTGAATTTATAACAACTTTTGGCGCAGGGTTAGTTTGCCTGTTTGGCGGAATAACAAGTTTTTCGCTTGTTTTTCCTGTGTTAAACGTTTGTATAGTAAAAGGCTTTAGCGCAATCTTCATTTTTGCAGATTCAATTTTTGAGGCGCTTGGTAAAACTAAGGATGCTTTCCCGCTAAAAAGATTAGATGGTGTGAGCAGATAGTCAACTTTTTTTCGCCTATCTAAAAAAAAATCAATATGATTCTGCTTGGCAACTAATCTGCTTGACGCAAGATTTAAGTATTCTTCGCAAAAAGCATCTGATTTTTTTGACTGGTCATAAAGCGTTTTGCAGTAAACTTGCTTTCCAACTCCACTAGTAGAGCCAGCAAGTGCAAAAACAAGGGCAATTCCTGCAATAGTTATCACTATAGAAAAAATTACATATACAGGAATATCACCTCTTTTTTTATTTGCTTTCACTTAATTGCCATCCCATCCTTGAGGTATATCATTTGAGGGATCATCATCACTGTTATCATTATTTCCTGTGTCAGGCTCGCCCGCGCCGGCTCCGCCTCCGCCAGGGCCTACAACGCAATCTAAGCTATGCTCGCACTCATTAACATAAGGCTCATGCTTTCTTTCCTTGAAATACTGGTGAACCCTGAATTTTAATGGAAGTGTCTCAAATCCAGCTGTTGACAGCGGCTTTTCATATTTTTTATCTCTGCATGTTACTTCAGCTATAAGGCTCCATTTATACTGTGTGCCAACGCCGTAGCAAGTTCCAAGCTTAACATTTGGATCACCATCATACCATTCTGGTGGCCCATCAGGAGGGATATAATTTGGGGCAGTAAATTTAATTTCCCCACTATTGCATGTTGGCTTAAGCGAGTTATAATTACTTGCTCCCTGTTTTGGGCAAAATGGATCATCACAAGCGCCTGAGAAGCAACTCTCCATTGAATTGATATATTCGCAGCCTGCTACACAGTCGCCAGGGCAATCATCAGGCTGTCCATTTGAGTCAAAATAATACTGGCTTTGCTTTGGGCCGCAAGGGTATTCAACGCCAGCATGGTTGCTGTCAACGCTTTCTTCGCCGCATAAAAATTCATAAGTGCATTGTATGTAATTGCATTTCTGGCAGTCAGGGTCAACTGGCTCGCAACCCGAAGCGCAATAATTATCAGCTGCGCATGTTCCTGGTGTTGTCGCATCAGTTGTGCAATCAGGATCTTTTACAGGGCAATTCTGGATACATAAGTCGTCCTCATCAAAAGATTCTTGTAGTATTTTTACATCCTTGTCAAAAATTGCTTTTGCTGTTTCAAGCTTAATAGGAGCATATTTACAATCAATACTGTTTCCTCTTATTCCATACTGTGGCATTTTATTGCACGCATCCTTGCCAACCATGTTATCAATCGACCATGCCCTAACCTTTCTGTACATAAGCCAAAACCTCCAGTTGTCTATCGGCACATTATAATCAGGCTGCTGAAAAGTCTTAGCTTCTCCTGTTTGCGGAGTAAAAACAACTGAGCCAGTTGATTTTGCAGTGACGCTAAACGTATTATCATATGCGCCAGCAAGAACTTCTTCTTCAGTCACGCCAACTGTAATTTTCTCAATTTGGGCATCAGATTTTACCTTCATCCCATATAGTGTTTTTCCATTAATGTCTTTTAAGTAAACATTCATAACCTCTTTAATCTTATCAGATAATTTTCCTTTAACCTCTTCAACAGATGGCACATCAGTTACAGAATAACTAATAAAATATCCGTTGTCTATTTCAAGAACACCATACTGGCCTGTGTTTTTTGTGCCAAGAGCTCCTGAATTTTTAAGGGCATCATAGATTGTTGCTGATGTTTCTTCAGCGTATTTTTCAGGATTGTCAATATCTCTTGAAGTTGTAGTTGTTGTTGGCTTTGAGCTTATCATAATAAATATTCCTATAGCAACAGCAATAAGAAATGCAGTTACAAAAACAGATCCTTTTTTTTTCATTTGTTTCACCTTTTTAAAAGTTTTATTAATTATATATTCACTTGATAACATAAATTTTTCCTTTGCCTACTTCCTGCCTACATGGTAATGAAAAGAAAAACTCAAAAGATACATATTCTTTTCCAGTAGGAGGCGAGCATTTTCCAAGCACTCTTGTTTGGTCAGTTGAAGTTAAGCAGGCTTTTTCATCAATTTCAAGCTTCCATTTAGTTTCCATAAAGTAATTATTTAATGTTTTTCTAAGCGCTGAAAAAATATTGATGTATCCAATTCCCGGGCCATAATATGAAATGTCATCTCCATAGCAGGAGTAAGTTCCCATTAGTTCATTCATTGAAACGCCTTTTTCAGTTACAAACTGAAATTTTGAAGTGCCTGTATTAATAAAAAGGCTGTTTGAATCTTCAACAGTTCTCTGTGTTTCAGAAACAATTTTTCCGCCGCTATATAACCTGCTGAAAAGAAGAATCACAACGAGTATTACAACCAGCAGAATTATTCCCATAAATTCAGAGGACTGGGCTTTTTTCGAATTTTGCGCAAATGATAAACTAAAGTTCATATTATATTACCTTTACAGAATTATCCTCGTATTTCATGTATATTAAGTTTTCTCCTTTTGGGATTGTAAATTCACCGACATTGCACGAAAAATATGGGAAAAAACAGTCTTTCCCTATGCAAAACAAGTTATTTGCGCTATATTTAATTTCATAATCTGAATAAAGCTTATATATTGCATTATCCTTTGCTATGCATCTTTCTTTTATCATACCATATAATTGAGGGATTTTTCCATGGTAAGTGCTTAGGCTTGCAATGCAGCTGTGGACAACACCGCCATCATATCTTATTGCACAGGGAAGGCTGGATTTAATTTTTGTAAAAGCCTTGTCATCGCTAAATATTTTAGAAGTATCATCTAGCCCAACAACCCATGAGCTTTTTGTTTGTGTGTCTGTTATTTTTAAAGAGTACATGAATTTATAGTTCTCAACACACCATAAGTCCTGGTTTCTATAATTAAGGCTTCTTAGCTTTTTTTCTTCAATTAAGCTATGAATATCTTCATAAACTTGCGTTGTGTTGAAACTCTTGCCTGTGGAAACACAGTTTGAATTTGTAAGAAGGGCTACAAAAAAATTATTATGGTAATCAACTCCTGAAAAATACTGATCAGTTTTTGCTTCATTAGTCCTTTGTGATAAAACCATAAACAACACAAAAAATACAAAAATAACTATTACTATCGCAAACATTGGTTGCACACTAAGTGACATAGCTTTGCTATTTCTGGAAATATTCTTTATAATTTTCATTTTGTTTAATATCACTAATTATCTGTCCTTCTGTTTTATTGCCCCAATCTTCTTTGTTTTCCTCTCTTTTCTGTGCCTGATTAATATTTGAAAATTTATTAATACTTTCTACGCTGTAAATATTGTTATCGTGTTCAACTTTTTCGCTTTTAATCTTTTTGAACAAAATAAAAAAAACAGCGGCAGCAGCAATTATTGTGATTGGCGTTACAGCATAGGACCAGTAATTAATCTCAATTTTTTTATAAGAACTGCTATACTCAGTACAATCAATATCTTCATTATTGCAATCAGAGTCACATATTCCATCAGATGCGGCATCACAGTAGTTGTCTAGAGAGCCCGAAGGACAGTCATTTGCGCAATTGTAAAAAGTTTCATATGAATCGCAAAAATTATCTCCACAGGAAGTATCTATGGAATATGAATTGGATATCATCAGAGTAAATAATATGATAAAGTACATACCAAAAATTACATATCTGTTAGCTAGCATATTTTTAACTCAAATCATTTGCAACCCATTTGGCTATTTCTGCATGCATGTTCCCATTTATGTGCACGCCATCTGCAACATAATAATTAACACAGTTATTCGAAGGATCATTAAAAAAATTCTCGCACTTGCCATAAATATCAATAAGCACAGCGCCAGTATGAGAATCTGCTATTTCACGGTTATATTCCATAATTTGCCTTGGCACAGTTATGCCTGTAAGTGAAGGGCATGTTGCTATAGGATTAAGAATTATTGCCTTAATATTATTTTGAGAAAGTAAATTTATCATCTCATCATATGCGCTCTTGTGGGCGCTTTCAGTTCCGGCATAGCTATTCATCCCAAACCAAAACATGACAACATCAGGGTCCTGTGTTAATACATCATTGTAAAAGGCATTTTTTGTTTCCTGGCTGTCTGCTCTCATCCCGGTTAAGCCTATTATATTTACGCTAACGCCGCTAAATTTTTTATTTAATTCAGTTTGAATTGCATTATTGGAATATATTCTGTGGCCTTCAGTTATGCTGTCTCCGAAAAGAACTATTTTTTTGTTATTAAGATCCATTGAAGTATCATCTTGCGGAGGGCAGCCTCCTCCTCCTCCTGAATTAAGCGCATTAAGTAAGTTTTCTGTTTTTTGGGAATTTGATTCTAGTATCGCAAGCTGCTCATTAGCAATAACCTGAAATGAGTCTCCATAAGTATATGCCCCATTTATCCTATAGCCCACTTCGCGGTACTGTTTGCTGTTTGATAAATCAACAAGTCCACGACCAAGATAATAACCTGCAAATATTTTCCCTGCGTACTGAGGGAGAAGCGCTTTTGCCGGAGGACAATTCTGGTTGAGGCAATGCAATTGACCATTGCAGTTGCATTCATCTTGGCTTGCAGAAATGCATTCGGAGCCACAATAAGTCTGATAATTTCCCTCATGAGTTATTTGAATATAACCTCTTCCTTTATAATCGCATCCTCCAGTATAAGGTGAACTTCTACAGTTTCCTGCAATCTTATATGTACAACCTGGGCCCATGCAATAGTCACCGTATTCTTCTATTGGTGAAAATGACCCGCCTACTTCTTTTATCAGCGTCGCCATCATGGCAGCGAGAAGCTCTTTTGATACAGTTGTTCCTTTCTCCTTAAATCCTGAGCTTATTGAAGAGAACGCCTCTGCAAGGTTTTGATTATTACCTGAATATTTAAATAGTTCAGGAAATGCGGCAGTGTCAATAGTATTAGGATTGCCAGTGCATCCCGGTTGCGATACACCACAGGTCGAACCGTCCCACGCAACTCCGGAAGGGCAGCATCCTTTTTTTGAAGAGCCATCGCTTGGATTCATACATTCCAGGCCGCTTCCGCAATCTTCAGGGCATATGCATTCTTCACCTTCTCCAAGGCCAAGGCTTGCAACACACCCGTTTGTCTCGTATTCTGCCCTTGGCATGCAGCAGATTTTTCCTGAGGACGCACATTCATTATTGCAGTCTGCATTATTCCTGCAATTTTCACCTTGTAAAAAATCGCATATTCCGTTTGTTGCATAGCTTTTGCATAAAGAATCAGCAGGATCAAAAAATTCACCTTCATTGCAGCAGTGATTGTCTGTGCAAACTAATGCTGCTGCACATTCGCAACTAAGTAAACATTCATTATTTCTTTGGGCTAGTTCTGAATCATCAACACAGCCGCTGGCTCCAATTATGCCTTGCTCCTCAAATGGCTTGCATTTATATCTGCATGATTTGCCTGGCTCACAATTGCAGTCTTTGTCTCTCATGCAGTTTTCCCTGTAGTCTTGCTCACATATGTCATTATCTGCATGCGGGCAGTCAATATCATATATTGTACAGTCAGGATCGCATATGCCATTTGCTATATTGCCATTATAGTCAGGCGGCTTACCGACACAGTCAAGATCGCAGTACAAATCATTATTCAGATGAGTATCTGGATCACATATCCCGTCATTGCTTTCAATGCAGTCAAAATCATATATGCCTCCGTTTCTCTCATTATTATAGCAATCCATGTCACATATGCCGTCAGCATCGTTTTGGTTGGTCATTCCGTCTTTATTTATATCAACGCAGTAGCTTATACAATAATCTCTCATTGTGCCTGAATAGCAATCAGGATCACATCTTTGGCTTAACTTATCTGAAAAAATGCAGCCATGATCGCATACACCATCACTGTGTGTACATTTTATTTTATCTGTAACATAAAGATTTCTTCCTCTGCTTAGTACCTGTATTTTTCCTGTTGTTGAAAAGTCATTTTCAAGAATATTCAAATTAGATGCAAGAAGAGTTTCCTTAAAGCTGTCTTTTGTTTTGGGAAAAAAAACAAGCAGCTGGTTATTTTTTATTGTAACAGAAAATGGCTCGCTTAATAAAAAAGTAACATTCTGGTAAGAGTCTGAGGGATAATGCATCGATCTTTCTATTGCGCTTTTAATATTTTGAAAAAATGCAAATTCTTTTTCTTTAATAGTTTCTCTGCCCTGCCATCCAAAAATACCCTGAAGGCTTGCAAAAGCAATCACTGATACAATAAGAATTCCAAACATTAAAACAAAATTTAATACTGTCTCTCCCCTCTTTTGCATAATTCCTCTAAAAGCCTTGCGATTTATAAATTTTTTTCATGGAACAGCAACTAAGTTACTTCTTTGTTTTCTAGTCTACTCTATCCCATTCATTGACAAGATCTTTTTTAAAGAATATTCTTTTAAGATGGCATGCGGTACCTTTTGCAGCTTGCACAATATATCCGTGTTTCCTAAAACGCCTTGGTGATTCATATACAACCTGATTTTTTAGAAACTTCATTTTGCCTAAACGGGAAATTCGCCGAAACAGCGTTGTATCCTCTCCGAATACCTGTCCTATTTGGTATCCTTTAATTTCATTAAACGTTCTTTTTCTGACAATCTGGCACTGGCCAGCTCCAAATGGCATTCCAAGAAAAAAACTAAAGCAGACAGTATTATTATAGATAAAATGATATATCCTGTCCGTCCATACCAATTGATCAGGCATTATCTCAATTCTGGGCATTGCTGCCACTATATTCTGGTCTTTAAATATAATTAATATTTCGTCTAATAATCCCTTAACATCTTTAATTCGCGTATCTGCATCACAGAACAAAAGGATATTTCCCAGAGCATGCTCTGCTCCTATGTTCCTTGTCTCGCCGATTGTTCTCCTTTTGCCTTTATTTGGGATAAACATAACGCCAAGGCGCCGCACAATTTCTCCTGTTTTATCGCTGCTCCCATTATCTGAAACAATAATGTCAATACCATTTTGTATTGTATACGGAAGAAACTGAGTGATTGTATTGCCAATAAATTTTTCCTCATTTAGTGTTGGAATAATAATGCTAATTTTCATAGAGATGCAAAAAAGAAGAATATATAATAATTTTACTACTGCTTTTTTTTTGCAATGTTTCTCTTAGTCAGTGATAAGTAAATTATTTTAAAGCAGACGACAATTGAATAATGTAATGGACAAAGAAAATAAGGTGCCTTCATCAGAAAATAATCTTTATGACTCATTTTACAAGGAATATAAAGATAAGCTAAAATCACAATTTGAGTCTGGCAATACTCCAAGTCTTGAGCAAAACGCAATTTCCCAGGACTATCTTGATTTTAAGGATCAGTTTCTTCCTGGCCATCTAACAATTTATGAAAAGCTATGCAACTGGTCTGAAAAAATAATTAAGATTGCACCGGATAAATCAAAAGCTGCTGATATTACAGAAGCTATTGAAATATGCCATCTTAATGTAACGCCAACCGGTGTAACAAGCTTTTCGCTTTTGTTTCCAATGTTTTTTATTCTCGGCGGAGTAATGGCAACATTTATTCTTCCTTACATTTTTTTTGGAAAAGGAAGCCTGTTTTTTGCTGTTTTTTTTATTATGTCTGGCCTTATTCTAATGATCCCTCTGACAAACCTTCCCTTTATATTCTCAAACAGCTATAGGCTAAAAGCAAGCAACCAGATGGTGCTTTGCATATTTTATATAGTGTCATACATGAGGCACACCTCAAACTTTGAGATGGCTATTAAATTCACAGCAGATCATTTATCTCCGCCATTATCTCTTGACTTAAAAAAAGTTTTGTGGAATGTTGAAACTGAAAAATTTGAATCCATAAAAGAATCATTTGATGACTATCTTAATTCCTGGAGAAAATGGAACATGGAGTTTGTTGAATCTATTCATATAATTGAAAGCTCCCTGTATGAGCCGACTGAAGAAAGAAGAGTAGAGATGCTTGAAAAATCGCTTTCATTGATACTTGAAGAAACTTATGAAAAAATGCTTCATTATGCACATGACCTTCAGTCTCCAATGAACATGCTTCATATGCTTGGAATAATCCTTCCAATTCTTGGCCTAGTCATTCTTCCTCTTGCAATAAGCTTTATGGAAGGTGTTGATTGGTATCATATAGCTGTATTATATAATATTGTTATTCCAGCCTCGGTTGCATATCTTGGAAAAATGATACTTTCAAAAAGACCAACAGGATATGGCGAAACAGATATTTCTCCAAATCATCCTGAATTAAAAAAAATTAAAAAAAGCAAGCTTAAACTTGGCCCTCTTGAAATAGCCTTTTCTCCATTACTCATTTCTATATCTATATTTGTCGTATTAATGCTCGTTGGATTATCTCCTTTTATAATTCATACGTTTGATAAGACTGAGCAAAAATCATTTGATATTGTGTATAACTCAAGATCAAATCCACCTATCCACACTGTAAATAGTTTTGAAGAAGGAAAAAAAGCAGAGTATACCTTTCTTGGGTATAAACCTAGTAAATCAAACGCAGAAAAAATCATCGGCCCTTTTGGCCTTGGTTCGTCGTTAATAAGCATATTTGTCACCCTTGCGTTCGGCCTTGGCATAGGATACTATTATAAATTGAGCACTGGTGATATTATTAAAATCAGAAATAAGTCAAAACAGCTTGAAGAGGAATTTGCATCTGCATTATTTCAGCTCGGAAATAGGATTGGTGACGGAATTCCAGCCGAAATGGCATTTGGAAGAGTATCGGAATTAATGCAGGGATCAAACTCAGGAAAATTCTTTGATTTAGTAAACGAAAATATTACAAAATTCGGCCTTGGTGTTGAAAGGGCAATATTTGACCCAAATCACGGAGCGTTATTGCAGTTTCCATCAAGCCTTATTGAAAGTTCAATGAAAGTTTTTATTGAAAGTGCAAAAAAAGGTCCGAAAATCGCATCTCAGGCTTTAATTAATATATCAATTTATTTAAGGGAAATTCACAAAGTTGATGAAAGGTTAAAAGACCTAATGGCAGAAATTATCAGCAGCATGAACTCTCAAATCAGGTTTTTAACTCCGGCTATTTCAGGAATAGTAATTGGAATAACATCAATGCTTACATCTATTTTAACAAAACTAGGCCAGCAACTCTCAGATTTTGGCAAAGATGGCGCAGGAGGAACTGCAATGAGCAGTGCTGGCGGCCTTATGGATATGTTTGGCGACAGCGTCCCTACATATTATTTTCAGGTTGTTGTCGGTGTTTATATTATTGAACTGGTCTTTATACTGACAGGATTAATTAACTCAATACAAAACGGAGTGGATTCTGTAAGCGAAAAATACCTGCTTGGCGAAAACATTCCTAAAAGCACAATCTTATATGCTTTTATTTCGCTGTGTGTTATTTTAGTATTTAACCTAGTTGCAGGAATGGTCATGAATGGATTGAATTTAGGATAAATTCCAATGTATTTTTCTCTTTTTATCTAAAAACAAATTTAGAAATTTAAAAGAAAATATGGGACGGACGGAATTTGAATCCGTGACATTCCGCATCAAAAAGAATTTCTTTTTGATTCCACGGTCTTCAGCCGTCTAAGCTGCTTTTATTAGAAGCATGTGCTCTTTCCTGCCTATTAGAGATTACTCTCAAATAAGAGGACCCAGGCTGAGCTACCGTCCCATATTTTCTTTTGGAACATACAGATTATATATAATAGTTTCGGTGCGATTGATTGCAAAATACTGCCTCTCAAAAGGTAATCTATTTAAATCTAAAAACAATGATTAATTGCATAATCTATTAAGGTTGAGAAAATGAGCGACAATACTCTTAAATGCTATAGGTGCGGGCAAACTTATCCTGTCACGGATATGAGATATACACAATCAAATAAGCTTGTATGCAAAAACTGTCTTAATAAGGCAAATCCAAATAAAGCGCAAATGCCGGAGACAAAAGAGCAAAAACTTGCTTCTCGAGAGGAAAATGTTGAATATGTATGCTCTAAATGCAAATACAGTTTTAAAAGAAAAGCTTCTGCTGCAGTAGGCGCATGCCCATATTGCGGAAGAGCAGGAACTCTTGAGCTTAAGTCAAATCAAGGAGCAGCAAATCTAATTGACGAAAGCATGGACAAGCGATATGATTTTTAATCAGGTGAATTAAGTGAAGCAAAGAGGAATAGAAGTAAAATGCAGGAAATGCGGCAGGAGTGCTTCTGCTGATTCTTTTGTCTTGGATCATGTATTCAAAGTAATGGTATGCCCATCTTGCGTCAAAGACAGGAAGATAAAAGAGCAGGTCCATAGCGAAATTAAGGCAAGAAAAGAAGAAGGCATGGCTGCGTCTGCAAAGGAGAGCGAAAAGCACGCTGTTGCAACGACATCGCCATCGCAGGAAAAGCCTAGCTTTATAGTGCAAAAAACAGAAGAAAAAATTGACCTTGATGCTCTTGGAAGTGATAAAGTAAAGGCAGCCTGCAACAAATGCGGCTATAAATTCACATATAATGTTGTCACAAAAACACCAGCGCTTTGCCCATATTGCAGGAATCCAACCGAAAAATAAGTTTTTCTATTTATTTTCTGTCCTTGACTTGAATAGTATCCCTGTTAAAATATTCAGTAAGAACGCATCAAGCAAAGTGAGCGTTGGACCGCCAAAAAGCCTGGGGACTGTCCAGTTCCATATAAGCCAAAGAGGAAGCGCATAAAGAAGCGCTGCCATTATAATAAAGCCTGCTGTAATAATTACCCAGCCAAATATATTTGGAATAAACTTAAATTTGCCAATCATTTATATCACCTCAAATCTTATACGAAAGGTTGCTTCGATAAAAAAGAAGTTAGAATAAATAGCTTAATATGTCTTTCTGTGTAAGAAGCCCTATTATTTCATCATTTTTTTTAACTACAAGCTTTAGCATATTTTGCGTTATCATAATATCTCTTGCAATATTTATTGAAATGTCATTTTTTATCATTGGAGCAGGAGTTCTCATAATCTCGTGCGCCATAAGATTTGTGAAATTATCTCTTTGCTTATTCAATGCGCCGACAATTTCAGATTCAGTAATTATGCCTTTAGGAACGCCATTATGCAAAACAACAACAGCATCAGCATTATTCCTATCAATAAGGTCAATAATCTCAAAAATGTTAGAATTAGAGTCCTGAAAAAGAACTACTCCCGACATAACTGATTCGACTGTTCGGCCTGTTGTTTCTTCCATTGTAATTATAGCATCAGTGCAAATTCTTAATTATATAGAAAACATAATAATCTATAAATAATTATGGAAAATATTCAGAAAAATATGATAAATTATGGTGCTCTCTCAATTTGAAGTGGTGGTTTTAACCTCGTCTTTTTGTATGAAAAAAATTTTATGAAAAAACAATAATTCACTTTTTAGTGTTCGAAGAATTTATATAGTACTTACTCTGAAAAAATATTGTGGGAATAATTGCATTTGAAAATGTTTCTAAAGAATATAATGGCGCGCAAGTTCTTAAGTTATGCTCTTTTCAAATAAAACAGGGAGAGGCGTGCGGAATAATTGGGCCCAGCGGCTGCGGAAAAACAACAATCCTTAAAATACTTTCAGGCCTCAGTGCTCCTACTAGCGGAAGAATATTGCTAAATGGCATAAATGCAGCTGACGCCATCTTAAAGAATAAAAAAACAATTGGATATGTTTTCCAGGAAAGCTCATTATATGATGAGCTTACCATCTTTGAGAATTTTGTGTATTTTGCAAGCCTGTATGGAATGAGCAAAAAAGTCGCATTAGAAAGAGGCGCTAGGCTCTTAAAGATAGTTGGCATGGAAGATAAGGGAGATTTTAAAGTCTCATCTCTTTCAGGCGGAATGAAAAAAAGGGCGGATATTGCATGCAGCATTCTTCATAACCCCGAATTATTAATATTAGATGAGCCGCTAGCCGGGCTTGACCCAATTATGCGAAAGCAAATAATTGAGCTTATTAAAAAAATAAATATTTCAGGAATCACATTAGTTATAGCTGATCATCTCCTCTCAGAGATTCAAGGCCTGTGTAGCAGAATAATTATTATAAAACAAGGAAAAGTTGTAATAGAGGGAACAATTGACGAACTGCATAAAAAATGCTTGCAGGGAGATAAATTACACATAAAAACGCGCAATAAACTATATCCACAATTAGTGGAAATATTAAAAATGGCACAAGGCATTATTTCTGTAAATTACACAGAACAGGAGTTAGTTATTCTCACATCTAATGTGCACGAAACGCTGGTAATAATTCTGGTCGGGCTAAAAAAAATAGGTGATGTTGTCTTGGATATAGACTTTGTGCAGCCGACACTAGAAGATTTCTTTTGCTACTTTGAAGGTTAATATGAAAGACTCAATCATTATTGCTAAAAAAAACATTAGGAGAATAATTAGGTCTAAAACTTCTCTTTCTGTAATTATTCTTGGTCCGTTTATTCTAGTGCTCATATTAGGATTTGCTTTTAATAACAGCGGCCTTTACGGAATAAGGGTAGGAGTATATTCCAGAACCAACGGCAATGAATTAGACAGCTTAATTGACAGGATAAAGGAAAACGACTTTTCTGTGCGCAAGTATAGCACTCTGCAAGATTGCATCAATAGTGTCCAGATGCTAGACACACATATCTGCATTGAATCCTCAAGAAACAAAGGCTCATTATCGTTGAAATATTATGTGGATTATTCTAATTCCAAGCTGGTTTTTATATTAATAGATATGCTTTCAAATTCAGCTAATTTAGAATCAAAAGAGCTCAGTAAAGAAATGGTTGGCGAACTTTTGTCAAAAGTAAAAGAAATGAGTTCTGAAATGAGCAATAAGTCTGCAAAAATGTCGCAGGTAATTAACGAATTAACACACGTTTCATCTAAAATAACTGAGCTGCAAAATGTAATAGCAGAGCAGAAGTCAAATACAGACATTAATCTTGTTCCTGAATATGCAATGCTGCAAAGCCAAAGAGAAGATGTTGTCTCTTTGTACAACTCATTTTACGAAAAATCAATTGAACTTAAACAAGATTTAAGCCAGCAATCTTCGAATATTGACACTTATGCGGCAAAAATAAAAAGTAGAAAATCAAAACTCCAAAAACTCAAAGCAAGCCTTGATGAAACAAAAAGCGCATTGGCGTGCGCAGACAATTATGACATGAGCAACTATATCGAAGATGATAACGCATTTAGGCAGGCAATCATAACTAGCGATAATCCAACATGCGCTGTTGTTGTAACTACAGATATGCAAATTGCAGGAGCAATTTATGATTTGGAACAAGCAGAAAACGACTTAGCAACAGCAAAGTCTGAGATAGAAAAAGCCAAGGACACTATAGAAGATATGCAAGATGATATCAACAACAAATATGAGTCTGCTTTAACTAGGATTGATGAAGCATCAAATGAGCTTTCTGCTGTAGAGTCAACGATAAAAAACGAAGAAGTAAACGCTGCCCAAAAAAAAGCTGAGTTTACTAATGAGCTTGAAAAAATGGCTCAGAGTGTAAATGCCAATATGGCAGACTTCAATACAATCTTAGCGCAATTATCCCAGATTCAGGCGCAAAGCTCTGCTTTTGATAAAGTTGATGCATCAACGATTGTAGAGCCAATACAGACCGAAATCAAATCTATATCAACAAAACAAAAAACTCTATCATACATATTTCCAAGCCTGTTAATGATGATGATAACTTATATAACTATACTTCTTGGCGCAACAATCGAAATAAAAGAAAATGCAGGAAAAACAATAAACAGGAATCTTATGTCGCCTGCAAAGTGGATGTCATTTCTTTTAGGAACATACATTGCCAGCGTTTTCATAACAATGGTAGAGGTTTTAGTGCTGCTTATAGTCGGACAGGTGTTTTTTGGAGTCGATACATTGTCAAATGTAATTCAGCTAATCTTTTTTGTCCTACTGGCAAGTATCACATTCTCTTCTATTGGAATAGCAATTGGCTCAATTGTAAAAAATGAAGAGACTGGAACACTTTTATCAATAATAGTCTCGTTTATGTTTCTATTACTCTCAAATACTGTTCTTCCGATTGAGAACATGGCAGCAGGTATTGCAAGCATTGCCAAATTGTCGCCATATTACCTTTTTGAGACAATCTTTAGAAGAGTATTGCTATTTGGCGCAAATTTAGAATCAATGCTGCCTTATTATTTATTAGCAATTTTGAATATTGGATTGATTTTCTTTGTTGTTGCTTTGATATATTTCAATGCAAGGAAAAATATTGTAAAATAGCAATAATAAAAATAGCATTTATTGACTATAAAATTGGTTTTCGTCGCTGTGAATCTATAGAGAAGTTTGCAAAAAATCTGCAAACTCCTAATAGATCACTTTGCAAAGTGCCGTTAACGTCGAAGGAGCATTTGCTCTTTATGCAAAACGTGATTTTTGCAAAGTTCTCTATAAGTTTATCTTTACCTCGGTATTAAAGCTCCTATGCATCTCCAGTTTATCTCAGCAGTATTTTTCTCCAGGCTGATAACACATGCTGGACTACATCCTTGTTTCGTAATGTTCATATTTATCCAATATGTTCCTGTGCCTTCATTGCAAAAATAGGTCTTTTCGCATTGTTTTGATGGTGCCAAGCATTTAGGTGTTGAATAATAACATTCTGGATTACATGAATCTTGTTCTTTCCTATAGCCCGTAGGACAGCTACAGTCTATCATAAGATTGTTTTTGCATTCTGAGGATTTTGCAGTATCTATTGCTTCTGTTAGTGTCAAATAATTCCCCTTGCCATCTGAGCACATTTCCGATGATTTTTCAGGGGGGCATTCTCCTGGAGTGTAACTTATCACTTTCATTGCAGCACATGCCATACAGCTATTGCCAAAAGTCTGATAGACTGTCTTTCCCATATTTAGCCCTATTGCACCACACACTGGATTGTAATCAGCGGTGCATGCTGTTGCCATGCTTTCCGCATTTGTACATACATGACTTATATCCTCTGCGTAAGTCTTCCCGTCTGCCGCGCATTGTCTTGGATAACTTTCCATGACAGGATTGCCTGCTGCAACACAATCATCAAAATTATTTATTCCATAAGAAACTTTCCAGTTCAATACTTTTATTGGCATAGCTTCAGAATCTCCTGGCTGAACATAAACAATAAAGCACCCAGTACAATTTAATGTTTCCACTTTAACAATAGTCCTTGGCATAACACTCATAGGAGCAACAACAATTTTTGCAGCCTTTGCCTGGCCTTCATCCAATTCCCAAGCCCTGACGCAAGCAAATATTGTCTCATCCCAAGAATAACCAGTAGAAGGTTTGCAGCCATGTATATCATTATCATTTCCGACAAGTTGTTTGGAGCAGCCTGACCAAATCATACTCAACAATACAATAAAAATGATGGTTTTATTCATGATATGACCTGATACGCTTAGATATTTAAATGTTTATGAAACTTCAAGCAGAATTGAAGTTATGATATAGAAAGTAGCCACACTCTATTTGACAAAACACCTCTTTTGTGTTTCTTTGCCACATTCCGCAATCAAAATGGAATTTTTTAGTTCAAAGCCCCAACAAACGCCCCTACAGAATCATGTTATGGATATTAAGAAGTAAGTGTGAAAGCCTCCGATGGGAGTTGAACCCACGACCTGCGGTTCTTCCTGATGCATCTCGTTGGACTCGTCATTCGGACTACTTTCCGAAGGAAATATAGTCCTTAATTTGTTTTTCCGAGGTTTTTTTAAAAAAGCTCATACGAAACCGCCGCTATGGCCACTAAGCTACGGAGGCGAATTGCTAATAGGAATAGAATCAGGCAATTATATAAAAACTATGCGGTAAAAAAAGTTAAATCATACCAAGCATTTTCTCCTTGGAATTATTAAGTTTAGCCTGGCATCCTGCACAAACAGGATGTTTTTTTCCTTTAGAGTCTTTTATATAAGCTCCTATTATTTTTTTTAAAAACGTCTCTTCAATCTTGTTTTTGCAAACCGCGCACTTCATAGCAAGTGAAAAAAAGAAAAGAATATAAAAAGCTTTTTCATTTGACTTGAATGTCTGAGTAATTAAAAAAGAAATAGATAAAAATGGAATTGCATGCTTATTTACCGCTAATTATATGGATTATTTATTGGTACTTTATATGGGCGATATTAAATTTTGCCCTCATTTATAAAGGAATAAAAATAACAAACAGCAAAAAAGAAGTTTCGCTTTTTTTTATCTTGGCAAGTATTCTTCCTTTTATCTATTTAGTATTTATTGGTTGGCTTTTGTTTGCATTATATGCTCTTGGGGCAGTATTTGCTCTTATTACTTTAATAAGATTATTTTCAAAAAAGCAATATCAAAATGTGGCTTTAGCAATTGATGTGCTTTTTCAGGCTTTAATGATGCTTTTGCTTTTTAAAATTCTTCATGAACTATTTGTATCTCTTAAAATAACATATTTTGCATTTGCTCTAATGTTTTTTATTGGCCACTTGCCAATATTTATTATAAAGCATGTAAAATTTTCTGGCAAAATCTTCATTTGTATGTTGTCTTCTTTTGGAGCTTATGTGTTTGCATTAATAATTGGCAGTTATAGTTTTGGCATTATAATTACAATTGTTATCCACTTCTTGCTCTATCAATTATTTCTCATTTTAGATAAAAAATACAATCTTGGATTTATTCCTTAGAAATTTTATCTTGCGCCTTGCTCATTATATAATCTTTCTATATCATTAATTGTGCTTATCTCATCAACTGGCTTTTCATCGCGCAGCCTGGAAATTCTTGGAAAGCGAAGTGCATATCCAGATGAATAAGTAGGTGATTTTTGTATTTCCTCATATAAGACTTCAATGACAACAGAAGGCTTGATGATAACAGATTTTCCGTTTCTTGAAGTGATTAAAGGCAATAACATTTCAGTCATCTGTGAAAAAGATAAGCCTTCACTCTCAAGCTCTTTTAATCCAGTTGATGCCTTGCCGATTTCAAGTAAAGTATCAGTACTTTTATCAATGCAGGCCAGAGTAAAGCTTGTAAGCCAGCCGCTTCTTTTTCCCTCTCCATACTCTGCTTTTACTATTACCAAATCAAGCGGATCCATTATAGGCTTAACTTTCACGCCATAGCCCACTCTTGCGCCGGGCTTATAGGCAGCAGTCAGGCTTTTTGCCATAACACCTTCCTGGCCGTCAGATAGAGCGCTTTCATAAAATTTTTGGGCAGTAACTATATCATCTGTAATAATCTGTTTTGCAATAACAATTTTTTTAGGCACAACATTTATTATTTTTTCAATTGTCTTGCGTCTGGTTAAAAATTCTTCATTAAGCAAGCTTTTATCATCAAAAAATAATATATCAAAAACATTAACTTCAACAGGAAACTCCTCTGAGAGCCGTTTCACATCGTACTTGCGTTTTATGCGCTGAGAGATGCTCTGAAATGGCATATATTTGCCTGTTTTTTTCTCAAAGCCTACAACCTCTGCATCAAGAATGCAACAATTCGCAAACACATTTGACTTTACATATTCACTTACTTCAGGAAACTGCACAGTCACATCTTCAAGCCTTCTTGTAAAAAGCTTTACGTCATTTTTGCTTTTGTGAATCTGAATTCTAAACCCATCATATTTGTATTCAAAAGCAGCAGGCTTTCCAACTGTAGAAAACGCATCCTCAATATTTTTTGCCTTGATAAAAAGCATTGCGCTAATTGGGTTTCCTAAGGTAATTCCAATATTGTCAAGGCCGCTTATTCCTTTTTGCCTTATTGTTTTAATTACTGATGCAAAATCATTAGTTAAATCAAACGCACGGGAGACTTTTGATGAGATAGTATTATATTCTATTCGCTTCTCGTCACTTAATCCAATATCTCCTTCCTTTAGGCTTATTCCAAGTTCCTCTCCAAAAAAAGCCCATACTATTGCGTCGCGTATGCTCCCCTGGCCGACACCAACCCGTAAATCTCCAAGAACAGTCCTTATAATATATTTAGCCTCAATAGATTCAGCCATAATCAAAAGTTCAGATATTAATGCAACTTTCTTTTCAACTGCGCCAGTTCCCTCTAAGGTAGAAATGCTTGTTAGGCCACTAAACACTTTTTCAACAGTTAATTCTTTTGCAAAAAGCGACTGCTGCTTTTTTTTTGTAAATAAGTTTTGGGCAACTTTGCCAAGATCGCCTGTTTTTTTCCACTCCTCTTCTATTTCTTTAATGGAATGGCCGCTGCATGAAGATATTGCCTTAAGCGCTATCTTTGATGCAACACCCAGTTCAGCGCTTTCCCAAGTTGGAAAAAGCCTTCCCTGAACAAGAAGGATTACTTTGTCTATATCTTTTTCATCTGTCTTCTTTATTAATTCAGACAGGTAAAATGTCTTCTCCAGGCGCTTAGATGTAGAACTAAGCTTTTCATAAACCGCCGCAAGTTCTTTGTATAGCATTAACAAAAGAATTAATAAAAGTAAATATATAAGTTTATTGCAATGTTTTTATTTTTCCTTAGGCAGTTTATCTTGTTTCTTAGCTTTTGTTAAGTTAAGGTAATTTTCTTTTGAAACAATTGGCTTGCCTATCTTTTGCTCTAACTCTTTTCTTGTGTTACTCGCAATTGAGCCGCCTTCTTGCGCTGATTCTTTGCATTCCTCAAGCCCTTGAGAATCTTTTGAGATTGTAATATCATTAGTTGCCTTTTCACCAATCATAGTAAGAATTAACTCCCAGTCACTCATATGATCCTTTAAATTTTGATTTTCTTTATTTAAGCCTTTAAATTCTTTGTATTCCTGAACAGTCTTGTTGAAAGTAGCCTTGGAAATCTCATTCGTAAGAATTGCAAACTCTTTCTGCTCATTAATACCTCTTGTTTTCCATTCATCTGTTAGCTCCTGCCTTATAGCAATTCCCCTTATACGTTTCTCAATCCAGTCACCAGGATATCCTTTTAACTCATAATATTCTTTAACTCTGTCCTGTGCAAGCTCAGGGTTTTCTATTTCTTGGATTCGGTCATATCCAACCTGTGCTAACCATTGCTTAAATGGCTCTGCTTTTCTTGAAGGAATAGATTGAATTATCCTAAAAAGGGATTTTGTATTGGCGCAATCAGTCTCATATTTTTTTCCATCTGCTGATTCTAATTTCAGTTGTCGACAAAGTGTCGATAACTCAATTTCACTTGATTCTAATTCTCTTTTTTTTAGCCTATACCAATAATCTTTAGCATCAGCACTATCGGTAAGGGCAAATATTACATCAACAACAGAAAAAAACCATTCATTGTTGTGCCATATTCTCCTTATCTTCTTATCCTGAAAAACGACCAATTTGTTTTCTTTGTCCATTTTAGTAAAAAATAATAATTGTTCCGTTTATATATCTGGCGTACAATTGTCCAGTGCTATTTCAAGGAATCCTCAATAATCTTATTTTACCGGCAATTTTTTTGTGGTTGCCGCTATTTTTCTCTCATCAGATTTAACTTTTCGCTTCAATTTTTTTAAATCTTGTTCTGGTGGAAGATTTTCAGGAACTATTCCGCTTTTAGAAAGCAACTCCCTTACTTCTTGATTGTTCTTGACATGTTCTTTTGTAATATTTGGCTCTCCAAATAGATTATCTTTTTTGACATTGAAATTTGTGATTTCTACTGCAAGATTTTTCGCAGTTATTGTTATAGTTGGCAAGAAATCTGCAAGAGGGCGATTACTAGGCAATCCTAATTTATGCTTCATCTGTAAAGTAGTGTGGCCGCCAAACAATGCATGGTCACCCTTGCTTCTTATTCTGCCAAACCCTTCTTGATCTACACCATGCTCAAAGATTAATTTTGACAATTCTGTTTCTGATGCAACTAATTTTTGCCTGGCATTAAGCCTCTCAATTAATGCAATTTTGTCTTCAATTAATTCCTGCTTTCTTGTTTGGATTGCAAAATAGCTTTGTGCAAATGCTATTTCTTCTTTTCTTGGGTCTCCATTCTGCGCAATAAGGTAACAGGCATATCGCGTAAGCATAATATCTTCAATTTCCTTACTTGCGCCTTTTGGCATAGGTATCGTTTTGTTGACGCCAACAAAATGATCAGAGATATTCTGCCCGGAATTATTGCAGGAAATTTTTGCTTTATCGATTACATTGGAAAAATTTCTCCATTCACCATAATCCAAAAGCTTTTGCAGATCGCGGGCAAGCCAATACTCAACATCTTGTTCCTCGTACGCAAAATCTTCAAAAGATTTCCTTAATTGCATAATTAATTCTTTTTTCATAATAACTTTTTTATCTCTTTTATTTAAATATCTGGCGTGCAATTGTCCAGTGCTATTTTAAGGAATCCTCAATAATCTTCTTTTCATCGTCAGTTATACCGTATAGCTTATAGACTAATTCATCTATTTCAGCGTCTGTTTTTTTTATTTCTTCGAGGAGCTTTAATGTTTCGGAGGATTTGATTGTGCCGAATTTGTATAACCTTTTATTAGTATTAAGTTGTTTTTTTGATAGTTCTTCAAGTTTTATTCTATCTGTTTTATCAGAAGCAAAAACAATTGGAATTTTTTCGATATATTGCTTATTAAAAGCATAAAATCCACCGCTAAATTTTGAACTTGTTAATTTAATAAAAAATTCAGAAAGCTTGCTATTTAAAATTGCTAGTACATAATAATAATTAGAATAATCTTTGAGCAAAACACCATATGCTCCGCCGCCACCTCCGCCGCTTCCAACAAAAAAATAATCACTATTCAAATCATATGTAAATGATGATGTATTTGCAATACAAGGTGTCATTATTTTAGGCTGAGAGAATTTTGTTAAGTTTTGTGTTCTACTAAAGAGATACCAAGATGGTCCTTTCATTTTTCCTCCATCTCTTTTCTGCAGAGTAGATTTATTCTCAACTAAATAATAATATAGATTTGGAAACTTTTCACTTAATTCTTTTTCAGTATAAGGAATTGCTTTGTTATTTTCTATTTTATAAGGAAATATTACATATTTTCCAGATACTACTGTTTTGTACCTTCTAATATGTTTTGACCCTTTTAGTAATGGGTGCAATAATTCAGGTTCTAAATGATATGATTTTTCTGTTTGAGAAGATAAATAACTTCCGTCAGGATTTTTTGTCAAAATATAGATATGGTCTGCTCCTGTAATAATGCCTTGAAAAATATTGTCTGAAATATTTTCTAATTTTAGATTTATTTCATTTAATTTTTTAATGATAGATTGATAATCTTCAGATACAAAATTCCAAGCTTCACATGATTTAGGAATTTCTTGCTTTGATTTTTTAAAAATATTTGGTGTAAGGTTTTTTGTTTGATCCAATTTTGATTTATCAGACAATTCAAAATAATCAAAAGATTTATTTCTGGTTTTTTTCAGGAATAACAAACAAGTATAGGTAGTAGCACCATCAAAAATTTGATAGTCTTTAAAATCAACAATTTTGTAAAGCAGTTTGTTATCTGCGATAACTTTTCTTAAGCCTACCCCGTAATCTGAATTAAAAAACTTAGGAGGTAATATATAACCTAGAACACCTTCTTCTTTTAAGAGGGAAATACATTTTTCAACAAATAGCGCATAAATATCGTAATTTTTTGTAGCAGATTTATACTTTGTATTGAAGAAAGAAATACTGTTATCATCTAATGTTTGAATTCTCACATACGGCGGATTCCCAATCACAACATCAAACCCGCCTTCCTGCATAACGTCTTTAAACTTATCTTCCCACTTAAACGCATTAAGACCTGCAACTGCCTCGTCATCAATTAAAGAATTACCCTGCCTGATGTGCAAGTCAATCTCTTCAGGGAGTTTCCTGTTTGGCTCAGATGCTTTTAGTAAAAGATTCAGTTTTGTAATCTCAACAGCCTGATTGTCTAAATCAACACCATAGATATTATTCATCAATATCTCTGTCTTAAATGAATAATGGCCCTGAGAATCTAATCTCCTTTGCTTGGACTCATCATCATTAGCAAGCCCTTTATACATATAATCAAACGCTTTAATCAAGAACGAACCAGAGCCGCATGCAGGGTCTAATATTCTTATCTGTTTAGGGTCTTTCTTGCTTTTTAAAACTTCTCCAACTGTATTTTTCACAATATAATCAACAACATAAGTTGGCGTGTAATAGATTCCCTGCTCTTTTCTATGCGCCTGTCCTTCAACAAGCTTTGATTTCCCTGATTTTTTCTGCTCCAATATCTTTCCAAGATACTGTTCATAAACAGATCCAAGAACATCAGCGTCAATCCAGTCAAAATTATAAATATACTCCCCGTTTTTAGACTCATAGAGATATTTCACAAGTTTCTTAATTATCGCACCGTCAATTAAAATATCATCACAATCATTATCTTTCCCAATCACAAAAAGGCCACTGTTATATACATCATTATAAATTTTAAAAAAATCTTTTAACTTAGGATATGCCTTGTTATCAGGCAAATGAGTAATCTCAGTCAATATAAAATTCTCAGGGTTAATCCCAGCATCTTCGCTTCTCCTGATAAAAATCAGCCTATCCATTATCCGCTGGATTATCTCGTCTTTCTGGTTTGGCTCATATTTAAGAGGATACTTACGCTCAATATCATTAGCAATAAGTGTTCTAATCAGCATCAGGTCTTCAAGCAGGGACTTATCAATTGAGCTTCTTCTCCTTAGCCTTCCTTCATCTTCTGCCTTTTTAGCAATAAATCCTTTTTCAAAACTCTCTTTTGATAAAAACATCAAATCAGAAAACTCTGCTAAGTATGCATCAGGGCTTCTAAACACCCTAAACAGCCTGTCTTTTTCATCTGAGCCTTCAACACAGAAGATTTTCAAATTTTCAAAATTAGTTGACACTGCAAAAGGCACTCTTTTAGACAATGCATAAGAAACAACCTGCTTATCTGCCTCTTTATCTAATGGTATTCCTACTCTTTTGACTTCCAGATAGAAAACTATTCTTTCTTCAATGTGAAAAGCATAATCAGCTTCTCCTGCCCGCTCTCCTCTCCTTGCCTTTGCCTGTTTGTTAAAGTCAGCTTTTGACCAGCCAAGAACTTTGATAAACAGCTCTTCTACAAGCTTTGTCTCTACATCTGCTTCTGAAAAATGCTTGTATTTTTGATAATTTAACTTAAAATCATCAATAAGAAGCTTAATATCCTTCTTTTGCTGCTGTTCATTCATTGTTATAAGAAGTTATTTTACTTGAATTAATAAATTTATTTCATCAAAACTCATTAGTATTATAGTATTCAAAATAACGTTGTTATAATTAGCGAAACAGATTAATAATATCACTAAATAAGCAGTTATTGAATACGTTATGTATTCTATTAGTGTCATTAAAATTGTTTCTGACAATACTTAGTTACATTCTATCTCTTCTTTTAATTTCATATTTAATTGTTTTAGCTTATTCCAGATTACTTCCTTTTCTTCTCCTTTTATTAATAATTCTCCTTTTTTATTAGAAATTCTTTTGTAATATTGTAAATCATACACAAATCTTAAATCATTAGAAAATCCATTTTCTTCCAAATGGCAAGCTAAGGGTACCTTCCCAATTAAAAGATTTCCAGTAATGGAGTTATTACCTATATTTATTTCAACAAGGTCTATTATATCAAAAGCAATGTCCACGTTAGAATGATCAGAAAATAAATATAGACTTAATGGAAAAGATATATTTTCATTGCCACTATTTATCATTTTTAATTCATAACGTATCTTTGCAGGAAAAACAGGATGATCATAATCCTCTATATTTAGGCTAACTAACTCAACCTCTACGTTTTTTTGTAAATAGCGATCCGAATTAATGTCGTGTAGGGTATTAAATGGGGAAAGGATCAATAAACCAAAAAAAAAAAAAGTTTCCTGAAACGTTTATTATTATCGCAGGAATTAATATAATCGCTGTAAAGCTAATTTCAGGCAGATTAAACCGTTTTTTTATTATTAAAAAAATTGAAATAACAAATAGAGTTATAAAAACCGATAAAATTGGTGCCACTATCATGTATGCCAAACCACCCATGCTATTATTGCCTGAAAATGAGGGAGAAAAATAAGCAGATGCAAGAAAATAGGATGGAATTAGTGTAAGGATAATTAGGATTCCAAAAGAGATTGTTTTATTATTCATCATTTTACAAAAGAGATGGTAGTATATAATTTTTGTGAAGAGAGATAATATAAAGAGTTCTTGCAAAAAAAATTTTTTAATTTGAGCTTTCTCTAATGTTATGAAATTATATAGGTTCAAAAATAATTAATTTTATAAACTGAAATGATATTCAAAAACAAAGAATTATTTTACAAGATGATTGGTCCAATGGTTAACTCCATTCCAACTTCATGGAAACCCTGCAACAAGTAACTAAGATGGTTAAACTGCTGCAGGAATTTTCCGAAAAACCGCTGGAAGCACCCTGGGTGCGGATGTGGTTTTTATCTTCTAGTCAATATTGTATTATTGCAGAAGCCTGCTGTTCTGTATCAAATTATTATAAAAACACTTTAAGGAGGAGCGAGTTATAATATGAACGATTTTTATAAGAAATTTAATTTGTCTGGTGAAGAGATTTCACAGATTGAGAAAGTTAAAAGGGTTTACCCAATGAAAGTAAGCGGCTACTATCTTAATCTGATAAAAGAAAAAGACGATCCAATCTGGAAGCAGTGCATTCCACGGCCTGAAGAATTAAGTGATAATGTAAATGAGGAAGACCCTCTTCACGAGGAAAAATATTCTCCTGTGCCTTATCTAGTACATAGGTATCCAGACAGGGCGCTTTTGTTAGTTTCAAACAGGTGCGCCATGTACTGCAGGTTCTGCACAAGAAAAAGAAAAGTAGGAAAAATCGTGGATATTACTAGGGACCATATTCTTAATGCAATCAAATATATTGAGATGCATAGTGAAATAAGAGATGTTATTGTTTCCGGCGGAGACCCTCTTATGCTAAAAGATGCAGATATTGAGTTTGTGCTGCAAAACTTAAGAATCATACCTCATGTTGAAATAATAAGGCTAGGAACAAGAATCCCATGCACTATGCCTATGAGAATTACAAAGAGGCTGTGCAACATGCTAAAAAAATATCATCCTCTTTATATGAATGTGCACTTTGAGCACCCTTCTGAAATCACAGCTGAAAGCAGAAAAGCATGCGAGATGCTGGCAGATGCAGGAATTCCTCTTGGAAACCAGTGCATCATGCTTAAAGGAGTTAATGATAATCCAGAAGTGTTAAAAGAATTGTTCCATAGGCTTGTCATGATGAGGGTTAAGCCTTATTATATATACCAGACTGACCAGGTCAAAGGAACTGAGCATTTCAGGACAAAAGTCAATGAAAGCTTAGAAATAATGTCACATCTTCACGGAAGGACTTCAGGCCTTTGCGTCCCGCACTTCATAATTGACACCTATGGCGGCGGAAAAGTTCCTGTGCTGCCTGAGTATGTCCTTGCACACGATAGTGAAAAAATAACGCTTAAGAATTTCGAAGGCAAGAGTGTCGAGTACAAAAACCCTGAGAAAATCAAAGTAACAAAATTCTGTTAAATATGCGGGTATGTGTTATATATAATGTAGCTAGCATTACGTCAGCCAATAAAGCAGACGAAATTGCGCACAATGAAATAATTGATACTTCATTGCAGGTAAAAAAAGCTCTGGTTAGTTTTGGCCACAAAGTCAATCTTTTGAAAGTATCAGAGGACATGTATCCAAGGCTAAAAAAAGATTTTGATATTGTATTTAATCTTGCAGAAGATGTTCTTGGAAATATTGTATCTGAGACAAATGTTGCAAAAAAACTAGAGGAATACAAAATACCTTTTACCGGAAGCGACTCAAATAGCCTCCAAGTATGTATAGATAAAGAAAAGACAAAAAAATGCCTTTTAAAAAAAGGAGTTCTTACTCCGTCTTACAGGATATGCAAAAAAGGAGAAGATGCAAAAGGAATGAACTACCCGCTTATTGTAAAACCTGTTAATATGGACGGAAGCATAGGAATAGATATTGACTCAGTTGTCAATGATGAGAAAAGTCTACTAAAAAAAATCAAATATATAACTGAAACTTACAAGCAGGCTTCTATTGTCGAGGAGTACATTGAAGGCAGAGAGCTTAATGTCGCGCTTATCGGCAATGGCAAAGATATAGAAGCTCTTCCTGTATCAGAAGTTATATTCAATTATCCAAAAGGAATTCCAAGGATATTATCATATGATGCAAAATGGCTGGTCGATACTGAAAATTATAAAAATTCAGTAGGCAAAACTGCTGAACTGTCTGCTACAGAGTATAATGAAATAAGTAGTGCCGCTAAAAACGCGTTTATTGCCTGTGGCTGCTCTGACTATGCAAGAGTTGATATCAGGAGCACTGGAAGCAAGCACTATGTTATTGAGATAAATTCAAAGCCATGCATAAGCCCTGAGATGAATGCGTTTATTAGGAGCGCAAAGGCAGCAGGGCTCTCTTATGAAGGATTAATATATAAGATATTCAAAACATCCTGTAACAGATACGGGTTATTATTGGAGGCATAATTAGATGAAAATAGGAGTACTATGTAATTGTTATAATAACTATGAGCCAAAAGAAGGCGAGCCAAAAGATAAATATTATGATATGGATTCAGTAGCAACAATCCAAAATATTGCAAATTCATTTAAGGACCATGATGTTGATGTTATTGAAGCTGATGAAAACGCATATCATCGGCTTATAAATAGCAAGTATGATCTTATATTTAATTTTGCAGAAGGAATCCAGGGAAGGCATAGGGAATTATATTTTCCGGCGATGCTTGAAATGCTAAAAATTCCGTATACTGGAAGCAGCCCTCTTACTATGGGACTATGCTTTGACAAGGAAATGACAAAAAAGATGCTTCTCTTTCACGATATACCAACACCTAAATTCATATCAGTTAAAGAAGGGGAAAAACCTGATTATTCGAAATTGTCATTCCCTGTGATTGTTAAGCCTATGAATGAGGGATCAAGTATAGGAATCGGGGATGATAGTATTATTGAAAGAGAAGAAGATGCCCAGATAAGAGTACAGGAAATAATTGCAAAATACAGGCAGCCTGCACTTGTTGAAGAATTCATGAGTGGAAGGGAGTTTACTGTTCCTGTTATTGGAAATAATAATCTAGAAATCATGCCTATTGTTGAAATAAAGCACAAAAAAAACAAAGGCAATAATTGGGTGTGGGACAAAAGCGAAAAATCACAAAATTATTTTGAATGTCCGACGCTTCCAAAGATCCTTGAAAAAAAAATAAGAGATTATTCAATAAAAACTTTTAAAACACTTGATTGCAGGGACTGGGCAAGAATAGACTTCAGGTGCGATTCTAATGGAGAGCCTCATGTAATTGAAGTAAATGGAATTGCAGGCCTTTCAGACCACTCAGCATTTCCGTTCTCTGCACAAAAGGCAGGCATGAGTTTCGACCAGCTCCTTGGGAAGATTCTCGATAATGCAATTGAGAGATATAAACTCAAATGATTGAAGTAGATTCAAAAATAAGTTCAACTGGACTAACAATAGATATTCTTGGCAAGAGATATACTAACATTTTTCCCAATGGTGCATGGGAAAAATTGCCTATTAAATTCAAGAAAATATTTTGTGATAATTATGCCTTTCTCTCATGCAGCCATATCCCTATTATTAAAAATGATAACTATATGAAGTATAGCGGAGCAAGGCCATTATTTGAGCCTGAGTTTTTCAAGATGCAGGCAAAAGGAATACCTACAATGGCTGATCTTGACAATGTTTCTCCTGCAGAATACCTAAAACGATTAAACAATATTGAAAATAAGTATTCTAACGACGAGCCATTAATAGAACAACTTGATTATTCTCCGAATGAAAAATCAGTAATTAACTTTACATTTGGAAAAGACAGTCTTATTACTCTTGGGCTTTCAGGGGAACTTGGCATTAAACCTGAACTGTTATTTAATCTTGAGCCAGACGGGCCAATTGAAATAGATTATAAAACAAAACTTGCAAAAGAGTTTTCAAAAAAATATAATCTTCCTTTCTCCTATGTTAATAACGAAGCTGCGCTTTTACGTAACTATAAGCATATAGGAATCAACAAAAAAAATTTCTGGTACCCAAACATCTCGGCAGATTATCTGTTCAATGCAATTCCTTCAGCATTTGCATCAAAATCAAAGTACATATTCTTTGGTAATGAGCAAAGCTGCAACGACTATTATATTACAGAGCAGGGAGGCTTCAAGGCAAATCCGGTCTACTTCCAGTCTGCTGATTGGATGATAGCAATGGATTCAATGACAAGGATAATGACAAATGAATCTCTCAGAGCATCAAGCATAATTGAGCCGCTCCATGATCTTGCTATAACAAAAATACTCCATACAAGGTATAAAGAATACGGAAAATATCAATTATCGTGTTTTCCCGACGAGAACGACAGTCCTGGCAAAATTTATTGCGAAAAATGCTCGAAATGCGCAAGGGTAAATATTTTTCTAAAAGCATTTGGAGTTGATACAAAGCCGCTTGGCTATACAAAGAGCCTTCTTGAAAAAGATGACGCTAACCTCTATACAATATTTGGCTCGCATGACCAATCTCAGCCTTTCGATAAGCAGGGAGTCGGAAGAGACGAACAGCTTTATGCATTCTATCTTGCATATAAAAACGGAGTTAGAGGATATCTTATGGATAAGTTCAAGGAAAAATATCTTGACGAAATAAAAGCAAAAGAAGACGAACTGCATAAAAGGTTTTTTTCAATAAATTCAATGAAGAGCATACCAAATGAATTAAAGGGGAAGCTTACATCGATATTCAAAGAAGAATTAAATCTGCCTTAGGATTTTCTGATACTTGAAAGAAATATAGTTTTCTTCAAAACAATTACTTCTTCTGTTGTTCAAAAAATTATTTTTTTTGAAATAACAAATTATATAAATCGTGCAGAAATAATATTAAGAATAAAAATGGATGAGATGTTTATCGACTATCATTTTGCTGCAAAAGGATTTGTTATAAAGATAAAATATAATGATAAAGTGAATAAATTCTCAGTAACTTACCCAAAAGAGATCTGGCAGAAGTTTCCAAAAAAATTCAGGAAGCAGATTATCGAAAATTTTGTTTATCTTTCAACTTCTGCTGTACCGACAATGGTTGGTATCAACAATGTATATTATGACATGAACTCACCTCTTCTCGGCTCATTTTTCATGAAGCCATTTATGTATTATATGCCGCTATTTAGCGACGAGTATAACAGTGACCTAAATCACCTAATAAAGCGATATATGAACCTAAAATACAATTTCAAAAGCTATAATGTTAAATTATCAGGATATGAGCCTGAACTTAAAGAGCGCTCTGTGAACCTATTTACATTCGGAAAAGACAGCCTATTGTCTTATGCAATAGGTGAGGAAATTGGGCTAAGCCCGATTCCTGTATACATTGAGGAGCCTGATATTCTTTTTGACGAGAACCACAAAAGAAGAAAAATGTATGAAAATAAGCATAAAGATGTTCTCGCTAAAAAGTTCAAGCAGGAATTCAGAAAAGACACATACAAGATAAAAGATGAGCTAGGATTAATAAGAGAATCAGGATTTTTCAATGTCACTGATGTTGATGTGGGAAGTTCGTCTGACTTAACTGAATTTGCGCTCCTTTCAATACCTTATAATAATTATTTCAAGGCAAAATACATTGTCTATGGCAATGAGCAAAGCTGCGGTAACAGCTATGTCAATAAAGACGGCTTTAATACATATCCTGTGTTTGACCAGACACACGAATGGAATCTTGAAATATCAAAGATACTTAACCTTCTCACAAAAAAAATGCAGGCAGTTTCATTAATTGAGCCAATCCATGAGCTTTTTATAACAAGAATATTGCATTACAGGTATCCGCAGTACGCAAAATACCAGATGTCATGCTTTGCACAGAACAAAAGCGCAATAAATTCAAGATGGTGCCACCAGTGCTCTAAATGCGCAAGAATGTATATCTTCTTAAAAGCTAATGGAATCGACCCAAAAGTTGTCGAATATAAAGAAAATATGCTGACAAAAGACAAAATTGAATTCTATCCTCTTTTTGGGAAGTCAAAGGATATGAAACCATATGATTTTTCAGGCCTTGGAAGAGATGAGCAGCTTTACGCATTCTACCTCGCATACAAAAACGGGGCAAAAGGCTATCTAATTAATCTCTTTAAAAAGAAGTTCCTCAAAGAGGCTATAGAAAGGGAAAAAGAATTATTTAACACCTATTTTAAGATTTATGATTCTGTAACAATGCCGCATAAAATACTTAAAAAAGTGCTTAAAATATATAACGAAGAATTAGAAAAAGTGCCTAAGCCGGAATAAGACAATTTCTATAGCATAATTTTTATATAAGATATATTTTTTAGCGGTTTGTGAACATATATGGCAAGCATAATCCTAAAAATAATGATTAAGATTGTAGCAACAATGTTTAGAAGGGGAGTAGGCCTTTTCAAATTCCTCTTCGTGATAGATGATACATTAAGGATATTTACAATGACGCTTCTGTTCCCAATATTATTCTCGTGGCTTGGCTTTGGAAGAATTCCTGTAATTGCAGGAACAATTCTTGGCCTAATAATCGATGTGCATGACCTGATGGAAGATTATGGCATTGGAAAAACAGAAACAATTGATAAGCCTTTTTAAAAAAGCAAAAATAAAAACTTGAAGTATAAAGTTTTACTCTTTTAAGTAATAACTTTTGTCAGGATATGTTCCCTTGAAGCTAAGACCTTCTTTTTCAATTGTCAATGAGTCCACATTTAAGCCAGGAATTGCATCAATTCTGTCCTCAACAAAATTGCTTATTTTATTTTCTGGAAATAAGCTAACAGGAATTGAAAATTTTCCAATTTCTATTTTTTCAACATCATAAGTTAGCCTGTTGTTAACAACTTTTCCTTCGCCCTTCACATAAAAAGAAGGATTTACCAAAACTAATGATGCTTTATCCATGACTGCATCTACCTGGTCATCTGGAATTCTAGCTGCTTTCCCGTATTCTATGAAATTCTGCAGTTGTAGAGTTCCTGACATTTCTACTGTTCCATCATCTGAAAATTTTGCCTGAAAATTCTTTCCTATAGGATTATACTTGTAATCTCTTGATTGCATTGTTGCAGTGACTTCTTCACTTGTGAAAATTGCATTTACATTATGGCTGCCGGAAAACTTTAAGCTCTGCTCAGGCGTATTTCCTACAGGAAGGCTTTCCCTGCTCCTTCCAAGTTTTGCAGATGCAGATGCAAAGTCAGCCTCTGTTGCTTTTATACCCAAATCCTTTGGTTTGTTAGCCCCAATCAAAGGAGAGAGTATAGGAATAAAACCCAAATATCCTAAAGCCAAAATTGCGACAATAAACATTAGCGCGCCTATTTTCAAAAAAGTGTGTTTTGGTTTTCTTGTTTCATGATGAATCTGTTGGCTGTGTTTTTCACTCATAAATATCACCTTAAATGCTTATAATTCATTTCAAAGAAAGGATTATTTAATAAACTTATGAAATTAATGGCTCTTTTTCTTTTAAAAAAATAAGAGAATAGTAAATAATAAAACAATTATTGTTTCCATAGTTATTCCTAGCATTTTATCAGCCTTCCCATGATAAAACAAGTGAATTGTGGGAAGCCCAAAAAATCCTCTTAGCCACTCATAAATATCAGGAAGCGCTGCAAAAAAACCGCCTAGTGCCATATTAATCCATTCTTGCCTTTTGTAAACAGCGAAAAGAACTATGAGTGCATAACAAATAGTTAAAAAAATTGCAGGAATGAGACTTTTGTTTTCTTTAAGCTGGCCAATAATATTCATTAAGTGCTTTTTTTTTGAGGATGTTTTTTTCAGTTCAAATTTTAAATCACTGTGAGGGATTGCATCTAAAATAAAATGCAAAATTATTGCAGCAACAATAATTGCAAATTTATTATTAAAAACTGAGCCAACAAAAAGGCCTGCTGCAATGTGTGGGATTAATATCATTTTGACTTGAGTTTCCAATTTGAATAGGTTTATCGTCTTTACTTATGTATTACCTAACTGTTTTTTATAAAATAAATTGTTGTAGATTTAATGTGTTGTATATTTGTATTTGTTCTTGTGTCATTGTTTCTAATACTTTTTTGA
>JAZDLQ010000086.1:0-22230 GCA_043801855.1 archaeon | reverse complement strand
ATGCTTTTCTTGAAGAAGTCCTTCCTTATTTTGTCGATATTCTCTTCCATGAGATAATCGACCCAATGAGGGTAAATACCCCCATTGGATTACCTTATTTATCAACATTATAATTCTTTCGATTTACTTCGGGGAAATCTGTAACTGAAAAGTTTTTTATATTATCATTTTCTATTTTAGATAATGACAACGTTAAAGGAATTAGAAAAAGAAATTATTGCAATCAAAGAAAGAAACGCAAGAGTTGAAAAAGATAAAGAGTGGGAAACAAGCTGGCAAAGAAAGATTGCAATAGCAATTCTTACCTATGTCTGTATGGCGATTTTTTTTTATTTTGCAAAGCTGCCAAATCCGTTAGTTAATTCAATTGTACCAGCAATCGCATTTGTGCTCTCAACATTAACATTATCTATTCTTAAGAAACATTGGCTAGTAAACTCAAGGAAGTGATTTTATTTTTTTATCCAAACTTTTGTTTTAATAATTACATAAGAAACTAAAACAAAGCCTATTAAATATAATTCAAAAGAAAAAATCCAAAGATTGGTTATGAGAGGAAAAAAGTAGCCTAATGTTGAGCCAAATATCACCATAAATGCGCCAATTAACAAAATAATGGCTAAAGTTATTTTTTGGTTCATTGCAATCACCTTTTTATCTTTTTATCTGTATAAATTACTTTCACATTGTGTCCGTTTTCAAGTGCTTCAACTCTACATATGTCAAATATCTCACAGTCAAGATTCTCTCGGACTTTTTCCTCATTGTAGCCACGTGCCTCCAGTCTTTCTTTTAGCTGCGGAAGTGCGCACTTTGTAACATAGCAAACATTAACATAGTGCGCAGGAAGATAATGAGACAGGTGAGAATCGATTATTAACCCTTTGTATTTTGATTTTTTTGTCAACTTAAACCGTTTTATTAATTCAATTATAACAAGACTTAGCCTCTTTACATCAATAATCTTGCATTTGCGCTTCTCGTCATAGCCATCTGACAAGCTATATCTTGAAATAAGTTTGTTAACATCAACATATTTTAGGGTTTTGGTTATTGCCATCTTTTTTGCAAAAGAGGTTTTACCGGTACCTGGTGTTCCTGTCACAACTGTAATTAGCATTTAATTTAAATAAAAACTTATTTTCTATATAAACATGAGCATATTTGAAATATTGATGCTTGTGTGCTTTGGCGCAGCATGGCCGTTTTCAATATACAAGTCATATAAGTCAAAAAAAACAGGAGGCAAAAGTATCTTTTTTTTATTTGTAATATTATTCGGCTATATTTTTGGTGTTTTGCATAAATTAATTTTCAGCAAAGATTTTGTAATATTGCTTTATGCCCTAAATGCTATAATGGTATCAATTGACATATTGCTTTATTTCAGGAATAAAAAAATGGAAAGCATGATAAAAAAATAAAAAAAGAATTATCTTTTCTTTTGCACGTTGCTCTCTTCTTTGTGCAAAGACCCATAACTTTTAATGCAAAATACGCCAGCAAAAATTGCTACCAAGTAAAGCAGATACTTAAACCATGATGCAATAAGCAGCAGCTTTAGAGCAACAGGGTTTTCTTTTGTTACAAGGTCATTTTTAACAGTTATTGTTTTTCCCATTGTAGGAAGTTCAACTTTTACAGGAAGAACGCCTTTTCTCCTTTGCACTGTTATTGACCCGTCACTGTCACCTCCAAGAGTATTTAGTGAGTTTCGCATTGGCGATGCAATTCCAGTTTCAACTTTTGCATATTCAGCCTGCACTGAATCATATGCTCCATAATTACTCATGGATGCGCTTTTCATCATGCTAAATGCCCCAAATGTTGCAAAAAGAATTATTCCTACTACAATAAGAGAGCCTGCACCGATTAATATCCATTTCCACACTCCGCTTACAAAAGCATGCCGTACTTTTACTATAAAAGTTAGCGCAAGCAGCACTAAAAATAAAGTAAAGTCAAATACCAAAACGCCAAGTGAAAAGGCAAGATATGCTATTACAAACCTTAAGTCTTTTTTTATAAGATATGCAAATCCTCCGACAAGAACTAAAAATAAAAGAATTACCTTTATGTCAGGAAGCTCACTTCCGCCTTTTGCACCAAATGTCTCAAGAACAATATAATCTTCTGGAAGATATATTGTAGTTGATTGTGTTGTGACAACAAGGTCTGTTTGTGCCAGAGGAACATCTATTACATTAAAAGCCAAAAATTTTGGCACTGTATCAAAATAAATAAGGTCAAGGTTTCCGTAATCTGTTTTTGGAAAGCTTAGTAGAAGCTTATTGTCTTTTGTAAGTTTTACTGCGTTTCCATCTGTTGAAGCATAAAGTGGCTCACCTGGAGAATCAATCTCAATATAGTCAAGCCCTGTATTCGCATAGCTGTAAGTTAACTCTCCCAATACAGAACCTTTTTCAGTTATTGCAACGCGCTGATTGGCATTTCGAACTGAAGCAACAAGTGAAGGCATAAGGTCAAGATTTTTTATTGTTATTGAAAAAGAGTCATATCCTGTTGCTAGAAATGCCCTTGCATTTGAGTATTGTGGAACAATAGTTGATTCCTTTAAATCAATTTCTTTTGCAGAGCTAGTAATTGTTATTTTTTTCTCAGCGTCAGATTCAATTAAAACATTATGCATATCCGAATCAAGCGGGATTTTTAGGTTATTCGAATCAAAAACTCCGGATATTGTTACACTGGCATACTTGTCCCCAAGATCAATGACCAATGAATTGCCTGATTGCTCCCATTTTACAGCGCCAACAACAGATGTTACTGTCTCACCGTTTCGCAGCGGAAGGACATATCGTCCAAGAGAACTTCCAAACGCCTGAAAAACAATATTATAATAAAACTCATTTTTATCTTTGTATGTGAATCTGAAATTCCCGTTAACATTCATTGCAACTTTTTCGCTTCGCTGCAATATCACTGCCTGATTCATGACGCCGGATACATCACCACTAATTGCATATCCGTTTTTCAATT
The DNA here is from genome assembly GCA_043801855.1 of archaeon. Taxonomy (GTDB): domain Archaea; phylum Nanobdellota; class Nanobdellia; order Woesearchaeales; family GW2011-AR15; genus CAYTWW01. Next base: position 19,230 of record JAZDLQ010000086.1, on the reverse strand, counting down.
CAAATTTCAAATCATTTATTGGCCCTCTTGCATATAGCTTCATTTGGCCAATTGTTCTTACTTCAATTGTTCCAGAAACATCAAACCTTCCTTTTTCTGCTAAGAAATAATATCCATGTAAATCAAAGCTAAGTGATGTTGGTTTTTCGTTGACAGTTAAATCTTTAATTAAAAAATCACTTGCCGAGCCAAACAGGTATACTTTAACTTTTTCACCTGAAATTACCTCACCGTATCCGGAAAAGTAAAGAGTATTCTCTTCAAGGTCACCACTGACTATAACCTGTTCCAATGAATAAACTTGCTCCTCTGTCTCATTAACAATAATTATGCTTGCTGCGCTTGCGTATGACACGCAAAGAAGTGCAATCATAAATACAATAATTTTTTTGTTCATTTCTCCCCCTCCGTAAATAAGTTTCATGCCAGATTATTGACCTAATTTTTCTTTGGCTATTATTTTCTTAGGCTTTTTTTGCATTAGCCGTAACCTGCTAAGTTTTTGTGTCGTAACTATTGCGATTAGCAGGATAAAAATAAAGATAAGCAATATCTTAACTGAAAAAACTATCTCTGATAACTTCGTATTGAACAGCAATAGCTTTTTGAATATTTCAGTCGAGAGAAGGTAAGGATTAAACTTAATTTTATCGATAATGTATGCAGGCATACTTTCAATAGGGAAAAATGTTCCTGATGTAAAAAGAAGCACGCTTCCGATTGAAACAGAGGCAATTGTTGCAGTCTCCTCACTCGAGAAAAGGTAACCTATAAGCATTCCAGCAAAAATGAACATTGTTGCGATTAAAAACAGTGCGATAGCTATCTGTGTTAAATTATCTGATATTCCTATTTTGAAATAATAATCTGAGATAAAGAGAATTACTGCTATCTGGAAAAACAAAACTAAAAAGGAAGTAATATAATTGGTCAGGATAAACACATAATTTCTTGTAGGAGTCATAAAAACTCTAAAGCTTGCAGCCGAATTCTTTTCAATAATAATTAATAGGGAAGGAAGAAGCATGCCGATAAACATTATAAGAAGAATAACGATACTTGGAAACATATAATTTAGCGCTGTTTTTTCTTTGACAACCGGCTTAATTTCTGTTTTTATCGGGCTTACTATGCTTTCAGGGTTTGTTATTGCAATCTCATTTAGCCTATTGATTGCCGAATCAAGTAAAGCATTTAATGATTCCATATCTGCTTTCATTTTTTCAACAGAATTATTCATGCTTGTTAATTTGTCTAAAACATCTCTGTTTGCCATTCCAGCAGTGTTCAACTTAAGACTAAGTTCATTTATATTACGCTCAAGTTTACTAATAACAGAGTCAAGCCTTGCTGTGTCATTTTCTATTGACTCATACTTGCCAAGAACAGTCCTGTTGATATATTCAAAGTCATGTTTATAGGATTCAAAGTCACTTATGTTTACAGAAGGATATTTTGATTCAATACTATCAAGTAGGTCAAGGCCTTTGTTTGCTGCTCTTACTGCTTCTGTTTTTGATAGATTAAGCGATTCAAGTATCCTTGTTACAGAGGTTTTAAGTTCAGTTATATTAGAGCCCTCAGGTATTGTAAAATCAAGCTCTTTAATTTTATTTTTTCCGTAAAGTATATCTGCACTAAGCACATCATTTTCCTTATTTAGCTCTGCAACTGATATTTTTGCGAGGTCAATATCTTTTTTTGTCTCAAAAAGCCGGTCAACTATATTTTTAGTCAGTTCAACACTTATCTCAGAGCGTTTCTCGGATACGGATTTTGATAATGTATTAATTATCAAATATGCAATATTAATCTTTGACTGGTCAATATAGAACTCAATATTGCTGGCTTTCTCGTTTGTTATAGATAAATCCGACGGAAAGACAATGCATGTATTTATTCTTCCGAATTTTATGTCACTTACGCATTCTTCCTGGGAATTGTATCTTATTATATTATAGCTGTCTGAATCAAGTTTTCCAATCAGGGATTCTGCAAGATCAGAATATTTTTCTGAGTATACTCCTATTTGTAAATTATAAGTTGATGTTGTGCTAAAAGAAATTCCGACTAAAAGTATTATTAATAAAGGAGAGAGAAGCATGATGACTGCCGAAGTTCTTGAACGTGTCAAGAGCAAAATATTTTTCCAGATTATTTTAAGCAGTTTCATATTTTAATTTCCTTTTTCTTAAACAAGTCATCAAGCGAAGGTTTTTGGAGCCTAATGTCGATTAACGTTTCATCGTTTTTTTCAATATCAGATAATAATTTGGGAAGAACTGCTTCAGGCTTCAATGTATGAAATACAATTTCAGTTCCCCTGTTTTCCTTTTTTGTAATTCCTTGTGTAGTTATTTTAAGTAGTAGCTTATCATAGTTTCCGGGGTATGTTTCTATATGAATTTCCTGACCTCCTGCGTATTCATTTAGAAAATGCTGAATTGTCCCTATATGAATTAAGTTTCCCTGTTTTAAAACACCAATCCTGGTGCATGCATTCTCAAGATCCATTACATGATGCGATGATACTATTATTGTTGTTCCTTTTTTATTTATAGATTGAATCATTGACCAAATGTGCCTTGAAAGCAAAGGGTCAAGGTCAGCTGTTGGCTCATCAAGAATAAGAATTCTGGGGTCATGGATCAAAGCGCAGGCAATGTCAAGCCTTCGCTGCATTCCGCCTGATAGGTTTTTTGATAGCGTATTTTCAAATCCAGAGAGTTCCATTAAATCAAGAAGTGTCTTAATGTTTTGAGAAATCACTTTTCCAGGAAGGTTATATAATGTTCCAAAATAACTTAAGTTTTCTTTTGTAGATAAATTGAGATATAAAGAAGGAGTCTGTGATGCATAACCTACAAGCCTTTTATATTTATTTGAAACTTTCTCAATAGGCTCGAAATTCTGGTTTTGATCCTCAGGCTTTAGTATTGCTGCTAGCTTAATAAGCATACTGCCTTCATCAGGATAAATGAATTCTGAAAGCATACGAAGAAGCGTTGTCTTTCCAGCGCCAGATGCTCCTATTATTCCGAAAATCTCTCCTGCGTTAATCTCAAGATTAATGCCATTAAGAACAATATTACCAGAATAACTCTTTTTTACATTCTCTAGTTTAATTATTGGAATAGGCATGATAACTGGTGATTTCTATTGTTTTTAAAATTAAGTCTTCACTAAATAGAGGTATCTAAAGCAATAAAAAAAGCAAATACGTGCTTATTTTTTCTTTTTTTTGTTAAACACAACAAGATAAATAATCAATGCACTAAAAAGTGCGCCTATAAAAAACCAGGCTGAAACAGGAATCATCTGAATCTGGTCAGCAATATAAGTTAACAAATTAAATGCAGGTTCAGGAGGCGCAATATTGGCAAATTCTGCAGCTGCATCTGCTGTTCTGTCTGCAACTGCACCACCCACTGCTTCTTCAGTTATAGCAACTGATTTCATCATTGCTGGTGCTGCTTCCATTGCTAATGGCTGATAGAGCCTATATAGATTATTGTAAGCAAAGTGAATCGCAACACTTGTTGCTGAAATTATTCCAAAAACAGGTAGTAGTTTTTTTAGTCTCTCTGCCATGCCTACTTCGCTATTAGGTGGTGCAATTATCACATATTTGTTTGATATGGAATAGTGGATTATTTCCTTTCCTTTTTCTGAATATGTAAACTCGTCATTGTTGACTAGTTTCGCCGCTGTAAGCAAACTAAGATTGTAGTGAACAGTGGATAATGGAACTTTAAGTTCCTTTGCAATCTCTGTCTCAGTTGCATGGGCTTTTTTTGATAAGAAATCGAGTATCTGCCTTGAAGTGTCATTGCTTAGGACTTGAGCTAATTTCTTTGCCTGATCTTCTTTTAAGCTTACTAAAATAAATGATTCTTCTGCCATATTATTTCACCATATTTTATTGAATTTTTTTGCAATTATAATTTTCACAGCTGCAGCTAACTATTATTGGGGATAGCTGGCATGGCTTACACATTATCTGGCCATATTTATTAATTCTGTCATCATTAATTTTTGCTGCACCCTCTTTTGAAGCGCAGATAAAATGCTCATCTGATAAGTCGCAGGGAGCACATGCGGAATTTCCAATATACACTAAAGTGCAATCTTGGCCAGTTTCGCAAGATGTGTTAACACGACTATTTAAAGAGCAACCTGATAAGATAGATATGCCAAATACCAATGCTATTATTGTGAAATTGTATTTCATATAAAATAGAAAGAGCAGCTTAAATATAAATACTTAACTTAAGTTTAAGTTGAGTTGAAGTTATTAAAAAATGGAATATTGCAATAAGATTTATAAATTTTGATGCATTACAAAGCAATATGACAACAGAATCAATAAATATTCCGTTAGATGAATATAATTCTTTAAAGAAAAAAGCAGAATTAGCAGATGATTTGCTTGTTCAATTAGAAAATAGTGTTAATGACTTAAAATCAGGCAAAATCAAGCGGATTTAATCAATATATTTAAGATATGTTTCTTTGTTTAAGATAATATGGCTAATTATTTTTTACTTTTATTTGTAATCCTTTTCTTTTTTTCAGGCTCAATCAAATAGTTATCTCCTGATGTAATTGACGAACCAAGCTCTTTTTCTGTTTCTAATCTAGCATTTCCTGCAACTTTGCCGCCCCTTTTAGCAGCATCTTCACACAAATCAAAACCTTTTGCATCTTGTTTTCTTGTAATTTCAGTTGTAACTCTTTCTCCTAGCATATTAAAGATAAGTTCTAAGTCATTCATATGGTCACGCAGGTTTTCTTTTTTTAATCCTTTGAACTCTTTGTATTCTTCAACTGTTTTTCCAAACGTTACTTTACTGATTTCATTTGTTAGAATAGCATATTCCTTTTCTGTTTTTATTTCCCTATTTTTCCATTCGTCAGTTAATTCCTGCCTTACAGCTATTCCTCTGACTCGCTTTTCTATCCAGTCGTCTGAATAGCCTTTTGCTCTATAAAGCTCTTTCATTCTTGCTTGTGCAAGTTCAGGGTTTTCAATTTCCTGCACTCGCTCGTAACCGACCTGGGCAAGCCATTGCTTAAAGGGCTCAGCTTTTGGTGATGGGATTGATTGGATAATACGAAACATACTTTTTGTATCTGCACAGTCTGTTTCTCTTAATTTACCATCTTCAGATGTTAATTTCAACTGTACGATTTTATCGTACGGTTCAAATCCTTCTAAAGAAAGCTTTGTTTTTAAATCAGACCAGTATCTTTTTGGTATGGTGCTTGCTTCCAAGGCATTAACCACATCAACAACAGAAAAAAACCATTCATCATTGTGCCAGATTCTTCTAATTTTTTTGTCCTGAAAGACGACGAGTGCATGTTCTTCATCCATTTTAGAAAAATTAAATGCTTCAAGCTTATAAATCTGGCGCGAGGATGGCCAGTGGAAAAGATGTTAGGTAAAATAAATAAAACAATAAATAACTTTAAATAATATCAGATAATATCAATAAATATTAAGATGAAAAAAAAAGCAAATACCATTCAGATTGGATTAAGAATCGAAAAAAGCCTGCTTGAAAGAATAGAAAAAATGGCAGAGTTTGAGCAGATAGACAAGATGTCGTGGATAAGAAGGGCATTAGTGACATTTCTGAAAGGAGAAGAGCAAGAAGAAGTACATACATGCCTAGAAGATTATATCAATCTTAGAATAGAAGAAAAAACCTTACTCGAAAAGACAGGGTTTAAGAAAGTGCCAAATGACATTGCAAAAGCAAGGGCAGATATTGTAAATAATATTCTTACAGAAAGGAAGAGGGAATGAATATTGAAAATGAAGATTAATAGAATATTACTGATCATTGTTATTCTAATTGTTCAATTTTCATTTGTAAATGGTTTAGACTGTCAATATTCCTATAATAACCCAATTAAAGAAGAGAAAATATTCTTTTATGAGAATGGAGATAAAACAGATTATAATCTTTTGGAAGTAAGAGGGATTCAACCAGGAGGAAGATGTGGATATGCTGGTTGTTACAATGCAGAATTTACAGTTTATAATTTATATGATGCAGACATTAATGTTACTATTTTTTACAATTATGATGGAATTAGAAAATGGATAAATCTACTTATTAATGCTAATGGATACAAATTGGTTAATGATGGTGGCTCTGGAACAATTGATCCTGCAGCATTTGTTTTTGACATTCATACACCTGGGCTTGAGGCTGTAAGAAAAACAGTATATATTGACAATTATATCTGCATGGAATGCCCTGAAGGCAGCGGCACTTTATGTCTGGACGATGGCTCTCCATGCACAGAAAGTTCACAATGCGGAGGAGGATATTGCATAAAAGGCTTATGTAGTCACTCAAAAAAATGTTACAATAACAACTGTAGTTGTGCTGAAACAGAAATACAATGTATTGACAATATTAGATGTATGGCAAGAAACTCAGTTAATTTAGGCTCAAAACCAATATGTATGGCAGAAGAGTGTATTTCAGGTTATATCAGCAAAATGACAGGCAATTGTGCATATAAAGATGGCCAAAAATGTACCATTAATTCAGAATGTGAAAGTAACTTGTGTATTAAAGGTGTCTGCTCCAATAATGCACAAACAGGAGCATGTTATAATAATGATTGTAAATGTAATCCCAATGAAATACAATGTCAAGATAATACTCGTTGTGTAGTTATTTCATCTGTTGAGGTTGGTGATAAGCCGAAATGCAGTTTTGTAGAATGCAAAACAAAATACATTAACAATGAATCTGGTTTATGTGATAATAGACCAAAAAAATTAGGTGAGTCATGCTTATTACCAACTGAGTGTGAAAGCAACTATTGCATAAGAAATATCTGCTCAGATTCTATTAAATGCTACTTAAATGACTGTAAATGCAACATAAATGAAAAACAATGCGAAGATAATTCAAAATGCGTAACTATGAGCAGCTTAAGTATAGGCTCTAAGCCAATATGCATATCTGATGAGTGCAAAAGCAAATACGTGAATCCAAAAACAGGAAAATGTGATTATGAAGCGAGAACATGGGTAATAATTTATTTCTTTATTGGATTGATGTTAATAATCCCTGTAGTTTTCTTTTTTGTAAAGATAGAAAAAACAAAGCAAAAAACAGAAGAACAAAAGCAGAAAACAGAAATTGAAAAACAAAAGACAATAGGTAAACATGTAGAAGCTTTAAAAGAAGAATCTAATAAAATAAACCAAAGACAAAAAGTATTAATCAATGAAGCTCAAAATATTCATGCTGAATTATTAAGAATAAAAGAATCAAGAAAGTACCTTAAAGAATTGAATGAAAAAACACTAATCCTTATGCATAAAAAGAATAAAACCCAAGAAGAGATTGAACAATTATCTGAACTAAGAAAAGAAGTCGAAGATACTGTTAATAATTCTCTTAATAAACAACAAGATGTTGAAACAGAAATTAAAAAACTAATTGCTGAAAAAGAAAAACAAGAAGACAAAGTCCTTGAAATTAACAAGAATCTAAAAGATCTTCAAAGTACAAAAGAACTTACAAATAAAACAGAGAAAGAAAAAGAAGGACTAAAATCGCTAATAGAAGAAGTAAAAAATTTAAAAATAATATATCAAAAACAAATTACTGGCCTTTCAAATCAATTAGATATAAATCAATTAGATATAATTGATAAATTAAATAAAACTGTAACTCTAAATTCTTATCAGAATCTAATAAATGAGAGTTTAAATAAATATAAAAAACAGTATGATGGTTCTGGAAAAAGTGTAATTTATGACGAACAAAGCAAATATTTCAAAATTGTTTATAAACTTGGAAATGAAACAACACTCCAAAGATATGTATATGAGAAAGCAAATAATACTAAATTAAGTAGTTTCGAAGAAGTGCATCATATTGATTGTGACCCATTAAACAATGAACCATTTAACTTAATAGCATTACAACTTGATAAACATACTTCGTTCTCTCATGGAAAAATATGGAAAAAAGACTGGCTTTTAGGTTACAATGAACTAAAAAGGCAGCTAAAAATGATTGATGAAGATTTTCCCGAACATATAAAAAAATATTATAAAGAGAAATATTGAAAAAAAAAAAAAAAAGATTTAAAATGCTTCATAAAGACCAACTGCTAGCAAAAATAATGGCAGATATATGCCTTCTTTTGTCAGCTGCTGCATTAGGGGGAATTATAGCAGTAAATCAAGTAAAATATTCTTATAGATTATTATTATTTATTCTCTTCATCCCTTTAATTTTATATGTAATTATTAGATACTTTTTATTAAAAGAGTGATTTAAAAAACCGCTACTTTTAAATATCACTTGATATTCTAAATTATCAAATGATACTAAAGAATCACAAAAACACAATTAAGGAATATTTCTTCACTAATCCAACTAAAAAATTAAGAGTCAGAGAAATTGAGCGTGAACTTGATATTCCGCTGCCATCAGTAATTAGATATGTGAAAGAATCAGTATCAGAAAATATATTAAAAAGAGAGCAGATAGGAACAGTTGTCTTCTACACTGCAAATCGTTCAGAAAAAGAATATCTAATTGAAAAAAAGTTATCTAATATTAGACAAATCTATTCTTCAGGATTAATTGAATATTTAATCAATGAATTGAGTAACCCTGTAATAATCCTCTTTGGATCGTATGCAAGAGGGGAAGACACTGAAAATAGCGATATAGATTTATTCATTCAGACTAAATCAAAATCTTCAATTGACTTGAAAAAATATGAAAAAAATCTTAACAGGAATATTCAGTTATTCACATTTAATTCAATTAAAGAAATTCAAAATAAAGAACTTGCAAATAACATAATAAATGGCATCATCTTTAATGGTTTTATTGAAGTATTATGAATAGAAACGAATTTAAGTCCTCTTTTTACTCCAAAACAGCAACTTTTTTATAAAACTGGCACCTATTTAAGTAATATGGCACGACCAATTAATCCCACACCAATACTTTGTGGGGCTGACGCTGAAAAGTTCATTAAAGAAACCGATAGTGTTAGATATAGTTCTGAAAAAGAAAAACTGCTTAAAGAATGCGACAGGATTTATAAGGAAATAAAGCAGAAAAAATAGTGACAATGAAAGACGGCAAATTTGAGCTTGCAGATATTTCAATTGTTAAACTTTCCAAAATACATGATTTATCCAAATTTGACTGCGCTGATAACGACCTTAACGATTTTTTAAAAAATGATGCTTTAACTTATCAGGAAAAGAAATTAGTTACAACAACGCTACTTGTTTATCAGGAAAAAGTTATAGGTTTTTTCTCAATGTGTTCTGACTCTATTAGGCTTCAGGAGGAAGAAAAGGAAAACTGTGACATTCATAAGCCTCTTCGTGAATATCCAGCAGTTAAGTTTGCCAGATTAGCAGTAGATAAAGAATTTCAGTCAAAAAATCTTGGTAAACTAATAATAAAACTAGTTATTGGCTTGGTTATTAACGAATTCTCAGAAAGAGTTGCATGTAGATTCATAACCGTTGATTCATATTCAAATAAAGTTTCATTCTATCAACTATTCAGCTTTATTGAAAATACAGATCGACACTATAAAAAAGACAATTATGTGAGTATGAGATTTGACCTTCTTAATCCTTATAATTAATTAAAAAAATATTAAATCCTCACACAAGTCTCCCCGCACAATTTCAGCAAATTATTCCAAGCCTTATCGACATCATCCTGAAGTCTTTGCAAAAACTCTTCATTACCTGGCTTAAACAAGTGTTTGAATCTTCCCTGCGGCTTAAAGAAGTCTACTACAGGAATCTTGTTTTTAGGCTTGTATGAAAGCTTGTATACGCCATTTTCAACTTCATACAAAGGCCAGAAGCATGATTCAACTGCAAGTGTTGCCATCTCAACTGTTTTTGCTGGAGGGTAGTTCCACCCAAGTGTGCATGGCTGTAATACTACCATAAATTTTGGGCCGTCGATTGAGAATGCTTTTTCAGCCTTTTTAGTTAAGTCAATCAGATTAGATAATGATGCCTGCGCAACATAAGGAATATTATGCGCAACAGCTATTTTTGCAATATCCTTTCTGTTCTCCTGCTTTCCCTGCCTGACCTTTCCGGCTGGATCAGTTGTTGTTGAGGCGCCGGTTGGTGTAGCTGAGCTTCTTTGGATTCCTGTATTCATATATGCTTCATTATCATAAAGCACATACAGAAAATTATGGCCTCGCTCTAAGGCACCAGACAGACTCTGCAATCCTATATCATATGTTCCGCCATCGCCGCCAAAAGCAACAAAATTTATTTTTTCAGAAATCTTTCCTTTTTTCTTAAATACATTGTATGCTGTCTCAACACCTGACATTGTTGCAGCAGCATTCTCAAATGCATTATGGATAAATGGAACTTTCCATGAAGTGAATGGATATATTGTTGATGTAACTTCAAGACAACCTGTTGCGCTGCCTACTACAATTGGATCTTTTGATGATGCTAAGACTGCTCTTATTATCATTGGAAATCCGCAGCCTGCGCAGCTTCTATGCCCTCCTGCAAATTTTTGCTCTGTTGCAGCTAGTTGTTTATAGTTCATTCTCTAACACCTATGTAGTTTTTATTTTGTAATTTTGCCGTAAGTAAATCAGAAAATATTTTCTCTATATCACTTTCAAAAATATCTCTTCCGCCAAGACCAAATATGCAACTTGCAAGTTTAGGATGCGCTTTTGCATCATACAAAGCGCATTTGACCTCAGCATAAACTGGTGCATCAGCGCCGAATGACTCGCTTCTATCAAGAATCGCAATTGTTTTTCTATTCTCAAGTAGTTTTGCAACATCATCGTATGGGAATGGCCTAAACATCCTGATTTTAAGAAGGCCTACTTTCTTCCCCTGCTTTCTCATCCTGTCAATAACAGCTCTTACAGTTCCTGCTGTTGAGTTAAGTACAACAATTACTGCTTCTGCATCATCAAGCATGTAGCCTTCAACAAAATTGTATTTGTTTCCAGTTATTTTAGAAAGTTCATTTCCTACTTCAACAAATACTTTTTTTGCCTTTTCCATTGCATCGTCTTGCTGCCTTTTTGATTCAAAATAATAATCTTGCAGCTGTAATGGACCAACAGTAACAGGATCTTTATAGTTAAGGAGTGGTTTTTCTGCTTTTCTTTCGCCAACAAATGCTTTCACTTTTTCATCATCAAGTACAGTTACGTTCTGAACGCAATGTGAAGTAATGAATCCATCTTGGCAAACCATAACTGGTAATTGGACATCTGTGTGTTCAGCAAGCCTTATTGCAAGAATTGTATTTTCATATGCTTCCTGGGCATTTTCGCTAAATAATTGTATCCATGATAAGTCCCTAGTACCCATTGAATCAGAATGATCGCAATGGATGTTAATCGGTGCTGATAGCGCCCTATTAACTACATTCATGACAATTGGCAATCTTGTTCCTGATGCAATACCAACTATTTCCCACATTAAAGCAAGTCCTGCACTTGATGTAGCAGTCATGACTCTTGCACCTGCGGCACTTGCGCCAACTGCTGCTGACATTGCCGAATGTTCGCTTTCAACTCTAATCATTTCAGAATCAACTTCACCGTCAGCTACAAACTGCGCAAAGTTTTGCATGATTTCTGTCTGTGGTGTAATTGGATAAGCAGGAACAACATCAGGATTTATCTGTTTCATTGCCCTTGCGCTGCTTTCAGCGCCTGTCAATGCTTCTTTAGTTACCATTTTATTGTCCCTCCTCTTTCATCTCAATGCATTTTACTGGGCAGACATCAGCGCATATTCCGCAGCCTTTGCACATTGAAAAATCTGTCTCAAGCCTTTTGCCGTCAATCCTCGGAATGCAATCTTCTGGGCAATAGACAGGACATATCATGCAATGGATACATTTTTGATTATTCCAGACAGGAGTAAGTGATTTCCAGTCTCCTGTCTTAAAACTAGCTGATGAGCCAGCTTCTGTAATCATTCCACCTACAGGAATCTCTTTCCATGATTTTTTGGCTGCCATTTCACATTACCTCATCATAGGCTTTCTTGATAGCATCAATATTAGCCTGGGTTTTTTTATCGCCAATCTTTTTTATGAATTTATGCTTTACAAGTTCAGATAATGCATCAATCGAAACAATTCCTGTTGTTTTAACAAGTGCTCCAAGTATTGGCATATTTGGCTTATTCATGCCAAGAAGTGTCATTGAGATATTACTCGCATCAACAGTGTGAACAGTTCCTTTGAAACCTGCTTTTTTTGCTACTTCTTGTGGTTTTTCTTTAGTATTAACAATTAATTGCCCGTTTTCTTTTAGGCCATCGCTGACTGCAATTTTACCTACAAGAGTCGGATCAATTACAAGAACAATGTCAGGTGAAACAACTGGAGCATAAGTGTCAATTTTTTCATCAGAAATTCTAACATATGCTTTCATCGGAGCCCCTGCTCTTTCTGGGCCGTATTCTGGAAAAGATTGTACATACTTTCCCTGTTCAATTGACGCCTGTGCAAGAAAATTTGCAGCGGTCTTTGCACCCTGGCCGCCTCTTCCGTGCAATCTTATTTCAATCATTTTATCACTCTTTATTTTTTTATGTAATCTTGATTTTTAACAAAATATAAGTTTTAAAAAACAGGTGAACTTTTATAAGTATTATGGTTTTGGTTTTCTACCTAGATTAGATAAAACAAGTTCTGCCTATAATTTAATTGCCATATGTTTATAAATAACTTTTCTTAATTAATAATTAGGTGATTTATATGGATATATTTGAAAATGTTAAATCTCAGATTGATGCACTTTCAAAGATTATTAATTTATCAGTTGAAGAAAAAGAGCTTCTGCTGAATCCAAAAAGGATTGTCTTAGTGAATTTTCCAGTTAGGTTGGACAGCGGCGAAATCAAGCGATTTGATGGTTATAGGGTATTATATAATGATGCAAGGGGCCCAGCCAAAGGAGGTATAAGGTTTCATCCAAATGTTGATATTGGTGAAGTTAAAAGCTTAGCATTCTGGATGACTATAAAAAATGCTGTTGTTGGAATTCCATATGGAGGTGGAAAAGGAGGAATTGTTGTTGATCCGTCTAAACTCTCTGTTAGAGAACTTGAAGCTTTATCAAGAGGATTTATCAGAGCAATAAATGAGTTTATTGGCCCGGATGTTGATGTTCCGGCACCTGATGTTTATACAACACCACAGATAATGGCATGGATGCTTGATGAATATGAATCATTAAAAGGAAAACATGCGCCAGGAGTAATTACAGGAAAACCTGCTGAATTATTTGGAAGCAAAGGAAGAGAGTATTCAACAGCGCAGGGCGGTGCATATGTTCTGCGTGAGTATGCTAAAATAAAAAAAATTGTTCCACAAAAAACAAAAGTAGTAATTCAGGGCTTTGGTAACGCAGGTTCACATATGGCAAAAATACTTGATGGATGGGGTTATTCTATTATTGCAGTAAGTGATTCCAAAGGAGGAATTTATAATCCAGATGGAATCAATGTAAACGTTTTGTGTGAGTATAAAGAAAAAGTTAAAAGAGTAACTGGTTTTGAAAAAACAAAAGAAATTTCGAATAATGAATTACTAGTGCTTGATTGTGATGTGTTAATTCCTGCAGCATTCGAAAGCCAGATAACAAAAGATAATGCTGGTAAAATAAAAGCAAAACTTGTGCTTGAGCTTGCTAACGGCCCGACAACCCCTGATGCAGATATAATTCTTTTTAAAAAAGGAATTGATATTCTTCCTGATGTCCTTGCAAATGCAGGTGGCGTAACTGTCAGCTATTTTGAATGGGTGCAGAACCTGCAGGGGTATTACTGGACTGAAGCTGAAGTTATAGAAAAATTAGAAAAAATAATGATAGAATCATTTAAAGAAGTATATGAGATAGCACAAAAACATAATACATATTATAGGAATGCTGCATTTATTTTAGCAATAAATAGGATAATTGATGCAGAGAAATTAAGGGGAAGGCTCTAAAATAGTTTAATTAGGGCTAATTTTTTAAATAAATCATTTCTTTTTACTTAATTGCAGGGCAGTGCTTAACTGACGGTACCTTTGTAAAAAGGCGCTGAGGCAAAGTCCACTCACCCCTTAAGCAATTAAGGAAGTATTGACTCAACGCAAAAGTTGAGAACCTGAAAAGGTTGGCAACCACTCTAGAAACGAGACCACCTGATAGCAGGATGATGGATGCGACGATTCTGGCAACAGAATTAAGTTAACCTCCAGACGTTCTATCAGGAACGGATGAAACGGTGAGCCCTCTTTGGTGCAACCAGATTTACCTGGGCTTAGTTGAATGTTAAGTGATGGCTTGTCTGCGTTAACACGACAGAAGCTAGACAAAAAGTGGCTTATAGCTGCTCTGCACCTTTTTATTAATATGTCAAATAATTAGAAAAAGAAAAAAAAGATTTACTTTTTCTTTAGTAAATCCCTTATTTCCTTTAACAGTTCTTCTTCTTTAGTTGGTTTTGCAGGTGCAGCTGGCTTTGCCTCTTCTTTTTTCTTCATTGAGTTCATTCCCTTAACCATCATAAAGATTGCAAAAGCAACAATTACAAAATCAATTACTGTATTTACAAACATACCATATTTAACTGCAACAGCAGGAACTGTATCAGTTGCAGACCTTAACACAAACATTAGCTCTTTAAAGTCAACTCCGCCAAGCGCCATTCCAATCGGTGGCATAATTAAATCATTTACAAGCGAAGTGATTATTTTACCAAATGCTCCGCCAATAATTATACCAACTGCTAAATCAATAACATTTCCTTTCATTGCAAAGGTCTTAAATTCTTGCAATATTCCCATTATTATACACCCCTTGTGATTTATTTAATAAAATAGTAGATTACCTATATTTAGCTTTCGATTGTGATACATCTAGAATCAATTTGTTGAGAAGATAACTTTATTTTTTAATTTTTAAATAAAAAATCTATATAAAATTCAAAAAACTTACCTCCCTATATTTTTTCTCCAACACATTTTTTACATATTTCGTAATCAAAAATACCTTGTTTTAAGTGAGATCTTACATTCATAAATATAGGATTGTTCCATACTTCAAATATACTATTGCTATTTAAATTTCCAAATTCTTGAGAAGTCTTAGTAAAATAATCATTACAGCAAACAACCACATCTCCATTATAAGTTACCACCAAAGTATGTGGTGCTATATAACAAGGATTAGGAACACGATGCCATGGACTTCTCCCTGTAGAAACAAGACCACCACGGTTCAGTAAATGTATAGGGAGCGCACGAATAATCGTAAAAATATATATATGCGCTCCAATATATCGTGCGCATAAATAATTTCGATTTTTATATGCGTACGCTATAATGTGTCAGATTTTCTAAATTGAATTCTTCTTCTGGTTTTAGGATTTTCAAGTAATTCAGATAGCTCACTAATAATCTTATCTCCATGTTGTGTAATAACAAAATGATGCACGCCTGCATTAATTAATTCACTATACTTTTCTTTAGTCAAATAGTCTCCATTTGAATATACTACGATTTGAGCTTTAGGAAGTTTTTTGTGAGTATAATTCATTAAATCTACCAATCTATCATCCAGGAGAGGTTCGCCATAAAAATGAGGCATTAATCTGCCATTATAATTTATTCTAGCTAAATCATCTATAATTTTAGTGAATAATGATTTATCCATCAAAGCTGTGCTGTAATAACATACTTTCCAAATCATCAAGTAAAACATCTTTTTTATTATGTAAACTAATTGGTATTTTGTGGTATAAATCTCTAAGAAAACTATAAATTCTACTATGTCCATAAGGTGTTGTCATATCTTACACGCATGCAACTAAATATAGCGCTTGCGCCCATCCAAGTGGCGTATTTTCGTTAGGCTTATCGCTTCCGGCGCAGTATAATTCAGGTATCTCAAACCTTGGAGTCATGATTGAAAAAGTCTTATTTAGATAATGATTATATTTAGTTGTGTTTCCTAAATCCTTGTATATTTTTGCAAGCCAGATAAATCCAAAACACCACTCTGCTTCGCCTTTTTCATTTTTGTAGTACCAATCATTAAAATACCTTATGACTCCTCTTTCCCGAACAAGCTTAGTTTCAATATCATTTAGAATTTGCTCTCTTTGAGAATCACTAACGATATTATAAGGATATATTAAAGATAAAAGCGCTAAATCTGTCTCTCTTGATACAGATTCTCTTGGAAGCAGGTTATTAAGTGCTTCTTTTCCTTTATTAATTAGCCAATCTGGCACAAAAACAATATCTCTAACAGAAGTTAAGCCAGCAACACACGCCCCAATAGATGACGCATGGACTTCTTCATCGTTTTCCCAAACGCCATTATCAGAATCCTGCCAATACTCTATTTTTTCAAGATAGCCGACAAGCTTTTGAATGACCATTCTATCTTTCTCATTCCTGATAACAGACACATCTTTTCTTTCAAGTTCACCGACCATAAATAAAAATGAGCCAATTGCGTCATTTTGCTTATTACCCCATATCTCATGGAATTCATTAAATGTTTTTGGACAATACCTGGGATGAATGTATTTATAAGCGGCATCCGGCTTTTCTTTAAGTGCCCAGTCAATCTTATACTCATGTTTAAGAAGAATATCAAAAAGTGCATGGTATGTCTTTTTAACGGTTTTATAGTCATTTAGTGCAATTAAGCCAAGGCTTTCATAAATATTATCGCGAATCCATGCCTTGTCATAGCCAGTATTCACATTCTTTTTAGAGGCTGCAAATAGGCCAGTCTCATAGAGCATACTCTTTAATATATGCCTTGAAACAATCTTTGAAATAAGCTTTCTTACCATAATTAACTACTTAAATGTAGTAAGAGTATATAAATCTTATTATTTTTACTATTAAATAGTGGTTAAAAAAGAAGGATTTAAATACCCAATAGTCTAAACAATGAAGTAATACAAATCTAATTGCTACAAAAATGACAAGTTTAACTCAAATATTAAGTAAAATAGGATTATTGGATGATCCTTCTGAATTGCTCGCTAGGTTAGAGCAAGGTAAAGCAGTAGGTCAAGACATTAAATTGACTATACAATATTCTAACGGAAGACTTGTTTTTTTTAAAGATAAAGAAGAAAATATTAGCCTGAAATTAGGAGATATTGAGTTAGTATATAGTCCAAGTAAGCTTGAAGAAGGCCCTGATGCTTTTCTTGAGCAGCAGCTAGGAGCGCATAGAGCCTATAATGGAATCATGGATAAAATGATTTCTTCAACACAGAAGATACTTGAATCAGAAATTGCTAAAACAGGGGATACAGAGAGTCTATTAGATATTTTAAAAGGAAATCCTTATGCTTTATGTTATGCAAAAGCTGCAATCTCATTAAATTATTTATTTAACTATGGAACAACTTTTAGAGGAGCATACAAAAGAAGAGATGAACTTGCGGATTATGCAATAAGGGCAAACCAAGTAATTAAGCAGGCATTAGATGCTAATATACGAATATATACCGAAAGGTTAGCTGGCATAACGGATGACGGACAAAATAGAGAAGCAGAATTACTTAGTGGGTTGATAGCGGAAATGAGAGGTATTTCTAGAAAATATGAGCGCCTTAATTCTCTTTATAGTAATTTAAGGGGTCAATATAAAAAGCAATTAGAGTATTTAAAATAAAAATATAAACAGATTCTTGTATTTAGCCTTTACTCCCACGTCGCAATATTTCCTGCGCCAATTAACCCTACATTGGTGTTCATTACAATTGAAACATTCATATTCTTAAGTAGCCCTGAATACATGCAATGGTTAACAAACTCTCTCATAAAGTATTTTTTAAGGTATTCCTTAATAATTGGAGAAATTCCGCCGCATAAATAAATGTGAGAAGGAATCAAATGAAGCGCAGAGCCTCTTACAAACCGTGCATAGTATTTAGTAAATTCTTTTAGCGTAAGGTCGCATAGCGGATCTTTTGGCGCATATTTAGTAATCATGTCAGCAGTTTTATATTCATGATTGATAATTTCTTTGCCTGCTCTCTGGCTTCTATTAAGCTGGCTTGTTATTGCAAGATGCTTGTACAATGCAATCAAGCCTCTTCCGCTAACAACATCCTCATGATAAATCTGTTCTCTGTGAAGATTTGATTTAAGATAATCTCTTAGTGAATAATCGTGTATGTCTTCAATGTCAAGAATTGTGTGGCCGCCTTCGCTTGCAAAAACAATTTCATTTATGATGTATGCTTTCCCTAGGCCAGTTCCAGGCCCGACAACCATATTGACTTTGCTTTTCATATCTGTTTTATTAAGACTAAAAAAATCTTTTTTGTCAAGAAGCTTAAGGCCATAGCCTATTGCCTGGAAATCATTTACAAATGTAATTTTTAATTTAAGCTCTTTTTCAAGTATTTTCTTATCTAAAGTAATTCCAGCATTAGTAAGAGTTGCCTTGTTTTCAATTATTGGCCCGGCAAAACCTATCCCGCATTTTTTTATTTTATATTTTGTATGCTTTGCCAGAAAATTCTTTATTAGTTTAACTGGATCTTTAATTTCCTTAGTCAATACACTTTCAATAGTCAATAATTTTTTTTTATCTATAACGGCAAGCCTAAAATTAGTGCCTCCTACATCCATTGAAAGAACTGCCATTGGTATACAAAAATAAAGAAAAAATTACTCCTCTTCTTCTCCATCAGGCGAATAAGATGGAATTGCAGCTTTACTTATAATCATAATATCACCCATGCTTTTGACAAGCTGGTGTGGGACAACTACTCCTTTTGCGCTTCCAAGAACTGAGCTTAAAAATGAGTTCTTAGTGGCTCTAACTCTCCATCCGAAAATCTTGTTGGTTGTAACAATCACTTCCTCAACATCGCCAAAATAATCACCTGTATCACTAAATACTTTCATATCATAAACTTCAGAAATCCGTTTCATTTTTAGCATTTTAAAACTCCTCCGTAATAAATTTGAGTTAACTTATAATTAGTACAATGTATAGGGGTTTAAATATTTTGCTTTTTACTGATGATGGGTACTTGTTCTGGCTTTTTTAAAATGATAAAAAAAACTTCCTATGGAACAATTGCAGAGTGAGTGGTAAAAAAGTATTAAATAGAGAAGAATTAAGCAAGAGTTGTGCAACTCAAACTTAACGGTTTTGAAG
>JAZDLQ010000073.1:0-11358 GCA_043801855.1 archaeon | reverse complement strand
GTATGTATTAGGCTTTAGAGAATAGCCTTTAATTCAGCGTATGGGTTACGCCCTTGTAATCTCCAGGTTTGGAATGCACTAAGCATCACTTGCATATTTGTTTTTCCTTGCTCACTTCTAAGACATCCAATTATTTTTCTTATCACAACAAACTTGCGTAGTCCTCTTTCAGCAAGGTTATTTGTTGGTTCTACTTCAGGATGAAGCACACAAGTAAACCAAAAATGTTTACCCTTTTTTACTTTCGTAACTATTTTCCTCATTCCATCATGTACAATATACACTTGACACCACATATCCATTTCAGCGATTAACTTATCATATCCTTTTTTTCTTATTTTTTCAGATTTTATTTTTCTTAAATGTTTGATTTTTTCAAACATGTTACATATCCAAATATATGCTGGCTCTAACTCTTTGTTATCCTTAGTGATTTTTTTCATTTCTCTGATAAGGTGTGCCCAACATCTTTGAAGAAGAATTTTTTTATTTTCTGCAAAAACAGCGTAAGTTTTCCACCCATCACAACCGAGTATTCCTGAAAATTTTTTAAGGATTTCTTCAACAATATTACCTCCTCGTTTTTCATTAAAAACAAATAGTGCTAAAAAAGGGGTGAAAAAACCCCACAACCATTGTGATTTACCATTTTGGTTTGAGCCTGTTTCATCACCATTTACAACACGAGATTTTTGCAATTCTTCTTTGATTTTTTCATAAAAATGTGTTGTTTTATCAACACCTCTTTTGAACAATTCTTGTGCTGTAGGTGCAGACATTGGAATACCACAAATGTTTGTAAAAAAATCTGTTACACTTGTTGTAGTTACTCTGTATTCAAAGTGTAACGTATTTGCTAATGCGATTATTGTTTTGCCAAAATAACCTGTGTCAGGTACATCTAAATGTTTAGCAAAAAATAGTTCACCTGTGTCCAAATCTTTATACTCTAAGAATGTATATTTTGTGACGATTTTTTCAATTTTAACATCTGTAATTATTTTTTCAATATAAGCACCTGTTTCAATTATATTTGTATTTCCGGTTTTAGGATTGCATTCTGCAATTATAGTTACAGGTGGAGTGTTTGGCATATCTGGTTTTCTTGTTGTTCGTTGATGATTGTATTTTTTGCCTGCTTTTCTTCCAACTGCAAGACCTTTGGCTTCTGGCTTATCAAAGCCTTGCTTTGATGAAGGTGTATGAGCATTGTAATATTTTTTTAATTTACGCTTGAGTTTTTCAAGTTCAATTATCTTGTCAACTAACTCATCTAGGATTTCATCTTTATCTTTGTCTTCGTATTTCTTACGTATTATTGTAGCTTCAATTTTTGCAGACAAGAACAATCACTCTCTTACCTATATGCTCTTTTGGAGCATCTATTTTTGCACCATTGCCAAATGTTGTAATTTTCTTCTCAAAAAAATATTCTATTTCATCTTCATATGAAAATTTGTCTTTATTATATTTAAATTTTCTCATAGTATATAAAAGTATATAAAAGTATATACTATAACTATTTAAAGATTTTGGTTCTGGAATATATATTTTAATAGAGAAGAAAATAATGGATTATTCTCTAAAGCCTAATACATACTAATAACGCAAAAAGAATCTCTGTTTTACTTGGATTTAAATTTTTACGCACAAATTGAATACTATTATTCAAATAATGTTCTTTCATAAAAATTCCCCCTTAATTACAAATAAAAAACAAAAGAATAAAAATCTTTTGAAAAAAGTACTTATGTAGCTAGGCTATTTTCTGTTAGGCATAGCTTAAAAGTACGCAATATCGAAAATTATATAAAGTAGAATGCTAATAAAAATATTAAACACAAAGACTAGGGGCATTAACTTTTGACTGATAAAACTAGAAATTTATTTACTGTTCTAAATAGGAGAAAAAAATGGCAAAAAGAACTAAACTGCTGCCAAGGGCAGCTGCAATAAAAATAATTGAAAAAGCTGGTGCTCCAAGAGTAAGTGACAAGGCAGGTGAAGAACTTGTCAGTGTTCTTTCAGAACTTGGAATTAAAATTTCCCAAAAGGCGATTATCTTTGCAGAGCATGCTGGAAGAAAAACAGTAAAAGCCGAAGACATTAAATTAGCGTATAAAGAGCTGTAGGCTTAGGGAATAGGTTTTTATATTATTCTTTTTTCTAAATTTATCAGATGAATTATACCGATTTAAATCGGGCTCGTGGCGTACCGGTATCGCGCGCCCATGGCATGGGTGAGACATCGGGTTCAATTCCCGACGAGTCCATTGAGTGCTTTTAAGAATAGCGTTCAGAGCAAAATCTTCGAAAACCTAACATTTTCGGGACACTGAAAACAGAAATGTTTTCAAGTGCAGAATATCTATTATTATTTCTTAATCCTTTCAACTAGGTCATGAAGCGGCTTAAGAGAAATCTCAACACCTGTTTCGCCGTATTTTTTGTATTCAAACGGGTTATCAAGGTCTTTTATCAGGCAAACCATATATAATACCATGAATGAAACGATTAAAGAAAAAAAAGCGCTTTCATAAAACGGGTCAAGCTTTAAGACAACTAAACCAATCACTAAAAAAAAAAGCAAGTGCTTCAGCAATTGCATAAGCTGACTGCACAAAGCATGTTTCTCTTATTGTGTGGACTCTTATTATTATTTTTCTTATATTGTTTTGCTCTTGCCGCATTCTTGCAGTGCTGCAATTTTTTGTTTTTTCAATTTCTGCAAAAAAATCATTTAACCGGCTAACCTTATCCATAATAACTGAGGTTCTTTCTTTTTTATAAAACCAGCCGATAATTGAGCCAATAAACTCAACATGGAAATTTAGAAATCTTTTAGAGCTGTTTGAGTTATTCTTTTTATTTAATATGTAAGCATCATCATATATTGCTTCAAGGCCAGATGCTAAATCGCCAGGGATTCGCTCGCTTTCCTTATAATCCGAAATAACGCCGGTTATAAGAAACCCAATCAAAAATGTTGTTGCTGCAATTAAGCTTGTGAAAAGTGCATTTAGTGAGATTATTTCAAGGTTAAATATATGAAAAACAATTTTTACTGCAAATAATATCAGAAGCAGGGGTGTAATCTTAAAAAGAATATGCCATTTTTTGAATATATCGCTTAATAGTTTCATCATTAAACTACATTTATGCATCTATATTTAAATCTTTTTTTTGAATGGCATACATAAGCTTTATAAAAATTAGCATATTAAAAAATTATTGAATGTTATTATCAGGGGTACTATAAAATGATTGGAATAATATCTGATACACATGACAATATCGGCAACATAAAGAAGGCAATCTCTGTTTTTAAGGCCAGAAACGTTGATTTTGCCTTTCATTGCGGAGATATTGTAGCTCCTTTTACTGTCACTTTTTTCAAGGATGTTAAGATGAAATTCATACAGGGAAACTGCGATGGCGATATTCCTATGATTAGAAAAAATATTGAATTAATAGGTGGGGAATTCCTGGGCACTATTGCTGAATTTAATCATGGAGGAAAAAAATTTGCGGCGTATCATGGCAATTTAACAGATGTGCTTGATAAGCTGATTTCATCTAAGAAATATGATTATGTGCTAACCGGCCACACACATAAAAGAAGAGATGAGCTTATTGGAAAAACGCGAGTTATTAATCCCGGCGCGCATTATTATGGGGCTGAGAATACTATTGCTTTACTAGATGTAGAAAAAAATAAATTAGAATTAATTCAGTTATAAAAAACAATATTATACTCAGGAACGTCTTTTCCTTTTTTTCTGTTGTTCTCTTTATTTTCTGACTGAGGCTCGCTTGCGTTGTCCTGTGCAGGAACAGCATTTTCTTCATTTTCCGCTTCATTTGGGACAATGCTTGCGCCGTGCGTGTCATCTAATAGTCTGTTTTTTTTGAATTTTTTTACCTTTTTGTCATCAAATTCTTTATTTTCCTCAGGTTCTTCTATTTGCTGCATAGACTCAATTTTTTCATTTAACACTGGCTCTTGCACTTCCAGATCTAATGTTTTTTCAACTCCCTTTTTTGCAGCGGAAACCACTCTCTTTGAAATAGCTTGCTTTTGCACTCCCAAGTCTAATGTATTTTTGCCTCTATTTTTTGAAACTAAAGGTTTTTGCCTTTTTGGAGTTACGGCAGTTTTTGCAGCCGCCTTTTTTTTAGGAGCAGTTCTTTTCTTTTTTTCTTTTGCTATTACAGGCGAAGTCTCAACTGCTTCAGCAGCCATACCTGGTTCATCTGTAACTAGTGCCTCTTTTTGTTCAAATGGTTTGCTTTCTTTTTTTGCTCTTGATTTTTTAGCAGATACAGATTTTGGATTTTTTAGTCCGAGCGCATCATAAATATGTTCAGATTCAACTGTGCTGCTTCCTGCTTCTACTGCACATTTGCATATATCTTCACAGTTTTCAAGAAGTTTCCTTGGATTTTTGGTAGAAAGTTCAAAAATCTTTTTAATCATTGCATCGCTTAGCAGATGAATATCCCCAATTCTCTTTCTGATTAGTGTAACAGCTTCTCCTAAACTAAGCTGCGCTGTCCTTATGACATTTCCTTCAAGTTGGGACTCGATTTCAGCAGGGAGTTTAACACTATAATAGTCATGATTGACTAATATTACTGATTTAATATTTCCACTCTCATAAAACCGCAGAATCGAATTGCCGTCTGACTTTGAAATAGAAGTCACTTCATCAAGTAATAAAATCACATTCTGCGGCTTAACACCGATAACTCTATTAATAATTGATCCTGCTCCATCGAGAAGTTTTGTTAAATTAAGCTCTTTTTCAGCTTTATTAAAATTATAATAGATTACTTTTCTATTTCCTTTATACCTATTTATAATATTCTTCAGGATTGTTGTTTTTCCTGTTCCAAATGTTCCGTCAATAAAAAGCATCTCGCCGTTATCTATTTTTATATATATATAATTTAAATCATATGCAACCAGTTCGTCATGAAATGCAGCTGGCTTAATGCTGAATGGGTTACTGTAAAAGCCAAGTTTTGTATACCAAGGATTATTCATTTTTTTCACCTAACATTTTTTGAATATCAATATACTTTATCCTATCCCTATTATTTTTTGCGATATGCTCTCCAAGAAGTCTACAATTTTCAAGCATCATTTTAGTGTTCTTACCTGACTTTTTGAATATTTCAACAATCAATTCATCTGTAAGTATCTGGGATTCACCGATTCTGTTTCTTATTAATTCTACTGCCTGCTCTTCATTTAAATCTTTAAGCCGAATTACTCTTTTTCCAATTCTATCCCTTAGGCTATCAGAGAACTTTGCTCTTGCATAATTTGTTGTTGTAAAAATTACAGATTTTAAATAATTCTGGTCAAAGTAATACTTAATCCTATCATTGTTTATTTTAGACATTTCCTGGACATTATCTAATAAAAGAATCATATCTTTTGGCTTTTTATTTAGGATTCTGCCAACAACACCATACTTGCTTTGAAGAAGATGAGTAATGTTTAGCTTTTTTTCAAGCTTTTCGCAGTCAACATATATAACTTTACCTTTACCACCGTATTTTTTTATGACATTTACAAGAAGTGAGGTTTTTCCAATTCCTTCTTTTCCTTCAATAACTAATAAGTTTCCGGAATCTATCCTGTAAAATGCTTCGGACAAGGCATCTTCCATTCCGAAAAGCACTTTATTAAATTTTTTTGGGTTTGTAGTAAAAGGATCTTCATCAAAATCCAGTTTCTCGTAATAAGCATCCATTTTAAGTAATCACCTTTTGTTTTTAGCGTCCAATGAGGATTCTCCCTTTTCCCTATAGTGCTTTGAAAGTGCAAAATATTCTTTAGCGTCTTCAAATTTGCCGGATGCATAATTCTTTTCGGCAATCATATGGTACTTTTTTGCTCTTCTTAGGTTATTTTTTGGAGTATCTCTCAAATAAAAAAAATATACTGATGCGCAAATAAGGCCAAATAGCGAAACAAATCCTAATATCGCAATAATCATTACATCATCCATAGGCTCCCCACCTTGTTTTTGAACAGTTTTTAAAATTGTCGACTATATTTAAATGTTACGATTTTGCAATAAAGACAAAAAAAGCAAATTCATAGAAAAAGATACTAGAAGAGTAAAAAATTATATAAAATCTACTCCGTGTCCTTCTCCCCAACAGCTTTCATCTTTTTAGTAATCGGTATCTTTGCCTTGCACTTTTCGCAGTTGAAGAGGATTGCATCAACGCCCTGATATTTTTTCCTTTTATAGGGAACTGATATTTCTCCTTTGTATCCGCATTGAGGGCAGCTATACATGCATTCGCAAAACAGGGTTTGCTCAAATTCTTCTTTATCAACAGTGTTTCCGCATTCTTTGCATTCATAATAATTTGCTCTTATCTTCACTTTGCCGCTCTTGCCATCAGTTGGCTTTCCCATTAAGCCCTTATGGCATTTTGGGCATTCGCCCCTGTTGACCCATGCTTTTACATATCCGGTTCCTATAGCCCTGCTTGTCCAGTACACAAGCTCATCCATTGATTCAGGTATTTTTAATGCCATTAGTTATCACCTCTATTACAGTCGTTTAACTTCAATGCATATTGCATCAGTAAGCACCCGGATATAATCCGGGCACATGCTATATTCGTAATTATTTTTTTTGCAATAGTCTATTAATTTATCTTTTTGTTTTTGATTATTAAACTTTACTATTACATCAATTCCTTCGCCACTTTTATTGATAATTTCAAATTCACTTAATTCCTTTTTTACTTTTTGACTAATTTCAGACAAATATATTCTTCTCTTGCCAAGATTACTCAGATTTGATGCAAGATTCGCCAAAAAATTATCCGGTTTACCCTTATGAAACCTCTGTGCAAAATAATTATAATCATCAAGTAGATCAGTTGCAATGAATCCGCCATAGCCGCAGTTCACCGGTTTATGCTCGCCAAAACTCCCCAGGATGACATCACCTGGTTTTGATGATTTTAAGCCAATGCTTCCTGTGATATCATTAATAAGCAGAATATTTCTTTTTCTGCATATTTCATGTATTTTTTTCATATCTTCCTGCTCTGTATAATATGCAGGAAACGAGTTAAGTAAAAGAGCAGAACCTTCTTTTATATTTTTGACTGAATCAAGGCTAATAATCCCGTATTGAGACTTGATTTCATTAAGGGTTAAGTTCAGTCTTTTTGGGAAATGCTTATATGTCAGCCATCCTCCCTGGTCAGCAATGTAAATGTCTTTGACTCCTTTTCTTTTTGCAAGGCGAAGGCTGAGTATAATAGAAGAATTTCCACGGTCAGTCAGTAGGATATAGTTCTTTTCAACAATTTTTTTGAGCAGATCTACACTTTTAACATAATTACTTATGCGCTTGAACAAATCAGAAACTATTTTTGTATCAGGAGTATAAAACTTTTCAAGAGGCATTTTGCCTGCTTCCAAGTATTGACATGAAGATAGCTCAATATTATCAAGTTTAATATCTCCCTTAGCATGACAAATGAAAAGCTCAATTATTGGAAAATCATTGTTATATTTTACATTTCCAAAATATGCATAATCAGTAATCTCCAAATTCGTTTCTTCATTAACTTCTCGCATAAGTGCCTCTTCAATAGCTTCATTTTTTTCGACTTTTCCGCCAGGCAGGCTAAGAAGCCCCTTACCTTTTCCGTCGCTTCTGGTGACTATTAGAACTTCGTTTTTTTCATTCAGAATTAATGCATTAACAACAATAACCATTTTATTAAGAATATAATACTTTAAAAAGTGCATAAAGCGGCTCCCCTATTGTTGCAAAAAGAATAATGCAGATTATTGCAGGTGCAACCGAATCATCAAGAACCTCAATTGGCTGAAAATCAACTAAAACTGTAATTAAAAAAATCAGTCCAAAAGCAATTATTGAAAGGACAATTCCTTCAAAAATAATGGGAAAACTAAAGAAGCGGGATATAATTAGTGATATGAAAATAACAATTGCCTGTATTATATAAGCTATAAGGATAACTGGGTCAATATCTCCTCCGATGATTTTAGGTATTAATCCAGCTAAGAAGACTAGAGCAATTGCATGGATTCCGCCAGCTGTTTTTGCAAGAAGAACACCAAGAAAAAAAATATGGCCAACATCAATTCTCAGTTGGTATTTTACTACCAAAAACTGCAAGATTCCTGCAAGAACACCTATTGTAAGTGTAGTTACAAATTTTACTTTAAAAATAATAAATAACAGCAGTATCACTATTATTAAAAATACATGCCATCGTTTTCTGATGCCTGCAAAA
The DNA here is from genome assembly GCA_043801855.1 of archaeon. Lineage (GTDB taxonomy): Archaea > Nanobdellota > Nanobdellia > Woesearchaeales > GW2011-AR15 > CAYTWW01. Next base: position 3,051 of record JAZDLQ010000073.1, on the reverse strand, counting down.
ACAGCAGACATCTTATTAGAAAAAGAGGATAATTGTTTTTTAGGCACATTCAAATCCTTCTTAGTTCTCTCTGCGAAATACGATTTTGGCATTTCTATGAACCGCACACTTCAGCGTGTTTTGAACAATTTGATTTTTTCATTTTAGCAATTAGTTTTATTTTGACAATGTTGTTTTTTTTTCCTATATTTTTTTCATGCCTCCCATATATAGCTGCAAGGCATGCGGGATATGAATATAACCTTTCTCATCCTGGCAGTTTTCAATCAGGGCAACTATTGCTCTTGATGTTGCAAGAGCGGTACTATTAAGCGTATGTAAAAAATCTCTTTTTGCTCCTTCACTATATTTAATTCCAAGCCTTCTTGCCTGATAATCAGTGCAGTTTGAGCATGACATCATTTCCCTGTATGCGTTTTGCACAGGCATCCATACTTCAAGGTCATATTTTTTAGCAGCAACTGTTCCGATATCACCTGTGCAGACATTTACAATCCTGTAATGAAGACCAAGCTTTTGCACAATTTCTTCAGCATTTTTCATTAATTCTTCATGAATTTGCCATGACTCCTCAGGCTTGCAGAAAACAAACTGTTCAATTTTATTAAAATGATGAACCCTAAATATTCCTTTTGTGTCTTTTCCGTGAGAGCCTGCCTCTTTTCTAAAGCAGGGAGAGATGCCTGCATACTTAAGCGGAAGGCGTGTGCTTTCAACAACTTCATTCATATGGTATGCACCTATTGGATGCTCTGATGTTGCGATTAAGTATAGGTCTTCTCCTTCGATTTTATACATCACATTTTCAAAGTCAGCAAGTGAAGTGACTCCTTCATAGGGCTTTCTTCTCATCAAAAAAGGCGGCTCCATGAGAATATATCCCTTTTGATGCATATGGTCAAGAGTAAATTTCTGAAGGGCTATGTCAAGCAAAACTAGCTCTCTTTTCAAATAATAGAACCTTGCGCCTGATATTTCACCTGCTTTTTCAGTATCACCAAAATCTCTTTGCGCTAGTATATCAACGTGGCTTTTTGGTGTGAATGAATATTTTTTCTTTTCTCCCCAAGTTTTTTCAACCTTGTTTTGTGTATCATCAACACCAAGAGGAACACTTTCGTGAAGTATATTTGGAAGATTCATTAGAATTTCATCTTCCTGCATGCGCAATTGGATTGTTCTTTCATCAAGCTCTTTTATCTTACCTGGAATCTCTTTTACAAGATGTAATTTTGCAGTTATATCTTTTCCTTCTTTTTTTAATTTTGCAACTTCAGCAGTTATCACATTTCTCTGGCGTTTAAGTTCTTCAGTTTCCTGCAGAGCAGCTCTCCATTTTTTGTCAAGCTCAATTAACTCTTCAAATTTTGCAAGAGTTGAAGGCATATCTCGCTTAATTATATCTTTTCTTATGATATCTGGGTTTTCCCTTACAAGTTTTATATCAAGCATTTTGTATCACCTTACCTCTAAATTAGAATGATAATTGCCAATTGCGCCGTTTTATTGGCTGGAACATGAACTTAGGGCAATCATAGCTAAATAGAAAATCATTTATAATATTTAAATATTTGTAAATAATAATAGATTAAATAAGCTTTTAAAATAAATTTTTGAAATTTATTGATAAATTAATGAGGGGATAATTATGAGCACAAAAAAATTTACAATACTGCATTCAAATGATATGCACGGCGATTTTTTAGCTGAAGTTGGCGGTGAAGCTGGAGAATTAATTGGCGGCCTTGCTCTACTTTCTGGATATATAAATAAAGTAAGGAAAGAAGAGGAAAACGTCCTTTATGTTATAGCTGGTGATATGGTGCAGGGCTCAATTATCGACGCTGAATACAAAGGCATTTCAACTATTGAAATAATGAATTACCTTGCGCCTGATGTTGTCTGCCTTGGCAACCATGAGTTTGACTATGGTTTGCCACACTTGCTGTTTTTGGAAAAAATGGCAAATTTCCCAATTGTCAATGCAAACCTCTACATAAAAAAGTACAATAAGAGGCTTATGAAACCTTTTCATATTCTTAACAAAGCAGGCTTTGACATAATGTTTACAGGAATAATTACTGAAAAAGTTATGGATGCGCTCGCTAAAGACGATCTAATAGGAAGCTTTATCTCGTTAAAAGATGCAGCTGATGAGGTTGGAAGAATCACAAATGCATACAAGAATGATGATATTGACTTAACAATTTGCCTTACCCATATTGGTTTTGAATCAGATAAAGAACTAGCAAAAATGATGAAGCCAGAATGGGGAGTTGATATAATTATTGGAGGGCACTCACATACAATTCTTGAGAAACCTGAAAAAATAAATAATATCCTTGTTACCCAGGCAGGAGTTGGAACAAACCAGGTTGGAAGGTTTGACATAATTGTAGATGATGCGACAAATTCAATCATTGACTATAAGTGGCAATTAATCCCAATAACCAATGCAATTGCTGCTCCTGATTCTGGGCTACTGGCATTTATTGATTCATTCAAGCAGGTAGTTGACAGAAAATATAATTCAATTGTTACTAAATTATCTGAAAAGCACATTCATCCAAAAAGAGAAATTGAAACAACACTTGGAAACCTTTTTGCTGATGGCCTAGCAGAAGTTTCGCAAACTGATATTATGCTTATTGGAAGCGGCTCAATAAGGTCAAAAGAGCTTGGGCCAATTGTAACTCTAATGGATTACACAACAGCTTTTCCATATGAGGATTCCCTAACAAGGTTTTCTGTAAAAGGAAAAAAGGTTTGGAAAGCATTTAACCATTTCATGAGGCCAGAGAACAGGACTGGTGAAGGAGAGTTTTACCAGGTCAATGGATCTGTAAAAGCAAAATACTCTGAAAAAGATAAAAAGCTTGTATCACTAAGCATAAATGGAATTGCAATAGAGCCAGAAAAGGTATATAAGCTGTGCTTAGTAGGTTATCACTTAAAAAACTGCAAGGCTTATCTTGACATAACTGAAGATGAGCTTCGTGAAGATGGGCCATGGAAGGTTGTTAGCACATCAATTCGCGATGTCATGGAGGA
>JAZDLQ010000063.1:0-4962 GCA_043801855.1 archaeon | reverse complement strand
GTGTTGGGCAAGTAAACAAAGATACAATGCAGCATTATATTGAAGAATGCCAAGAAAAACATTGGAAAAAAGAAATTTTCCAATCTGAATTAATAGCCTTTAACTAAACGCTGAGGGGCTTGAGCCCTCGGTAGTTTACATGCTGCCTTATACATGAAAAAGATTATATTCTATAAAAAAATCCATAAAGCAAAATGATTGAAAAAACATTACTTTATTTTCTGGTATTTGCATCAGCCGGCATAACATTAGAAGTTCTTTGGTCTTCATTTCATAGCCTGTCAGGAAAAAAAAATAAAAGGCTTACTGGAAAAATTTCTGCATGGATGTTATTAATCTATGGCTCGATTTATTTTATTGTATTATTTGTGCAGTCTTTTGCTGGAGAGTGGCATATTGCACTGCGATGGATTATCTATTCTTTATTTATTACAACAGGCGAATTTACATCAGGATATTTAATTAAAAAAATTACAGGGATTGCTCCTTGGGATTATTCAAGAAATGATCCTTACGATGGAATCGGAAGCAAAAAAAGATTTAATTTTATGGGCCTTATTTGCCTGGAATATGCAATATTATGGGGTGGTTTTGGGCTTTTAGCTGAACAACTGATATTTTTCCTGCAGAGCCATCTTATACTCTAACAGGAATGTCCACCAAATTATTAGAGTGTGCCAAGTTTTTTTCGTTTAGCAACTGTATCTTTAAACCCAGAAAGTGTAGTATACTTGAATTTATAATTGTATTTTTTCATTATTTTTTTAGGATCAGCAACAATACCATATGCGCTGAAATTCATTGCAGATGATGTCCTATTGTACAGTCCCAGGTTGTAAAGCATGCCTACGATTAGACGTATAAGAGAAAGTGGAATGTATAAAAAGAATTTTTCAGGTGACATTTCTTTAGTTGTAGAATAGTCGTTTGGAACAAGGTTATACGTTCCTTCAACAGTTTTGTCATTGACAATTAAATTTATTAGCGCAGTCAAATCATCTTCATGGATAAACTGCACTTCACAAATCCTGTTATCTGGCTTTATTAGCAGTGGCGCATTAACAAGCAGCTTTACCATTCCGCCTTCTTTGTGGTATAAGGGGCCAATTGCTGTGCACATGCGTACAATCACTAACTTAAGGGTTTTCCTATTTTTAGTTTTGTTCAGGTAAGTCTCAATTATTTTTTTATTTGCGCCATATCGAAAATCTCCCGGATTAAGAGGATCATCTTCAGTCAGCCATTTTTTATTGTCAGGCCATGAGCCATAGCCGCTTGTTGATGAAAATTCGATAAACTGACATACACTTTTCGTGCTATTTGCTGCTTCAAACGCATATTTTGAGCCATTAACATCAATGTCATATTCTTTTTTTTCATCGCGTATTGAGCTCATTAAATAAGCAAGATGTATCACGTGGGTTGGCTGCTCTTTTGCAAAAATCTCTTTTATTTTTTTTTTATCTCTTATATCACAAAAATAAAACTTGAAATTCTTGTTTCCTTCCCAAGCATGGTTTTCTGATACATCAAGACCGATAACATTAATTTTTTTTTCAGAAAAGAATCTGCTTAGCACGTAGCCAACATAACCTGAAGAGCCAGTTATTAAAATTTTCATTTCAAATTCACAATTAATTTCTAAATTTTTTCCCTGTCATTGATGACTTTAGCTTCAACGCATGAAATGCAATAAATTCTGCAAAATGCATTCCAACATTTTTTGGCCGTTTTATGTTTGTTGCCATTCTCTTGAATGTTGGCAGCGGTGCATGGTAATTATTTCTGAACCACTTATAGCCATCCTCAAGCTCTTTTGGAGTCATGTGCTTTGGCTTGACAATTACATTTCTGCCGTCATACAAATGGAAATTGTTATGGAGGATTCTATTCTGTTTTTGATAGAAATCATAGCAATCACTTCCCGGATATGGTATAATTAAATTGGCTGCAACATGCAATACATTATTCCTGTTGATAAAATCAAGTGTATCTTTAAATATCGCTTTTGTATCATGATCAAAACCAAAAATAACTCCAAGTTTTGGCTCTATTCCGTATTCTTTCAGGTTTCTTATGCACAGTTCATAATCCTTAATCTTATTGAATCCTTTTGAAACACTTTTTAAGCTTTCTTCATTTATTGACTCCATTCCCGCAAATATTCCGACAACTCCAGCTTTTTTCATAACCTTTAATAGCTCAATATCTCGGCCGATATACAGGTTAGCCTGAAACCCGATATTTTTTTTTAGCGGCGCTATTCTGTTTAATACTTTAATTGCGTTTTTCCGGTCAGCTGTAAAATTGTCATCCATAAACCCAAGAACATGATGTTTTGCTCTTTTGCACTGCTCATAAACATAATCAACAGGAAATGCCCTATAAGTTGGGTTAATAGTTTTTGAAAAGCAGAATTGGCAATTGTGAATGCATCCGCGAGTTGCCTGTATCGTGCTTACTATGGTATAATTGTTTAAGTTTATGAGGTCAAGCCTTGGCAATGGAAGATTCGATAAATCAACAGGCTTATCTTGCCTGTAAATTTTTTTTAATGTTTTTTTTTCAAAATCAGATATAACTTTGGGCCATAGTTCCTCTGCTTCACCAACAACAGCAGCATCACAGTGTTTCAGGACTTCGTTATAGCATGATGTCGTATGCATTCCTCCAAAAATAACCTTTATTTTCTTTTTCCTATAGCTTTCCGCAATCTCAAATGCACGTTTCTGCCTGAAGCATTCAAATGATACTCCAACAATATCAGGATTGTCATTAAGGTTTAAAGGCTCTGCTCGCTCATCTACTATTTGAACATCATAATTTGCAGGAGTTACTGCTGCAATCATTGGAAGGCCAAGAGTAGGAAATACCATCCATTTTAGTTCTCTGTAATTAGCAACTTGTATGAGCTTTAATTTAAGTTTAGCCATGATATTAATATAAAAAAAAGATCAGTTAAATATTTTATGCTTGATATTATCTATAAGTTGAATTTTGCCGTAAAATCAGCAGCTTCTACAAAATTCAACTACATTGCTAATTTCGGATTTGCCGATTGTTTTTGAAAAATATTCCTTTGATATATCCTTTGGATAATGAGCAGATGTAGTAGATATTATCAATGTCTTTTTTAAATTTTTAAATAAAGGGACTATTTTTTTTGCGCAAATAGAAGTATCATTTTCGTTAATAAATAAAATATAGGGTTTATCATGAAAATGCGGTGCAATGTTATTTTGAAGTATTGCTTTTCCTGTTTCAAAAAAAGTGTAAGCATCTATTGTATGCAAAGTTAACTCTGTTAGTTTTTTTGGAACTTCACATGATAAATACCAGTGAAATAAACCTGAATTATACATTAAATGATGCAGTTTCAATCCACATATAATATTAACTGCTGCAGTTAGAAAAATTTTCTTAATTGGATTAAATTTCAAATAATCATAGTTAAGATATGGCTCCATTGCAATAATTCCTTTGCATTTACTGTCAACTTTGCAATTATTAGCAATAAAGTAGCCAAAGCTAATCCCACCTAGAAAATAGCTGTCAAGGCCCAAAGAAACAATATAATCACTAAGAAAATTTGAAAAATTATTTAGTGATATTGATTTTAAAGGAGGGACATTAAGGTTAAAGCCAGGTAAATCCACTAAATAAACATTAAAATAATCATCTAAAAATTCCTTTACTCCATGCATGATAGTGCTGTTTGTCGGAAAAGAGTGGACAATGACTAAATTTTCTTTATGCATATTTTTTTAATTGCATAACTACTTAATATACATTTTGATTCATTAAATGCAAATATTAGCGAATATTTTTTTAAATATATCTGATTTTCCATCCTATTATTATGGCTAATCCAAAAAAACTGCCTGATGAATTAAAAAAAAGGCTTCAAACACAAAAATATGAATTTGCAGGCGCTCACACAGCAGTCAAGATATGCGAATGGGCAAAACGATCAATAAAGGATGAGGATTACTGCTATAAGCAAAAATTCTATGGGATAAAAAGCCACATGTGCTGTCAGATGAGCCCTGCAGTTAATTTCTGCCCGCACTCATGCATTTTTTGCTGGAGGCCAATTGAATACAACCTAGGGACAGAAATGCTTCTTGAGGATGACGATGTAGAAAAGCTAATTGACAACTGCATCAAAGCGCAGAGAAAACAGCTTACAGGTTTTTTTGGAAATGATAAGGCAAATAAGCAGAAAATGAAAGAAGCGCAGAATCCTGACATGTTTGCAATAAGCCTGTCAGGAGAACCTACTCTTTATCCAAAACTAGGGGAATTTATTGCTGCGTTGTATAAGAGAAAGATTACTTCATTTCTAGTAACCAACGGATGCTACCCAGAAGCATTGGAGAGACTTCTTGGAAAAAATGAGCCAACCCAGCTTTATATTACTCTTCCTGCACCGGATAAAGAAACTTACCTAAAGACATGCAAGCCGCAACTTAAGGACTCATGGGAAAAAATAATGGATTCAATAAGTCTCCTAAAAAAATTTTCATGCAGAAAAACTATCCGGCTTACACTTGTTAAAGATTTAAATATGATTTACCCTGAAAAATATGCAGAAATAATTTCACAGGCAGGCGCAGATTTTATAGAGGTAAAAGGCTATGTTTGGGTAGGATATTCAAGAAAGAGGCTTGGCGAAAAAAGCATGCCTTCCCATAATGAGATTGTTGAATTCGGAAAAGAAATCTGCTTGCATTCAGGACTGAAAATTGTTGATGAAAAGCCTGAATCAAGAGTTGTTCTTTTGATGAAAGAAGACACTCGCAGTAAAATAATAAGTGGTTTTAACTTGAGTTTCCAATTTGGTTATTAATTCTTCATGATTGATTTTTGTTTTTATCTCGTTAAATGTCTTATTTTTTATGCCATTTTTTTGTATAACCTAACTTTAGATAGTATTTTAAAGAGAAAGATTTATATATTAGT
>JAZDLQ010000062.1:0-19041 GCA_043801855.1 archaeon | reverse complement strand
AGAGAAAAAACAAGCCGCTTATGAAAATTAGACCGTTGGCGCAGCTTTGTCAAGTCATGGCAAGAATAATTCTTCATAACAAAAGAAGAACTTCTTATTTCAACAGGCTAAGCAAAGCCTGTTAATTTCTGCGCAAAGTCGGGTATTGTGGGTATTGTTCGCCCAATATCTTTTTCTACACTAATTACAAGCATGCTCCATTTAATAGTCATCGACATTGTCTTTGGCCTGATTCTTTTGGCTAGCCGGATAAAAATTGTTTTTTTATCAGATTGCACAATTATATAAGACTTTGCAGGAATTACCTTTAGGTTCTCAATTGATATTTCTGATAAAGGTATCCTAAAAACATAGCCATTATTATTTTCTGTTGTCTCTGTTGAATCTGCGTACACATATTTTGATGGATGAGGCGACCATGCGTTTTTGTAATCTTCATCCTTATAATTGCCAGCCTTGCTAAAGTCTCTTTTATGTATATAGTCCTTTCCATCTTCAAATGTTGATTGTGCAAATGTCATTTTGATTTCCTTTTATTTAATCAAGCTTTTTTTCCAAACTGTTTACGTAAAATACAAACTAAACTATTAGTTTAATCAAATCTTTCCTTAAATGTTTCAAAATAAGTTAGAAGCAAAGGCAATAATATTGGCCCAATAAATATTCCAACTATTCCAAACATGCTTGCTCCACCAATTACTCCTATAATTACAATTATCTGGTTTACCTTCGCTTTTGTATTGACTATTTTTGTAAGTAATATATTGTCAATTGTGCTGATTATCAAAAATCCATATAAGAACATGCCAATACCTTTGCCTAAAACCCAATAATTCTTTGTAAAATAGCCGCTTAAAATCAAAAATAGCGATGCAGGTATCCATATGATCGCTGTTCCGATAGCTGGAATAAGTGCAGAGAAAGCTGTAACAAGGCCTAAGATTATTGGAAAAGGAACACCAAAGATATAAAACCCAATAGTTGCAGTAATTCCTTGCACAATTGCAACAGTTAATTGAGCATAGATTACAGTATTAGCAATACTTTTAAATTCTTCGGTAAGCCGATTTATAGTCTTTGTTCTCATAGGAAGCAAGCCAGCTATTTTTTTTAATATGTTCTCCCACTGCTGTATGATAAAATAGGATATTACTAAAGAAAGAAAAACCTGTGAAATTATGATAGGAATAGATATAACAAAGTCTGTTATTTTCTGCTCTAAAACTGGAAGAAATTCCTTTAGCTTTTTGTCTAAACCAAACGTTGACAATTTTTTTAAGCTAAACTTTTCAGCCTGATTAAGAAGCGAACAAACAGTTGAGTTATCACTGGCGCATCTTATACCAAGCAGAGCTCCTTTTACAGTATTAGTTGATAGCGAATTGTAGAAATAATATCCCTCTCCAATAATTTCGAATGCTAAGAATGTGAATGGAATTAATATAATGAGTATTACTATGAATAAAGATAATATAATTGTAATAGTCTTATTTGGTATCCTTTTGATTATTTTCTTATACAAAGGGAAAGTAATATAAGATAAAAGGAAGCTGCCTAAAAGAACAGATATCAAAGGTTGGATTAGTTTAAATAATAAAAATAATGCCAGTGTGAATACTATAAACGGGACTATCCTTTGATATTGGTTCTTGGCAGCCATTATATCTAGTTTCTTTTTTTCATCATTGCAGCAGTCAGTGCTATACCAACTACAGCTCCTACTCCTGCGGCAATAAGGACTGATTTCTCCGGATTTGAACTGATATACCCATCAAAATCATTCCGCATCATGCCTGCTTTTTCTTTAGCATTATTAAAAGCGGTTGTGCTGTTTTCCCTAAAGCCTTCTGCTTTTTCAATCACATTATCTCTCATGCTTTCTGCTTTGTCCATCACTTTATCTACGTTATTATGTGTCATCTGCCTTATATTTTCTTTTGCCATTTTTTTACCTCTAGATTTTATCGTCTTTAAATTCAAGCAACTTTGGCATTTCCCCAATTGTTGCATTTGTAAGTTTTATCATATTTTCACCTATCAAAATTCCCTCGTTTTGAGCACAAGCCCGAATAATAATAATGCTATGCCAATCGTAAAATAGGCAAGAGCTTTGCTCCATCCAAAAAAATCTACCAAAAATGAAAACAGCGCAAGCACTAAAAATATTGCACCAAGCAAAATCACTGCAAGTGATGATACTTTCCTAATAATCCTTTTTTCGATTTTAATGATCCTATTTTCAATATTTTGCAAAACCATTTCAGCGATAGGCTGATAAATGATTGTGGACATGGTTTGTGAAACTAATCCTAGCAAATCTTTAATAGTTCCAAAAAATCCAGATTCTTTTTTGTGTTTATCCAATTGTTTCAACTCTATTTCCAATTTACCTGGCTTTTATTTCTCCTGGAGACGCTGAATTTGTATCAATCTTATTTTCAGAATCGCCTTCAGAGAACCTATAATGTCTAGTTATCTTAATTTTCGCTGTGTCTTCAATCACATCTCCTGACTTATCAGGCAACAATTTCATATTATGGATATCTATTCCCTGGATCTCAATCTCAACTTTTCTGATGCTTGAATAATTTGGTGTCAAAACAATAGTCTTATGGTCAGGCCCCCATTTTTTTTCGAATGTGCCAGAAGTATAATTGAACTTTGACAGCGGAATATTTGGAAGTTCTAGGCAATTCACTTTAAGATAGATTATATAATCACCATATGTCATTATTGGAATCGTGCTTTTTCCATCTATCTTGCTTTCATCTTCAAATCGTGCTGTATCTTTTCTGTGGATAGAATACAAGCTATCTTGCTTATTTATGCAGCTTCTGATTTCACTTAATTTATCTTCATTTGATGAAATATTTTCTGTTTCCATTTTTAACACCTTTTTATTATCACATAGTTTTCAATAGCACTATGCATCTTTAAAGTGGCCCTGCAATTGTTGGAAGCACTATGCTTACGATTGCTGCAAATACCCAAATGAAAACAGCCACAACAAAAGATTTCAGCCATCCCATATGATACAAACTGCCTAAAGCAATAAGCCATCCTATTCCTCCAACAATTGATGCGATCAATCCAACTCCTATGAAAAATGATACTACTGCGTAAATTATTGAGCCAGCAAATGCTGCAAATATCGCTGTTCCAAATCCTTCTTTTTCCCCAAGTAATTTTGCAGCGGCATAGATAACAACTGCTGATACGACTAAACTTATTAAAAATCCTATTAATACACCTAATAATGCCATATTAAACACCCCGCTATTCGATTGATTATTTTAAAAATTTCATAATAAAAAATATTCAAAAATTTAAAAAAAAATATTTAAGCGCTCTTGATTACATGCGCTATTGCTGAAATTACAAATAAAACTATGAATATTGCTGCCAGCCATTTTGCGATCGTAAATGAAAGCCCAGATATTATTCCAAACCCAAATACTCCTGCAACTAGCGATAGTATCAAAAATATAATTGCCCATGATAATAATGATTGTTCCATTTTGTTTCCTCTGATTAAAAATAAAAAAATTAAAAAATTAAAAAAAAGATTTTACTCTTTCCTTTTTTTCTTTGCTGCAAATATTCCTGCACCGATTAATGCAACAGCAGCTCCGATTGTTGTAAATTCAGGAATAACTCCAAAATCTCCTGTAACTCTTGCAGAATCTTCAAAACAGTCTACTCCATTGGTATGGCAGATTGTATAATGATAGATTCCTGCGACATCACTTCCGTCATGTGCTATTGTAACTGTAGAGACACCAGCAACATCTGTTGGGCTTGTGACACTTACAATTACTTCACTAGGATTATATATGTCTCCTTCATTGCATATGAATTCAGGTGCTGTTGTTTCTCTGCATACTAGTTGTACTTCTACTGGAACGCTTATTGGCTCTCCGTTATTGCTTGCAGTCATATCTACTGTTACTGTTCCACCAATTGGCACATCCACATTGTAATCACTTAATGTAAAATCTAGTGCACCAAATACGCTCTGCACTGCTACTACTAATATTATAGCTACTAATAAAATATTTTTTTTCATTTTTTATACCTCTGAATTATATGCTTTATATTATCAAATAATAGAATTCAATAAAAATTACAAAAATTTTTAAGTCTTCATTATTTTTTTTCCTGCAGGCCTATTTTTTACCAATCCTTTGCCGCCAGGTGTTTTTGCAGCCCTAACTTTTGCTGCAGTCATTCTTCCGCCTCTGCTTTTTTTTGCCATTTTATTTCCTCCTCATATTTATAATATTAAAAAAAAAAGGTGCCCGCTTTTGTTTGCGGACATTTTTTTATTTATACATTATGCCCCACAAATCCGCAGAATTTATGGCTTCGTGCCTCACCTATCCAATGCTCAACCATTGCGTGGCCAGGAGAATTTCCTTGGATATTAATTTTAAGTGAGTTTTGTTTTTTTCGAACTATACTAAGAAGCTCATTTGTATCATAGCCTTTTAGCTGGTCTATATTATGGACACCAGATCGCTCAAGAAGCTCTGCATACTGCGGCCCGATATCATTGACACTTGACAATTCTGCCATATGCTGCCAGCTCTTGACTAAAATTAGTGGAGCGCCGGTTACACGTGCAACTCTTCTTGCATCTGCTTCCCATAACTGTTTTGTATTTTTTATTCCCATTGCTAATAGCGCCTTATTATATTCTAGACCGATTCCTTCAAGATCTATAACTGGTTGCACATTACAAAAAGGATTTGGCCGTGCATCTTCTGTTTTTTTGCTGCTTGATGATCTCATTGCAAGCCCATAAATTGTTGCAAGAAGTAAAAGCAAGAGCAATCCACCACCAACAATCCACATCCAAGGCGATACGCCTGCTAATAATCCTGCATTATCATCAGTTTCTTCATTAGCTGTTGGAGCAGTAATAATAGTTGTTTGATTTGATATATTTACTACAGGTACAAGGATTACCAATGCTGCACTCTGATTTAGTTTTGATGTTGAACCGCTTGTATTGAATGGGTCAGCACCAGTTGTAAAGCTCCATACATAATCCCTAGAAAGCGCATTGCCTGAAAGGTCTTTTATATCTTTAGTTAAAGTAACTGTAAAAACATTTCCAAATCGTTGAGATGGAGAAAGCAGTTCATCTGTAATAAATGTTGCTTTTCTATTGCTGTAAACCAATGTTCCAATAATCGCAAGTGACCTGTAATTTCCGACTTGCGGAGTTGTCCTTTGCATCATTATAACTGTATTTTGATTGATGCTCGAAGGATCCATATCTTCGCTGAAAACAACGCTCATCAGCTCATTTCTTGAAAGATCCATTTCGTTGTTTGTTGGCGTTACATACAAAATTGTTGGGCGCACAGTATCTAATGCAATTACTGACGTTGCAACAAGCGCTGTGAACACTATAATTAATAGTGATACCATAAAGAAGGTCTGGCTTTTTTTATTGAATTGTTTTTTTGTCATTTATTTTCACCTTAAGTATATTTAATTAATTCGTATTTTTTATTTTTTAAAATTAAAAAATTCCAACGTATTGCAATGCTTCACTTTTTTTGTTGGGATATTTTTGGCTGCGATTGACACTATCAATCAGCTAATATATTTTGGCTGTATGCTCTGGCTAAAAATACTGAGCATATACCGCTTATTCATTCCAATCCATAAATGCCACGTTATTGCACCGTGATGCATTAGTATTAATTATGCACTTCATCCATATCACCCCCGTGACCTAATTTTAGTTTAAATATGATTTTAGGAATAGTTTTTTTTATCTTATTTTTATAATATAATACGACCTGTAACTATATAAGGCAGTCGTAGTGAACTAATGTTTAAACGCGTCAAACAATTGTAATATACGCAGATCTCCTCTATTAAAAACCAAAATATATTATTTAATATTTATTTAAGCAAGCAAAAGTAAACCCAATTATAATTGTTAATACTTCACCTAACCCATCAATCATTTGATCTCACCTTTGTAGCTTAAATTTCAGTTAACTTAGACTTACTGATGCCAAGTTCCTCTCGTTCCCATGCAAACAATTCCTCAACTTCGTCTGGAAAATATAGCCTTCCGTAATTATCTTCATATAGCATATACTTCACCCCCATCCTAATTTTTTTTTACTTTTTTTATTTAATATTTGAGCTTCCTTCTTGCCTCATTTATTCATCCGCAACCTGATGCGAATTGCTGTTTTAATTTTTAATGTTAAACAATATTATTTCCAAATCTCATTTTAAAATCATATAATTAGCGCCTGTGGCTCTTCATCACATACATGAATTCCCATTTCATCAATCTTCCAAAAAGGAAGGGCTTCAATTTCCTCTGGCAAATATACTTTTCCCTTACTGTCTGCATACAACATTCTTTCCCACCTCATCTAATTATACGAAAGACGAGGCCAAAACCATACCCTTTAGGGTATGGATACGGCCTCGTCTTAGTATGCTAAAATTCGAGCTGGCGATACATGAAATCTTTGATTTCTGTACAAGAAATGCAAAGCATTTCTATGTACCCCAACCTTCAGGTTGGGGAGAGTCTCGAATTTTATCATTTTGTTTCAATAGGCAAATGCTTCGCTGTTAGCATAAGCATTACTCCTATTGCTTGCACTGTTTGAATTTGTTATATTAAGCGGCATAACCATATCCTTTTCAATTGAAATGACTAGATTCATTTCCATATCTTTTACATAACGGTTTCCCTGCAAATTTTCGCGCACAAATTCTTCAAGCTTTATTAAGTCTGTTGCTGTCAAAAACAGGCATAGATTATACCTTCCTGAAGTTATCAGCGCATTTACAAAAAAAGGAGAATACCTTATTTTCTCAATAATTGCTTCTTTATTAGTAGTGTTCACATCAATTTTTGCAAGATACAAATCAACTACCTTATAATTAATTCCGTAGACTTTTGAAAGAACTCCTTTTTCATGCAATTTTCGTAGTCTTGCTCCAACTGAAGGC
This sequence comes from archaeon, assembly GCA_043801855.1. GTDB lineage: Archaea > Nanobdellota > Nanobdellia > Woesearchaeales > GW2011-AR15 > CAYTWW01. The sequence goes on along the minus strand of JAZDLQ010000062.1, from coordinate 12,045 downwards.
TGTGAAAGCTTGATTTTTAGCGCGATTTCTTCTTGTGAAGAATCCTGATTATTGCTAACCATTGCAAGAATTGCATTATCCCGCGCGTCCAGATGCAATTTTTCATTGAATCTTGATATTTTTTTTAATTCTGAAATATCTTGAAAAGTTTTGAAATTTACCATTTTTTCCCCCCAAATATTTATTCTTGCGTTAAGCAATATTCCCTATTTCATGCATGCCCATTTTAGCAGCAATAATCCCTGGCATTTCTGCTACTTCTTCTTCATCCCATACGTTTCCATTCATGTCTTTAAAAATCATTCAAATCACCCCATATAAAATTATTAAATTAATAGTTATTCAATCATTTCATCCAATTGATTAAACAGCGCCTTTTCCTTAGTTATCTCGTAAGGCAGCCTTTCATTATGCTCTTCAGATATATGAATTCCTCTTCTTTCAATCTCTAATATTGAAAGGGATGAGATTTCTAATTCTGAAAAAACTTTCCCGTCATTATCTACATACATCAATTTTTCTGTGTACAACATTTTTCCCCTACCCCTAAATTAGATCTTAAATAATTATTAAAGAAAACCGACCACTATCAATCATTGACTGCTCTTGATCGGTTTTCCCTTAAGCCCTAAAAAAACTTTTACTCTAACCAATAGTTTTAAACTGTTTAAACAGCCGAAAATCCTAGCGATTTAACTGTGTTTTTTTTAGGGATTGCTGATTGTGATTTCTTAAAATCTGCTTTTGATTTATTTATCGATTTTTTTGACTTTCTTATGATCTCAGCCTGAGAATCTTTTTCAAATACAGAAGATTGCGGCCTTTTACAGTACGGACAAATAATTGAAAAATCCCTTATCTCAAAGTTGCCATCAAATTTTTTTTTGCAATACCAGCACGTCTTTATTGGATTTTCATCTACTGCCATAAAAACATTAAAGTGATTCGAGTTCATAAAGAGAATGTAGTATATTACAAGATTGATGCAATTAGAAATTGTAAATTAAAAAGATTTTAAAAAATAATCGACTATAGAAATAATTCGTTGAATTCAAATTCTTTTTTGTCGATCATCTGATACAACAATCTGATTGGGTCATGCAATAGTATATCTTTAGCTGAAATTGAATAGCTCCATTTAATCTCTAATTGATTCTTATATACTGTTTCTAGTTTTTGAATAAATTTATCTCTTTGATAACCTTCACTAAATCCCATCATCAGCGCATGTGAAATATCATGGCCTATTACCCTATATGCCTGAAAAACAAAAGGGATTTTTTTTATGCTTTGCTCAACTTCCCATTCCTTTTTTTTCTCCCAGACACTTTGTTTAAGCGCAATGCCTGATAAAAGTATTATATTAATCCCTATTTTTTCAAAATCAATTATTGGCAAATATCCCTTAATAACGCCTAGCTTTTCTAGCCTTGTCCTTATCTGGTTAACTGCCTGCTGGGAAATTTTCATGCTGCCTGCAATATTAGTATCAGATACTTTTTCGCTAAGGATTATTTGCTTAAGTACGTTTTGCTCATTTTTTGTAAGCTTCACTTCCTCATTTGAATTTGTTTTATCCATATTCACTTTTTTATTGCTGCTCCAGACTTATTAATGAATTCTGCTTTAGACTTTTTTATTGCTGCCTCAGAGTTTTTGATGAATTCTGCTTTAGACTTTTTTATTGCTGCTTGAGTCTTTATGAAAGTGGCTTTAGTCTTTTTGATGAAGTCTGCTTCTGACGCTATAACTGCAGCTTCTGCCTTTATGATTAAATCTTTAGCTTTTTTGATGTACGCTGCTTCTGACGCTATAACCACATCCTCAGACTTTTTAATGAATGCTGCTTTTGAAGTAATAACTGCTGCCTCTGATTTTGTAATTACATCTTTAGCTTTTTTGATGTACGCTGCTTCTGACGCTATAACTGTTGCCTGAGACTTTTTAATGAATGCTGCTTTTGAAGTAATAACCGCTGCCTCTGATTTTATAATTACGTCTTTAGCTTTTTTAATAAATGCTGCTTTTGATTCAATAACTGCTGCTTCTGACTTTGCGATTACTGCTTTAGATTTTTTAATGAATGCTGCTTCTGACTTTGCAATTTCTAGCTTAGACTTTATCATAAATGCGTCTTTAGAATCTTTTTCAAGAACTGAAGTTTGTGGCCTTTTGCAATACGGGCAAATTATGGAAAATCCCTTAATCTCAAAGTTGCCATCAAAATTCTTCTTACAGTGCCAACATGTGTGTATCGGATTTTTATTGTTTGTCATAAAAATTTGAGAATTTTTGTATTAATATAGGGCTAGTAGTATACTACAAGGTTATTGCCATTAAAAATTGTAAACTAAAGGCAAATGCGATTTATTTTTAAATTATTATAGAAATAATTCATCGAATTCAAATTCTTTTTTATCAATAATTTGGTACAATAAGCGGATTGGGTCATGCAATAGTATGTCTTTAGCAGAAATTGAATAGCTCCATTTGATATCCAGTTGATCCTTATAAACAGTCTCCAGTTTTTTTATGAATTTGTCTCTCTGAAAACCTTCACTAAACCCCATTATCAGCGCATGTGAAATATCATGTCCTATAACCCTATATGCCTGAAAAACAAAAGGGATTTTTTTTATGCTTTGTTCAACTTCCCATTCCTTTTTTTCTCCCAGACGCTTTGTTTAAGCGCAATGCCTGATAGAAGGATAATGTTGATTCCGATTTTTTCAAAATCTATAATTGGTGTATATCCTTTAATAACACCAAATCTTTCAAGCCTTGTCCTTATCTGGTTAACTGCCTGTTGGGAAATTTTCATACTGTCAGCAATACTATTATCAGATACTTTTTCGTTAAGAATTATCTGTTTTAGTACCTTTTGCTCATTTTTTGTGAGCTTCACTTCCTCATCTGAATTGCATTTTATCATATTTACAAAAGGGTTAATTTTTGTCTTATTATTTTTTATATCAGTTATTTCTGCCATGTTAATTACTTCGTATTGCTGTATATTGATGACCCCTTAAAAAAAAAGAAAGTGAAGTAAGATTATAAAATATTGCTTTATTGCTTGTATAATACAATAATTTTAGGATTTTTAGTTGTATTTACCTTATTTATTTGTAGTTTAGTTGTTGTTTAATGTTTTAAAAAAATTGCATAAAATTGAAGCATGATAACCTTTTTTAACGCAATTATCTGCACTAGAACTCAAACTTTATTGGCACCCTATCAAGCATATCTATGCACTTGTTTGCCTTAAGAGAAAGGTCATGGTCCATCGTCGCATTCCTGATCTGGCGAAGAAGGTCAATTGTTCTCCTATAAATCCTTATTATATCTCCTTCTGCAAGCTTTGTTAATTCCATGATATCTGCAAAATCTTCTCCTTCAATAACATATTTTGTTATTTTTGAAAGCTTGATTATCGCTTCGCTATTAACCATCTCAAACAATTTCTCATTATTAAGCCTGCTTCGCAGGAAATGGATTATTCCTTTTGCTTCTTTTTTAGTGTCGCCGCAATCAAAAAAGTCATTTCTTCCTTCTTCATAGATAATTGATGCGCAAATGACAATCATTTCATAATCGGATAGTTGCTTATAGATATCGCCGCAAAAAATCTCTGTCACAAGAATCTCGTTGTCATATATTCTTCTAGAAAAGAGGCCTTTTTCTGTCAGCTCATTATCCTTGATAAAACCCAGCGCCTCCAAGATTTTGAATTTATGGTTAAATGAGGCTTTAACTCTGATATTTTTTTCCTGCCTTCGCTGAAAGTAATCAAAGCTGCTTCTTAAAAGAATATCTCTCATTCGCTCGTCAGGATAATTGTTTATCAGGTTAATTACAGTATTATATGAAAGCTTAAATTGGGATTTTATTGGCTCAATATCAGCACTTGTCACTTTTTTAATCTTGTTAAAATCATCATACTCATTTCTGTTAATCATAATATATACATCGCCAACAAGATCAATTCCGCGTCTTCCGGCTCGTCCTGCCATCTGGAAATATTCCTTTGAAAACAAATAACGAAAATTCATCCCGTCATACTTATACATCGAGGCGAATGCAACACTTTTTGCAGGCATATTAATTCCTACTGCAAAAGTCTCTGTTGCAAATAATACTTTAATCATTCCTTTAGCGAATAATTTTTCAACAAGCTCTTTTGCAAATGGAAGCATTCCTGCATGATGGAAAGCGATTCCCTTTGGCAAAACCTGCTTGAGTTTTTGCACTGATTCTAAGCTCCGATAATCAGCAGGAATTATGTCTGATGACATCTTGGCAATATCAGCTTTTGCTGTCGCATCTAGAAACGAGTAGCTTCTGGCAAGGTCAACTGCACGCTTCTCGCAGTCGTTTCTTGAAAAGACAAAAAATAAGCAAGGCAATTTATCGCGAATTGAACCTACAAGATCAGTTGCAGTTGGAATAGGGAGTTTTTTATCTTTATTGCCTCTTCTTTTTTTCCTTCTGGAGTCGCCATCAACTTCTTCAGCTAGTGCATCAATTGTTGTTACACCTAAAACCTTATCAAAAAGATGATGCCGCAAGGGAACTGCTCTTTTTTCATAAGTTACAACATCAACCTTATGCTTCTGTATCGATTCGATCCACTCTGCAAACTCGTCAGCATTTGGAATTGTTGCTGAAAGGCAGAGAAACCGAATATGTTCAGGTGAAAAAATTATTGATTCTTCCCAAACTGTTCCTCTTTCAATATCATTTATGAAATGAATCTCATCAAAAATAACATAGCTTACATCCTCAACAAGCTTATCTTTTGAAAGGAGCATGTTTCGATAGATTTCCGTAGTCATAATAAGGACAGGCGCCTCAGGATTTATTACAACATCACCTGTAAGAAGGCCTATATTTGAGTAGCCATACTCTTCTTTAAAATCCCGATACTTCTGGTTTGACAAAGCTTTTATAGGAGCAGTATAGACTATCTTTTTTCCTGCTTTTAGGTATTTATCTATAATATAATCAGCAATTAATGTCTTTCCTGTTCCAGTTGCAGCAGAAACAACAACTGAATGACCATTATCGATGCATTCGATTGATTTTTCCTGGAATGGGTCAAGAGTGAATCCTTTGAATATCATTTATATCACCTAAAATCTTTGGACTTTATAAAAGTTCATATCTGTTTTTTGATTTTACTTACTATTCTTTTCCTTTTTTAGCTTAAATACGACTATTACAATATTTGTTGCAACAAGTATTGCGACTAGGATTACAAGAATTGTTATTGTCTTTGGCATTGATTCTTCCTTATTTGATTCAACGCTTTCAATTACATTTCCTGCTCCCTGAAGGAGTATTTTATCAAGCCCGACACTAATATCAAAGCTCTTTTTTGTTTCCTTGTCCAAATAATGAAGTGTTACATCAAGCTTATAATCTCCCTGCGTCACTTTTGATGTGTCCCAATACACTTTTAATTCCTGCTTTCCGTAAGGTGCAATATCATAATTGACTGTTTTTGAAAGCGCAAAAACATTATTTGCCTTGTCAGTGATTTTAGCATCAGCATAGATATTATTGATTTCTTCATTCCAATAGCTTGATGCAAGTATGTCAAACTGTGCAATTGCCCCAAGCTTGAAATTATTGACACTTATTGAGTCAATTTCAACTGTGCTTTTTCCAATAGAAAAGCTTTTTTCATCAAATGCATTTTTAGAGTCATAAACAACCGTTGCCTTTGCAACATACTTTCCTGGAAGAAGCTTTGGATCCCAGTTTATGCTTATTATTTTTTTTTGCTTAGGCTCAATGCTATATGTTTCAGATTTTAGGGTTATGATTTTGTCATTAAGCGGGCCATAAATGTCAATATAGCCTGTAGCATCAATTATTTTTTCCTCACCAAGGCTTGTTGCCTCAATTGCAAAATTTGAAGATTCTCCCTGCTCGAAATTAGGGACAAAAAGCTTAGCCTCAACATATTTTCCGCTGTAAGGAACTTTTATAATAATGTTTGAAGTAACCCCAATCTCAGCAGAAATTTCACTTTGTGAGTCTGCTGTCTGCCTAGCAATTATCTTTCCTTCATGCGTGCCTTGGCGCTCAAAACTTTGCGGCATACTAAGCGTGTATGAAATTATTGTCGCGTCATTTCCTTTGATTTCAACAAATGTCTGGGAAATTTTAATAAAATTTGCCAGTTCTCCTTCTGCATAAATAAAGACTTTTATTGGCTCACTTTCTGAGTTAATTAATTTTAGCTGAATATTTTCTGTTTTTGATGGCTCAAAAATAATCTCTTTTGAGGAAGGTACTATTCCAACTGCAAAAATATCATGTGCAGCTAAAACTAGTAAAATTGCAAATATTGCTGTAAATGCTATTTTTTTCATGAGTTTTCTCCTATAACATAAACAGTAACGTGTCTTTCCTGCGGAGGCTCGAAAGCCGGAACAGTTATTCTAATATCTATTTCAGCATTATCTTTATCGTCCAGCCAGTCAAGCTCTGCTATCAGAGTGCTATTTGACTCATTGTATAAAGTCATATTTTCCCAGGTTGTCTGGGAAGCAGTCCAGTTAAATGAATTAGCCTCAGTAGATTCATTATCTGCCTTAAACTGGAAATAACTAGTTGATGCATTCACTGTTGTCCAAAGGCTTTCATTAACACTGATTCTGGTTATATTAGCAAGTATATTTCCATTATTTTCAACTATAAGAGGTGAATATGGAACTGTGTCTGTATCATAAGTATGGCTAACTTCTACAAGGCCAAATTCAACTGTGCTTGTTGTAAGAATTAAATTAAGCTCCGGCTCCAAAGTAAAATTCCATATATCTGACCATTCGCCGTATCCTTCTGAGTCATTTGCTCGTACTCGCCAATAATATGTTGCAAAATCAAGTACTCCCGAATAAACTGTTGAATTTTCGCCAATTGCAGATATATTTAGAAGAGGGCTGCTAATATCAGAATTTAAGCTAAGCTCAATATGATAGGATAACAAATCATTATCTAAGTCAGTTGCGTTCTGCCATCTGAATTCAGGGCTTCTGTTTGTAAAAAAGATGTCTCCGTTTGTTGGATAAGATAAATTAACTTTAGAAGGGAATGAATTTGTAAATGTATAATTAACTGATGCGTATTCTGAGTAATCTGAGCCATCATAAGCCCTGATAGTACAATTCCAATTCTGATAGGAACTTGTATTTGCAGCATTAATTGTTGAAATGATTGTATTTATATTTGCAGAAACTCCAGTTGTATTTCCATTCAGGAAAAGAATACTATTATTGTACCACCAATATTCTATCGTTAATGTTGTATTTTCCAAGTCAATTGCTGTTGCATTGCAGTTAATATTATCATTAAGTGTAGGCTCTAATGGAGAGAAGGATATATTTGTAATTGATGGCGCCCAGTTTGAGATTAATCTCTCACTTGAATTAAATGTGCTTCCGTCAGTATAGCCGTCGTTAGGAGTGACTTCGCAGTGCCATGTCTCATTTATATTGGTGTCGTTATAGGATATCTTATTAGGATTATGATTTGATAGGCCATCTATATAATTCTGATAGATCTGGTCTGAGGATAATGAATAGTTATAAATACGGACATCGTCGATATAACCAGAAAATCCATTATAAAATCCACGAGTTCCTATTTGTAGGCTATTAGTACTGCTGATATCATAAACAGATGCTAATGTACCGGTTGTTGTTCCTTTTCTCTCTATACCATCAATATAAATTGTTGTATTTTGTTCACTGAATCTATCTACTACTGCAACAACATGATGCCATCCGCTATCACCAGCAATGCCAATGCTACTGTCAACCCTATAGCTGTGTGTTCCATCTGAAATATACATATAAATAAGATTACCAAAATTATCTGAATTAATTTCAAGCGAATATCCGTTTTCTCCACAACAATCATATTTGGATATTATTGAATCTACATGATCTGACCTGTCCAAAATCCTGTTTGTCCATGCTTCCAGTGTGAAGCTTCCCTGAAAATCAAATTCATTCAAATCTCCATAACTTATCAAGTCACGTGGAGGTACGCTTTCTGTATTATTGAAATAATATGCACCGCCTATCCTACCGCCAGTCCTGTTCCATGTTGCATTATATACGCCAGCGTTATAGCCATATCCTGTTGTTACTTCTGTCTTAAAATTATAACCGCTATAGTCTTTTATGTGAGTTGAATTACTACCGCCTTCAAACGGCAGATAAAGCAGCATAGTGCTCTGGTTGTTCCTATACCAGTTCGTGATATTGACGACAGAATCTCCGTCTAAGTCTTGGGTGTTGTTATAATTACATGTAATAGTGTCGTTCGTGTATGCAGTAGTCGGCGTTATCGTCGGCACTGTCTGCGTCGGCGCATTATTCACGACAAGTGTCCTTTCCTCAGTCTCATTCACATTTCCAGCCATGTCAACTGCATATGCCTTGTAAGTGTAGGTTCCGCTGAGGTTAGTGAAATTTGTTTGCAGGCTGTTGCCGCTCCATGCTGTTAAATTCCCTCTCCTGACAAGTATGATGTGGTTTGGAACTGTGACATCGTATATCCTGTCATTATAGCTTTCTTTTGTAATGCTATTGACAGCAATCTCATGTCCATTCTCATCTAGGAAAAAAACCTGCTGTCCTTTTTGCAGCATTGACTCTGCTTCTTTTACATTCAGCAGCGTGTATCCGTCAAGCTGCTGCTTTTCCATGCTGCTTATGGATTCTGCATCATAAGATTTAAATAATTCAACACAATTACTTTTATTCAAGTAAATACTTTTAGTTGTGTAAGGAGATGAAAGCATGCCAAAAATGACTGTGTCTGTTCCGGATGAACTATTATCCAAATTCAAGAGGGAACATCCTGATATTAATGTCGCTGAAGTAGTCCGAAGCGGAATAATCAGAAGAGTAGAAGAACTTGAAAAGTATGAAGAATTAAAAAAGAAGGGAGTGATATAAATGGCATCTGTAACATTTGCTGTATCTGAGGATTTAATACCAAGAATAAAGAAATTCTCATGGGTAAACTGGTCAGAGACTGCAAGAGAGGAATTATTGAAAAGGTCTGAGCAGGAAAATATACTTAAGAGACTTGAATCTGAAGATGAGAAAGAATTCATTAAATGGAGTGTTGAGCTTGGAGCCAAAGCAAAGAAGGACAGGTTCAAGAGGCTGCTTGCTGAGCTTTCTCCAGATGAAAGAGAAGAATTATTGAAGTAAATAAAGATGAAATTAGTCTTAGACAATAATATCTTATTTTCACTTATGAATCCAAAGAGTACTTCATCGTACTTGTTCGCCATGCTGAGAGCCCAGTTTTTTGCACCAGAATTCATTAAATCGGAGTTTGAAAAGCACAAGGATGAGTGCTTGGTAAAATCCAAATTATCAATGCACGAGTTTGAAATAAGGCAAAAGGAAGTTGAAGGCTGCATTTCTTTTGTCAAGTCATCCAAATATGCTGAATTCCTGCTAAAATCAAAATTAGCATTACCTGATCCAGATGATATTGACTTTATTGCACTATCACTCTCAATTAATTCGCCAGTCTGGTCAAATGATCCGCATTTTAAGAAGCAGTCATTGGTTAAGGTATTTACAACAAAGGAATTAGCTGAAAGGTTATTACATGGTGATATTTGACAGTCTCCGTTTTCGTCCATAAATTGAATCTGCCTGCCTTCACTTGCCAATTTGCATGCATCAGAGACAGGGATTAAATTATAGTCATCTACACTGCTTTTTGCATAAGATTTAAATATTTCAACGTACTTTTGTGTATTAACAAAATTTAGTGGAGGTGTGTCTATGGCAACATTTACTGTATCAATACCAGATGAATTGAAAAAAAGGCTGGACAGGCATCCTGAAATAAACTGGTCTGAATATCTTAAGGCACGTTTTGCAGTAAAATTACAGCAACTGAAAAAATTTGAAGAGCTTGTCAATAAGGGTGAAATATAAATGGTATCAATAACACTGTCTGTGGCTGATGAGTATAAGGCAGAACTTAAAAGATTCTCATGGGTAAACTGGTCTGAGCTTGCAAGGGAAGAATTGCTTAAAAAAGATATATTTGAGCAATTCATGAAAACAAGGAAATTATCAGAGGAGGATACTAAATTCTGTGAAGCGATAGACTGGCATCCTGTTGATGAACTGCCGCTTAAAGAGGAATATGTTAAAAAGCTTAAGGAAGCTGAGTCTGGTTCGCATGAAAAAATAAATGCAGAGGAATTGGACAGTCTGCTTGGTTTAAAATGAGCTTTGAGTCTGAGATTTCTGTAAAACTCAGGGCTAAGCTTGACAAGCTGGCATTCAGGGACAGAAATCTTGCAGATGCTGTCAGTAAAAAAATAAGGCAAATCATTGCTTGCGATGCAGTTGCAATCAACCATTTCAAGAACCTCAAGGGAGACATGAGCCACCTCAAGCGAGTCCATATCGGAAGCCATGTCCTTACTTTTCAGGTCAAGGGTGATACTATAATTTTTGAGGACTTCACTCATCATGATGATGCCTATTGAAGAGATGTTTTTTTCTTTATTCTTTATTTTTGCATAATGTTTAAATAATTCAACATATTTCTGTGTATCAACATAATTATTTGGAGGAACAAAAATGGCAACTGTAACATTATCTATACCAGATGAATTGAAAAAGAAAATGGACGAACATCCTGAGATTAAATGGTCAGAGGTATTTCGCTCCATGATCATAAATAAAGTCCGCAAAATCAAAGCGCTGCAGGCACGAGGTGAATTGTAAATGGCATCTGTAACATTCACAATACCTGATGATGTCAAGGCAGAGATGAAACAATTGTCATGGATAAACTGGTCAGAACTGGCAAGGGAAACATTGTTGAGACAAATAGAATTAGACGCTAAACTTAAGCGAGTTAAAGAACTATTGTCCAAATCGCAATTTACTGAAAAAGATGCAATGGAAATGGCTGACAAAGTATCCAAATCCATACATGATAGCTCAGTAAAAGAGGGATTGATATAAGTGGAAGCTGTGCTTGATGCCAATGTATTTTTCAGGATGTTGATATCTGGCGGCAACATATTGGATAAGCTTGGATTTGGCGTTTCAACCAAGGAATTGTCAGAATATTTGTTTAATAATTCCTGACTATTATCTCCTTCATTAACAATTTTAGCATAAACCTTATGCTCAGGGCTGACGAGCAATACTTCACATTCTATATAAGTATCATTGTTTTCAGAATTTTTCAGAAAGTTTGTGTTGTTTATAATATCATAACATTTAAATATTTCAACGTCTTTACGTTCATAAACGAAAGGTGATATTATGCCAAAAGTAACATTATCAATACCAAGAGAATTGAAAGATAAATTGGATAAATACCCAGAAGTGAACTGGACTGAAGTGCTAAGGTCAGGCATTAAAGAGAAAATTGAGAAGTTAAATAAATTTGAAAAATTGGAAGGCAGGATATAAATGGTAAGCATAACTTTTTCAGTAGATGATAAATTCAAGTCTGAGATGGATAAGTTTTCATGGGTTAACTGGTCTGACTTTGCAAGAGACATATTCTTAAGAAGAATCAGGAGAGAAGAAGCATTGCGTAAGCTTAATGAATTAATGAAAGATAGCGATTTATCAGATGAGATGGCAATGCAGTTAGGAGAAGAGTTGAAAGACAGGGTATACAAGCGCATTAAATCTGAATCAAAGTAATCCTTGAAACTCATATTAGACACAAGCATAGCATACTTTCTGTTTAGCAGAGATCCATTTATAAGGAATTTTATATTGGATAAAGGATTATCGCTGGTCTCTGTTAAAGAAATGTATGAGGAGCTTCGGAAAGATTCGTTAAGGGTTTGCAAATTCACTAAGATATCTCCTGATGAATTTAATATAACTTGAGTTTCCAATTTGGTTATTAATTCTTCATGATTGATTTTTGTTTTTATCTCGTTAAATGTCTTATTTTTTATGCCATTTTTTTGTATAACCTAACTTTAGATAGTATTTTAAAGAGAAAGATTTATATATTAGT
>JAZDLQ010000061.1:0-20597 GCA_043801855.1 archaeon | reverse complement strand
ACTAATATATAAATCTTTCTCTTTAAAATACTATCTAAAGTTAGGTTATACAAAAAAATGGCATAAAAAATAAGACATTTAACGAGATAAAAACAAAAATCAATCATGAAGAATTAATAACCAAATTGGAAACTCAAGTTTTACTTAATTTTTCAGAAATTGGAAAAACATTGTCTCTTAATATTTTGGAATTGTATCCCTAAAATAATAATGAGTAAAAGAGAGAGTAATCCTATGAAAAATCAGTTAAAAAGAGTTGAACATATGAAATACGTATTAAATTCAAGATTGCGAAGATATCGAGATAATTTTATGGTGACAATTTACAGGAACTCTGAGATAAGAAAAAAATGTAAGATAGGAGACATCATTATCATTAAAATTGGAAATGAAAATTTAATAAAACCAATTCAAGAGAATCATTGTTTTTCTCTTCCAATAAATATTCTAAAAAATTACCAAGATGGTGAAGAAATAAATTTGGATGTTATTGGAATATACGAAAAAGAAGAAGGAAAAAAAAGACCTTCTTTCACCATAATTAACAATCTCATGGATTTAAGATACTTTGTTCCGTTAAAAACTCAATTTGATACGCAAATTTATATCCTACAGAAAGACAGCAATTCTTCTTATTTATGGTATCCAAGAGGAGGATACACAAGACCAATAACTATCAGAAATTATATTAATCCAATTGAATTATCAGAATTAATAGGTTTTTTCTATGGCGATGGCTCAAAGTCAGAAGGATTAAGGTCATTTAGGCTAACTAATTGTGAGCCGTTTATTTTAAATCATTGTAAAAATATAATGGATAACATTGCTATTGAAAAATCAGATTATCGCTGCCAAATAACTTATAGCTCTCATGAAATAATAAATGATATTATTAAACAAAAATGTATTGATTTTTGGAGCAATGTACTTTCAATTGAAAAGAAAAATTTTGTGTCTGTTCATCAATCTTTTAGTAAAAAAACATCGTTAGAGCATGGTTCAATTAGAATACAAAATAACAATACTGTTTTGACAGAATTAATTTTATATGGCGTACTGCCAAAACTCCTAAAAATCATTTTAAATCCAAAAACAAAAATTGAACATGATATGATGTACGGATTTTTAAGAGGACTTCTTGCAGCTGAAGGATTTCCAAGTTCACATAAAGGGCATTTAAGAAAAGTTGAGATTGCTTACAACCCTCATTCAAATGAAAGTGAAATTTATGCTAAAATTCTCTCAAACATGCAAATACCATCAACTAGGAGAAAACAAGGCAATTCATTAACTGTTTACAGATATGAAAATTTCTTGAAATTGTACAAAATTAAAGCATTCTCATTATATCCTTCAAAAAATATAAAGTTTGAAAACGATTTTAGTACATTGGAGAAAGCGATGAGAAAATGATTAATTTTTTACAGATAAATACAAGTATTTGGATGGCAGCGAAGGAAGACAGGAAACTTCTGTATCTTTTATATTAAGCAATATAGGCAGAATGCAAACGGGCCATATTTACGCATCATTTACTAACCCAATTATGTATGAAAGGGAAAAAAATATTCAGACAATAATAGGTGAAAATTCAGAAATAATTGAATATAATCTTTTTCATAAAGAATGTGTCATTGATAAAAAAAAAAAGCTTGATAATTGAAGTAGCACTGATATAACTGTTGTCTCAGATAAATGTAATTATCGAACATTAAACATTCCTACAGGATGGCAACCATTTAATTTAGAAATAAATTGTGATTTTTGTGAAAATAAAACCTTAATTCACACTTTTTATTTTTGTATAGTTGACGGTTCTCAAACCATTAATGAAACATGTACAAATCAACCTAAGGACATAATAATAAGGATATAATCATTTTATCTTATAAAATTCAGTTTCCCAACATCCTTCCTTATTCTTTCAATATCTTTTTCAAGATTAATCATAAAATCAGTTATCTTTTTGCAAGCGATCTCTTTTAATTCTCCTGATGTCATTTTTCCTGATTTGTATTCCTTGTAGATATGATTTAATTCCTCATCATCTTCAATAAGATGCTGTTTCATAAGTTCAAAAACCATGTCTTTTTCAACAACAGCGCCAAGCCTTCTGTGCTCATCTAATGTATCCCTTCCGCCTGTTAATGCTTTTTTGATTTTTTTGCATGCAACTTTTGGATCTTCTGGCAAGGAAATGCACGAATCAGGGTTTGACTTTGACATTTTAAGCGAGCCGTCAAGTGATGGCATATATTTATGATAAATTGAACAAACATTTGAAAAATTATAAATTAATTTTGTCCTGTCAACAATATCTCTGGTAAGTCTTATATGCGGGTCCTGGTCTGTGCCTGTTGGAATAATTCCTGGCATCTTACCTTTATGTATTTGTGGAAATAAAATATCCCCAACTTGTGTAACCGCAGACATAATTCTTCCGGGGTCTGCATTCCCATATATGGCCCTAAATTCATTAAGCGTAATTTTTTTTGCAAACTCATACGCCAGATGCACTACAGCCATGTTTTCAGATTGAAAATAAAAAAATGTTTTTTTTGGGTCAAGGCCAAGAGCAACATATGCAGGAATGTGAAAATCAAGTGCTCGTTTTTTCCCTTCTTCAAGAGATACTCCTCTCGCAGCAAGGGCTTCCAAATCTGCAACTAAAATATATGCAATTGCACCATGTTTCTGGAAATATGCAATGTTTTCAACAACCATTTTAGTACCGAAGTGAATTTGCGGAGATGTTGGCATAATTCCTGACAAAACATAAAATGGCTTTTTTTGCTTGATGCAATCAGAAATTACTTTTAAGTCTCTTCCAGCATAGACAATTCCTCGCCTCATAATCCTGTTTGGCTCAGGGAATTTTGATGCATCAAAATGCTCAAGTCCAAATTCCCTAATCATCCTATTGTAATCTTCAATTAATTCAGAACTGTAAGGGTCAACTGTTCTTTTGCCTTCCATTTCACCTTCAATTATATGATTATTCATTTGCATACTTTTATCGCTAATTCCTATTAATCCCATATATTCCCTTAAATTTTCTATTGTGTTTTCAATAATCATCTCATCTATTCTTTTAAAAAACCAGAATAAAAATACGCAACGTGTTGTTTTTTCTGTCATCTTGGTCTTGAAATCTGGACCATATAGCAGTGTTGTAATCACTTCCTTTTCATCCTTTAGCAAAATATCATCTGCCTTAAATTTCTGGCTTTTTCCATCTATCTTTACAAAACTTTCGCTTCCATCGCTTAAATCAAAAATAAGGTCTCCTTTTATGCTACTTGTATCGTGCCCTGAAATCATGACCGCATGCTTCATCTCAAGCATGAATAATACTTCTACTAATGGGTTAGTTTTTGGAATTTCTTTGCCTTTTAGTATTGATTCAAGCTGGAATTGTATAGGAACGCTTTTACTAAATTTATTAAAAAATTCATTGTAGTCTTTAACTAGTTTTATTTCTGAGGGATTTTTGTTGTTAGCAACAATTTCAGACTCGATTTTCTTTTTTTCTGCATCCAGCCTTGCAATCCTTTGGTTATTATCAACAGAATCAACAATAATTGCCCTGCAATTGAATTCAGGATATTTATTAAGGAGTTTTTTTGTAATTAGTATTTTCATATTATGCACCTTGTTTGTTTTAATGTATCTTTCAACTATTATTCAATAAATTGTTCAAAATTGTCAATCAATTTTTTTACTAACAGGTATTTATCCTTAACAAGTTCTTTTGCTTGCGGAAGGCTCAGCTTGTCACTATATTCAAAATACATTTTTTTCTTGAACCAATAAAATCCTTCATCAAAGCTTTTCCCTTTATAAATATAAGGAACTGCCATAATATAATAAGCCGCCTCGATATGAGCAATAACATCTGCATTCGCCAGTATTTTTTCCTCAATTTTTGTTCTATCTTTATCAAGCGTATCTGTTGTATGCTTAAGAATGCTGCTTTTTATTATCTCTATTTTTTGTTGCGAAAAATTTATCTGTTTTAAGATTTTACCTGCTTCAAATGCACTAACCTGCTCATGAGGATTACCTTTTCCAAGCTCATAACCTATGTCGTGCAAATAGCCGCAAACAATCATCAAGTTAGAATCAACATTCAGTTTCTCAGCCAGTATTCCGCAGTATTTTGCAACAATTTTGACATGATAATTAAAAGATTCTTTGCAGTAAATCTTTTTTACATATTCCTCAATATATTTTGCTGTTTTATCCATTTTTACATTTATTTTCTTTCTCCAAATATACCTTTGCCAATCCTTACCATATTAGGGCCTTCCTCAACTGCAATTTTATAATCTTGGCTCATTCCAAAGGATAAGTATTTTATTTCTAGATTATTAATGTTTAGATTTTTGAAAAGATCAAAAAATAAAAAGGTATGGATTTAGTTTTTTAAAGATGCCACAAACTCAACGTCCTTATCTCCTCTTCCGGATAGGTTTACGATTATTGTTTTTCCTTTTGCTTCTTTTTTAGCAAGTATAAAAGCATAGGCGAGCGCGTGGCTGCTTTCAAGAGCAGGAATTATTCCTTCAAGTCTGCTTGTTTCATAAAACGCATCGATTGCTTCCTTATCCGTAACTGTAACATACTTAGCTTTTTTGCTGTCTTTAAATTCGCTCATCTGCGGCCCAACACCCGGATAATCAAGCCCGCTGGCAATAGAATAGACGTCTTTTGGGTTGCCGGATTCATCCTGAAGAAGATATGAGTAAAATCCATGCAAAACTCCCGGAGTTCCAAGTGTTAAAGTAGCTGCATGTTTTCCTGTTTCTAAGCCTTTGCCTGCTGGTTCGACACCTATTTTTACAACTTTTTCATCTCCTAAAAAATCATAGAAAAGGCCTATCGCATTAGAGCCTCCGCCAACGCATGCCACAAGATAATCCGGCAGATGATTTTCTTTTTTTAATATCTGCACTTTTGCCTCTTCACCGATTATCTTCTGGAAATTGCGCACTATTGTTGGGTATGGATGTGGGCCAACAGCGCTTCCTAAAAGATAGAACACATCAGGATTTTTTATGTAATACTCAAGCGCTGCATCAACTGCTTCTTTTAGTGTTTTCTGTCCGAATTTTACAACATTTATTCTAGCACCAAGCATTTGCATTCGAAAAACATTCATTTTCTGCTTTTGCACATCAACTTCACCCATGAATATCTCGCATTCCATGTTCATCAAAGCAGCTACAGTTGCTGTTGCTACTCCATGCTGGCCTGCGCCGGTTTCAGCAATAAGCTTAGTTTTTCCCATGCGTTTTGCAAGAAGCGCCTGGCCTACTGTATTATTTATCTTATGCGCGCCTGTATGGTTTAAATCTTCACGCTTCAGATAGATCTTTGCATTATATTTATCAGATAATCTCTTTGCAAAGTAGAGAGGTGATGGCCTTCCGACATAATCTTTAAGGAGATTTTTGAGTTCTTCATTAAAAGAAATGTCATCCTTAGCCTTGTTGTATGCAGCTTCAAGTTCATCAAGCTTATTTTTTAACATCTGCGGTACATATTGCCCGCCGTATTTTCCAAAATATCCTTTTTCCATTTTTTATTACCTCATTAATATTTATTTAAGATTGAATAATATGGGAATACCCGGATTTGAACCGGGACCAATCGGTCTGGAGCCGATTACAATAGCCAAGTTATGCTATACTCCCATTGAAAAAAAAAATAAGAATTAACTCCAGATCTCAGAAAAGCGGTTTTTTACTCTGATTAAATTTAATAAATATTTAAGAAAAATGCAGCTCTTGCCAGCGGCAATCGCCTTTTTTTAATTTTGAAAAATTTAAGTTTTTCATAAAAATAAGTAAATATTATCTTATATTTAAATGTTTTGAATTTAAATTATATTTTATTTTGAAAAATAAAGATAAATTAATCTAATTTAATTAAAAAACATGCAAATTTATCTTAAAATTTAATAGGTTATTAATAAAACAGACTAATGCCAACAACCAAAAAGAAAGCATTTGAATGATATGAATATAGTATTATCTAGACGAGAACTAATATTGCCAGCGACAATCACCGCTTTTCATATATTATTGTAGGAAGAACTATTATATAAATTTAGCCAAATAATTATTGTTTAGTCTCAATCCTATATCCAGAATAATCATTCTGCCCAAATTCAAATTTTGCGTCAATCCTGAATCTGTCGCCTTTTTTTATCTTTGGCTCCCAGTGCTTTAGATGGATAAGCTTTCGCTGAAGCATCATGAAAAACTCCTCGTTACAGACAATACCATAAGGAAATGTAATCCTGTCCCATAACTTCAGATAATAGGCTATTGCATTTTTTGTTGTTGTTATTTCACCTACGAAATCAATTCCTTTAGCAGATATTTCCGAAAAACTGACTTCTCCTATTTTTAGGTGTGTTGTTAGGTCGTTTTGATTCTTATCTGCAAGGCAAAGAAACAACTCATCTTTTTGAGGGAAAAAAACAGTTTTTTCGTGAGTGCATTTTTTAATATTCCTAAGTGCAGCTACCTGATCTTCTGATATCAGATGAGTCTCAAGTAGTTCAGTTATTACAAAATCAAATTTTGCCTTACCGGGATTATAGGTTTTTGCGTCACTTTTATCGACAATAAGCAGCTGACCATTATTATTTTTTAGTTCAATGGATTTTTTTGTTTCTTTTGTTTTTTCAAATCCGTTTTTTAATGCAAAATAAACAATAAAGTCAAAGCATTGCGAGTCATTCTCAATCATAACAACCTTTTTTGCGCCATATAAAATCGCCGTATAGCCAAGTATTCCAGAGCCTGTACCTATGTCAACGATATTGTAATTAGAAAATTCTTTTCCTATTTTTTTAAAAGAGAGCGCAAGTGTTTCCTGCAAAAAAAGTGTTCTTTTAATATCAAGAAAGCAAAGAAGCCCAAGGTTTTGAAGTTCGCTGGATAGCGCAGGTCCTTTTTCCAAAAAATCCATTAGGCTATTAAGAGTATCAGAGTAGAGAGTGATTATTTTATCATCAATCTTAGAAAAACGCTTTAGCAGTTTTTTTTTGTATGAATTACTGCTGTCAAAAGGAGTAAACCTTGCAAGCAGTTTTGATAACTCAGTTTTAGACATAATACTTAAAGAAAAAAGAAAATACCTAAAAAGCTATTTTTTCTTTTTTTGCTTAATCATATTTTTTTTATCTTGTTGCGGAAGATGGTTTTCATCAATTTCATGCTCTTCTTTTGCAAGAAATGCAATATCAGATTCAGTTTTTGCCATCTCAAGCTTTGTTTTCTTAATGAGATTAGATAACTGATTTTTGTAAAACATTATTCTTTCTGTTTTATTCATTAAAGTAGACTCTTTTTTGTTTCGGTCACGCATTTCATCAACAAGCGACGTATGCACACGTATTAAGTCGTGGAGAAGCTTTTGCTTTTCAAATATTATTTTTTTTAATTCTTCCTGCTTTTGTTCATTTGACTTATAATGCTTAAGTGCAGTGTCATTTTCTTTTTGAAGCATGTTTATTTCAGAATTAAGCTTAGGAATTGCTTCAAGCAGCATTTTGTAGCGCTCTTTTAGTGCAAGAAGCCTTTGCTCCAAAAAAATTCTCTGCTCTTCTTTTTTTGCATACATGCCTTTTACTTTTTTTAAGGCATGCATATGGTCTAGGTTAAGCTCGCTATTAATCATTGCAATTATTTTTTCAGAATTGTCTGCCATTTTTTTACCTCATAAATCCTTATCAATATTTTTAAGAAGCCTTTTTATTCCACCTTTTGCTGATTTAAGTGACTTTAATTTAGGCTTCGCTGCCTTTGTTTTTTCTTTTGCCGGCAACTTTTTTGGATTTTCAATGTTGTTATTTAGTTTTTTGAATGCCCCAATAACAACTGATAAATCAGAATACAACTTCTGCTTATCAATTGTTTTTGCAAGATTCACCCTAAATCTTGCTATCTCAATTTCCAGATTTTGGAATTGCTTTTCAAGTTTAGCTTCAGAAGATTTTTTTATTGGTTTTACCATAAAAGGAAAAATGGTGAATAAACTTTATAAATATTTCTATATTAAAAAAATTTACACACTTAGAAAATGGATATAAGCTTATTAATTGATTTAAAAAATAATTTTAAGGTATGGCTAAGCACATGCTACCTAACAGTCAGGTTCATTACAGACTTCTTAGTAATTATGATGCATTTCTTTTTTTTAGTGGACTTATTTGATCTAATATCAAAAAAAGAACTGCTAACCTTTGACAACCATATAAGCAGAATGATATTGCTCATAATTATATCTGTCATATTAACTTTTTTCCATAAATTATTGTTTTCTAAAAAATTTAAAAAATTTATTCTGTCCACTTATATTTCAGTTGCTTTTCTGGTGTTATATATATTCTATTTTCTAAAAATAGATCTCTTCATGCTTAATGACTCCTTTAAGGATATAGAAAAAATTGGCTTTTATATTTTAATCCTGGCTATTTTTTTGGTAGTTGACGGCATAATCATGAAAATATTGCCAGAAGACCCTTTAAAAATTACAATAGGCTTTATACTTAAGCAAATAGGGTTATGGTCAATATTTTATTTACTTGGATTTTTTCTTATTTATATATTTGCAAACCAGATAGCTGTTGATCTAACTATGTACTTAATAGGCGGATCTGTGAGTTATCCGCATTTGCACTTTTTATTTTCAAAAAAAAATTATTATTGAAAAGTATATCTAGATAACTAGCATCTTAAGCACAATCTCTCTTGCAACCTCATACTTATGAGGATACGCAGCAATGCATATTTTTATATGAAAGCAGTCGCCACCATCGGTTATTAAATATTCTCCGTTAAGAAGTTTCGGCTTATCAAGTCGCAGGTAAAAGTGAAGCTTTTCATCCAGCCTTGTATTTAGCTGCCTTTTTAACATTTCTTTTTGCTCAAGTGATAAGTTAAAAAACAAGTCTTCAATGAATTTTGTAGTGTGCGATTGCTTTTTTGTAAAAACTGTAATTATATCAAGTTTTCTGTCCTCGAAAGTCTCTGCCATCTTTTTCTCAATTATTATTTTCTCTTTTTCAAAGTCAAAATTGATTAGTTTATGCAAGACAGAAATAATGGCATTTTCATCTTCGTCTTCCTTGCAGAAAACTCTAATCTCGATGTTATGGGCGTATTTCATTATGCTGATAGGAAATAGTGTAAATTATTTAAAATTAGCAGTATCCTTTTATATAACCTTATGCTTATGATAAAATTCACTCAATTTTTTACAAATAATGATGACTTATAGATGGGAAAAGACATAACTACAAGAAAAAGTTTTGAGCAATTGTTGGTTGATTGCTCGCAGAGAGGTAATTATAGTATTAAAGATACCTCATTTAATAGTCACGCTCATATAATTTCTACAGGCCCAACACTTGTTTCTCCAACTAACGAGCAATTTGAAGGTTTGTGGAAATTATTTAATAAACTCTATTATGACACAGAAGGGAATTTTATAGAGAGAGAGAAAAGAAGGAATTTACTTGCTTATGACGAAAAGGATGTGCATTTAAGTAAAGACTTAGAAAGCCTTGTTGAAGAAGATATTCCAGAATTAGGGCATTTAAATGATACACGTGATAGACAAGCTAAACTTGATAATTATGCAAGGGTAGTTCAAGGTTTTAATAATCTATTGGACTACATGGAAGAGAATGGTGAGTTATATCTGGCAGGAAATAGGCCGTATAAGTGTAACAGCAAATCATTAAAAAATAAAATTAGACTTCATTTAAATCACCCACTTCACTGGATGTGGTGGCATCACGTTGTATACTTTACCCATCCACTTTATTATCAAAGGAAAAAAGTTTTTGATGCCTCAAAAGCAAAAGAAGTATATCACATTAATGCGCTTCTAAACTTGTTGTATTCTGGTGCGGACATTGTATTAGATCATAATAGCTTACAGTTCTACAATGCTGACATAATTAATGGAGGAATACTTGACGAAATTTATAGGGAAACAGGAGTATTTATTGGCGCAACAGCAGGAGATCAAACTATTTCAATTGACCGCCATGCAGGCAGAAACTGGAGAAGAACAGACCTTGACCAAAGGATAATGGAATGCGCCGATGTTTTACATAATGGTGGAATCTGGCATGTTCATGCAGGAGAAATGATAAGCAAATTTCCAGAGGAATATGGAGCAGTCTCAAGATTTTTAGATAAAGTGAACGCTTATTTAACATCAGAATATGGTGAAGATCTTAATACAACAAAGGGAAAAATATTGCTTGCACATTGTCTGAGTTTAGGTGAAGATGATATAGAGACTATTGCTAAGTATAAAAAAAATATTGCGATTTCACTAAACCCTGGGTCAAATCTAATGTATGAAAATGGGGAAACAGAGTGTATCCCTTGCAATACCATAAGAAAACTACGTGAAAAAGGCTTTGACAACTTTGTTTTAGGTGGAGATTCTGTAGCAACAAATAAAGATGGAGTGAGATTCATAAGTAGTGCAGAGTTACTTCAGAAAGCATTTGGCAATGAGACTGTTGAAGCAATTGTTGACCAGTTGATGGAAAACTCCAGAGCTTTTTTTGCAGGAACTCATGATTATTTCAAAAGAAAGGTTCCCTATGTAATAAATAAAGATAATGATTATGTTGTATGGGATAAATCAAAAGGAAAAAATATCTATTCTCTTCCTCCTGCAATGATTGTTAAAGATGGTACACCTGTGGCTGTTAACCAAAGGCTTTTCTCAGAACTTGATCTTGATCCGCTGAATTATTGTGTAGTTTATCTTAAAGTTGATCATCCTAAAGGTTGGGAAAAAAGATTTGTCCATAAAAAAGCAGGATTAAAAAAAGCACTTGACTCTCTGAAAGGGAAAAATGGAAAAAATTCCGACGAATATATTGGAGAAGTCTTAACAGTATTTCCATTAAGATTTGCAGATGAGAGAGAAGCAGCAGCACAAAACATTGACCTAATAATTAACAAAATATTGCAAGAGCTAGATAGTAAGGACAGAGCCGATATTGCACACGTTGCTGTTCATGGAAGCAGTTGCAGTTCACATTTTAATTATGTTTATTCAGATGTAGATGTTGACGTAATTTTTAAAAAAGGCAGATTGCCAAGCAAAAGATATCAACAAAAATTAGTACAAAGACTACATAATTTATCTGCTTTTTATGACTTAGGCGCCAAATTTTATTTTGATGATTGTACTAATTTTGATAATGGTAGTTTTGGTTTGTGGCATACCAAAGATACTCAACGTTTAGTAGAAAATATACGTCCTATATTGACTAATTATTGGTTTTCAAATGGCAGAGTAGTCTGGTCGAGCGAAGATTCTGGTAGCTCTACTCAATACACAGGGCAAAAAAACACATTGCCAATAAGAAGGAAAAATATAAAGGCGTGGATAGAATTTAATTTGTTAAAAGCAAATAAAGAATACAGAAACATCCGAGATATGGCTAAATACTATATAAGATCTGTTTTTGGAATTGCACTTCAATACGAGCAATCTTATATAGATTCTCTAAAAGAAGGGCATAATTATTCCATAGAAGAACTAGTATGGCAATTATCAAAAGATAATAAACTACCTTTCCTTGATAATAAAGATAGGAAATTGTTAGTAGAAGCAAGAAAAATAGTTCTTGGCACTAAAAGAACATCGGCTATGGATTACCTCGATGAAATGTCTTATCAAAAAGCAGAAAGGTTGCTTATGCAATTTAAAGGAAGAATAGGCGAAATGAAAAATTACCTGCAAAAGATCCCTTAATATCTGGAAGTAGAGAGATATCAATCTCAAATTTTAAAGCTTTTGCCGCAATACACGCATCTCTTAGTTTTAGGAGTGCCCTTTGGCATATACTTCATCTTATTCCTGCACTTAGGGCACGTCACAAGTAGAATCATGTTTTACCTGAAATTGAATGATTTTTTAAGAGAATCTATTGAATTTTTAGCACTTGTCTGTTTTCTTGAATCAACATAAGAATGTGCATATACTGGATTGGTATTGCTAGCAGAGTAATTATGATGACTATACTGTGTTGCAGCAGCGTTTTGTGCTTGGCCAAATGCTGCAGGCGCCTTTTTTTTATCAGCTGAAGGTTCTCTGTCTGGGAATCTTGTAATTGGCTTAGGCTTAAATGAAGTAACTAAAATAAGTGCCAGATTAAAGAAAAGAGATATTACTACGTTAATAATTGCAATTGCCTCAACTTCCATATTTTTTGTTAATGTTAGTTTTCCAGTTGCACCAAGGGCATAAAAGGCTCCGCTTACAACAACAGGAATTAGCATAAATATAGGGACATAATCTGTGAATTTAACAAGTGCAAAAGAAATAAATGAATTAATAAAAGACGGAGCAAAGCCAACTGCAACAAAAATCAGTTCATCACCTGTTTTGCTTGCTGTAACTAAAGTTAAAACGACTAAAGCTGCCAAGTATAAGAAAAAAACAACACCTTCCATTATGTAAGTTTCTTTTTCTACTTCATATTCTTCAATTGCTTCTTCAACAATGTTTTCTGTGCTTGCTTTCTTAAGGTCTTTTTTTACGGATTTTGCTTCGCCTGATGAAATATTCCCGAAAAATCCCTTAACTGAACCCATGAGATTATTTACCATCTCATTTTCAACTTTATCTTTAGGTTTAGCAACTTCAATGCCAACTTCTTCATTTGAAAGTTCAGAGAAGCACTCATCAAGGATATTTTTTTCGTGGCCTGCATTTAAAAGAACTGTCTCTATATGCTCTAATGGCACCCCTTTTTTCTCTTCTTGTGCAATGTAGCGCTTAAGCTGCTGCTTCATGTAATACTGGAAGCTATCCATACAGGAACTAGATATAATATTTAGAGTTTATAAGCTTTATCATTTACTCGAAGTTTTTTAAATTACTACTTAGAGCTCGTCTTTATCAGGCGATTTTCTTTTTTCTTTCTTTTCCTCTTTCCCAAAAAGGTCTTCTTCGACTGCATCGCTATGTCGCTCTTCTTCCAAGCCATTTGGTGACTCATCTACAGATTTTTCTTCTGTATCTTCTGTATCTTTTACATCTTTTGAATCTTCTGCATCTTCTGCTTCTTGCTTACTTCCAATATCATCATTAATATTTAGGCCAACTCCAAATGTGTCTTCTTTATCATCGGTATCCTTATTTTCTTCTGTGTCTTTTTCTTCTTTTTTTGGAGCAGTACCTAAATTAGCTCTGGTTAAACTTTCGCTTTTCTTGTCGGCATTTTCTTCTGCATACACTTCAAGAGGACCAAGATGCTCTCCTCTAACTGATTCATCAGTTGATTTGCTTGCAATTGGATGACTGCTTCCTTTAAGCATATTATTGTCTTCATTATATACCACAAGCGGACCAATCTTATCATCTTTTTTTTGTGACATCTGGATTTCTTTGAATATGTCTTTTAAGCCTTTATTTCCTTCAACTTCAAAATACTCAAAAAATTTATTTGTAACTTTTAGTACAAAGCTTCTTCCCTTTTTTTCTTTTGAGATAAATCCAAGCTCTTCAAGTTCTGCTATATGATCATACGCCTTGTTATGGCGAATATCTATTACAACACTTTGCACAACTGGGCTTCTCCAGGCAATGACAGCAAGAGTCTCCAGAATTGTTTTTGGTAATTCAAGCTCTCCAACTATTTTCCTGACAAGAGGAAGGTATCTTTCCCTGACATTGATTTTCCAGCTTTCATTTTCCTCAACAATCATTAAAGGAGAATCACGTTCTTCGTATTCCTGCTTTAATTTATTGATATTACTAATTATGACTTGTTTGTTTGATGCGCCGATAAGATTTAACAAAGTTTCTGCATCCATCACTCTTCCTGATGAGAACAAAAGAGCTTCAATTTGGTTTTTAAAATCCTTATCAGCCATTTTTCAGTGCGTATTTCTCTCCTGTCTTTACTATTTTGTTGTTTTTAATAAGCACTTCAAGAAGCCTGCTTAATTCATCTTCCCGAATACCGG
The DNA here is from genome assembly GCA_043801855.1 of archaeon. Taxonomy (GTDB): domain Archaea; phylum Nanobdellota; class Nanobdellia; order Woesearchaeales; family GW2011-AR15; genus CAYTWW01. The sequence continues at coordinate 6,573 of JAZDLQ010000061.1, read as the reverse complement.
TAAATCCTTTTATCTCTGCAAGAGTCATTGGTGCTCTCAGAAGTGTTTTTATGAAATTCTCAAGTATAGTTGATGTGTTTTTTATCAGGTTCTTGTTTTTCTGCTGCAAGTCCTGCATTCCCATGTTGACTGCATGAAGCCTTGCTTGGACATCATTTAGAAAGTCAGTAAAATCCGCAGACTTATAGATTATTTCTTCAGGCTCTATTATCTCAACTGATGATGGCATATAGTCAAAGCAAAATACCATTAGAGTGTGCGTATTTTTTGCAAGGATTTCAATTTCAGCAAAAGTCACAAAGAATTCAGAGTCTTTTTCTTTTTTTGGAGGCGCAATCTTTCTTTTTGCAAGTATCAGATTCTCATCAGCATCAATTTTTGCAAGATGCCCGTCCATTGTCTCCTTAACATAGTTTTTTGGCATTCCAACTATTTCAAGAATAGCCCTGACATAAATGTAGCCATCCTTTACTTTATCCTTAATTTCACGTTCATTCATGAATATCAACTAAAAAATCCAGCTTTATATTATTTTCGGAAATAATTAATAGACGAGTGAAGGACAAAAAACAAAGAATGTACTCTAACATCTATAAGGATGTTTAGTAGCGAATGCAGTAAAAAATTATAGAAAAGTATGCATAAAACCTACAAACTTTAAATCTCCATATTAAAATTTTCCTTTTTTAATGATTATAATAAGTGAAATTATTGCTAAAACTAAAATAAGGAAAAAAGGAATCAACTTTTTTGCTTTTTCTGAACTGGAATTGTACTCAACGACTATATTTCCTGTTATTTGGTTGCTACTTCCATTTGAAGCGCTAAACTCAGATGAATCATTTCGCAATGTATCAGTAAAAGGTACGTTTAATTTCTTTTCTTTTGAATTATCACCTAAAAGCGCAGTGTCGTCTTCTGTTCTTGAAACTTCTTCTAAAGCAATGCTTTGCTGCCCTATAAAATTATCATTTTTCTCGTAGTCTTTTACAAAAGTCAAATTATACGTAAATTCTTTTTCTGATTTTGCACTATCTTTTTTTATTTTGACTTTTAGCTTTAAATCTCCTGGTGTAAAAACAATAAGCCTGTTATTCAAAGGAATTACTTTTTCTTCTTTTGGGTTAAGTGTTATATTAACAATATTATCCTCCCTGCCACCTGATAAGCATTTTGTCCCATTGTAAATATAGCCCCATGCTGAATAAGAATGATTTATTTTATCAGTATTTGATATTAGTAAAAAATAATCAACCGGACTAGAGGCACCATATGTTTTATTCAATCCAAATACATTGTATTCCTGCACAGGAACATAGGCAACTTCTGTTCTAATTAAATTCTCGTTTACTGTTTTTTTAGCTTGCTCTTTTTCAGCACAGGAATAGCTATCCTGAAAAATCACATCAACTTCCTTTTTATCTTCTAAATCAAAACCAGATACTACAAGAGTGTATTTTCCTTCTGAAAGCTTACTTGTGCAAGCATCTTTCATTTCTATTGGAATTTTTATTTCTGCTCTGCCATATTTATTGTATATGCCTGAATATGAAACGCCGCTTGCCTTTTTAGTTCCTTGTTCAACCCAGACAGAGATTGAGGATTTACTGCTGTTTCCCCTAAATGCATCAATTTTAACTTCAAAAATATCATCAAATTTAATTGAATCTCCTACACCATAATAAATTTCTGTAATTTTTAGGTAAGGAGAATTATTAATATAATTTCTGACAGCAACAAGCTTTTCAAAACTGTTATCTATTGAAGAAGAGTCATTGCATGCAATGAAGCTTATGTTTGTCTTTAGCAGAAGAACCATATTCGATTCATCAATTGAAGAAGTATATGATTTTAGAGATAAGGACTTGGTGCTGAAAGGATGTTTTATATAGTTTCCAAATAAGTCTTCAATCCAATATGTTATTTCAAAAGGAAAAGAATCGTTTGAAAGTATAATTTTATAAGTTATTTTTTCATTGTTGTCATATATCTCTTTTTCTGTCTCAATTTTGATAGAAACAATGCAATTGATTGACTTTGGATCTTGTACAGCAACGTATTCGCAAACATTATCATAATTACTAAAATCAATTTGGTGTGAAGAGAATTGTATTTGACCGCATATTGTATAATTACCGCTCTCGTTAAAAAATGCGCTTCCTGTTCCTGATTCTGTGTATGAGTTTACATTTACTGAAAAATTTTCTTCTTTGATTAAAACATCATCTCTGGATATATTGTACATTACAAAAACGCTGATATTTTCAGATTTGCCTGTTTCGTGGTCTTCATTTGTTATCCTGAATAAGTTAAAGTAATCCGAAAAGCAATAAAAGACGCTTGGAAAACTTGGCGATATTGTAATACCTTTACTTTCTATCTTGTCTTCAACGCTGCTACAGGTATTTTTTTCCCATGGCGAAGGAGGCGACTCGCAATAATTACTAGAATTGTTATCTAAAAAAGAGAGTGTTGTATTTTTTGAAACATATTTATTATATGATGCGTACGCAAAAGTATTATCCCTATCTGTAATGTTAATTATATCGCCTGAATTTCCTAGTCCATTTCCGATTTTTGAATCATCTACACACAGAACCTGCTTTTCTGTGTAGTTACTCTCATTTAGGCTAAATAAATCAATTATTTCTTGATTATCAGGAAAGATAAGCAAATAAGTATTTTTTTTAATTATCATACTGCATTCATCACTAAAGTTACAGCAAATAATTTCATCAATTGCATTATTATCGTGCAGAAATAATCCTGTAAGATTAAAATCAGACTCGTTTTCATATAATTCTATCCATTCTATATCATTATCAGGGTTTGCCATTATTTCATTTATAATAATTGATTTAGAAAAAACAGGCATTAAGCATGCAATAAAAAAATAAATAATTAAAAAAAGCATTATTTTGTTACACGTTTCTATTTGCATTTTTCTTTTTTTTAAAATTATGAGATTTTAAACTTAACGACAAAAACCGGATAAAAAAAAAGAATTTGGGATAAACTTTGCATAAAATAAATAATATTTACTTCTGCGGAGTTACGCAAAAAGTTTTAATAACAATATAATACTATTGCTGTAAGGAGGGTGTAAAAATTATGGGCATATTTGATTTTAAGCAAAAAAAAGAAGTTCGCACAAGTCAGGCAAGCTTTGCCATGGAAAGTCTTCCAACTCCGCCGCCACTTCATGAATTTCCGTCAAATGATTCTTCTCTAAAATTTCCTGGCGAGACTCAAGGATTTAACCCGCCGCCACTACCAAATTTGGAGCCAATTGGACAAAAACCACAAACTCCTCCGCCGGATTTAAAGCAAATAAGCTGGCCAGCGCAGAGTGCACAAGACCAACCGCAAATGCCATCAACTAGCTTTGATTTTCCAAAAGCTGCAAATCCTCCTTCTTATCAGGACACGTTTAGTATTCCAAAGCCTATTAGTCCTACTGCATCATTGGCAAATGATCCATTTGGTATCCCTAAGCCATTAGAACAGCCACAGAGACCAAGCCTTCCATCTTTTGGAGATACCGGAAGCAGTATGCAGCAAACACCAAAAGTTCTTCCTAAAGAACTTCCTCAATTTTCATTTGCTCCAAAAAAAGAAGTAGCAGTTCCTGTTCCATCAGGACAAGGAATGAAAGCAAAGATTCCTGAGCATGATGTTGAAGTGCCTATGCCTCCTCCTAATCTAAGAAGCGAGATTTCGCCTTTAGAACTTGAGCGGCTTGAAGAAAAATACCTTGACAGAAGGCCAAGAATAAGCGATGTTGAGCATGATTATAAATATTCAAGGCACGAAAAGCTTACAAAGCCATTGTTTGTAAGAACTGATGACTATAAGCAGATACTCAATAATTTCATTGACATAAAAGATGTGCTTTCTGAATCTGAAGAAACGATCTATAGGATGGAGAATCTGAAGAAGAACAGCGACGTCGAATATGTCGAATTCAAAAAAGCAATAGAAGAAATTCAGAGAAAATTAATTTACGTTGATAAGACTATATTTGAAAATTAAAAGGTGATAATCAATGCAACAGGGTATGAATGTTTTTGTCAAAATCGATGAATATAAAGATATTCTTGACATTATTGAATTAATTCAGGAAAAAGTAAAAGAAGCAAAGACAATACTAGGAAAAATAAATGATTTAAAAAATCAGGAAGATTCAGAACTTGAGCTGTGGAAAAATGGACTTGATGATGTTGAGCGCAAATTAAGTTTTATTGACCAGACTCTATTTGAGCCTAAGTTTTAGTTAAAAATGGACGAAGCAGAAAAACAGGGGTTTTTTGTAGGGATAAATAATCCTCTTGATGTACGAAGAAATACTCTTGAATGCTCAAGGGAGATGATTCAGGTTTTGCAGTTGTACACTAAAGTTGCAAAATTAAGAGAAGACAAAATTAAGCGAACCCAACAACTAAAGACTGTTGTTAGAGAACTTGACTTACTTTTCACAAGATTGCGAAGCACGCTCCCCAAAACGCATCTTCGCGCTAAAAACGTAGAAGAGCCAAACAAATCTAAGCTTAAGATGAAAGGAAAGGTTAGCCTAAAAGAGTTAAGTGAACTTGAGCGGCTTGAAGAGCAACTGCGAGAAGTTGAGCAGGAGATAACAAGGCTAAGCTAAATATTTTTACAATTTTCAACTGTTCTTTTTTCTTTAGCGAATATATTTACACACATTGTTTCATTTGTATAATTCAGGCAGTCTTCCTGAAAGTTATTGTTTAAACTTGATTCATGCGCCATAATACAATCCTCACAACAAAATTTAAGAGTTGACCTATCCAAGTAATTTCTGCCAGAAAATAGAATTATATTGCCAAGGATAAAAGAAAATAATACAAACACAAAAAGAACAATTACAATAATAATCCCAATTTTTGCCGCTATTGGAAGCGCTGCTTTTTTTGAGTCCATGCTCACTAATATCAGATAGTCATATTTAAATATATTTATTGATTCCAACTTATTATGAGGGAGTGCCGGAGTGGCCAAATAAAAACTAAGGTTTTTAATGGATCTAAAATCTTCGGTTTTAGACCAAACGGGATAGTTTTCCGGTGTCAAGTCGGCACTAGAAGATCCATACTCAAGAATGCTCGAGTGATGAAGCCACCACAATTGGCTAATGAACTGCTCAGTTTGAGCCATCTATTGGCTTAGTGCCTACTAGGGTTCAAATCCCTACTCCCTCATATTTACTTTCCGTATACCTCTTCTTAACCTTGATTGGTAGGGATTTGAACATGCGTTCACTTCGTTCACGCACAGTTCGGTAAAGACCTCACTGAATCCCTACTCCCTCATTTTATTTTATGTTTGTCAAATTTATACAGAGCCTGCAACGTTTTTTTCCATTATCACATCAAGCGGGCTTCTAACGCAAAACAAGTTTGGATTCGCGCTGTGTAAATAGACCATCGTTGTTCTTACGCTTGCATGCCCAAGAAGTGACTGCACCTGAATTATATCGCTTTTGTTTTCAATCAGATGGGTCGCAAAAGAGTGCCTTAATGTATGAGGATGCACTTTTTTTTCAATTCCTGCTTTTTTAGCAGCTTCTTTTAGCACTGCAAATATAGTTGACCTTGACATCTGAAAACCTTTTTGATTCGCAAAAAGATATGAATGTGAATGCCTGCAGTTTTCCGATAGACAACTATTTAATTCATTTTTTATAGAATTCGCAATAATAAACGGTCTATCCTTGTTGCCTTTACCGCTGCGCACCCAACCATATGCAAGTCCATTATCAAAATCAGATTTTTTGAGGTTTAATAGTTCGCTAACTCGCAGACCTGCTGAATAAAGAAGCATTATCATTAATTTGTGCTTTTTATTTTTAAGCGCACTTAGTAACGATAAAACCTCGCTTTGAGTCAGATACACAGGCAATCTTTTTGGAGCCCTTGAAAATCTGAAGTTTACAAGCAATCTCTTATGCAAAATCTCATTATACAACAATCTTAAGGCATTGAGATTGGTGTTAAGAGTACTTCCAGAATACCCTTTATGTACAAGGGAATCAATGTAATTAGTAATATCTTTTTTATTTATTTTTTTAGGGTCATCTTTATTACATGCCAAGAAAAACTTCCTAATACAGAAACTGTATGTTCTTATTGTCTGGTGTGATAAGCCTCTTCTTAGGCCGTGCTTTTGAATCAAATCTGGTATGTACATGTAAACTCACAAAAACTATTTAGAAAAAACTTATTTAAATAACTGATGCGAGGTTGACCAGTGAGTTATGATAGATTAATCACTTAAGAATTTAGACGTTTTTTATCACTATGGACACTAAAAAACAGCCATCCCAGCCCCTATCTCGCCATATTTTGCCATTTTCAACATATAAGGTGTTAGGTTGAATATTACTCGGAATTTTACCGATAGCACACGGATATTATCGGATAGCAACAATAATGACGGCAGTCGGATTTTCAAGGGAAAAAATTGAAAATCCTCGCTTGACAGCCCGACGGGCGCAACCCCAGTCAAGCCTGCGTCATTGTTGCTATCCACTACTCCGAAGATGCTCCGCAGTCG
>JAZDLQ010000060.1:0-25956 GCA_043801855.1 archaeon | reverse complement strand
CTACAAATGGCTGCTTAATTGTTAGAAAAAATGATGCCCGCAAAGTTAAGGATGTTATTCAAAAATATGCTGTGAAATTTACTGAATATAGCATTATTTTGAAGGAAAAGGAATTTAATTAATGAAATGGTCATCTACTGTGCAAGAACATAACTTTTTCATAATCTTCCTGATTTTCCATTCAAAACACCCCTTGACTAAATCAAATATATATGCGTAATTTTAAAAATAAGAATAAGAAATAAAATTAAAAATTTACTCTTTTTTTGCTTCTCCTTCAACAGCGGCAGGCTCTTCAACAAGAGGCTTTTTGCCGTGTTTTAATATTTTAAGGCTGATCTGGGAGATTTTCTCATGGACTACGTTTCCGCAAACAGTTTTTCGAACCCTATTTCCTTTTTCGTTTTTTCTTATTCCTACTCCCTTTACAATCATGATTCTTTTCCTGACTGGTCCATCAATATCTTTTCTCATTGGAAATCCGCAGTAATCAGCGCCGCCGGAAATTAAAAACTCATAGCCAGTCATATCAATTGCTTCTCCTTTGATTGTCTCACCAATTTTTTTTCCGATAAAAGGCTTTGCAAGATCATCTTTAACAGCTATCTGGTGGCATTTTCCTGTTTTTGGATCTGCTATAACTAATTTAAATTCCATAGTATTTTCACCTTATGTTTAGTATTTTTATAATTTTGCTGAAATAAAGCGAGTCAATAAGAAACCCTTTAATCATCGAATAGCGATGAAACCCGAGTGCCTTATATTAGCCTCAGCAATATGACTAGAAGACTGGGGTTATTTAAAAAACTAACGATTATTTGGCGCACATACAATATCTCACTTTGCAACTGTTCGGTTGCAGTCATCGCATTTATACATAGTATATTTACTTTTGCCAATAACCTTTTCCCCTGCCTTTACAAGCTTTCCGCCGCAAAGACTGCAGGTGGCGATCATTAATATATATTATGTCTGACAGACTATATAAGCTTTGCTAAAAAAATTAAGAGAAATTTTTTTTTTATGTTTTATCTTTTTTCTTAGAGAATATTTTTTTTGTCATTATCACAATCCAGTCCCAATGCAAAACAACATGTGTGAATGCTAAGAATGACATTATAAGGCCTGACCAGTCATGCAAGTTGGACAGACCTGCCATTGGCAGATTGCGGTAGCTTAACCCTAAAAAAGGGACTAGTCCAGGCCATTTGACTATGCCTGTAATTGCACATATAAGAAAAGCTAATAATATTGCAACGTCTACTATATAATTAAGTCAGTTTTTACTTATCATTTTTAAAAAAGATAAACAGGAAGTTTAAAAGAGTGATGGATTAGGAGTCTATAACACAAAGAAAACTTTTTGGAGTAATCTTTTTATAAATTTAGTAATTGTATATTTTGTAAATGGGGTTATAGTGTAGGAGCGCTTTACAAAAGCCCTCGGAGCAAAGAAAGCGGGCATAAAGCCCACTAAAAATAAATTATAAAAGATACATAAATAGATGGGGTTATAGTGTAGCTTGGCTATCACACGAGGCTGGGGGTCTTGTAACCCGTGTTCGAATCACGGTAGCCCCATTTTTTGATTTTTCAAAGCTAACATTTTTAAAATTATAATTTAATCTATTTTGTATAATGAAATTCTGCCCAAAGTGCAAATCACTATTAAAGCCGCTTGATAAAACACTATGCTGTGCATGCGGCTACGCTGAAAAAAAAAGTGAGGAGTTAACGATAACTGAAAAATTATCGTCTAAAAAAAAGATAGAGATTATCAATGAGGATGATGAGTTTTTAGCTTACCCAAGTGTTCCTGTAGTATGTAGGAAATGCGGTGGCAAAGAAGCAGTTTACTGGCTTGTACAGACAAGACGCTCTGATGAGCCTCCGACAAGGTTTTTCAAGTGCAAAAGTTGCAGAAGGGTGTGGAAGAGCGGGAATTGACATACTATTACTTGTTTTATTTAATGTGGGTTAAAAGAAATGCACTTTTTTGGTGTTGCTCTCCCCTCGCTCTTATATTAAAGGTTCGTTTTCCATGCAATGCAAGATTTATAAAGGCGTTGCAGGAGCCGAACCATATGCCAGAAAGTCTCTACGATCACGAAAAAAAGTTCAAAATAGCTTATACCAACGCTTTTTCTGAGAAAAAATCCTGTTTTTCTGAATCTAATAAGGAATTGCTTAGGGAATTTTTTGGATTATTACAGGCAAAAGGTGTAAGCTATGGACGATTATTCAAATATGTTTACGCCTTTAAAAATATCTGTAGTTGGCTTGAATGTGATTTAAAAGATGTAACTAAAGAACATTTGATTAAGCTGGCCGCCGTAATAAACAGCCAAAAATTAAAAGATAGCGTAAAAAGAGACTATAAGGGATCTATAAAATATTTCTACCTGAATCTGAGTATTTTACCTAAATACGAATACTTGACTCCAATCTATACTTGGCTTTATGATAAAAGACTAAAATTTTTCTCTACTGGATTGAATGAATCTGAAAAAATTGATGAGGATGAACGATTTACTGATGAAGATATAATTAAACTTCTAAAAGTGACAAAGAATCCAAAATATAATTGTATATTTAGCGTCATGGCTACTCAAGGAATGAGGCCCTCCGAACTATTAACAATGAAAAGGAAAGGTGTTGAAAAAACAGATTATGGTTTCAAATTAAAAATTAGGAAATCAAAAACAAAAGTAAGGGAATTTTTTGTAATGGAAAGTTTTGTTGCTGAAGCTATTCAAAGATATTTGGATACCTTACCGGAAGATACAGAATATTTGTTTGATACAGGTTTAAAAATGCTTCAAAAGATGATTAAAGAAATGTGCATTAAAGCGGGTATAAAAAAGAGAGCATATCCCTATAAACTTAGAAAATACGCTGTTACTAGAGATCGAATACTTGGGTTATCGACGGCAGCTTGTGAACAAAAATTTGGCTGGAAAAAAGGTACTAGAGTAATATCTAATTATGATAAATCTGTATCAATAGACTATTTCAATGAAATGAGGGTTAGATACGGTTATGCTAAAGATAATTCTGTAGATGACAAATTTAGAGAAAGAATATGTATACGATGTGGAGAAAAAAATCCCTTCAACAAAAAATTCTGTATAAAATGTACACTAAATTTGGATACAACTAAAGAGCAACTAGTAAAAGATGAGGGAATAGAACCTGAGAAAGTGAAAGCATTGGAATCAAGATTAGAAAAGATGGATAGATTTATTGAATGGCTAGAATCCAACAAAGATTTAAAAAAAGTGATTGAGTCAAATGCTTCACGCTAGATCCCCTTTTAGGAAGGCTCCGTATGCATCTGCCACCAGATAGAAATCACTATTGTATTTGGCTATTATTTGAGCTGTAATTATTAAATCTATTAATTCATCAACCTCCTCGTTTTGAATCTGCCATCCAGGAGCGGATTGATTCTTCAAAAGTGATATACCTCTGAAAAAGTATAATAGACTCGCTTTAAGGGTTAGATTATAGTATCTTTTATTTTTATAGATTTGAGACCAGTAATAAGATAAGAATGTACTAATTATGGAATTGTTTATTTTTAAGTTATTTACAATTCCAACGATAAAACGCCTTTCTCCTTTTGGATCAATTAATTTCTCAACCACATTTTTATCAAATGAATGACCATGTTGCTGAAATCTATTTAATAGTTCATTTACCCTTGATTCATTGCCAATCCCATTTTTGTGATTTTCTTCCTCAGATTTGAGAATTTCCTCAATATCCTGCACTTCTTTTGTAATAATCCCCTTTAAAATTGTAAGGATTTTCTCCCAATTAATTAAATAGGTTTTTTGGTTATATTGTCTGTGTTCTGTTGATACTTTTATTAATTGTGGCTTTTTTAACTTAAACAAGTTAGCACCTATAACTGGTTGAATCTGAGTAAAGGAACTTTGTTTATGTCTATCTGCATAGAGAGAGACTTTCCTAACCTTAAATAGGTCTTTTTGAGTGTTGATTCCAAAATTAATAGCCAATAAATATTCAAATAAAGTTTCATTTGTTAAATACTTTTTATCTTCTTTTTTTTCTTCATCTTCCTGTTCTAATCGTTTCTTATGTATCATTTTAGTTATAACCTAATAATAGGCTTTCTATTTATAAATAATTCGATCAATTCTATTAATTCATGAACGAGCAAGCACAAAAATGGTTTGACCTCATCTATGTGAAACTCGTAAAGACCAAAAAAATAAAAGAAAAGGAAGGGACCAATTAGCAATTAATTCCTTCTTTTACTGATATAAATAGTTTGCATTGCGGAAAAATGGCACAAATATGTTTCAGGTTAAGCAATAGGCAATACCAGTTAATTGTAGACTTAGCTAAAAAACAAAGGGTAATGTTGTCTGACTATCTTAGAGAATCACTACCAAAACCACCTAAAAATTTTGAGGAGATTAAAAATGAGTGAAAATGCTAACATTGTTTCAGATATAATTGCCCCTGAGTTTCTAGCTTTAATGATAAGCCTTACTAGGGCGCCCCCTGGTTTTTTTTAAAATGGAGGAAAAAATGGGAAGAATCAATATTAGTAGTAAGAGATCAAATATGAGATCCAAAAAGAGCATTGAAAAACAAGAAAGGTTGATTGATGATTATATCAATGGCTGGGTAACAAGTGAATTTTACGGTGATAAAGATGGTTTACATCGCTGATGATAGAAAAAAAGAAGAGTTGCTTTCAGTGAAGCCAATTATTATCCCTGAAAAAATAAAAAAGGCAGGATTCCGTTTTATTTTGCTTGGCAGAAAGGAAAAGTCACCATTTGAAAAGGCCTGGAGTATACTACCTTACGAATACACAAAACAGGAGGATAGTACATGGAAGCATAATCTCACAGGTGAAGTATACCATGTTACAGGAAGGGATGCAACCAATAAAGAAATTAGAATCCCCTACAAAGGAGAAATAGTAAATTACGGAGGAGATGAAGAAAAGTTTTTGAAACACTTGGGTCTGGGGTACAATTATGGGATCATTGGCGGTAACTATGGTATTTCTGGGAACCCTTCTTTTCTTTTTTTAGATTTTGATGATATGGATGCATATGAAAAATTAAAGGATATGCTTCCAAAGACATTGACTGTGAAAACAGGTTCCGGTAAGGTTCATGCCTATTACAAATCTCCTGACATTGAAAAAAGTTTCAAAGTAATTGATATTGAAAAAAAAAACAATTATTGATGTACAATCGAAAGGTAAATTGGTTGTTGGACCTGGTAGTATCCATCCTAACGGCATTGAATACTCCCTGTTAAATGACCTCGATATTGAGAACCTTAATAGCGAAGATATCAAGGCGGCTTTTTCAACAATTTTTCCTCAAGAATGGTTACCCAAAGAGTGGTTTACAAAAACCAAACCCACTTCAAAGATAGGATATATGGATACTATTAACGAGATAAAAGAAAAGGTTCCTATTTCAAGTATCCTTCAATATTATGGGGTCAATACTTCCTCTAATGTTACCTCCTGTCCCATTGGTCATGATAGCAAAAGAGGAAAATGTTTTTCATTCAATGACTCAAAAAATGTAGGTCACTGTTTTCATTGTGAATGGGGCGGAGACCAAATCCAACTAGTTATGGAATTGGAAAAACTTGAGTTTTTAGATGCATGCAGATGGATAAATGAAAGATATGGTCTTAATTTGACCATATCAAAAAGTGTCTTAAAAATTGACAAGGAACCAAGCGACCCTTACTTTAATATTTCAAAATTTAATAACCCAACTATTGTGTATGTCTCGTCCAAGGGAGAAGTTTATGATCATCTATCAATGATTCAAAAAAACAAAGGCATCTATTTTGACAGAGAGTATGTGATTTATGAAGGATCAGTTGGCGCAGGAAATCCGTTAATCTATATTATAACCCAAGACAAGTTAAACCTTGGCGATAATAAAATATATCTTAGGCCCTTGGAGAAAGAGGTAATTCAAGAATACCTAGATGAAGTAGAAACTAAATTTATATTTTATATCTGCAATAAATTATCCATTAATCTTTTTGAAGTAACTGAAGATGGAAAAAGAGGCGCACCTAAGGAAAAGGATATAATAATATCTGAAATAGCAGATAAGAAATACATTTTCTTTGAACCTATGTTACCTGTAGATAAGGAAGACCTTAAGCACTTAGGCAATGGGCTGGAAGCTGCAATAAACTTACTTAGGAATGGTCTAAAAAAAGAAGTAATCTTGGATTATATCTATGCGGCAGACATTCCAGAAGTGAATCCTAGCAAAATACCTCCACGCTTTTACATGAAGTATTCTCCAAATAAGATTATTATAACAAACCAAAAAGTAGGAAAGAGCTTCAATGCTTTGGTAGTTACTGGAGAACCTGCCTTAGAGAGACCATCAATATCGGGATTATTAGGATTTGCAGACAGTAATACAAAACATCCAGGCATTCTTCATAGACGGACCAAGCAGACTTACATCGAAGAGCTACAGGAAGAAAAAGATGAAGAGCTCTTTGGTAAATTGCACACATATATGGAAATTGGAGAGACCAAAATTCCTAGGGGGGTGAGTATATCAGTACTAGGTCACTCAGGGATAACTTTTCAGGGCAATCCTAAATCCAAAACTGAGCTTGATGAGAATATGCAGGCATTCCTAATGATAAAGCAGTTTAAGGATTTCTTGGTAATAATATCTAGGAACATCAAGCCATTGAGTAGTAGAATTGGACTTGTACTCTTTAGCGTTAATCTTGAAAAGGCTACCGGCGCACCAAATAATAGGGATTTGAGCGAAAAAGGGGAAAAAATAATCAGGACGATTGCGGAGGGTTTTAAGGATGAGTTTACGGCACTGTTTCATCACAAAGATATTGAAGACTGGCTAAACCTCCCCTTTGACCAGGAATATATCCAAACCATTCAAAAGATCAGTGACATTACTAACGACACAATCCTTAAGGAATTTCTTGAGGGGCAACTTGACAGCTATAGGCACACAAGAGGGATTGCATTAAGGATAGCATTTTTGGATAAAGGAATCCAAGAACTGGTGACGCTCAAAAAGATTGATGAAAAAAACCTTATTCAATCTTCAGAGGATCACCTTGCAAGACTCCAGAAAATTAATATTGAGAGTTTTACCAATATTGTGAATCTTCTGAATAGCCCCCTACATGAAGAAATAATACTGTACACCTTGAGAAATATTAGGCCTGAATATATCAAATTAGGCATATTCTCTTTGTTGGAGTATATTTCAGAAGATTATGAGTTGAAGGAAAAAATCATCCCCCTTGCAAGCCTAACTGCAATATATTCTTCAGTAAAGGATTGGGTAGGTATTGATAAAGACCATAAATACCGATCTTTCTCGACAATCCAGGACTATTATGAAAAGTTCAAGGCTAACACCAATATAATTTTTGACGAGTTTGGCCTGCAGTATGACTCATTGAACCAGAGCTTTATTTTGCTTGATCCGGAAAAGATAAAGACATACAGAAGGCTGTATAAGAGACTTAAAGGTAACAAAGTCACAAAGGTCACACCAGAGAATGAAGGTCACAAAGGTCACAAAGGTGATATTAGCAATGAAGTTGAAGAAATTATTGTAACCAATGTGACCTCAGACCTTGACCAAACTGTGAGTAAGGAGCCGAAACTAGTGAATTACAAACAGATATTAGATACCATAAGGCTAAGGGACAAAGGTGACGGAGTAGATATTGATATTATCCTTAATCTTTGTGAAGATCCTCAGTGGGCTGAATCAAAAGCAATAGCAGGGGGCAAAGAAGCAGGAGAAATCTATGAGCCAAGGCCAGGAAGGCTGAAGGTGCTTGAATGATTAACGCAAAATGCAAATTGTGTGGTAAGCAAATTCCGACATTTGTGAGGGCAGATGCTATCTATTGTAGTTGCTACTGCCGTAAACTGAGTTATGACATCAGGCATGGAAGATGTGGTAAAAAAGAGCAAAAAAAATGTGTTGAAGGTGTCGGAACAACATGAGAGGCTCAAACCATTTACTGTTGAGTGTCATTACGATAGTTTCAATCTATCTGAGCCTGACTTATTCCTTCAGAGAGATTAACCCTCTTGTACTGTTAAACCTAAGCGTGTTTGAGTATACGCTTTATCAGATAATTGTGTTTGTGATGGTAATGGTAGGAGCGATTCTGCCAGACGCCGATATTAGAGACGGTAATTCAAAAATCTTTCACTCTATATTCTTTCCTCTCGCTTGGATATTCAGATTTATTGAAATCATCCTTTCTTTTGTAGAGGGGAAGCCAGAGAGGCATAGAGGCATTTTGCATAGCCCTCTTGGAGTTATCTTAGCCACTCTATGTCTCTTTGGCCCCATTTTCCTTTTTGCATTGCCTTTTGGGATTAAGTATATAGGCTACATTATAGTGGCATATATCTTTTTAGTAGTTGGACAGATGATTCACCTTATCCAGGATCACCTATCTGATAGAATACCTCTAATCTCAGGCCTTATCTATTTGATTATAATTGGAATCGTAAATATCGCCATACTTATTGCATTTCCTTTAATTTTTGCAGGTCTTCGTTAATTTTCTGCTGTGCTTCTTCTATGATTCTTATTAATTCTTCAGGCTTAGGAATAACTTTCTCCTTAATGTTAGGGTTAACAGCCTTGATATCGTAATTATTCTTTTTTATAGTCTCAATGTCGATATACCAACTTCTTTCACTGATTTTGTCCTCCGGCTTATTAGAATGCAATCTTGTCAAGAAGTCATCAAATTTGTCGATGGTGAATGGACTTTTTTTCAATACTTTAATATCAGAGAGGTCATAATACCATACCTTTTCTGTTGATTTTCCTTTTGTGAAGAAAAGTAAGTTAGTTTTGACACCCGCACCTGCGTTTACGAAAACATTTTGTGGCAAACTTAGGATGCACCATAAGTTACATTCCTCAAGTAGCTTTCTTTTCGTCTAGACGAACGCTACCTCGTTAGATCTAAAAAGAACACCTTCATCAATTACCATACCACAAGTTCCATTGTCCTTTAACTTGTCAATAATATGCTGGATAAATAGAATCTGGGTATTTCCTGTTTTATACGCAAAATTGGCTTTTGCGTCTTCACCTTCCTTTCCACCGAAAGGAGGATTAGTGAAGATATAGGCAAATTTGGATGGAGCTCCCTGGAATAAATCCATATAAGTCTCTGCTCCGCTAAGTGTATTCTTTAATCCTATATGTGGATAATCAATATCATGCAGAACTAAATTAGCTAATGCTATTGGGAATGCAGTATCACTACTGTCCTGGCCCCAAAATGCTTCATGCTTAAGATAGTCAATTTCAGTGGCACCAGGATTTTTTGATAGCATATATACATATAGTTCAGCGAGGAATCCACCTGTACCACATCCGGGATCATAAAATGTGGCCATATGTCCATCTTTTCGTATCTCTGGTTTTACTGCCTTTATCATTCCTCTAATAACTTCCCTTGGTGTGAAAAATTGACCACCATCATTATTCTTTTCCCCCATCTTCAACAGAAGTCCTTCATATATCTGTGAGAGAGGGAATTGATGTGTTTGGTCAATATTTTCTGATGTCAAATGATCTATTCTATCAAAAACATCAAGAAGATTTCTTTCACTTCCAATTTTTGTCTGAGTTAAGTTTCTGAATACCTGTGATATCAGTTTCTGTTTGATATTTGCTTGCTTATTGTTTGAAAATGATTTGAGGTAGGGTATCAATTCATTATTCACAAAGTTCAGGTAATCGCCCATCTTTGCATTCTGAAGCTCAATTCTCTTTTTTCCATTTGGATTTCCCCAATCTTTCCATCTATAAGGTTCTTTTAATGACGGAGTGAATGGTTTTCCAACAGCTTTACACTTCAACTCCTCTTCTTGTTCTTTTTCATCTAGGATTCTCAAAAACATCATCCATGTTAGCTCTGGAATATATTCCATCGCTCCTTTTGTTCTATCTCTACGCATAATATCACAAATTGATCGAATATAAGAGTTCATACTAGATTGACCATTCATTAATTTACTATTATTATATCTCATTTGAAAGCATCACCTTGAAGTTCATATTGTCCAAAAAGATTGTTAAGATATGAAAATGGCATTTGATTTATACCCCTATTATTATCTTCGATAATCTCTCTTAATTCTATAATTTTCGTTCTTTTTTTGTTGAGATTTTGAACTATTTTATCTTGAATATCGCGTGAAGGTAGAGGTATTAGAAATTTTTCAATTTTTTCTTTGGTTAAGGCCTGCCTTGTAGCACCAGATTCAGAAGACATGATAAATTTTTGAAAATTTGGATTTGATAAATAATAGGATAGATAGTTCGGATTTAACCTTTCCACTGTCCTAATTATACATACATGTTGATTAACATTAGCAGGTAATATACTTTCGGGTACTACACATACTCTCCCAATAGATGCACCAGTAATATTAAGTAAAACATCATTTTTCATTACTCTAGTAGTTTTCATTGTTTCGTCAATTTCATTGCTTATGTGTGCTAGTCCATCTTCTTTAAACTCATTTAGCAAAACATTCATACTTCTAATGAGAGCTATTCCCGATTTAATATAAATTGTGTGCCCACCGCGGGGTGTAATTCCACTTCCAATTTTTGTTGATACATCCTTAAGTCTTACTTGAGGATATATTTTAAAATCATCATTTTCAAAAAGGTTTTTTAAAAATGAATTAAATAAATGATTTACGGAGGTATCTTGAATTTCTGCATTGTTTTTTATTTTATTAATAAGAAAAAGTTGGCTATCAATCGTTGTAACAATTTCTTTTTGTTTTACTAAAGGAGGAAGTAGGATTGGCATTACATTCAAATCTCTTTGAAACATGTTTTTTTGGGCCATTCCTTGAGCAAGAACTGAAAATATTTTTTGACCAAGAGATGAAGCAAAAAAGTACATTAGATATCTATTCAATACCGCTGGTTTTGTTCTCACAACATTAATTGCTGCATTCACTGTCATTGGATGTGTTACCTTATCAACGACACAAGTCCTGCCAATGGTACCTGATTTGGATAATAGTAAATCTCCATCTCTTAACATTATCTCTGGAGACTCATCATAACTCTTTTGTGTTATATGTGTAGCTTTAGATAAATCCAACTTGAAATCATCAGTTATATTATAGACTGAAAGTAGAATAGGTCCACTTGAAGTGTAGTCTGAGGTATTAAGGCCTCTCCAACCTATACGGCCTTTCATCTCTGCTACTTCATTAAACTTAACCCACTTCCATCCTTCAGGTAATTTTTTCTGTAATGTTGTTTGTTGCATTATTCAATTAAAGGATATACCTTCCCCCACATTATTCTTAAAAATTCCTCAGTTTATAAAATTAAGCAGCAAGGATTCTCTTCTTTACTTCCATAATTACATCCTGTAGATCAGTACCTATTTGGGCTAAGGCCTTTACACCGCCAGCTCTCTTAATGTCAGACACATCAAAAATATGCTCGCTCTCAAGTTCTTCAATTCCATTGTCTTTAAATTGCACTGCCAGTGCTTTAACAACAGCAGCTGAATTGGAGGGGAGAGACATCAGCCAGTCTTTATTCTTATAACCAAATGCAATTACTCTTTCTTTTCTGGTCTTAGTTATAATTCCAAATCCCAAATTTGCTAAAACATCAAATAGATCACAATCATCCAGCCTTAATATGTCTCGGAGCATTAGAGCACCCTTTTCTCCTCCAGGAAGAGCTTCAACTAAATGTCTTCTTTCAGAAGGATGGATCCACATCTCTCTCAATAAATCAATATCTTTGGTTTGAGAAATTAAGGAGACTGCAAGTCTCTCTTTATATTCTTCAATAGTAACTGGCTTTTCTTTGCCAGATTCTTCATCTGCCATTAAGATGAAGGTTCCTTCATCCTTGACAGTAACACTAAATCCATATACTTTGGCTATCTTTTGCTTCTCTTTTGGACCAGAAGGCGTTGAGGGGTTAGTCCTTGGTTTTGTTATGAAGTCTTTTCCAAACAATCTTGTAGCATTAGTATAATCGTAAATCCTAAACATGTACTTTTCAAATCCTTCATCTATTCTAGTACCCCTTCCAACCATCTGATAAAATGAAATTGGTGACGCAGCATAGACAAAGAAGACAATGTTCTGAATACATGGTATATCTACGCCAGTAGAAAGCAAATCTACAGTGGTTGCAATGAAATGTGAATTCTTCATACCCCTCATATTAGCAAGTAGTGTATCATGTGTTTCATCCGATATGCTTCCCTCAAAGGTCTTAGCAGTAAACTTAAAGGCAAACTTTTCACACTTAGGCAGTTTTCTTTCACGATAGATATTATTTAGCTCATTAGCAACATCTTCAGCATGTTTATCATTAACACAAAAGATGATTGTCTTTTGTTTTATTCCACCTGTCTTTTCAAATTGTTCAAGTAGATCTTCACACATCTCTCTTCTTCGCTCTGGAATAATTAGTTTTCCGTCAAAATCAGATTTGGTGTATATATTTTTTACATCCTTGAGAAGCATTGGCTTACCTGTCTTGGCGTCATAAATACCTTTTTCCATTAATTGATCTCTAGTTAACCATACTTCATCAATGTCGGCCTTTCTCTTTACAATTTCACATGCTGCAAGATAACCATCTTTCCATCCAAGGATATAAGGATACTCATAAACAGGCTCACCAAAATATCTGATATTATTCCTGCTGATTTCCTCATCCTTATCTTTTTCACTTGTTTTTTCTCCAACTATTTTTCTGGGTGTGGCAGTTAAGCCAATTTGTACTGCATCTGGATTATTAGTAAGGATGATGCTCCATTTATCCCATGCACTTCTATGACATTCGTCCAAGCAAATATGAGAGAAATAATTCTTAGGATAGCTATTAAGGAAGAAAGACAGATCCCCTTCTTCATCAAGGCCTAGAGCTTGGTATGTTGCGACAATAATTCTCGCATTCTTTTTTGGATCCTTCTTTTCAACAACAGCAACATCTGAACCAAAAGTACTAAACAGTCTTCCGTACCCTTGTTTTCTCAGTTCGTTTCTATCACAAACAAATAATGCTCTCTTTAATTGACCTGATTCAGCTAATTTATGAAATAATTGGACTGCAATTCTCGTTTTTCCCGATCCGGTTGCGAGAGATAATAAAACCCTATTCCAACCTTGTTTATGAGCAGCTATTTTTTCAAGAGCAGCTCTTATGGCAGCATCCTGATAATACCTTCTTTCAGATTGCCCGCCTTTATAGGGAATGAATAATGAGTTTGATTCATCAGAATCCAATGAGAAACCTTTTCCCTTTTCATAAAGCGTCCTTAATAGGGACGGTGAAGGAAACTTGTCAAGAGAAAGTTCTTCACTTACAATTTGCTTGAAATCATCATACTCAACAAATAGGTGACCATTGCTTGAGAAGACAAAAGGCACATGTAGGCGCTTGGCATATGCTTTTGATTGTTCTAAACCAAGAGTAGCTGGTTCATCTTCCTTTTTTGCTTCAAGAATTGCTATTGCTAAAGGTGCTTGTCCGTCTTTTCCAGGTACACATAGAAGATAATCAGATCTACCAGATTTTCTTTTTGGCCGACCATTGATTATCTCAATAGTTCCAGCCGTTTCTTCCCTAGTGATAAGATCTTCGGTCCAGCCAATCCTATGAAGAACAGGATCAATCAGCTTGGCACGAGTGTCTGCTTCAGTTAAGCTCATTTTGTTTATATTCTGATTTTAAATCCTTTTTAAATATAAATGTTGTCAAATACAATCCTTTTTTGGTACTCATATGGATTGATACCTTATCAATACTGATCAGTACTGAAACTATATATCTCCAACTAAGATATATTTTTCTATATCAAAACCCCTACCTTTTAAGCAAAACATCCCAAAATCTCTTTAGACGAGGACAAATAATTGAAAACAAAAAAACCATTTACACCTTGATTAATTCGCCATTACCCCTATTATAAAAGAGGCTACAGCCATTTAAGCCAATTATAAATGGGTTAAAATGACAAAAAACAGAGTATTTGTTTTTCATGAAAAAGTAAGTATATTCAGTCGTGAAGCCTACGAAATTGATTATTGTAACCTATGTTTTAGAAATTCAATATTTTCTTAAGACTTTAAGGTATTGATATTTTTTGGGGTGGTTTTAATGAAAAAGAATAGACTTACTGATGAAGACAGGTACAAGATACAGGAATACTTCAAAAACTATGCAACAATGCAGATCCATAGCAGCGGATATCACTTTGATGAGGAAGCAAAGCATATCAGAATAGGGATGATAAAAAAAGGAGAGCTCGAATACATCAAGAAGGATCAGATAATGCTGTTCATAGGAACGCCAAGGGGATTGATTAATCTGGCAGTTACAAATAAGCAGCTTAGAGAATTAAAGACAGAGATAGATAGATATAATGCGCATAAAAGGTCACAAAATATATAGTTTTTCAAATATTTTTTAAATAATGCACTATTAATGTTATAAATTCAATATGGGGTGTTAAAATGAGTGAACCTTTATTCTTAAAACCAAAGATGGGCCTGGTCCCAGAAATTAGTATGCAAAATTACGATACCATTGCTAAGCAACTTAGAGAGATGATTACTAATTCCTTAGATGCGAATGCAAAAAATGTTTACATCACGCTTGCTCTGAGTGGAGATACAGCCAATCTCATCGTTGAAGATGATGGAGACGGGATGGATAAACGAGATTTAAAAAATCGATTCCTGGGATTAGGTGGTAGCGAAAAGTTTGATGATCCAACTAAAATAGGTAGAATTGGAATTGGTTTTTTAGCATCAGTTCCCTTATGTGAATCAATAGAACTTAAAACTAGGAAGAAAGGGAACAATAAAGTTTTGGTTGCTTCTCTTGACTCAAAAAAATTAACAATGGATGAACTTAGGAAAGAAGCTATCGAAAATATCCCCATTGGACAACTGCAGGAGGAGATTGAAAATGCAGATCAATTAGGATATAAACCTAATTTCACAAAAATTAGTCTAATTAATATTAAATCGCCTGTCATAAAGGCGTTTAAAGATAAAGATAAACTTGAAGAATTAAAAAATGAGCTAGAAAAGATACTACCTCTGAAATATAATTCTCAAAGTAAGCTCTTTAATTATGTTTCAAAAGGACTTAAAGACTCTCTTCTTGAGCATTCTTCTGAGTTCAGTTTAAATGTTTTCTTGAATAGTAAAGAACCATTACAGAGGAGGCTATATGGGGATAATGAAGAGGAGAACATTTACGCGATAAAAGAGTTCAAAGAAGTTAAAGTAGATAATATGAAAATTGTCGGTTATTTTATTAGAAAATCTCAAACTGAGAATAGAAAAAGTCAACAGTTGAAAAAGTGGGACGGATTGATAGTTAGAGTACAAAATGTAGCAGTATCTGATAATGGTTTTCTAGGATTTAAGGGATATGATGAAAGGAAAAAAAGAGTTTGTGGTGAAATCTTTATTATTGGGATAGACAAGAATAAAGCAATAACTATTGATAGGAATAATTTTAATGAAGTTGATCCACAATACCTTACTGTTAAGGACTACATCCATAACCAGTTAATGGAGTTTTTCAAAGGTGTGAACTTCGATTGGAATTTAAAATCTGACCTGAATAAAACTATCGGGATCGCTGTTAAGTTGAATAAAGCTATGGAGAAAACATCAAAAGAATTATCCAGAGCCGTGGTACCCAAGGTCGAAAAAATTACCAAAGCTCATTCCTTAAAGGAATCCAAAAAAACAAAATTAATTGACCTCAATGAAATACAAAAAAGGTATGAAGATGTTAAAATCGTACCAGAGGCAGGAATTAATGCTAAAAAAAGCTATAAAATAGTTTGGGATGATATTGTTAAAAAGAAAGGAGAAATCAAGATTGATTCAGATATATATCATAAGGAGATATGGGAATTTCAGATTGAAAAAGAATTATATAAATGTCAATTTGTAGAAAGTGACCCATCAAATAAACCATGTGAAATGGATGAAACTGAAAAAAAATTTTATATTAATAGAAATAATGAAATAATAACGAGCCTTAAACCAGACTACATTATTTTGTGCATTCTTATAGAATATTGTAGATGTAAAACTAAAACCAAAGATGAATTTGCTGACAAAATATATTCCCTTATGGGGGGGCTAGTTCAGTAAACTCTTTGGTGAAAATTAATGGGTTCAATTCAATTTAAGGATTGTGAAGAAAAGCAAAGAGTTCGAGAAGAACTCTGGAAGCCTGTACTAGAACATGTTTTCAATAGAACAAGCAAAAATATAAGATATCTTACATTACCTGGTGCAGGTTGTTATGAACTTAGAAAATTTCTTGACTTAAAACTTATTAAATTAGAAAACACTGTATGTATCGAATCCTGGGATGATGCGGTCGATAACATTAGAACTTTTTGTGCTGCCGAAGTAGGATTCGATATTGAAAAAATAAAAAATACGATATATCATGCAAAGTTTGAAGAGATTATCAAAGATGATGCTTTCATAAGAAAACATCTTCCCTTCCATATTGTAAATCTCGATGCCTATTGTGAGTCACCTCTAGTTACGAATAAGGAAGATGTGTCAAAAGTATTTGATCTGATTGATACCATTATTAAGAATCACTTTCCATTTACAAAAGATTTGTTTTTAATTATTACGGTAAAGCTGGATCCTAGATTATTGACTGGAGATTATGCGATTACTATCTCAAATATTAAATCCAAGTTTGTCAAACCACTACTTGAAGATATTGGGGACACTCAGTTCATAACATGGGCTTCTGCTCAACAAAATGAACTAGAATGGTTAAAAATCTTCTCAACAATCTGCTATAGTATAAATTCTGCAGACAAGTATACTAATCTAATATTATATTCAAAACCCTACACTTATATTGGTCAGAGTGCAAAAAAAAGCACAAGAATGCTATCCTATGTATTTAGAGTAAAATACAACGATAAATCCTCCGTAAAGCAACAAGATATTAAAAATAGAAAAAGGCAAATGCTAACTAAAGCTATAGATTTAATAAAAGAAACTGTGTGGATAAACTAGATCTTAGAGAGGCAAAGTATTCTTTCAGTTGTAATTCCAGTAGAACACAACGAAGAATTTAATACTTTTCTTGTTTGTGGAATTTGGTCTACAATTATGCCATCCACGCGAAAACCTGCTTTAACTGCGTAATTAGTTAAGAAATCTGCAGTATTGATTATAATGTCTCCCTTGCTAAGTTTCTTCTTTACATCGCCTATAACGATAAAACATTTAGAATTGGTTTTTAGAACTCTATACATCTCCTTAATAGAATCTAGCATAAATTGCCCATACTTTTCCTCACTATTGGTATTTACCTGTAATTTATTTACATCCTTATAATTATAACCTAAAAACCATAGTCTTAACCAATTATCTGATGCATAGGTTTGGACGGCAAAATAAGGAGGTGAGGTAATTATTAAATCAACAGATTCAGAAGGTATTTTTAACTTTCTTGAATCATTGCATGTTGCTAATCCAGATAAGGATACAACACCATCCCTATAGCATTCATTTGCCTTGTTGAGTAAACAAGTGATTACATCTTTTTGAGGTTTGACAAGTCCATGTTCTTTGGTGTATTTTTCAACATAGCCTGGAGACATGGAATAAGAATGTGAGCAGCGCAAGGATAATGAATTTTGAGAAGCCCCATGTAATATTCCTAACATCAAGCCCTTGATAACTATAGCATATTTGTCTTTCTTATCAGCTAATAACATCCTTAATTGAAGTATTTGTTTAAGGGTTGCTTCATGATAAAATACTTTAACTCTCCAATCTGTTTCTTCTATTTGTGTAGTATCCATAAGGAACCTGAGCTGGTTAATTCTTTTTATTAATGTTGATTTACGGATACAACTAACTTTTGCCTTCGTTAAAATATACGCTTCAGGAGAAACATCATTTCCCCAACCGATTCTTCCATTTAGCAATGCCTCTAATGGAGCAGTGCCTTTTCCTGAAAAAGGATCAAATACGATCTGACCTTCTCTACTGTATTTTTCAATGAAATATCTAACAAGTGAGGGGGGAAAAGAACATATCCTTGAACACATGGAATGAAGACTATGTCTTGATAGGTCCTTCTTCCAAGGAAGATTTTCAATTTCTGTGTTTAATTGACCTAAAAGTTGCATAACAGTAATATTTAAATCAAGCAGATATATAAAAATTCTTATTTTTAAACGGATTGTAGTAATAAAGAAAGGATAGAAAAATTATCAATGCAATTTATCTTTGTTTTCTGTATAAAAAGAAATTCTCGAGGGCAGACTCCCTCACTCTTATACATCAATCTACTATCTATATTTTGGTAATAAGAATATCTGTTTCCTTCATCCTCCTCATCAAAAGTGTCTTCAATTTGGGCTCATTGTAGTCATAATTATCAGGGACACGAAGACAATATACATTCTTATCCTTTATTGAGTCAGAATAGAAAGCATTAGCATAATTTAAATGGTCCATCTCCATAAATATCACGATATGAGCATCTGCCAATTTTTCAACTGCATTTGATAGGCCTGAGAAGTCAGCATTAAAACCCATTTTGTTCAGCATTTCACTTAAAGTCCTGGATCTATTTGCACCAGCCCTGCATATACAGAGTATTTTTTGTTGTACCATGATACCGCACCCAAATCAAGAACTCTTAATAGGGTATAAATTTTTCCAACGAAAACTTGATAAATCCTTACATATTACCTCATGTAAGGAAAACGAACTTTTCGTGGGACAGACTCCCCTCGCTCTTAATTTAAAAATAATTCTACGTAAGTGTAACCAGAACTTATACACATCGCCTTCAATTGCACCAAGCCTGGCAGAAATAATATTACTATTATTCGAACCACTCGCCGCATTTTTTAGGCGAAGTGGTTCTTAATCTCTTTTGCACCGAGGGCTTTTGTAAAAGCGCTCTTTTACTTATGCGTAAACCAGAACTTATATACGTCGTGTTCAACAGCATCTAATCTACAGAACCCGAATCTTTCAAATTGGACTATGTCACCGACACTCAATTCTTTAATATTGCTTTCAGCCAAACCCGATATTCTCGTTGCATCATTCATGAATATTTCTGCATTAACATTGCCTTCGGCTGGGAGGAAATGCATTATTTTTTTTCCAATACCCTTATATTTTGCATGTTCTTTACTGTCAAACATAAATCCATCATTTGTTTTCCTGAAGTTTAGACAATCCATGAGCCTGTACATCTCACCCACAACAAGGTCTTTTGAATCATCCTTTGAAATAAGAAATTCATTGTCTGTATGGATTGTCCTATATCCTTTTTGTGGCATATTAGGATAATTCTCAAGTGTCAGTTCCTGCTTTGGTGCACCATTTATTTTAATTTTTTCACAGTCATACAAAAAGAAAAACCTTCTTGCTGATTTATCAACTATTTTTTTATTTTGGACAATTAAATCATCCCAAGTGAGTGTGCTTTCACTTTTTGTAATTCCTGTTGATACAACAAAATTAGTTATTGCCTCAGGTGTAAAGCCTCTTCTTCTTAAGGCTACAATTGTTGTTAGCCTTGGGTCATCCCAGCCAATATATTCTCCTTTTCCAATTTTTTCCCTTATTACTCTGCCTGAATTATCAACACCAATCATGTTGAATCTAGCGAACTCATATGTTTTTGATTCATTTATGCCAAGCATATTCTGGATATATCGCTGCAATTCAGAGCGCATCTCAAACTCTTTACTTCGAAGCCTAATTGTTATTCCATAATAACCGTCCATTATAGCATTCTGGAAATCATAGTTTGGCCAGACCCTATATTTTGTGCCATGACGAGCGTGAGGCGCATTAATTATTCTAAAAATTGTCGGATCGCGCATTGTTGTATTCTGGTGCTCAAGGTCTATTTTTAGCCTCAGTGTTGCTTTGCCTTCAGGATAAGTCTTGAATTCTTTCCAAAATTTCATGTTTTGAGAGACAGTTTGAGATCGGCACTTGCAGGCAACAGCATCACTTCTAGATAATTGCATTGCTTCTTTTTCGCAAAAGCACATATATGCCTTATCAATAGCTATTGCATTTTCTGCAAATTTATAGAACAATTCCATATTATCAGAGGCATATACCAAACTATCCCATTTAACTCCAAGCCATGATAGATTGTCTTTGAAAATATCATAAAATTCTCCCTTGACAAGCTCTGGATTTGTATCTTCAAACCTTAAGACAAATTTGCCGTTATACTGCTTTGCAAGAAGATAATTTAACAGACATGCTTTGGCATGGCCAATATGCGGGTATTTTTCAGGGCCAGGCGGAAATGCACTGACAACTTTATCTCCTTGATTTATCCCAAGAAATGCAAAAATATCACGCTCTTCTTTTTCTTTTTTTTCAAGAAGTTCAGGAGCAATTTCTTCAAGCATTTTTAGCTGTAAAGCTTTATCCATTACATTTACTTTTGCAACAATTTCATTGATTTTGACCATCAATGTTTTCATATCTTTTTTAAGTTCCGAGTTTGCGCCGATTACTTTTGGGACAACATTACCCGCCTGCGCAATGCCATTAAATCTAACAGCGTTCTGAAGTGCGAATTTTAAAATTAGGTCTTCTGTTTCGTTCATTTTATCTTCCTCAAGAGACTAGAAAAGCCTTTGTTTTTAAATATCTATTTATGGTTTATTAAACAACATATTTTTAATTCATCTTAAAACCTTAATAAAATATTTATAATGATTAGCATTTAGATATTGCATGAACAAAAAAATCTTAATAATTGGCATAGCACTGCTTCTTGTTGCAACAGTAACAGCGATATCAATATTTTTTGTTTTTCCATATTTGCCAAACCAGGCGCCAAAAGCAGACGAGAGCGGCTCAACACAACAAGGCATACAAAAAGTTGTCGATGCAAATAACAAGTTTGCTTTTGATTTATATTCTGAATTTACTAAAACTGAAAAAGGGAATATATTTTATTCTCCTTACAGCATTTCTGCAGCTCTGGCAATGACTTATGAAGGAGCAAAAGGACAAACTGCTGATGAAATTAAATCAGTTTTTGACTTTCCTGGAAATAGCGCTTTACGGCCAAATTTTGCTGCAATTTATAATAATATTAATAAAAAAAATAAGCCTTACAAATTAAACACAGGAAATGCACTCTGGGCGCAGCAGGATTACAAATTTTTAGACCAATATATTTCAGCAGTGGAAAACTATTATGGAGGAAAGGCAGCAAACCTTGATTTTATTAAAGAATCTGAAAAATCAAGACAAACTATCAATGCTTTCATTGAAGAGCAGACAAATAATAGAATAAAAGATCTGATTCCGACAGGTGTGCTTGATTCAATGACGCGATTAGTCATCACCAATGCTATATATTTCAAAGGGTCATGGGAATTGGAATTTGATAAATCTGATACTCGTGAACAAGATTTTAAAGTAACTCAATCTGAAATTGTAAAAACTCAGATGATGCATATGAATCCTGAAAAGGCAAGATTTAATTATGCTGAGCTAGAAAATTTGCAAATCCTAGAATTGCCATATAAAGGAGGAGAAATTTCTGTGCTTATACTATTGCCAAAACAAGGAGAAGAATATTATCCTGAGACAGAAAAAACAATTGTTTCTGATTATACTCTTGAAGATATTGATTTATCACTTGAAAAGCTTAATGAATACAAATCTCAGATGAGTGAAACAGGATTAAGTGCTATTTATCTTCCTAAATTTGAATTCGATACAAAATATTTTATGAAAGAAACATTAAGCTCACTTGGAATGCCTACAGCTTTTTTGGGAAATGCTGATTTCTCAGGAATGGATGGGACAAAAACTCTTTTTATTAGTGAGGTAATCCATCAGGCATTTGTCAAAGTTGATGAAGAAGGAACACAAGCAGCTGCTGCAACAGCAGTTATAATGACAAAATCATCAGCAGGGCCGAGTCAAAGAAAAATTTTCAGGGCAGATCATCCCTTCATTTTCATAATACAGGAAAAGAATACTGGAAACATTTTGTTTATTGGTAGGGTAACTGATCCAAACAAAAAAATATAATTCTTTTTATTAATTTTTAATTTCATCTATCATCTCAATAAACGAAGCAGCGCTCCATCCTTGCATTAAGCATCCTTTTGAGTTTAGCTCTTTTGCATTTGATAATTCTGCATGATGCCCTATTGCTCCTTTAAATAAAATCTCTTCAGATGAAGCATAGATTATTTTTTCAATAAATTTCCTGTATTTTTTGCGGTTAAATCTATGCATGCTAATAGCTGCCAGGTTATTTATCCAAAACCATGAGTCTCCCCTATGATAGCTTCTATTATCTTCGCCTGTATGTTCGTTGCAGAATAGCGGACTTGACTTATCAATTGAAGAAAACCCGCCCCATGAAAGCCACAATCTGCTTATTGCATAGTCAAAAGCGATTTCCCATTCTTCTTTAGTTAACAGGTTTGGATATGCATAGTATGCAATGAATATATTTGGCCTTGCGGTCCAGTCATTAAGCCCGTCAGCAAGCTTTCTTCCGTCAAAAAAGTATTTTTGCACTTTATATAGAAGTTCATCATGGATTTTTTTGACACTTTCACAATCTTCTCCAGCTACTTTTTTTATTCTTATTAAAAATTGGAGCATAGATAAAAAAAGCGCCTGTATTTCTATCCTAAATCCTGCTCTTGTATCATTTTCTATAGATGAATCCATCCATGTTTCAAGAGCGCTGTTTTTTATTAACCCTTCCTCATAATACAGTTCTAAATGCTTTTTTACTGAATACTCAAGTTTCTCTTTAATAATTTCAAGATAATTGTTATCTCCAAAAAAATAAGGAATTAGCTTTTCTTTTTCAAGAATAGATAGTAACTGATTTGATTGCAAAAAAATAAGTCCTGTAGCATCGGCGCTACCAAGCACTGAGTATGGATATCTGTTTGATATTCTGCCATTATCCTGCATTTCGCTAATATGCCGCATTATAATGCTTTTGGCAAGGCCATATTTCTTTTGCTTAATGAGTGCACCCAGGCATACTGCTTCATCTCTTGCCCAAAACTGAAAAAACCAAGGCAAGCCTGCAAAAATACCCTCTTTTTTTTCAACATAAGAAAAAAGCATGTCAAAAGAGTTTTCGCAAAGCAGCAGCGCAAATTTAATCTTAGTATCTTTTATGTGATGGAATTTATGCGTAATGTTTGCATAATGAGTTTCGCGCTCAAATATAGCGTTGAAATTTGAGACTACTTTTAATGCGTTGTTTTCTGACCCTAAGCAATTCTTCGAAAAACTAAATGCTATTTCATCATTTTTTTCTATGCAAATTGTTATTGCATCATACACCCACAACGAGTCAATTGAAGAATTACGTAGTTTATCTTCTCCATAAAACTGCTCTCTCCATCTGCATATTGATTTTAGTTGGCTATTAGATTTTATTTCAAGGAATCGCTCGTATTCCAATGTTGAGAGACTATTGTCTTTGTATTTTTTATAACCTATTTCAATTCCTTTTTCTATGTTTTTTATGTTGTATATTCTTCCTTGCGTTGTAAAATCATAAATGTGGCGCATGTCAACTGATATTGTAATTTCTACACATCCTGTCACTTTTGCAAGAAGTGAGTTTTTATGCAACAATAATTCAATTTTTGCGTCATTGAACACTATTTCAACTGAGTAGAGCTTATTTATTATCTCAACAGGTGTTTTACTAAATGTTATATTCTCAAGCGTTTTGAACAGGGTGAATTCTCCTTCTTTTTCATCTGCAAAAAATAATCCCCTGAATTTAGAATTCCAGCCGAACAAAAAGTAGCCTCCAAGCTTATTTGTGAGAATAAAAGATTCGCTTTGCGACTCTTTTGTAATAATATGGCCTTTAAACAAATGGCTGACTTTAATTATGGCGTCACCTCTTTTAGATATATTAATAATTAATAAGGTTTAAATATTTTGTTAAGAAAAAAATTAAAGAAAAATTATCGAAACTTTACTCGCCGCTAAACCTTATCTCTGAGTTATCTCCTACATTTAGTTTGTCAGTAAAATCTTCAACTATTGCATTTTCTCCTATTAATGAGTCAGTTAGCTGCGCGTTTTTAACAGTGCAAACCTTATTTAATATTGAATTTTTAATTATTGAATTTGTTACAGTTGCGCCAGCTGCAATTGAGACGTAAGGTCCGACTATTGAGTTTTTAACTTTGGCTGTCTTATCTATAAAAACAGGAGGAATGATTACTGAATTTTCAGATTTATCATGCTTTGTCTTAAGATTGTCAAGCATATACCTGTTTGTTTCAAGAAGGGTTTCAGGCCTTCCGCAGTCAAACCATCGCTCCAGCGGAAATGTTGTAAGGACTGCGTTTTTTTCAACCATTAGCTGGAATGCGTCAGTTAGCTGATATTCGTTTTTTGTTTTGATATTCTTAGATATTAATTCCTCTAATGAATCAAATAATAGCTTAGAATTGTTAATGAAATTAACGCCTACTATTGCAGGCATTGGCTTGATGTAATCCGGCTTTTCAACAAGTTTTGTTATTTTGCCGTTTTTTGTTTCAACAACCCCAAAGCTTCTTGGATCATCAACAGCTTTTATTCCTATGCATCCATCGTTTTTTTCTTTTTTTCCAACACTGATATCACCGACAAAAATAGTGTCTCCATAAATTATTAAGATAGGTTCATTCTCTTTAACATAAGGCTTTGCAGTATAAATAGCATGGCCAAGGCCAAGCATTTCTTTTTGCTCTGCAAAATCAAAATGCATATTTGGATACTCCTGTTTTACATACTCTTTTACTTTTTCTCCTCTAAAACCAATAATTAACACAACATCATTAATGCCAATAGATGCTACTTTATCAAGAATATGGCCTAAGATTGCTTTTCCAGCGATATAAAGAAGCGCCTTTGGAATTGTGTGTGTGTGAGGCCGAAGCCTTTTTCCGATGCCAGCGACAGGAACTATTGCTTTTATTTGAATCACCTTTCAAAATATAAATATGAATTAGCATGTTTGTTTATAAAAATTACTGTTTGAGAGAAAATTGATTTAAATTAACTTTAAAAAAATAAAAAAAAAATTACAAATACCGTTTATCAGGTTTACTTAGTCAACCAGTTTCATGGTTTCAAGCAAATGAACCTTTGCTTGTTCCATTCTACTCTCGTAGAGCGGCCTTACAATGCTTTTTGAAGCAGTTACTATTCCCTGGTATGCATCCGTAATTTTGTCCGGTATAATATCTTCTTTTAATAAACCGATTAATACAGGGACACTTATGAAGGTTCCAGCAGCAGCTAATGATAGTGCCTGTGGAGTTATTTCTGGAAAAAGTGCATTTACTACTGCATATAATCCATAGTATATCGCTGATGTAGTAGATACGCCTGCAACAAAACCTGCTGGACCGCTTGTTTTTTCTGCAAGATAAGTACCAGCAATAACTCCTGCAATAACAGGAGATAGTGCAACAACGCTTGCAGCGCCAACAGCAGCAACACCAAGTACTGTTGCCATTCCTGCTACCTGAAAAGGCAAGCTTAATACTCCTAAAGCAGGATGATATAGTTTAGAATATTCATCAACCATTGCTTTATATTCAAGAATCTGAGTTCTTGGTATTTCATAGCCTCTCCATTTAATCACTGGCCTTTCATTCGCTAAATCTTCGATGCGGTATCTTGACACTATCTCTTCAAGGATTTCTTCTTTTATTATCTTTTGTTCCTCTGCTGTTTTTTGTGTTGTCATTTTTATCTCCTCCCTTTCTATTTTTACATTATTCACTATTAAGATACAACATATTAAATTTATCATAATATTATATATA